>JBIOUG010000147.1:0-7195 GCA_044866775.1 Thermoanaerobaculia bacterium | reverse complement strand
CCTGCTGCAGCTGCCGCTCGCGCTTGCCCATCGCCATCGGCTTGCCCCTCGTCGAGTTGGCTCGAAGCTTACTGGCCTCCGCGCGCGGGCTCAAGCGCAGTCAACGACTTTCACCACGGGCTGCTAGGTCACCTTCATCTCAGAGTTATTTACATTGCAGTCGGCAGCTTTGGACCAGACGCCAGTTCGCGAGAGACCGTACGGATCAGCTCCAGCGCTTTCGTCTGATCCTCGGCCTGCTGCAACTGAATCAGCGATGCCAGCACCTCGCGCCGGACGCCGATGCTACTGAAAAACGGCAGAACGTCCGCAACAGTACGCCGCACCTCGGCGATGAGCCCCAACCTCAGGTAGATCGCCGCGAGGTCCAGTGAAACCACTGCGGCTTCGTAGGCGAGGTCGCGCTCGACGAACCCATCCCGTGCACGCGAGAAAAGCGCCTCGGCCTCCTCGAGCATTCCGAGTTCGTAAAGAATCTTCGCCTCCTGCCAGATCACGCGGAGGACAACCAGCTCGTCGCCGACCTGATGAGCTAGCTCCCTTGCTTGTGGCAGCACGGCAAGGGCTTCCTGGAGGCGTCCTGCTTCAAGATAGCAGTAGCCCAGGTTGTTGAATGCAGCGAAGAGGAGTCGGTGGTCGCGGCCGTCGATCAGAGGAATCGCGTCGTCGAGGATGCGAATCGCCAGTTCAGGTTCGCCGGAGTAGACCGTGGCTATGGCTTTCTTGACGAAGCACTTTGCGAGTTCTGTGCGATCTCCGAGGCTGCGAGCAATCGCGCAGGCCTCATCCATCAGCTCGATGGAGCGGGCGAAGTCGCGGCCGAAAGTCGCCAGGGAGGCTTGGTTGCTGAGAAGCTCCAACCGTAGAGCCGGATCGCTCGTCCCGCCGGCTGCATATTCATCAGCCCGACTCAACGCCCGCTCCGCATCACGTAGCCGGCCTGCCACGCGCAGCGCATTGCCGAGCTGTCCCCACGCACGAGCTCGGACATCGGCCAGCTTACCCGCCCCGCCGGCAGTGTCGCGATCGCAGCGCTCAGCCATCAGACGCGCCAGTCGCGCCCAATAGAGCATCCTTCGGGGATCCTGGTACCGGGCCGCATGGCTGCGGTCGAGAAACGACATCACCAATCTGGTGTCAGGGACCAGGTCTTCTGTACCTGCCGGGAGGTCCTCCAGCTCGCGGAACTCGTAGACGTCTTCGGGCTGCATTCCATCCCCTCGAAGGGAAGGAGTCAAGAACTCCCGTGCGCAGGCGCGCCAAGAGTTCGTAAAGCTCTCGTCATAGTCGTATCCCGTCCGGGAGGCCGCCTCAATGAGGCCATCAGGATCGCTGGTCATCAGGGACACAAGGCATTCCAGGCGCTCCCTATCCCATCCCATAGCGCACAGCGTAGCTCGGCACCTAGGGCAGGCGGCAAGGAGGTGGCGCACAACGACTCGACTCACCACGGGGGAGGCCAAGCCGCGCAAGAAACTCTCGAACTGACTACCAGCCGGATGATCGTTCATGCCCTCCTCCGGTGGACCCTCAGTGGCACGAGTGGGCATTCAAGAAGCAACCGCACAGGTGAAAACTTTACGTACCCGGGCAAGTGGTGGGGTTCCCGCTTGGATCAGTACACACTCCCGTATCCCCGCGTTCCCGGATTCTTCCGCCGGTTTCCCCGGTACCACCCGCTGCGGTCGTCTTGCGCATCGTCTTGCCGGCAGCATTCGTAGGCTCCGCCGCCGGCGTTTCGCCGGACAGCCAGGCGCGGACGGCTTCCACCCAGCCGGCGGCCAAGAGCCAGCTCTTGGTCGCGATGTCCCAGGACATGGCCTGGGCGGGTGGTGCCAGGAGCAACGTCAGCACAAAGACGGAGGCGAGAGCGGTCGACCTTTGAACGAGTGAGCGCTTCATCTCCCTGTAGTCCCCCCGAGCGCTGGCCGGCTCGGCCAGCGAGAAATTACAAACCTTCAATAAGCTGGGTTCCCCTCCTAAACGTGAGGGTGTCACGTCTCTGTGACACCGGGACAGAGTGCGTCGGCTTCGATCACCATAAATTGTGGCTCTCGGAAACGAGAACGGCCTTCCGGCGCCAGGGCGTATGCGCCGTCAACAATGTGCCAACTGTCAGGAGAGCTACTGCGTGAACGTCGCCCGCGGATCGCGTGTGGACGCCTTGCCGGCGTGGAACACGGCGAAGCGCAGCGCCAGGGCGCCGGCGGTGCCGAGGAGGCCGGCGGCGACGGTGCGGCGGCGCGAGCGGCCGGGCAGCAGGGTCGCGACCAGGCTGGCGGCGGTGAGCGCCTTGGCGGCGGTCCAGAGGGCTCCGGAAAGGCCGTCGTGCAACGGGCGGGCAACCCGCTCGACGCGGCCGGTCTCGCGCTCGACCGCCGCCATCGCCGCCAGCTCGACGGCCTTGCCCACGGCACCGAAGGCGTGCACCGCTCGGGCCTCGCGGCGGCACGCGCCCTGGTGCTCGCGCCGCCCCCGCGCCGGGAGCGCGCCGAGATCGAAGACGGAAGCGGCGCTCGACATCGATGAGCCGATGAAGAGCACCGGCAGCGCCCGGCGCGCGCCCTGCCAGAGCGGGACGGCGGTGCTGCCGAGGAGCACCGCGGTGTAGCCGGCGAGCGGCAAGCCCAGGAGCGCCGCGCCCAGCCCGGCCGCGTCGCCCACCGTCCCGAGCGGACCGCGCCGGCGGGCGAGGAGGGCCGCGGCGCCGGCGAGCGTCGAGGCGCCGGCGAGCACCCAGGAGCCGACGCTCATCGGCGAGGTCGGCCGGAAGACCCGCAGCATGTTGAGGAAGCGCTCGGGGCGGCCGAGGTCGTGTACCAGCAGCCCGGCGCTGGCCGCGCCCGCAACCGTGCCCAGCCAGCGGCAGCGCCGCACCAAGGGGCGCATCTCCTCGCCGCCGACGAGCTGCGCCGCGCCGCCGAGGGCGAGGGTGGCGCCCATCGTGCCACCGGCCCAGAAGTAGACCGGGATCGACCAGATCCAGACCGGCTCCTTGAGGACCGGCCGGTCGTAGTAGGTCGGCCCCTCGCCCGGCGCCGGCAGGCTCGCCGCGACGTCGCGCCAGACCTCGCGCGCGGGCTCGGAGCGCCACGGAGTCGCCGGCGGCCCGCTCGCCAGCGAGTCGACCCGCTGCGCCGCTCCTTCGCCGAGCAGCAACCCCAGCTCGGGATCGACGTGCCGGCCGTCGCCGTCCGTCATCGCCGCCCCGGGCGATCGGCGGGTTGCGCCGCGGCGCCGTCGCGTCCCGCCAGGGCCACCGCCCCCAAGGCCGCGGCCGCCATCCCGAGCGCCGCCAGAGCCATCGCCCCCCACGCCTCGCCGGCCTTTTTTGTCGGCGCCGTGGGCACCGGCGGCAGGTTGTAGACCTCCGGCCGGTCGACGAGCAGGAAGAAGGCGTTGAGCCCGCCGGTGCCGGGCTGGGTCGCGGCGTCGGCGCCGTAAAGGTACGCCTCGCCCACGCCGCGCTCGTGGAGCACGGCGAGCCGCCGGCGGGCCCGCTCCTGGAGCTCGGCCGGGTCGCCGAACTGGATCGAGTCGGTCGGGCAGGCCTTGGCGCAGGCGGGGGTGAGGTCGCCGCGCAGCCGGTCGTAGCAGAGGGTGCACTTCCACGCCCGGCCGTCGTCCTCGCGGCGGTCGATGACGCCGAACGGGCACGCCGCCACGCAGTAGCCGCAGCCGTTGCAGATGTCGGGCTGCACGTAGACCGAGTCGAACTCGGTGCGGATGATGGCACCGGTCGGGCAGGCCTCGAGGCAGCCGGCGCGCTGGCAGTGCTTGCAGACGTCCGACATCATGAGCCACGAGAACTGCCCGAGACCGGTGAGCTGCTCGGAGAGCGCGACCGGCCGCTCGATGAACGAGACGTGGCGCCAGGTGGAGGCGCCGAGCGCGGCGGTGTTGTCGTAGGACATCGCCGTGAACAGGAAGCCGTCGTCGGGGAGCTGGTTCCACTCCTTGCAGGCGACCTCGCAGGCCTTGCAGCCGATGCAGACGGTGGTGTCGGTGAAGAAACCGCGGGCGCTCATCGCTCCCGCCGCCCCGGCCGGATGTCGGCCGTCAGCGCCTTCGACTCCTGGATCGAGACGTTGGGGTCGGCGACGAAAGGGATGAGCTCGTTGGCGACGTCGCCGCGCACCCGCCCCTTCGATCCCCAGTGGTAGGGGAGGCCGATCTGATGCACGATGCGCTGCTTGAGGCGGATCGGCGGCAGCCGCCGCGTCACCAGCACCCGCGCCTCGATCGCGGTGCGGGCGGTCGTGATCGTCGCCCAGCCGCCGTGCGCGAGCCCTTTCTCGGCGGCCAGCTCGGGCGAGACCTCGCAGAAGAGCTCCGGCTGCAGCTCCGCGAGCCACGACAGCCAGCGCGTCATGGCGCCCGCCGTGTGGTGCTCGGTCAGGCGGTACGTCGTCAGGACGTAGGGGAACCGCGGGTCGCCGGCGGCGCGGTGATAGGGGTTGTCGCCGCGCCGCCACTCGAGCCGCGCCGGGTTGCGCTGCTGGCGGTAGAGCGGGTTCTCGATCGGCGACTCCTGCGGCTCGTAGTGTGTGGGGAGCGGTCCGTCGAGGAGGCCGCTCGGCGCGTAGAGCCAGCCGCGGCCGTCGGCCTGCATGATGAAGGGATCGGTGCCCGCGAGCGCCGCCATGCCGCGCGCGCCGTCCGGCGGCCGATAGGAAGGCGGGCGGTCGACCGGGAAGTCGGGCGTGTCGTGTCCCGTCCAGCGTCCCGCCGCCTCGTCCCACCAGACGTAGCGCTTCCTCTCCGACCAGGGGCGCCCCTCGGGATCGGCGGAGGCGCGGTTGTAGAGCAGGCGCCGGTTGGCCGGCCAGGCCCATCCCCACTCCGGCGCCACCCAGGACTGCTCGTCCGCGGGCCGGCGCCTGGCCGTCTGGTTGACGGCATCGGCCCGGCAGCCGGAGTAGATCCAGCACCCGCACGCCGTCGAGCCGTCGGCCGCCAGGTCGCCGAAGCCCGCCGCCGGCTCGCCGTCGGCGATCCGATAGCCGTTGATCTCGGCCAGCACCTCCTCGGCGTCGGGCTCCTCGAGCGGTCCCCACGCGTCGTAGTCCCAGAGCAGGGCCTGGAGGGCCCGGTCCTTGAGCTCGGTCGAATCGGCGTAGAGGGCCTTGAGGCGCCGCCCGAGGTGGAGCAGGAAGTGGAGCTCGCTACGGCAGTCGCCCGGCGGCGGCACGGCGGCGTCGTGCCACTGCAGGAGGCGCTGGGTGTTGGTGAAGGTGCCTTCTTTCTCGGTGTGCGCGGCGCAGGGGAAGAAGAAGACCTCGGTGCCGATCTCCTCCGGCCGCACCTCGCCCGACGCGATCTCCGGCGCGTCGCGCCAGAAGTCCGCCGTCTCGGTCACCGCGAAGTCGCGCACGACGAGCCAGTCGAGCCGCCGCAGCCCCTTGCGCTGCAGTCCGCCGTGCATCGAGCCGACGGTCGGGTTCTCGCCCATCACGAAGTAGCCCTTGACCCGGCCGTCGGCCATCGCCGCCACCGTGCTCATGTGCGAGTGGTCGCCGTCGATCGCCGGCAGGCGGTCGAAGAGGTAACCGTTCTCCTCCTGCGCCGCCGCGTCGAACCAGGCCTTGAGCAGCGACACCGCGTACTTCGGGAACTCGCTCCACCAGCCGCTCGCCGCGGTGTTGGCGGCGAGGTAGGCGGCGAGGTCGGCATCCTGCCGCGCCTTGCGCATCGGCAGGTAGCCGGGCAACAGGTTGTAGAGCGTCGGGATGTCGGTCGAGCCTTGGATCGAGGCGTGGCCGCGCAGCGCCATGATGCCGCCGCCGGGGCGGCCGAGGTTGCCGAGCAGGAGCTGCACGATCGCCGCCGTGCGGATGTACTGGACGCCGACCGAGTGCTGCGTCCAGCCGACCGCGTAGCAGAAGGCGGTCGTGCGCTCGCGCCCCGAGTTGGCGCAGATCGCCTCGGCGACGCGCCGGAAGAGCGCCGGGGGCACGCCGCAGACCTCCTCGACCACCTCCGGCGTGTAGCGGGAGAAGTGGCGGCGGAGGATCTGGAAGACGCAGCGCGGGTGCTGGAGCGTCGGGTCGTGCTGCCGCGGCTCGTGGTGCGTTGCGCGCTCGGAGTACGGCTCGCCGGTGAAGGTCTCGCGTTGCGTCGCCGGCACCGACACGGCGCCGCCGGCGTAACGCCACGACGTCGGGTCATAGTGCCCGGCCTCGGCGTCCCAGCCGCTGAAGAGGCCGTCGAGATCCTCGGTGTCGCGGAACTCCTCGCTCACCAGCGTCGAGGCGTTGGTGTAGGCGACGACGTAGTCGCGGAACCAGCGCTCGTTCTCCAGGATGTAGCGCACCAGCCCACCCAAGAAAGCGATGTCGCTCCCCGCCCGCAGCGGCACGTGCAGGTCGGCGACGGCGCTGGTGCGGGTGAAGCGCGGATCGACGTGGACGATCGTCGCGCCGCGCGCCTTGGCCTCCATCACCCAGCGGAACCCCACCGGGTGGCACTCGGCCATGTTGGACCCCTGAATGACGATGCAGTCGGCATTCTGGAGGTCCTGCTGGAAGGTCGTGGCGCCGCCGCGCCCGAAGGAGGTCCCCAGACCGGGGACCGTGGCGGAGTGTCATATTCGGGCCTGGTTCTCGATCTGCACGATCCCCAGGGCGGTGAAGAGCTTCTTGATCAGGTAGTTCTCTTCGTTGTCGAGCGTGGCGCCGCCCAAGTGGGCGATGCCGAGCGTCCGCCGCAGCGGCGCGCCGTCCGGCGCCGCCTCCTCCCAGGTCGCGTCGCGCGTCGCCTGCACCCGCTCGGCCACCATGTCCATCGCCCGCTCGAGCGGGATCTCCTCCCAGGCCGTGCCGTGCGGGCGCCGGTAGAGGACGCTCTTGACGCGGTGGGAGCCGGTGACGAGCTGGAAGGTGGCGGCCCCTTTGGGGCAGAGGCAGCCGCGCGAGATGGGGGAGTCGGGGTCGCCCTCGATGTCGGTGATGCGCCCGTCCTGGACGAAGACGAGCTGGCCGCAGCCGACGGCGCAGTAGGGGCAGACCGAGCGCACGACGCGGTCGGCGCTCTCGGTGCGCGGCGCGAGCGACTCGGTGCGCGGCGAGCGGGCGGTGGCGCCGAGGGCGGTCAGGTCCCCGCCCTGAAGCTGCTTGACGACCGGCCAGCGCCCCAGGCGCGCAAGCGTGCGCGCCGGGCTCCAATCAACGCTAGGAGTGCCGTCCGTCGCGCGCCC
>JBIOUG010000146.1:0-8103 GCA_044866775.1 Thermoanaerobaculia bacterium | reverse complement strand
GCGATATCAATGTGTGCTGCATCGCCGGTGTGGGATGCAACTGAGCAGTTAATTTGCGGTGCGGTCAACCTCGCCCCCAAGGAGTACGAGCTCCTCCTCGCCCTCCTCGACCGCGACGGCGCGGTCGCCTCCCGCCTCGAGCTGATGCGCCAGGTCTGGGGCTACGCCGACGCCATCGTCAGCCGCACCGTCGACACCCACATCGCCGAGCTGCGCCGGAAGCTCGAGGACGACCCGGCGCGCCCGGCGCACATCCTGACCGCGCGCAAGGTCGGCTACCGGCTGCGGCGGTGAGGCGGCGCCGGCCTAACGACCGCTGAACGGGCCGTTCAGCTTCAGTTCATCAGGGCCTCGCCACTATGTATGGACATGCCCATGCTCTTACCGATCCACATCGCCGCCGGCGGGCTCGCCCTCGTTCTCGGCGCCATCGCTCTCGTCGCGAAGAAGGGTGGGCCTCTCCACCGCCGCATCGGGCTGCTGTTCGTCTACGCCATGATCGTCTCGGGCATCACCGCCTCGATGCTGGGGTTTCGCATCAGTCCCACCGACGGGAATGTCTTCGGCGGCTTGATGTCGGTCTACTTCGTGGTCACGGCGCTGACGACCGTCCGCCCCGTGTCGCCATGGACCCGCCGTATCGACGCTGCCGCGCTGGCGGTCGCGGTCGGACTTGCCATCGTCCTCCTCATGGGCGGCGTCAAGACCGTCAACAGCCCTGCACTTGCTCCCGGCGGCGTCCCGTTTCGCACGATCGGGGTGATGTCCTTGATCCTCGCCGCCGTCCTGCTGCTGGCGGCGGCGGGCGACCTGCGCGTCGTACGATTCGGCATGCCTCGCGGCGGGTCGCGCCTGGCGCGCCATCTGTGGCGGATGTGCTTCGCGCTGTTCATCGCCGCCGGAACGTTCTTCTCGATCCGTGAGCGCGTTGCGAAAATCCTTCCGGAGCCATTCACGACTGCGCCGATGCGCGTGCTGCCGATCGTGCTGCTGTTCGGCGCGATGTTCTACTGGTTGTGGAGAGTTCGGAGCCGTCGCCGCGCGTTGCCGGTCCGGCACGATGCGACGCCGGTCGCCGCTCCCGCGGAGTGAATTCGTCAGGGCCGCGGCAGGAGGAGTCGGGCGCGCGTCCCGCCGAGCGTCGAGGTCTCCAGCGTGATGGAACCGCCGTAGAGCTCGGCGAGCCCGCGGACGATCGCTAGACCGAGGCCCGATCCCCGGACCTGCTGGTCGGCCCGAACGCCTCGCTGCAGCACCTGGGCGCGCATGGACGGATCGAGGCCCTGAACAGGCTCACTGGGCTGTGAACACGTACTCCTGCTGCGCCGCGCGCACGACGAGGCGCCGCGCGCCATCCTGGTCGGCGACCACGAGCTCGATCCCCGCGATGCCGGGGGAGGCCGTGACGAACGACAGGCTGCCGTCGTCGTTGCGGCGCGAGGCCACCTCGCTCTCCCACTCGCCGAAGTCGAAGACCGTGCGGCCGCCGTCGCGCTCGACCGTGACGTCGCCCAGCGCGTCGTTGTGGTAGGCGGCCGCGAGCTTCCCGGCCGCCGCGGCGTCGGCCGGCAGCGCGAGCCGCGGGCGCTCGGCGGCGCGCCGCGCCTTGATGCGCTCGGCCGCCGCGGCGACGTCCTCCGCCGCCTCGGGCTTGCCGTCGAAGAGGAGCTCGAGGAGACGGCGCTGGAACGACCCGAGCATCCAGTTCCCCTCGTCCGAGTTGGTCAGGATGACCGCCCCGACGCCGTGCTCGGGGAGCCAGAGCATGTCGCTCTTGTAGCCGATCATGCTGCCGCCGTGGTTCACCACCGTGACGCCCCAGGTGCGGTCCACCCCGAGGCCCATGCCGTAGTGGACGTCGTTGCCGATCGCCACCTTCGGCGCCCGCCGCTCGAAAAGGGCGGCCGCCGAGACGTAGCGGTCGCCGCCCGGCGGCGCGCCCCCGTCGAGCTCCATCTGCACGTAGCGCAGCAGGTCCCGGACGCTGCTCCAGGCGCCGCCGGCCGGCCGCATCGGCACCACCGCGTAGTTGATCGGCATGTTTGCCGTCGCCGGCCGCCCGTCCACGTCCCAGGCGTGCGGCGAAGCATGGTTGCCGGCGAGCGCGCGGGCGAAGTCGAAGGTCGTATCGCGCATCCCCAAGGGATCGAACACTTGCGTCTGCATCGCCCGGTCGTAGGCGGCGCCGAGCTCCATGTCCGGATAGAGCGCATGCCCACCGACGTAGCCGCCCGCCGACGCCAGCGGGTTCGAGTACTGGTAGAGGGCGCCGAAGTCGCTCGTCGGCTTCATCGTGGCGAGCGTGCGCAGCGTCGTCGCCGGTGTGGCGCCGGCGTATTCCATCAGCCACTCGAAGTCCTGCCGCGGCAGACCCGTGCAGGCGCAGACGAGGTGCTCGACGAGCACCCGCCGCGTCGTCTCCGGATCGCCCAGCGCGAACTCCGGCAGGAGCTGCGCCACCGGCGTCTTCCAGGTCAGCTTCCCCTGGTCCGCCAGGCGCGCCAGCATGAGCGTCGTCAGCGACTTGGTGTTCGAGGCGATCATGTAGAGCGTCGCGGCGTCGACCGGCTCGCTCTTCCCGAGCTCGCGGACGCCGAACCCCTCGGCCAGCACGACCTTCCCGTCCTGCACCACCCCGACGCTCACGCCAGGCACCCCCAGCGCCCGCTGCGCCGTGCCGACGAACTCCCGCAGCGCCGCGAGCCGCGCGGCGTCGAGCGTGTGCGCGGTCTTCCCCGCGAACGACTCGCGCGAGTACCCCGCCGGCAGCAGCTTGTCGATGACCAGCAGCACCTGCGCCAGCCGCTTCTCGAAGAGCGCCTCGGGCATGTCGAGGATGGCGACCGTCCACCGGCCGCCCGAGCGCAGCGCCTGCACGATGACGAACCGCTGCTCGTTGGCCGAGGTCTCGTACCGCACCTGCCGGATCTGCTCCCACCCGTCGCGCGGCGGCAGGTCCTCGGCCGTCTTGACCGCCCACTTCACCTCCCGGCCGGAGGCCTTCCAGGCCTCCCGCACCGCCGCCTCGGCATCAGGCGTCTCGACGTCGACCAGGGCGACCAGCGAGCCGGCTTCGGGCGGCGTCAGGAGCACGGCATTGCCGCGGGTCTCCAAGGTCCAGCCGCCGGGGCGGTGAAGGTGCTGCCGCTGGCGGTCGTGCGCCGGGCGTCGGCGGCGAGGACCTCGGAGGCGCCCGCCGCGGCGCCCGCGGGGGTCTCGGCGGCTAGGGCGGCGGCGGGGACTAGGCAGGCCAGGGCGACGATCGAGAGGGCGATGGCGTGCTTCACGATGGTTACCTCCGGGCTCGCCGGCCGCATGCGGTCTCGACGTTGATGCGGGGTACGGACGCGCGCCGCCAGGGTTGCGCCGGCGCCATGACTCCATCGGCCCTTTCGCGGGCGTCGCGATGCCTGCCGCGGATCTTACCGGTCCACCTGCGCCATCTGCGCCGCGGCGTAGCGCGGCCCGGACACCGTCCCGGGCGCGAGGGCCGCGTCGAGCGCCGCCATCTCCTCGCCGGTGAGCGAGACGTCCGCCGCGCCGACGTTCTCCTCCAGGTACTTCCGCCGCTTGGTGCCGGGGATCGGGACGATGTCGTCGCCCTTGTGCAGCAGCCAGGCGAGCGCGATCTGCCCCGGGGCTGCTCCCTTGCGCGCCGCCAGCTCGCGCACCGACTCGGCGGCGCGCACGTTGGCGTCGAAGCTCTCGCCCTGGTAGCGCGGGTCGTTGCGCCGGAAGTCGCCCTCCGGATACTCCTCGGCGCGCTTGACGGCCCCGGTGAGGAAGCCGCGGCCGAGGGGCGCGAACGGCATGAGGCCGATCCCGAGCTCGCGCAGGAGGGGGATGATGCGCGGCTCGAGGTTGCGCTCCCACAGCGAGTACTCACTCTGGAGCGCCGAGATCGGGTGCACGGCGTGCGCGCGGCGGATCGTCTGCTCGCCAGCCTCGGACAGGCCGAGGAAGCGCACCATCCCCTCGCGCACGAGGTCGGCCATCGCGCCGACGACGTCCTCGATCGGCACCGCGGGGTCGACGCGGTGCTGGTAGAGGAGGTCGATGGAGTCCGTCTGCAGCCGGCGGAGCGAGCCCTCGACGGCCTCGCGGACGTGCTCCGGTCTGCTGTCCAGGCCCGCGATGCCGCCGTTCTCGATCTTGAAGCCGAACTTGGTGGCGATGATCACGCGGTCGCGCCGGCCCTCGAGGGCGCCGCCCACCCGCTCCTCGTTGGTGTAGGGACCGTACACCTCGGCCGTGTCGAAGAACGTCACGCCGAGCTCGACGGCCCGGTGGATCGTGGCGATGGACTCGCGCTCGTCGCGCTCCTCGGGGGTGCCGTAGGACTGGCTCATCCCCATGCAGCCGAGGCAGAGAGCGGAGACGGTGAGGCCCTGGGTTCCGAGTCGGCGTGTGGTCAGCATTCACATCTCCACGAAACGGTACGCGAGCTCCGGGCCGCCCTCGCTCTCGTACACGAGCTGTGCCACGAGCAGTGCGAACGGCTCCACGTAGCGGGCGATCCGGAGCGGCCCCGCATCGACCGGATCGAAACCGACGTCGCGGATCAACGCCGCGGCCGTTTCCCTGGCGTCTTGGTGGTCGCCGCAGTACACCAGGCTGGGCCGGTTGGCCTTGCGGCGCCTCGCCTCGAACACGCCGAACAGCACCTCGCTGGGCACCGTGCCGAAGGCGGAGACGACGTGCGCTCCCCGAGCCTTCTTCGCCAGCTCCTCCGCGCCCGAGGAGTCGTGGGCGACGACGAGGTCGGTATCGTCCGCATTCATCGGCAGCGAGCAGGAGACCACGACCTTGCCCGACAGATCGCCCGCCTGTCGCAGCACGTCGTCGACCCGGGACCAGTGCACGGCCAGCAACAGCGCCTCCGCGTCGTGCGCGGCGTCGGCCGGCGTGCCACCTCATGCCCGGCACGCGCGAAGAGTGTCCCGAGCTTGCCGCCCATCAGCCCTGAACCGAGGATGCCGATTCGCATGGCGCTCACTTACCTCCCGTCGCCGGAGTGTCCACGCAAGCGCAAGGCGGCGTGCGGTACAGCAAATGCGTTGACCGCGCTCAAGGAGGTCACGCCGCAATCCGGCCCTCAACCGTCGGTCACGGCCGATAACATCGTCACCGTCTCTAAGCTCCAACCCCTAAGTAGCTAAGAGAGGGCGTGGAGAATTTCTTCAGGTCCTTGAAAATGGACCGTCACCGAAAGTACATTGCGTCGTTCGAGAGAGGGCGCTCGAGTGTCGGCGCCGCCTGGACTCGTCCGTCCGCCGGTTCCCTCCTTGCCGCCGGGTATTTCCCAGAGCAATGCTCTGAGGGCGCGTGTTAGCATCCGTCGGGCGTGCATGAAGTCGTCCGCTCTACCTCCAGTCAGGGAGCCACCAGGTGAGTCGCTCCATCATGTAAACCAACTGCAGATTCCATCGCCTCCGGCTTGACGATGAGAATTGACGGAATATCCTGCGTTCCATCTGCCGAGACACTTCCCTTCTCAATGATCGCCCAATTCTCCGACCCAGGCACAATTAATATATGAGCAGCGCGGGTCGGGAGGATTTTGCCATTCAGCAAGCGATCTTCACGAGGCTGGATGGGCCATGCAATCCACTGGGTACCTCCTCCGCCACCCTGCGGTTTACGTGTAATCACGTATAGCATATTCCGCCAACCTACGAGGCTTATCGCCGTGGTCGCTCGCTCCACAGCCCCAAAAATTTCTGCTGCACTCTCAGGCCGGGTCGGCAAGCTCGGCACATCGCGATACTCTGAAGGAAAAGAATGCAACTCTCGTAAAGCGTCACCGAGTTCGATCACCTTCGCTGTATCCTCCAACAGAAGCACGTAGCTTTTCCCGTCAGCGCTTGCGAGCAATGGATAAGCAATCAGGAAGAATCTCCGAGTCTTCGGTCCTATCTGGAGGGGGATTGACTCAGCGATAGGAGGGCTGTGACTGCTCACCTTCAACAAGTTGCCTCGGGCCTTCTCATGTGCCTCTGGAACTTCTTTCCGTTCAAGATCGCCAAACGTTATCAGGCTGTCCCCGTTTAGAGTCCACCCGAATACAGATGTAACCTTAGTTGCCATACCTAATGCTTCTGCCTTGAGATCCAGTGTCCGCAGCGCCGAGAATCTCGCGTCTAACCAGACAAACCCCGCATCCGTCGCCTCAACCAGATAACCACTGCCTGTCCCTTGCACGAGATTGAGCTCGCCTCCGATCGCTACAATGGTCTGCAAAAGGCGACCGTCCAAGGAGAACTGCATAAGCACTTTTCGTCGCGTGTCAGCAATAATAAGGCTAGTTCCATCAGGCGCCCATGCAGCGGAGTTGGACCACGTGGGTTGTTCCTTGAGGAATACCCTCCGAAACGACCCCTCCTGGAACGTGTCGCGGGCTAACTCCGACGCACTATCGTTGGTCATTACAGCAAACCTCAACTCGTCGAGTGGAAGCGGTCGCGACTGGTGGCGGTTGGAACAAACAAGATAGACAGGGGGTTCAGGATCCAATTGTGCTAAATAGCTCTCACCACAGACGGATTCAGGCTCGCCCGAGCATGTCATTGCTCCATAGTCGATAGTTCCCCAATGCGTCGCGGCCGTTCCATTAGAATCAAAGACAAGCAAGAGCAGAGAGGTAAGCCCGCCAACTGCAGATCGGTATGACATATGACCTCCTAGAGTTCATTGCACTCTCCTGTAGCTCTAGTCTCTGTCGCAACTCCAGCTAAAGTTCCCCCAGTCCATAGCGAAGTCATCTGTACCGTAAGCCCAACGGCAGACGTCGGCTCGTTGAACTCTGACTGTCGCCTTACCGTCAGTACAATACAAGATCTCCGTGTCGAGAGGAAAGAATGAGGGGCCGACTTTCTCTCGACAAAAGCGCAACAAATCGAGGTCGGTGCTAAAGAGCGAGAGAGAAGGAGGTTGGGGCGGCCTTAGATCCTTAAGAAAGCCCCCAAGAGCATCCGAGGTCTTCTCGGTCTGCGCAGAAAGTGCAGCATTCGCAGCGCGAAGAGATCTCAGGGACTCTGTCGCCTGTCTGACCGCCGCTTGGCTTGCGGGAGTGGCCGATAGTTGATTTCCTAAGGCCTTGAGCTTCTTTTCGGCAAGCTCCAGGTTGGCGGAGACCGCAGCGGTTTTCTCTAGCAGTTGATTAAGTTGTACCTTAGCTCTCTGGACCTCTGCTGAATGCTGTGCCCGAAGCCGCTCCAACTTTTCCGTCTCAAAGGCGGTGCGCTCTCTCTTGATTTCTGCCAACTGGAAATCAATGTCAGATTTGTACCATTGGAACCAAGCCCCAGCGAGAGCAGCAAGAGTCGTTGCTATTACGACCCAAGAAGCAGGGGTACGAAGCCAAGACCGGGAAAGTTGCTGTACCTCGGCCTTCAGCTTCTTGATTTCCCACTGGGCTTTTTCGTCGAGAGGGGAGGTCATTGGTTCGCTCATTCGTCGTGCTCTAACACCCAACCTGCTGCTCTACAGAGGATCCCCCGTACACGCCACAACCCGCGGGCGTCTATAATAGGGCCGGTAGCGGCCACTGGGTTCTATAGGCGCCTGCCGAGTAGTGAGGCTCGCTAAGCATAGCAGAAGGTGACGCACACGGAGACTATGACACCGGTGATCGGCTAGGCGACGGTTCGACAAGCTATTTGGCGGTAGATGGCGTTCACGCGGAACCCTGTGAAAGCGACAGCAGGAAAGTCCCGCGGAAGCGATGAACGCGTCCGGATCGACGATCGGCGAAGTGAAGGGCGAGGCGCATCAGCGCTTTTAGAGGTTGTCGTTCCGTTCTGTCGGATGATAGATGATAGCGCAATCGTAAGTGGAAACGAGGCGTATTGTGGTCGTAGGTAGCACCCATAGATCAAATCGATCCTCATGTTTGGTTGGCTCACCGTATTTTCCGAACAGTGATTCGGTGACCCTGTAGCAGGCATCCGGTTTAGGGTTCCGGATCTCTGCCCTGACTAGCAGCCCGTGGTGAAAGTCGTTGACTGCGCTTGAGCCCGCGCGCGGAGGCCAGTAAGCTTCGAGCCAACTCGACGAGGGGCAAGCCGATGGCGATGGGCAAGCGCGAGCGGCAGCTGCAGCAGG
>JBIOUG010000145.1:0-75014 GCA_044866775.1 Thermoanaerobaculia bacterium | reverse complement strand
ATCTAACCCGAGATATATCTGGACTCCTCCCGCAAGAACCTGAGCGACGAGCCGTGGCGGCGATCGTGAAGACTGCGGTCATATCTACGGCCTCTGAGTGGAGCCACTGGAGCTCCGGGCCATGATGGAAGTCGCGCGTCGTCGCTCAGGTTCTTGCGGGAGGAGTCCAGATATATCTCGGGTTAGATGTGCATGCCGACAGCTGCACCTTGAGCGTGCTCAGCGAAGCGGGCAAGGAGGTTGCGGCGGGATGTGGTAGAGACGGTAGAGACCAACGGGCAGGCGCTGGCGAGCTTGCTCAAGCAGATTCCTGGGGCGCTTCACCTGTGCTTCCCTACCCAGCCGGTTTCGCAGCCGAGCTTCAGGCGACCGCGGCGGAGGTAGCGGGCTCCAGGGATCTACCGATGGGCAGGCACGAGGAGAAGGCCATGGCGGAACCGCAGCTCCGCGAGGCCTTCGAGAGGTTCGCGAGCCTCGCTGCAGGACCTCCTGGTCCTCCTCCAGAAGCGAGTGGAACACGACCGACAGATGCTGGCCGTGATAGCCGGAACAGGCGGCGGTTCGGCCTGACTCGGCGGCGGCCCAGTTGAGGCAGCGGTGAGGTGGCTATGCTCTGGGATGTCTTCATCAGCCACGCAAGCGAAGACAAAGCAGTTGTGCGTTCGCTCTCGCAATACCTCGAGCAACTCGGTCTCCGTGTCTGGCTCGACGAGCAGCAGCTTCGCTTGGGAGACAAGCTGAGCGAAAAGATCAACGAGGGTCTCGCGTTCTCGCGGTATGGGGTGGTCATCCTGAGCCCTTCGTTTCTCGATGAGGATTATCCACGAAAGGAGCTGCAAGCCCTTCTGGCGCGCGAGACCAGTCAAGGTGGCTACATCTTGCCGGTCCTGCACGGCATAGAACACGACCGCATCAAGCGAGAGCTTCCACTGCTTGCAGACAATGTTGCCGCTTCAACGACTCAAGGCCTGGACGGCGTAGCCGAGGCGATCGCCAAAGTTGCCGCGGTTGATCGCATCGGGGCCCTCAGGCCGGCTGCCGTTCGGTACTTCCGGCACTTCGCGTTCCCCGCCGTCTTGCTGGACCGGGCCCTCGATGCGATTCAGGCGCTTCGAGCTGAGGCCACATGGACCCATCTGGAGCCAAAGCGAGACCTCCGTGATCCAGCGGTCTGGATGGGGACAGATTCGTCACTGCTCGTCTCCGTTTTGTTCGACCTGTACTCGCCGTTGATGCTCTTCCGCAAGCTTAGCTATGCGCTGAGGCGATCCCTGAGCAGCCTGGAACGGGCTGACCGACTGCGGTTCGGGCTTCTCGAAGCCGCGTTCTACGCGCTCACGAATGAGGCCGAGCTGGCCGCAGGCTGGCCGGCGCTGGAGTACACGCCTCGTGCGCAACTGTGGCGCCTCAAGCGCGCGGAGGACCCTGCTCGCTACTGGTGGCAGGGCTTGTCGATCGAACGTGTCGATGAAGTTATGCCGTACTTCATCGCCCCGGGAGCGGACGAACTTTCATCGCACGTCGTGGAGTTCCCACAGTTTCGGTCGGCCTACGAACAGGCGTATAGATCGAGCGGCAAGACCCAGCGACCGCTGGGACTGCTGGCCAACCCGCTGTATGGCTTCTGCCCGAAGACGCGGCCGGTGTACTGGCGGCTGCTGAGAGTCTGGGAAACCTGTTACAGAGAGCTGCTCCCGGTTGATCACGGCACAGTGGTTGATCCTGCGGAGGCCCTGCTGGCGAGGACCGGGGGGTCTTGGGACCTGCAACCGACGGCCCTTTTCGAGCCGCAAGCAGACACCGATCACGCAGTCGCGGAGTTCCTCGAGCTGTTTGTCCTTCCCCGAATCAGGGTGTACGCGGATCGTCTAGCCAAGGAAGGCGGAGCTCAATAGCTAAGTCCACGGGAACGTAGCCGCTGGCCTGCTAAGTGCGGGAGAACGCCGCCGCCCAGGCCTCGGAGACCGCTTGCCCGCGCGCCAAGTCGTCCACGACGAGGATCAGGTTGTGGTCGTGGTCGCTGTAGAGGACTTCGATGTTGACGCCGGCCTCGGCCATCCGGCGCGAGAGCTTGCCGAGCTGACCGGGCTCGGCCTGGTTCAGCCGCTGCACCAGGGCCTCCCGTTCGGCGAGCACGCGGATGCCGGCCGCTTCGAGCGCCCGGCGCGCGGCGGCTCCGTCCGCGAACAGGAAGTGGGCGACGCCGGCGCCGTCGACGATGAAGGCGCTGCCGCCCCTCGACGCTGACCCCGGCGCGGCCCGGCGCCTCGCCCATCTCGGCCAGCGCGCCGGGGCGGTTGTCGAGCGCGATCGTCAGGTCCTTCACGATCCCCCCTCCGCGACCTGCACGGTCGGCTCATGGCGGATCGGAACGCTGCACGAATTGGCGATGAAGCACAGCTCGTGCGCGGTGTCGTGAAGCTGGACGGCGCCCTCGAAGCCCTCCGCATCCGCGATCGTCACCCGCGGGTGCAACGTGATCTCCTCGAACCGTCCCCCGCCGCGAGCGTCCACCGTCATCGTGCCGCTCACATCGTCCTCGTACGTCAGGACGCGGATGCCCTTGCGAGCACAGAGCGACAGATAGAAGAGCATGTGGCAGGAGGCGATGGCCGTGAGGAAGAGGTCCTCGGGGTTGTGCTTGTCCGCCTCGCCGCGGAACGCCGGGTCCGCGGTGCCCATCAAATCGGGCTTGCCGGCGACGAGCACACGATACTGGCGGCCGTAGCTCGTGTAGCTCGCGGTGCCCTCGCCGAGGTTGCCGTCCCAGATCAGCCGGGCAGTGTATTTGTTCACGGCAGCTCTTCCGTGAGGAAGGCGTCGGTGGCGGCCACCGTGGCGAACTCGCCGTGCAGACTAGCAAGGGCTGCGCGGTGAATCTCGGCAGCCGACAGCGGTTGCCCAAGGTGATCGGGCCGGTCGAACGTGGCGCACGCATCGGCGACGACCCAGGTGCGATAGGCTAGATTGCCAGCCATCCGCGCCGTCGTCGAGACGCAATGATCGGTGGTGATGCCCGCGATCACGAGCGTGTCGATCCCGCGTGCGTGCAAGTCGGCATCGAGCGACGTGCCGATGAAGGCGCTGTTGACCGACTTGGTGTACACCGGCTCGTCAGCCTCGGGCTGGGCCTCGGGCTTGAAGTCGGCGCCGGGCTGGCCGGGCTGGAGAGGGGAGCCCGCCTCGCGCGAAAGGTGCCTCACATGGACGATCGGGCGCCCTGCCTGGCGCCAGAAGCGCAGGAGCCGCGCGACATTCGCCTCAGCCTCCGGATTGTTCCGCGGCCCCCAGCGCGGATCGTCGAAGCCGCGCTGCACGTCAATGAGGAGAAGGCAGGGGGAGGATGAGGAGGACATGCGAGCCGGAGCAGTCTACCAGCGGTCACATTGCCGGGGCATTCGTTCTGTCGAGCTACACGCCGGGCCTCATCACGGCCGCACTGTTGGTCCTGCCATTTGCTAGGCTCTATACCTCTACGGTCCGCGATGGCTTCGCCAGTCGCGGGGGCGCTGTGCTCGCGGCTGTTTGTGGGGTAGCGGTGTACGGGCTACTTGCCGCTGGCCTTCTGAGTGCGTGAGAACGCCGCCGTCTACGCCTCGAAGGCCGCTCATCGTGTCCCACCCGTGACTCTGTCCCGCCTAGTAACGCTTGACGTTAATAGCGCGGCGCGTTACCATGAGCGCGGGATGATTCGGAGCTTCCGGGACAGGGAGACGGAGCGGGTCTTCCATCGGGAGGGATCGCGGAAGCTCCCTCCGGCTCTGCAACGGCAGGCTCAGCGCAAGCTGGCTATTCTCGACGCCGCGGAGACCCTCCAGGACCTTCGGATCCCGCCTGGCAATCGGTTGGAGAAGCTGAGAGGGGACAGGGAGGGTCAGCACAGCATCAGGATCAACGACCAGTGGCGGATCTGCTTCACATGGTCGGAAGGTGGCGCCGACGACGTGGAGATCACTGACTATCACTAGGAGACCACGGCAGTGGCGAAGAAGCTCCCTCCGGTCCATCCCGGCGAGATCCTCCAGGAGGAGTTCTTGCTCCCGATGGGGCTCAGCCAGTATCGGCTTGCGAAGAGCATCAGCGTGCCCGCGCGCCGTATCAACGAAGTCGTGCAAGGGAAGAGGAGCATCACGGCCGACACCGCGCTGCGGCTTTCCCGGTTCTTCGGCACGAGCGAGCGTTTCTGGCTGAACCTCCAGACGCGCTACGACCTCGAAGTAGAGAAGGACCGCCTCGGGGATCGCCTCGAAGCGGAGGTCGTCGAGCACGCCCGCACGTCGTAGCCCTCACGAGCCCTCGGGAGGAAGTCGTCGCCATGAAGAAACCGCTCCTCGCCTTCACGCTCAGCTTCTTCCTACCCGGCGCAGGGTTGGCCTATCTCGGCAGGTGGAAGTGGGCGTTCGTCAACCTCGGCGCCGTGTTGCTGGTCGGCGTTGCCCTCGCCCTGGTCCTTCCGGACGAGATGTTCTACAAGTACATCCGCTACGTCGCCGTCGGTTGTTCGGGCGCGTCGGCCGGGTACGCGTACTCGCTCGCACAGCCGAGGCCGTTGCCGAAAGCGCCCGACCAGGTCGGGTGAACGGACGAGCCCCTGATGAAGGCCTACGTGATGACCAGCGGTGCGGTGTTCGGCCTCCTCGTCCTGGCACACGTCTGGCGTGCCGCCGAGGAAGGTCTCGCCGTGGCAAGAGACCCGTGGTACGTCGGCAGCACCCTCGTTGCCGCGGCTCTTTGCCTTTGGGCCTGGCGCACGCTGAGACGGATGTCCCGCTCGTGATTCTCCAGAGGAGCACCTCACATGAATCCAGCTATTGACCCAGCTTCGGCGTCGGAAGGGCCCGCTCGGGCCGATCGAGCACCGCTGACCAGAGAGCTCCTTCGGCTCGTGGAGCAGTCGCTCTGGGCGAACCGCCGGTGGATCGAGTTCGTCTACTCACAACCGGACCCGGAGACCCGGCCACGGGAGCTTCTGGGTCACGTGGTGGCCGGCGAATGCGTCTGGTTCGAGCGGATCGAGGGCGAGCAGAAAACCCAGTCGGCGTTTCCCGTGCTCACCAGAGAAGAGCTTCTCCGCGGTCTCGAAGAGAACCGCCGGACATTCGAGAGGTTGATCGTGACGCGCCTGGAGGACGTCGTCCACTTCAGGCGGGCGAGCGGCGAGGAATATCATGCCCAGGTCCTCGACATCATCCACCACCTCCTGACGCACGGGTACCACCACCGGGGACAGCTCGCCGCGCATTACGCCCGGAAGGGCGTGACCTATCCCAGCACCGACCACATCGATTTTCTGATCCAGAATGAGCTGTAGCAAGTCGGTCCTCATCGTGGCGTTGCAGCCCGTGGACATCGCCATGGTCCCCGCCGCGGAATGAGTCCGCGAGAGTCATCCGTGCGGAGCGAGCGCGGAGAGCGCCGCTACGCCGAGGGCTCAGCCCGCGGAAGCGGCGGCGAGATAGCGCAACCCGGTGATGCTGGGCAGGAAGCAGTACGCTCCGCCGCGCGTGGTGACCAGGCGCGAGAAGCCTTGCAGCACGAGATTGTTCATGCCCCCCGGCGCCGATGGCCGCGAGCGTGACCGAGCTCGTCGCTGGGTCGTTGACGCCCAGGAAGACGTCCTGGCCGCTGATGTTGAACACTGCGTTGCCAGCGCTCGACCCCCCGGGTCCCGAGGCCGACTTCACGAACTCCGCGAGCTGGTTCCACTGGCTCATGAGGAACTCGAACTGGTTGCTGAGGCTGGCGTTGATGAAGCATCCGATGAGCCCGCGCGGCACGGCATCCGGGCGCGCCGGATCGTATGGCGGCCCGTAGGGCATGCCGCGCCGCACGATGCGGTGGTGAGAGCTGTCGGTGCCGAGGACCGTCTCGTTGCGCGGATTGTTGCGCCGGATGTGCGAGCCGATGGGGCATTGGAGCCCGAGCGTGTCGTCCGGCGGCGCCGTGGCGCTGACGTAGGTGAAGTCATTGAGCTGCTGGCTCGGCAGCACGGGAGCCGAACCGTCGGGGACGAGCTCGAGCGGGTTGCCGTTGCGCCAGCGGCCGCACACCTTGGCGGCCATGGTTTCGACGTCGATGCCGCGAAGGCGGCGCGCAACCGTGCCGTCACCGCCTCGAGCACGGCGGGGTCGTCGTCGACCCAGAGGCTGAGCACGACGTGCACCTCGGCGCCGTTGGACAGGCCGCCGATCCAGTTGGCGGGGGCGCTCTCGCCCACGTCGCCGACCAGGGTGGCGGTGTTGGACGACGTGGCGCCGCGCTGGAAGGCGGCGTCGAACGTGGCCAACTGTTGGGCGGTGACGCCGAGCGTCGCCAGGCCGGTGGCGGTGAGCCCGATGTTGAGGAAGCACTCCTCAGCCATTCGAGCTCGGCTCCGCGGCGACGGGCAGGGAAGCGAGAATCTGCTGCACCGTTGCCGTGTAGGCCTAGTAGGTCGCACCGTTGTTGGGCCTTGATGAACGCCTCGAAGGCGGCGACGTTGTCGGCCACCGGCGTCACCGCGGCTCCCCCTACCACGACCTGCAGCAGGGCGTCGAAGACCGTGCCTACCTGGGAGACGAAGTCCTGAATGTACGCGTCGAAGCTGCCGTCGTACTGCGAGATGATGGCGACGACGAAGGGGCCGGTCGAGGTCGGGCTCGCCGGCAGCAGGTTGGGGGTGGAAGCGTCGAGGAAGGCGCTGCGCGCGTAGTGCACGGTGCCGATCGACCCGAGCGCCGTGAACAACTGCGGGACGTAGTCGACGGCAGCTTCTCGACGCTCGCCAGGCCGGACCGGCGGGTCCACGCCGGCACCTCGGCGGGCGGCCGCGCCGCCCTGTATGCCGGCCTGCGGCGGATGGGTCTCTCCCCGCAGGCGCTCTACACCCACCAGGGGCACAGCTTCGGCACGTGGCGCGAGAGCGCCGTGGCGGCCGTGCGCTATTTCTCGCGCGCCGGCGTTAGATCACGGCGAGGGCTTCGGAGAGGCGAACTCGACGGCGCCGTTCGGGCAGCGCAGCGTAAAGCCCATCCCGGAGGCCGCGGCCGCCTCGACCGCGATCTGGAGGCCCAGCCGCTCGCCGAGGCGCTTGAGCGCCGCGGGGTCGGCGTCGTGCAGCTTGAGGGATTCGAGACTGCAGCCGCCCGGCGAGGTCGTCGACGGGTGCGCCGAGCCCGCCTTCCATTGGATGAAGAACGGCAGCGCGGGGTTCGTGCTCTCGATGGCCACGATGTTCCATTCGAGCACCTGCCCGTCGGGCTTGACGCGCGACCCCGGGAACGGCCCGAGCGCCTTGTGGCCCAGCGCCTGGAGCACCGGGACGAGCGCCGCGGCGTCCTCGACGCCGACCGCCCAGGTCAGCGGAGTCAGGTTCTGGAGCCCGGCCAGCCGCGCGAACCGCGGATCGAGCTTCTCGCCCGGCACCGGCGCGATGATCTCGAGATAGGTCCCGCCCCCGAGCGACGCCAGCGCGTTCTGCGTCCCGCCGCTCGGATGCTTTCCCCCGAACGCCGGCTCGACGCCGGTGAGCTCGCGGAACTGCGCCACGCCGGCCTCCAAGTCGCCGACTCCGAGCACGAGGTGATCGATAGTCGCGGCGCCGAGCGGTGCGACGACGAGGGCGGTGACGGCGACGGCGAAGGCGGCGATGCGCATGGCGTACCTCACTCATCCGTGGCGGCGTCGCAGAGCTTACCCGACGCCTACCTGGAGCCGGCAGATAGCTATCGGAGGATCGCCGCCGACTTGCAGGCGACCGCGGCGGGCGCGGTGGCGAGGATCCGTCTCTGAATGGCTCGGCGTCCGACCGCGCCCATAATGATGCGCATGATCAAGCCGGACGTCCTCGCCTTCGAGCTCCCGTACGGGCCGTGGTCCTGCCGCGCGTGCGACGTGTGGGAGGTGCTCTGCGCCGCCGCGGCCGGCGATGAGGACACTCTGCGTCGCCTGCTCGCGCGCGATCCGAACCTCTACCGGGCGGAGTACTGGTACACCCAGCCGATCCACCTCGCGGTGCGCGAAGGGCACCTCGAGGCGGTCCAAGTGCTGCTCGATGCGGGCGCCGACCCGGCTGCGGTGGCTCTCGGCGGCGACGACCTGGTCACCGTCGCCCGGGATCGCGGTCACGCGGCGGTCGCGCGCCTGCTCGAGGATCTCCGCGCACGCCGCGGCCGTGCCGCCGCGGCCGCGACCGATCACCCGATCCACGAGGCCGCCGCCGGCGGCGACGCGGCGCGCGTGCGCGCCCTCCTCGACGCCGAGCCCCAGCTCCTGCACCACCCCGACCGCGCGGAGCGCACGCCGCTGTGCCGGGCGGTGGCGGCATCGGCGCGCGAGGTCGCCGAGCTGCTGCTCGACCGCGGCGCCGATCCGAACTGGCCGGACGGCGCCGCCGCGCCGCGCGGGATGGCGCTGCACGCCGCCGCGCGCGCCGGCGACCGCCCGCTCGTCGAGCTGCTCCTAGAGCACGGCGCCGATCCCAACGCCGCGATCGATTCCTCGGGCAGCGCCACCTTCGCCGCCCGGACGCCGGAGCTGCGCGCCCTGCTCCTCGCGCACGGCGGCACGCTCGACGCCTACGACCTCATCTGGCTGGGCGAGGACGACGAGGCGGTGCGCCGCGTGAGCGCTGATCCCGCCGCGGCGGACGCCGGCTGCGGCGGCGCGCTCGCCGCCGCGTGCAAGCAAGGCAAGCGCGACCTGCTGGTGCGGCTGCTGGAGGCCGGCGCGCGGGTGCCGCCGGTGCTGACCGCATGCCGCTCGTACCTGCTGAGCGATCCCGGCATGCTCCACCTGCTCCTGGCGAGCGGGATGGACCCGAGCCTCCCCAACTGGCAGCTCGCGACGCCCCTGCACGATCTCTGTTGCCGCGACGGTCGCGGTCGGCCGCGGCCGCATCGCACCGAAAGCGCGGCCATCCTGCTCGACGCCGGCGCCCGGATCTCCGCCATTGACGAGGACTATCGCTCGACGCCGCTCGCCTGGGCCGCCCGCAACGATCTGCCGGAGATGGTCGAGCTGCTGCTCGCCCGCGGCGCGCCGACCAACCTCCCGGACGACGAGCCGTGGGCGACGCCGCTCGCCTGGGCGACCCGGCGGGGGCATCTCCAGATCGCCGAGCTGCTGCGCCAGGCCGGCGCGCCGGCGTGAGCGCTGGCGACGGCCACTGGACCCTCCACAGCGAAGGGGCCTAGCCAAAGAAAAGCCGGCGAGCGTGCGGGAGCCCTGGGCGTTACCGACCCGCTGTTGGCAGCGTGTGGCACTATGCCAATGCGGGCGCCCCGCGCCGCTCTGCGCGGGCTGCGACCCGCCGGAGGAGGAATCCAATGAAATGGTTACGCGTGGCGGCCCTCGGGCTGGCGGTGGGGTTGTGTCTCTTGATGGCGGCGCCTGCCGGCTTCGCGGAGGACGGCACGCCGCCAGTGCCGCCTAAGCCCCTCATGGTCGGGCCGGGCGGATTGCCTGGCGGGTGGCTTGGCGGATGGTGGGAGCGGGTGGTGGAGTGGCTCGGGTGGGGGGGCGATGAGGGTGGGCCGCGAAGCATGGTTGCGGCGGATGGCTCGTGCGTCGATCCGAGTGGCGCGCCGCGGCCCTGCCCGACGGGGGGCGTGCCAGTAGGCCCTGGTACACAAGATGATGAAGGCTCCTGCGTCGATCCGAGCGGCCACCGCACTCCTTGTGCTCCGTGAAGTCACGCGCCCTGGAGAAGTGGTGTTGCGACTGGCCCGTTTCTTATAGAATGCCGCTACCGTGAGCTCAGGCGGTCCGCACGACATCCCGCGTGAGGTGCTGGACCGCTTTGCGGCCAACACCGCGAGTCCCGACGAGCGGGAATGCGTGTTCCGGCACGTCCTGCGGCGCTGTCCAGCCTGCCTTGAGTATCTGCGCCTTGCTCGTTGGGAACCGGCGGAGAACCCTGCTGCGGGCGCCTACGACGCCGCCTTCGCCAAGAGCAGCAACGAGGCCGGGAAAGCCCTCGCCCGGCGGCATCTCGGCGTCAAGGCACTTCTCGCCTCTCTCGATGGACTCCCAGAAGACCGGCGGTTCTTCAAGGCACGCAACATCGGCCGCTTCGCCTCGTTGGAGGTCGCCTCTGCCCTCAGTGACCGCGCCTACGCCGCCCGGTTCAAGGATCACAACGCGATGCTGCGGGATGCACGCTTGGCAGTCGAGGTGGCTCTGGCGGCCGCGCGGAGGCGAGTGGCGCCAGCGTCTCTCGTGGCTGATACCCAGGCACGCGCCTGGTGCGAGGTGGGGAACGCGTTGCGCGTGCGCGGCGACCTCGGTGAGGCGGAGCTTGCCTTTGACACTGCCAGCAGGTTTCTAGAGGAAGGAACTGGAGACGCCTCTCTACGCGCGCTCTACCAGTTTCTGCTGGCGTCGCTCCGGTATTTCCAAAGGCAATTCGGTGAGTCGACTCGACTGCTCGGCGAAGCAATAGCGATTTATCGCGATCTTCGTGATGTACCAAGCGAGGCTGCGGCGCTCATCAAGCTCGCAGTCAGCCAGATTTATGCCGGCGAGCCGGACCTTGCCCGAGAAGCGCTGCTGCGCGTTTTGGACCTGCTGACGCGCCCGGACGACGGTCCGCTGCGGCGTGCTGCCCTGCACAACCTCGGGCGCTGTTATCTCGACCTTGGTGCACCGCAGGAGGCGCACACTCTCTGGGTGAAGACCTCGCCCCTCTACGAAGACTGCGACGACGACTTGCTCCTCCTCCGCCGCGAATGGCAGCGCGGCGAGATCGACCGGGAGCTGCGCCTCTACGGCAGCGCGGAGTTCTACTTGAGCCGCGTACGCGAGGAGTACCTGGCGCGCGATCTTCCGTACGCGGCAGCCGTGGTCTCGCTCGACCTCGCCGAGGTCTACGCCCGCCAAGCCAAGGCTGCCTCCGTCGTCCGCACCATCAGCGAGGCCATCCCCATCTTCCGCTCGCTCGGCGTGACGCGCGATCTCCTCGCCGCGCTGATGAAGATCGCCGAGGTGGCGCGCGAGAGCGACGCCGTCCTCCGCCTGCTGCGCCAGGCCCAGGCCGAGCTCAAGCTCCTCGGCGCCGGCCAGGCCGGCGGCCACTAGCGCCCGCCGAGCAGAGACTTCCTCCCAGGCGGGCCGCTAGCGCCGCGACTGCTCGTGGTCGAGCTTGCCGAGGAAGACCGCCGTCTCGTCCTCGCTCAGGAGGCCCTTCTTCCGGAACGTCCAGATGAGGTCGCGGACGACCGTCCGCTCGACCGTCGCCATGTCCTTCTCGAACTCGAGCCGGGCGCCCTGCTCCGGCGTCAGGAGGCCGTAGACCCTGGCGAAGAAGCGCTCCGGCGGCAGGTCGGTCTCCGCCAGGATGCCCATGAGGTGCTTGAGCTTGAGGTCCACCGAGCCGCGGAGGAGCTGCGACAGGTAGTCCCGCCCCATCTCCAGCCGGTCCTCGACGTCACGGTAGGTGAGCCCCTGCTCGCGGATGTGGCGTTGGACCGCCTGCGAGACCTTCTCGACCTGCTCCCTGGCTTCTGGGATGGCTTTCATGGCGTGATCATACACCAGGTCACGAGCGTTGCCGATGGATTGTTGGCGGCACCTGTTGACATAGACAGGATGCTCGTGGATAATGCGCGGCATGGCGCCGCTAACCACAGACTATACCACGAGACCGAAGGGATCACACCAGCGGCCCCTCCGCCGTTCGGCCCCATCCGCCCTGGACGCCCCGCCCGGGGACGGTCCCCATGAAGGGAGGTATCCCATGAACGAGCCCCGCCCCCCCGCCGCGGCACCGGCCGCCCCCATCACCGAGCAGCTCAAGGCCGAGCGCATCCAGATGATGCTGCGCGACGTCCCGACGTGGCAGCTCGCGCCCACCGGCGACGAGCTCCTGCGCACCTGGACGGTCCCGAGCCTCTTCGCCGGCGCCGCCTTCGCCGGCGCCCTGGCCGCCGTCGTCGAGCACCACGAGCACGAAGCCACGATCACCGTCACGCCCGGCTGCGTCGCGGTCTCGCTCTCGACCCCCGCGGCCGGCGGTCTCACCGCGAAGGACTTCGAGGTGGCCTCGGCGCTGGAGTTCAGGACGTGAGAGAGCCGGCCACCCTGGCACAGTCGGCGCTCGACTACGGCAGTGGGCGTCCAACTATCGCAGTTGGCGCCCAACTACCACAGTCGGCGGCCAACTACCGTAGTTGGCGCCCAACTATCGTAGTTGGCGGCCAACTGTCACAGTCGGCGGGCAACTATCGTAGTTGGCGGCCAACTATCGTAGTCGGGCGCCAACTGTCACAGTCGGCGGCCAACTACCGTAGTCGGCGGCCAACTACCGTAGTTGCCGCCCAACTGCGGTTCGCCAGCGGTTCCCGCCGTCGCCAACCCGTCGTCGTCCCCGAGCCGTCGCGGTCCACGCGGCGACGCTCGATCCCTTCAACCCTTCTCTTGAAAGGAGAACGCCCCATGCCCTTCCCCAACTCCCTCGCCGAACGTCTCAAAGGCTGGATCTTGCTGCGTGACCGCATGAAGCCGATCCTCGCCGACGTGCCGCACCTGCAGGCCGACTTCGCGGCCTTCGAGACCGAGCTCGCCACGCTCATCTCTCTCGACCAGCAGCAAGAGAGCATCACGGCCCGCCTGCGGGACACCACCAAGCTGCGCGGCCAGTCGGATGTGCGGGTCAACAAGCTCCGCAACCGCCTGGCTCCCGGCCTTCAGGCCCACCTCGGACCCGACAGCGAGTTGCTCCTGGAGTTCGGCATCACGCCGCGGAAGCGGCGCCGGCGCCGGAAGAAGGAGGAACAGCCGAAGATGCCCACTGACTCCGCCGCGGTGGAAGTCAAGGCGTAGCAACCCGTGCCGGTGGGGCCACCCCCCGCCGGCACGCCGCTTCCTGATCGAGGACAACGTCATGAGCCCGCAGCGAGGGGCGATTCAGCGCCCGCCCAAGCAAGCCCCCTGGGACGACCAGGGCGCCTTCCGCGAGACGATGCTCGTCTTCTTCACCGACGAGCTCATCGAGACCGCCCTGCGCCCGTTCGGCCAATTGCTCTACGACCTCTCGCTCGAGGCGCAGCCCTTCCAGGACCGCGGCGCCGACGACACCGGCCGCGATCTCGGCGCCGCCGCCAAGGAGCTGCGCCACCTCCACGGCTTCCTGCGGGAGGCCGGCAGGGACCGCGTCGAGTGCGACGGCGACGCGCGCGTGCGGGAGCTGGCGCAGCTCGCGCGAGTGCTGGCCAGGGAGGCGCGTGAAATGGCGATCACGATCGAGAAGGCCCTCGCCGCGGCCAAACCGGGCCGCGACCAGCAGGCGACGAGCTGACCCGCGGACGACCAGACGCCATGGGCTCCGAAACCACGTAGTACTCCGCCTGGGTTCGCTACTCCTCGACGCGCCGCAGTGACGGCGCTGCCTGCGCCGGCAAGGAGCGGTGACGTGATCTCCCCAAGGGCAACGCTTCACGGCCGGCCCGTACCTGGGCGGAGCGCGCAGTTGCCTTCAGGCCGCATCGGTAGCTAGTCTGAGGCTCGCCGAGGCGGCGCCTGCCGCGGGTGCCGGCCCTCCCGATGTCGCGCGCTGAGGCGAGGGCCAGCTCGCCGGGATGACCGACCTGGCCGGGAGGCGGTCTCTTGGAACGCGCAATCCAGATCTACGCGGTGATCCAGTTCGCCGTCATCGGCCTCTCGCACGTGCTGCGGCCGCATGCGTGGGTCGACTTCTTCGCGCTGCTGCGCGAGCGCGGCGAGCCCGGCGTCTTCGCCACGGCCTTCCTGAGCCTCCTCTTCGGCTCGATCGTGGTCGCCTTCCACAACGTGTGGTCGGGTATCCCGCTGGTGCTGACGCTCGTCGGCTGGGCGCAGGTCGTCAAGGCCGTCATCTACTTCGCCTTCCCGGCGTTCGGCCTGCGCAAGCTCCAGATCCCGTCCCACGAGCGGGCCCACCTCTTCATCGTCCCGGGAGTGCTGTTCCTGGCCCTCGCGGCGCTCCTCGGCTACCACGTCTGGGCCGCGGCGTGACACGGAGACGTCATGGACGAGGACCTCGAAGCGATGACACGCGACCAGTTGATCGCCGAGGCGAGACGGCTGCGCGCGGGAATCCGGGTGCACCGTGACAGCACCGGCCATCAGCTCTGCTGGCACCACCCGGCGCTCTGGGGCCTGCTGCCCGAGAAGACCGACACGCTGCCGGCGGTTCCCACGTGGCCGGAGTTCCTCCGCGGGTGTCTGCAGTACCGCCAGTCGCTCGACGAGCAACTGCCTGACGCACCCCGCTCCGCTGAGCCGTATCGGCCATGATCGCGGCACGCCACGACCTTCGTTTCGCGGCGACCTGACGATTGCGGACATGGTCGGCGCGAAGACGCCGGCGGAGCACGGGGCAGCCGTGCGGCGGTGGGCGGAGTCCGTGTGGGCAGCCTACTCGCCGCTTCACGGCCTGGCCAGCACGTGGGCGGGACACGCCTTCGCCTCCCGAGCGCGCCGGCGGCGTCGGTCTCACTCACAGAGCTGATAGGGTTGAGAGCAGCGGTTAGCCACCCGCCAATTGGGCGGTAGACAGGAGCGCACCTATGTGGAATCGAGGTCTTTTGCTTGGGACTTTGGTTGTCGCGGCGTCAGCGCTCGGGACGGCGCACGCACAGGAGGGCCAATGGGTCAATGTCAAGGCGCAATGGTGCGGCAATACGTGCGGCGAAGGTCATGACGACGCCGCGTGCCTCTGTGAATATAACGCCGGCCAATCGCCCAGCTCGTCCTATAGCTGGAACACCTGCTATGGAGCGCCCTGCTGCGCATGGGGGACTGTCTCTTGCAGCGTGGGCGACCCGGACTGTAGTTGTGTGATGGAAGACGGGTCGAACCCCGAAAGGATGAGGCAGTGGTGTTTTCCATCCTCGCCCGTAGTTATCTGTAGAGCCCCATACATAGCAGGTGCTTACGAGTGCAGTTACGACTGCACGTACGAGTCCGAGTGCCAGATCAGCTACCCGAGCTCTGCCGCGAATTGGGTCTACATCAACGGCACGAGCGGGCAGCAGTGTACGGGCGAGAATGAGACGGGTTTCTGGTCTTGGGCGGCCTGGCGCTCGTTTCTCTTCGGCACCGATACCTGCACGCTGAACCAGCAGAGTCCCTGGGACGACTACCCACTCGAGAATGAGGTCTGCGAGTAGAGGACTGGAGGAGACGGTCATGGACAGCGAGAAGGCGAGCTCCTGGCGCTGCTCCAGGGCCGGCTGGAGCAGGATCGTGGGATGCTGGCGGCGATGGAAGGTTCGGCGGAGTGAGCGTGTCCAGGCTGCGCCTCAGGATCTCGATGTCGCTCGCCGGCGGAGCGAGTGCCGCGCAGCTCGTGCGGACGGTCGCGGCGCCCAAGGTGACGCACCTGAAGTTCGCACGGCGCTCTTAGGAGCCCGGCTTGTCTGGCACAACGGGAGAGAGCGCGGTCCTTGGCTGCAAGGTCCGCTCGGGTCGAGCGGTCGCGGTCCTCGTCTCCGCCGGAGAGGGCGCTCCCAGGCTCCTCGACCGTCGCGACCTCCTACTGGCAGATCCCGAGGATCCCGCGACCACCCAGCCGTACCACGCGGGCTTCGGCACTCTCGAGCAGGACGAAGCCCGCCTCGGCCCGCGGCTCCAAGCCGTCGCTCGTGCGGCCGAGGCGTCGGTGGCGCAGGCCGTCAGCGACTGGGGTTCGCAGGGGCTGCACGTCACTGCGGCGGCGTTGGTCGTCGGCAGCCTCACCGACCCGCTGACGATCAGGCATCCGCACATGCGGGCGCACGGCCTCGAAGGTCGGCTCTTCCGCAGCGCTCTCGCAGAGGCCCTCCTGGCGCACGGCATCTCCGCGACGCTCTTCCCTGAGCGCGACCTCTATCAACACGCGGCTGAGGCGCTGGGCACCACCGTCCCAGCCCTCAAGCCCCTGCTCTCCGGCATCGGCCGCGCGGCCGGCAAACCCTGGTCGACCGACCACCGGCTCGCCGCCGCGGCGGCTCTCGCGCTGATGGCGTCGTCGACACGTGGGCGGGCCGCTCGCGGCGACCGTTAGCCTCGACCGCCACCACTCCGGGCCAACTCGCCGATCATCGCCGCCGCGGCGCGGACCAGAGCGGTGTTGTCGGCGGCCGGACGGCCGTCGGGAAGGACGGGCGTGTCCTCGAGACCGGTGCGCATGCCGTGCCCACGCTCCAGCGCCCGCGCGCTGACGGCCCAGCTCGCGAGGCCATCGCCGTGATGGACCTGCTCGAGGGCGACCGCGGCGGCAATGAGGACGTCCTCCATGGCGGCAGCGTGGGCGACGGCCTCTCGGGGGTCCGCATCGAGGGGCTCGACGAGGACGCGAACGCAACGGTCCACGAGCCCCGAGCGAACGAACGCCTCGGCGTCGGCAAGACTGAGCAGGCCGGCCTCGATCCCCACTCCGCGTGCGATGAGGTGCTCGCAGAGCGCGGCGATGCCGGCCTCCCCCTGATTGGCGGTGACCAGCTCGGGAAGCGCCGTCCAGCTCGCCACCAGCTCCAGGCGCCGCTGTGGATCGGCCTCGATCGCCGCCGACGTGCTCAGCGAGACCGGGACGCCGGGGCACGCGGCACGGACCGCGCGCAGCGCTGCCGCGCACGGCTCGGGCGCCAGGGTTTCGCGGCCCGAGGCATCGTAGGGGTGCAGGTGAAGGACGCGCGCTCCGGCCGCGACGCAGGCGCCCGCCGCTGCGGCAAGCTCACCCGGTGTCCGGGGGACTTGCGGGTGGTCGCGGGAGCCGTTGAGGGCGACCGCCAGCAGGGGAGGCCTACGGAGCGCCATGCGTCGCCTGTAAGATACCGCGCGGACGCACTTCATCCGCGGGTCGGATCCGTCGCCGGCGTGGCGCCGCGGCGGTTCCGCCGCGGCGGCGACTCCTGCGGAGGGCCGGCGACGATGCCACGCTACGCGGCGTTCCTTCGCGGCGTCATGCCGATGAACGCCAAGATGCCGGAGCTGAAGGCGGCGTTCGAGGCGGCAGGATTCACCGACGTGAAGACAGTCCTCGCGAGCGGCAACGTGGTCTTCAGCGCGGCCAGGGCGCCGGAGGCAGCGCTCGAGCGCCGGGCCGAGGCGGCGATGAAGGAGCGGCTCGGCCGTGCCTTCCCGACGATCGTGCGTCCAGTCGAGGCGCTGCGCGCGATCCTCGCCGCCGACCCATACCAGGCCTTCCGGCTGCCGCCGGGCGCGAAGCGCGTCGTCACCTTCCTTCGCGCCAGGCCGGAAACCGGGCTCGAGCTACCGATCGAGCTCGAAGGCGCCCGCATCCTGAGCGTGAAGGACCGCGAGGCCTTCACCGCCTACGTCCGGACTCCGAAGGGACCGGTCTTCATGACGCTCATCGAGAAGACGTTCGGCAAGGAGGTCACGACCCGCACGTGGGAGACCATCGTGAAGGTCGCCAAGTGAGCACGGCCGCGGGGTATAATCGCGCGCTCAGACAGATGGCGAGGAGAGCTCCAGATGTGCCGCAACATCAAGACCCTGCACAACTTCGCGCCGCCGGCCACGGACGATGAGGTCCGCGCGTCGGCCCTGCAGTTCGTCCGCAAGCTGAGCGGCTTCACGCGGCCGTCCAAGGCCAACGAAGCTGCCTTCAATCGCGCCGTCGACCAGGTGACCCAGGTCGCGCGCGAGCTGCTCGACTCCCTGGTGACCAACGCTCCGCCGCGCGACCGAGAGGTCGAGGCTTCGAAGGCCCGCGCCCGGAACGCGGTTCGCTTTCCCGCGGCGGATGCGCCCGCTCCTCGGCGATGAAGATCGTTCTACCCGCGCTGCTGCTGGCGTCTCTCGCCACGCCGGCGCACGCATCCGACCCCCTGCAGCAAGCCGTGGCGGCCCGCGATTGGCAAGCTGGCTCGGCCGCGTGCGAGGGGCTGGCCGCCGTCGAAGCCCGGCGGCCCGACCGCCGCCAGCTCTCGGCCGCGCAGTACGCCGAGAAGGCCGCCTACTGCGCCGCCATCGCCAGCGGTGCGGGGGATCAGCGTGCCGCGACGTGGTGGTGGTTCACGGCTGTGGCGATGGACACGACGCGCGCTCTGGCCCTCCTCCCTCCGTTCCGCGCCAGCAACCTCCTCCTGGAGCTGCCGCCGCCAAGGACCGCCCTCTCCACGGCAAAAGACAAGCTCGAACGCGGCGAAGTGCGCCTGCCGAGCGGCGAAGTCGTCGCCGGCGACTCGGTCACGGTGGCGCTACGTCCCAGACCGTCGAAAGACGTCTTCGGGCCGGCCGCCGCCCTCGCGCGCGCGGACGTCAGCGTCGAGGTCTTGGTCGACGAGGAAGGCTATCCGACGCAGCCCGTCCTGGTGTCGGCGAAGGCCCTTCCTCTCCACGCCTTCGCGGTCTTTGACTACCTTCGCCAGTGGCGCTTCACTCCGGCCCGTGTCAAGGGCGAGCCCGTTACCTCGGCGTATCTCCTGACCATCAGCATGTCCAGCATGCCCGGGTCGTTCTGACCTTACGGCCAAGCCCTTGGACAAGCCGCCTTTTCCTTCACTCCGCGGCAGCCTGACTGTTAGGCGGCGGTCCGCCGTCATCCACCTCACCATTCCGCGGGAGGAGATCCGGAATGTCATGGGTCCGGGCTACCGCGAGTTTGATGGACGCCGTCGCCGCCCAGGGCATCGCCACTACCGGGCCATGGTTCTCGCACCACCTGAGGATGGACCCGGCCATCTTCGATTTCGAGATTGGGGTGCCCGTCGCGGCGCCGGTCGCGGCCATGGGCCGCGTTCAGCTCGGCCAATTGCCCGCCGCGACGGTGGCGCGGACGGTCTACCACGGCCCCTACGAGGGTCTCGGCACCGCCTGGGGCGAGTTCGATGCCTGGATCGCGGCCAATGGCCCGGATCTCTGGGAATGCTACGTCGCGGGCCCGGAGTCGGGCCTCGATCCGGCCACCTTCCGCACGGAGCTCAATCGGTCGCTGACCGCCTGACCCCGGTTACTTTCCCGCCACCGTAATCCCGTCGCAGGCGAAGGTGAAGGGAAGGGCGATCTCGAAGCCGTTGACGATGTATTTCTGCGTGCCCGTCGTCGAGCAGGGGCAGCGGCTGGTGCAGAAGTGATAGTGGTGCGCCCAGAGGCCGGCCGACGTGGTGCTGGACGATCCGACGCCGCTGAGCGTCAGATTGCACCCATTCGAGCTGATCGGCATCGTGCTCGAGAGCGGGAGCGCGAACTGGATGTCCTTGCCGAACTTGTCCTTGAGCTGCCAGTTGATGTCCTTCACCTTTCCTTGCGAGCCGGTCGGGCAGTTCTCCGCGGCGTTGTTGGCGGTGCCGTAGGAGGCGAACCCGAAGGAGGTCGGCTTCTGGACGGTGATCGCCTTCTCGGCCGTGGCGGTCTGCCCCTCGATGGTGAAGGTCACCTTGATGGTGACGTCGTTCTCGGCGGCGCTCTCGGAGGCGGCGGTGACGGTGACCACCTCCTGGTCCGTGTTGGAGAGGGTGACTTTGTTGCTGGTCGTGGACCACAGGTAGGTGCCGCCGAGGAAATCGGCCTGGGCCTTCATGGTGACGGAGTTGGTGCCTGAGTTGCCCTCGCGCAAGGGCACGCCCGAGCCGGTGAAGACGATCTTCACCGTGGGCTTCACCTGGCACTCGGCCTCGCAGGGGATCACCATGTCGGACTGGTCGCAGCAGTACTCCTCGTTGCCGGCTTCGGCCGCGCAGTTGCGGTAGACGACGCCCGGGTAGTCCGCCCGGATGAACGTCGTCCCCGGGCCGACGGCCTCGGCGAAGCCGTTCGAGGTGACCGTCGCGACCGATGGGTTGGTGGAGAAGAACCATGCGCTGGTGGGATACCAGGGCAGCGTGGAGCCGAAGCAGTCCTCCTCGACCGTCCACACCGTGAACTGGCTGGTGCCGCCCAGGAAGCCCGAGACGAAGGACGGGTCCATCCAGGCGTCGATCGTGCTGTTCGGGCAGCAGGCGCCGCACGCCGCCGTGAAGCTCATGCCGCGGGCGAGGTCCACCTGCTCGACGCGCCCGACGAGCGTGTTCTGCACCGGGCCGCTCATCGACCACTGGGCCTTGCCGGCCGTCACCTGCCGGGGGATCGTCTTGCCGTAGACGTCCGGCACCTGCCGGTCGCGCAGCGCGCGCAGGTCGATCGCCACCGTCTGCTGCGCGGGCACGGTTTGCAGCCCGAGCACCCAGGGCCCGCCCGCGAAGTCGAGGTGCAGCGAGTAGCGGTGGGGCTCGCCGGTCGTGTTCTTGATGTAGACGACGGCGGTCGAGCCGCCCTCCAGGCTCCAGGGATAGATGCCGGTGCTGCTCGAGAGGGCGGCGTCCCTGAGCGGCACGCGGAAGACCTGCGTGCCGTCGGCGCTGACGGCGAGAGCCGACGCCACGAGACTTCCCGGCACGTCCGTGTGCTCGAGCTCGAGCCCGGCCGCCGCGGCGCTCGCGACGCCGCTCCGCGCCAGCGCGCCGGCGAGGTCGATCTCCCGGATCTCGCCGGGGGCGAGCCGGACCGCCGGCAGGTGCACGACTCCTTGGCGGCTACCTGCGGTCCGATAGGGGACACGGCCGTCGAGCACCAGGGCGCGCGGTCCGACGTTCCTGGCGACGAGCACCTGGGTCAGCGCCGAGCCGCCGGCCCGGCCGATGCGCAGCCCGGCGCCGTCGAGCTTCGCCGATTCCATCTTCTCCGGGTCCCACAGCTCGATCGCGTCCGAGTAGCCGATCGACGGCTTCTGGATCAAGACGCGCGCGAGCAGCCCGCCCCGCGGTCCCGTGTGGTCGATGGAGACGCCGCCCACCCGCATCAGCGACCGGACCCGCACGCCGGCGAGAGCCGCCGGGCCGAGCACACGCGTCTCGTGCGGCTGCAGAGCGATGTGAGCGGGCGCCTTCGGCTTCGGCGCCGTGCCGGCCACGCGCACCGTGGCCGTGAGCGGCTCGTCGGTGGTGTTGGAGACGACCAGACGGATCTGCGACGCCCGCGAGGGCAGCCACCAGACGCCTTCCAGCCGCGAGGAGGCGAACATCGTGGCCGGCTCCGAGAGCTCCTCGTCGAAGATCAGGCTGCGCCCGGCGTCGCTCAGGTTGAGCAGGCCGCCGAGCTCCAGGTTCTTGCCGCGGAAAGCGACCGCCAGGCTGCCTTCCTCGAAGGCGGAGCCCGGCGGCACGGCGGCGCGCAGGTCGAACGCGCGCACCTCCTTGCCGGCCAAGGTCACCGGCTCGAGGTCGAAGGGCTCGCCGGCGAGGCTGAACAGCCGGATCTCGACCGCCATCGGGTGCGGACCCTGGTTGCTGAGCATGAGGGTCGAGTCGAGGCCGGACTTGAGGCTGTAGTAGGCGGCGGCCAGCGTGCGCGGCGTGTCGCTGTGCGGGACCGCCGTGAGCGTGGACCGCCGCGGTGGCGCGAGGGCCTCCGGCGGGCCGGCGGCAAGGGCGGAGGCGAAGATCGGCAGGGCTGCCAGAGCGAGCAGGAGGGACAACTTCGCGCGGGTCGTCATCGGCGGGCGCTCCCTTGGTCATGGACCTCTACTACCTCTGTAGCTCCCGAGCATCGGAAGGAGACAGTCGAACCCCCACGGACCGGTTGAACCTCGGCGCTCCGACCGATACTCTTCCCCGATCGACGACGAGCGTCGGGCCCGGGGGCGGTCGGCCGTGCGCGTTGCCTACTTCGTGCAGAGTCATCGCAGCCCTCGTCAAGTCGAGCGCCTCCTCGGCGCTCTCCGCCGCGGCAGCCCCGATGCGCTCCTGGTGGTTGGGCATTGCCCGGCCGGCGAGCCTCTCGACGGCGCCGCGCTCGACGCCCTCGGCGTGCTGCACTTCACCCATCGCCAACGCGGCCGCCGCGGCTACTGGTCGCTGCTCGAGCCGTACTTCGACGCCGTCGAGCTGCTCTCTCGCCAGCCTGGCGACTACGAGTGGTTGGTGTACCTGTCGGGCCAGGACTACCCCCTGCGGCCGCTGGCCGAGCTCGAAACGATGCTCGCTGCGACGGACTACGACGGGTACCTCACCTGGAGGCCGCTCGACGCACGGAGCCCCGATGGCCGCCGGCGGCAGGGGCACGTGCGGTACCTCTACCGCTACGTCGAGCTGCCCGGCTGGGAGGCCGTGCTGCGCTTCGTGCGTCCGCTCAACCGGGTCCAGAAGGCCTTCAACGTCCATCTCACCTACGGGCCGCGGCTGGGGATCCGGACGCGATTCCCCGGAGCGGCCTCGGGGCATGCTCCCTTCATCGGCTCGCAATGGACGATCCTCCGCCGCCGCGGCGCCGAGCAGCTCCTCGCGACGGCCCGCAGCGGCGGCGAGCTGGTGGCCCACTTCGAGCGCACGGTATGCCCTGACGAGGCCTTCGCCCAAACCGTCCTGATCAACGACGGCGGCTTTCGCCTGTGCAACGTCAACCTGCGCTTCGCCGACTTTCAGGGCTCCCGTGACGGCCACGCGCGAACCCTCACCCGCGCCGACTGCCCCGCGCTCGTCGCCAGCGGCTACTACTTCGCGCGCAAGTTCGATCTCGACGTCGACCGAGCGGCCCTCGACTGGCTCGACGCTCGCCTGGCGACGCCTCACGACGCGGCCACCGGCGACCGCCGGTAACGAAGCCTCCTCCCTACGAGCTGACCTACACGGTCCGCTTCATCAATCCCGAGATCGTCACCCAGTAGGCGCGCGCAGCGCGCCTACTGACAGGTCGCGAAGGCGGCGGTGTCGAGCTTCGGCGGGTACGGCGTGCCGCGCGGGTTCGTGTAGAGCTTGCTCTGCCCCGTCTTGGTGTCCACGACCTGGAGCTCGACGCCGACGTCGGTCAGGCCGGTCGAGAAGACCCAGAAGCGGCCGTTGAAGCTGCAGGCGTCGAGGACCTTGACGATGAGCTCGACGTTGGCCGGCGAGAAGAACCAGAAGTAGCCGGTCTCCGCGGTCAGGCCGACGGCCTGGCCGTCGCCCTCGTCCTGGGCGGTCTCCCAGTGGGCGGTGACGCGGAAGCGGTTCTGGTTGAGGCAGAGGGCCGTGGGCTCGGGGATGCAGGCCGCCGTCTGCTCGACTGCGCCGATGTCGCAGCGGGCGATGCCGTCGCCGTCGCCGTCGACCGGGCGCGAGACACCGCGCTGGTCGGTCGCCCGGCAGCCGCCCGCGGCGGTCGGGGGCGAGAGGCTCCCGGCATCGATCGCCGGGCTCTCGGGCAGGAGCGGGTGGACGGGCGTCGTGCCGCCGGCGAGGGTCAGCGGGCCGAGCTGCGGGTCGAGCGGGAGCCCGGGCGTCCCCACGAGGTCGGTCGACTCGACCTCGCAGTCCGGGGGCCGGCCGTAGAGGTTGAAGCCGAGCGAGCCGACGCTGCCCGAGCAGTCGGCGCCGGTGTTCCCGGCCAGGATCGAGTTGGCGAGCTGCGTCGTCTCCCCGCAGCCCGGGGGGAGACCGATGCATTCGTCGGTGAAGCCGAAGAGCCCCCCGCCCGAGTTGCCGGTGACCGTGAGGTTGTGGAGGCGGTCCCCGTCGCGCTGGATGAGATAGATCCCGCCGCCCGAGGTCGTGGCGACGTTGCCCGAGACCGTCAGGTTGCGCAGCGGGCCGCCCCCCGAGTGGATGCCGCCGCCGTTGGCGCCGCCGAGGTTGCCGGAGAACGTGCTGTCGGCCGCGTCGAGGAGCGCGGCGAAGACGCCGCCGCCCGGCTGGCCGGCGGCCTGGTTGTCGGAGACGACCACCCGCTCGAGCGTCAGCTCGCCCTCGGAGCAGATGCCGCCGCCCGGACCGTTGGCGGAGCCGTGCCGCACCGTCACGCCCGCGATCTCGGCGCTGCCGCTCGCCAGCACGTGGACGACGCGGTCGAGCTGGTTGCCGTCGAGGATCGTCTCGGTCGCCCCGGAGCCCATGAGCTCGATCGGGGAGGTGACGTCGAGGTCCCCGGTCAGCGCCGCGTCCTCGCTGCGCCCGGCGCGGGTCAGCAGAAAGACGCCGGCGCCGACGATGACGGCCGTGCTCCCCGGGTCCTGGTTGGCGGCGATGATCGCCTCGCGCAGCGAGCAGTCGGCGTCGCAGGCGCCGTCGGCCGTGTCGGCGACCTTGGTGACCACGAGCTCCTCGGCCGCGAGCGGCGCGCCAAGGGTGAGGAGCGCGAGCAGCAGGCAAAGGGTGCCCCTGTCCATGCCGCCTCTATTCTAGCCTCTTAGCGGATGACCCGTACGATCACTGCCCTCCGGCGAAGGCTCGCGTATCCGCGAAGCTCGCGAGGCGGCCCGCCGGGTTCGAGTAGACGCGCACCAGGCCGGTCGCCGTGTCGGTGACGCGGACGTGGTATTCGACGCTCGACAGGGCGCCGTAGAAGGCCCAGAAGAAGCCGTTGGCCTCGCGGCCGTCGATCACCTTCACCACCAGCTCGACGTTCGCCGGCGCGAAGAACCAGAAGTAGCCGGTGTCGCCGCTGAGTGGCACGGCCTGCCCGGCGCCGGTGTGGCCCTGGAAGTCCTGCCACGCGACCTCGACCTCGAACCGCTGCTGGTTGAGGCAGAGCGTGGTCGAGGAGGCCGTGCAGCCGATGGCTGCGGGCTCGGTGAGGGTGACGACTCCGCCTCCCGCCAGGACGGCGTAGAGCTGGCCGGCGTCGTGCGGATCGACGGCGAGGGCGAGAGCGTTGAAGCTGAAGAGGTCGCGCGCGATCGCCGTCCAGGTCTTGCCGCCGTCGGCGCTGCGGAAGACGCCGGCGTTCTGGGTGGCGACGTAGAGCGTCACCGGGGACCCGGGGACGAGGAGGAGGTCGTGCACCACCTGCTGGCGGTTGAAGAAGTCGCTCACCGGCGTCCAGTGGGCGCCGCCGTCGGCGGTGTGGTGGAGGACCTCCGCGACGAACACCCAGGCGCTCGCCGGATCGCCCGGGTCGACGGCGACGTGCGCCGCCGCGCTGTCGGGCAGCCCGGATTCGCTGCGCGTCCAGGTCTGGCCGGAATCGGCGCTCTTGAACAGGCGCAGCTCGGGCCGGACGAAGCGCGGGTCGCCCACGAGCTTGTACCCCGCGGCGTACACCACGGAGCCGGCCGCGGCCAGGTCCTGGATGACCGTGCCCTGCATCTCGCCGGTGGCCGTCGTCCAGGTGTCGCCGCCGTCGCCGCTCCGCAGGGCGCCCGCTGCGTGAGTCGCCAGGAGCAGGCGGTTGCCGGGGAGCACCAGCAGGGAGTAGAGAAACGTGGTGACCGGGAGCGCGAGCTGCTGCCAGTGGTCGCCATGATCGAGGCTGCGGAAGAGCGTGGGGTTGGCCTCGCCGAAAGGGACGCGCGCCGCGAACAGGCGGCCGGGAGTCGAAGCGTCGGTGGCCAGGATGGTGAACCGCGAGCCCGCTCCGAAGGGCGCGGAGACCTGCGTCCACGACGCGCCGCGGTCGCCGCTGCGGTAGAAGCCGCCGCTGCCGGCCGCGTAGAGGGTCTGGGAGTCGAACGGATCGACCGCGATGCGATCGAGCGCAGCCGCGGCCATACCCTGCTGCGCGGGTGACCAGGTTCTGCCGGCATCGGTCGTGACGAGGAGCCCGAAGCGGCCGGGCGCCGGCCAGAGGCCCGCCCAGGCGGTGGCGAAGCTCGTCCGCGAGACCGCGAGCGCGTGCACACGCTGGACCTCGCCCGACGTCCGCCGCCATGCGCCGCCGGCGTTGCGGGTGACGAAGACACCAGCGTTGGTGCCGGCGTAGAGCGTCGCCGGAACCGACGGCGCGAGCGCCAGGGCGAAGACGTGCCGATCCGTGAGCCCGTTCACCACCAGGGTCCAGGTGCGGCCGGCGTCGGTCGACCGCAGCACGCCGTTCGCGGTGCCGGCGTAGACCTTGCGCGGGTCGCGCGGATCGATGGCGAGCGCGATGGCGCCGATCGGGCCGCGGCTCGGGTCGCCGGCGGCCGGCGCCCAGGTCGCGCCGCCGTTCGTGGTCTTGAGCAGAGGCCCTCCGGTGCCGAGATAGACCACGTTGCCGTTGCCGGGATCGATCGCCAGCGAGTAGCCGGCGCCGCGTCCCGCGAGGCCATTCTGCAGGCGGGTCCAGGTCACGCCGCCGTCGCCGCTCTTGAGCACACCGCTGACGTCCGCCAGGTAGACGATGCCCGGGCGCGCGCCGCCGGCGGCGATCGCGTACAGGAACGAAGGCCCCTGGCCGAGCGTGCCGCCGACCTGCTGCCAGTGGCCGCCGCCGTCGATGGAGCGGAAGAGGCCCGAGTTCGTGGGCACGTAGAGGGTGTCCGGCGCCAGCGGATCGATGGCGATGCCGGCCAGCGCCTGGAAGGAGATCTGCGGCAGCCCGGGGCCGGTGCGCCGCCAGCTCGCGCCGCCGTCGTCGCTGCGGAAGACGCCCCCGAACTCGACGGCGGCGTAGAGCGTCGCGGGCGCGGTCGGGTGAACGGCGATCGCCGTGACCGCTCCGCCGTCTGGCCCGAGGGGGCTCCAGGCCCCGGCCGCGCCGAGCGCCGCCGCGGGCAGCAGGAAGAGAGGAAGGAACGTCAGCCGACAGGCGAGTCGGAACGAGTGCGAGAACATGGGGGGCCTCCGTGGCGGCAACGGCTCGACTCCATCGTCCTCTTGTACGAGCCGGCCGGCGGTCACCGTTGAGCCGCGGACGCTCCCGTCGCTTGGGGGTCTACCAGTCCCCGCGAGTCCTCTGCCCGGCCCAGGTCAGAACGCTCCTGCGCCGAGCACGATTGTCGTCGGCGTGGGGTCCAGGGTCGCCGCCACGACCGCCGATCAACCTACGACTCAAAATGGGTTCTCGATCGTGATGCCCTCATAGCTGTGGCCGGCACTGAGGTCCTCGGAGATCACTCGGCTGCAGCCGGCGGCGCGTGCCGCCTCGAGAATGGCGCCATCCCAGGGCGAGATCCCAGCCCGATGCGCTAGGCCAACCGCCGCCATGACGAGTTCTGGAGTCATCTCCACCACGTGCCAGCGGCTGAGGGCGCTCAGGTAGTTCGGGGAGCGGGTGATCTCGGGCGCGACTCCTCGCGATCCTCGCGATTGAAGCAGCGCGCGACGGACGGCTCGGAAGCGGCATTGTGGACCGCTCCGAGCCTTCCCCGTTGATCCGACCCGCCTAGATCAGCGACCGCCGCCGCACGCCGCGCGGCGGCAGGCGCCGCCGGCCGAGCGAGGAGATCGGGCGCTGCGCCGCGGCCTCGGCGGCCACCGGCTGCGGGTGGCCCGAGTGCTCGCTGCGGTGCCGCGGCGGGTGGGCCGCCGTGGCGCGCGGCGCGAAGCTCTTCGCGACCGCGTCGAGACGCTGCGGCTGCTCGGTCCCGCGGGCATGCTGCCGCGCCGGGTCCCCGGCCCCGCGCTGCGTCTTGCGCTCGGCCCGCTCACGCGATCGCATCCGCTCGGCGCTCCGCTGGGCGCGGATCGCCGCGATCCGGTCGGCGATCGGGATCTCGAGCTTCTCGGCCGGCCGGCGCTCGTAGTCGAAGCCGGCCAGGGTGAGACGCGGCAGGCGCTTGCCGACCGCGCGCTCGATGGCGTGCAGGTCCTTGATCTCGTGGTCGCCGACCAGCGTGATCGCGTCGCCGGTCGCCTCGGCGCGCGCGGTGCGGCCGACGCGGTGGATGTAGTCCTCCGGCACCGCCGGCACGTCGAAGTTGATGACGTGGGAGAGCTCGGTGACGTCGATGCCGCGGGCGGCGATGTCGGTCGCCACGAGCACCTGCGTCTTGCCCGACTTGAACTGCGCCAGCGCCTGGGTGCGCTGCCCCTGGGTGCGGTTGCCGTGGATGCGATCGCAGGAGACGCCGTGGCGCTCGAGGAAGTCGGCCAGGCGGTTGGCGCGGTGCTTGGTGCGGGTGAAGACGAGGGCGCTGTCGATCGTGTGGCTCTGCAGGAGCTGCAGCAGGAGCCACGACTTGAGGTCCTCGCGCACCGGGTAGACCGCCTGCGCGACGGCGGTCGGCGGCAGCGGCTTGCGCTCGACGTTGAGCGTCACCGGCTGCGCCAGCAGCTCGCGCGTCAGCGCCGCGATCGGCGGCGGCATGGTGGCCGAGAAGAGGAGGTTCTGCCGCCGCTTGGGCAGCCGCCCGAGAATCCGCCGGATGTCCGGCAGGAAGCCCATGTCGAGCATGCGGTCGGCCTCGTCGAGCACCAGCACCTCGATGCCGTCGAGCTTGGCGTAGCCGTACTGCATGTGGTCGAGCAGGCGCCCGGGGGTGGCGACGAGGACGTCGACGCCGTTGCGGAAGGCCTTCTCCTGGGGCGCCATGGCGACGCCGCCGAAGACCGAGGCGCTCTTGAGCGGCGTGTGCCGCGCGAAGGCCCGGCAGTGCTCCTCGATCTGCGCCGCCAGCTCGCGGGTGGGCGAGAGGACGAGGACGCGGGTCGTGCCGCGCGGCTTCTCGAGCAGCCGGTGGAGGATGGGGAGCAGGAAGGCGGCGGTCTTGCCGCTGCCGGTCATCGCGCACCCCAGAACGTCACGGCCGGCCAAGGCCGGCGGGATGGCGTCGTTCTGGATCGGGGTGGGACGGGTGAAGCCGAGGTCCTGGACCCCGCGTAGGAGGTCGGGGTGCAGGCCGAACTGATCGAAATCCATGATGCGTCGTGTACCTTTCGCGGGCGCACGGCTCTCCGGCATGGAGAGGGCGCTCCGCTTTTTTTCCGGCGAGTTGTGCGAGAGGGGGGAACGGGGGGCTTGCCGGTGAGGCCGCCGCTCGGGCCCGGGGAGAACGTCTCCGTGAGGGCCCCGACTCGTATGTTCGCGCAGGGGCTGAACAGCGTGCCCCGCGGGCTGAACAGTGTCACACGTTCCGGGTTTTGGCAAACCTGAGGAGTGGGACGCCTCTCAGAACCGGCCCGCCGGCAAGGCTATTCCCCCCGCTGTCCGGTCATCCCTGGAGCCGCACGATCTCCTCCGCCAGCGCCGCGATCGACAGCGGCGCCGACCCTTCGGCGTTGTTGGCGACCGTGACGTAGGCCGGCTGGCCGCGCGCCGCGGCCTCGCAGGCCAGCTCGGCGATCGCCCGCCGGGCGCCGCGGTCGACCTCGGCGATGCGGTGGAAGGGCGCCCAGCGCCGGCCGGTGTCCTCGTAGGTCATCCCCTCGCGCAGCATCCAGCGGACGAAGAGCGCCGGCGCCCCGGCGGCGCCGGAAAGGGCGACCTGGGCGCGGACGTCGGGCATCCGCGGATGGACGTTGGCGCAGTGGCAGGCGCCGGCGGCGGCGAGGGCGGCGCCGTACTCGGTCGTCACCAGCTCGCGGTTGCGCAGCTCGACGGCGTAGAGCGGCCCGCGCGGCAGCGCCGCGAGGAAGGCGCCGAGGCGGCGCGCGAAACGGACCGGCGGTCTTAGCTCCTGGGGCGCGAACTGGAAGAGGACGGCGGCGCCGCGCTCGCCGAGGCCGGCGCGGAACGGCGCCACGACCTCGGTGGCCGCGTAGAGGGGATTGAGGAAGCGCGGGTTCTCCTGCCCGCGCTGGGCGCCGTAGCGCGGGCGGTCGGGGAAGCGGGCCAGGGTGACGGCGTCGTGCGCCTTGACCAGGAAGCGGAAGTCGGCGGGGACGGCGGCGGCGTAGGCCGCCAGCTCCTCGGCGCTGAGGGGCTGGTAGTGGGTGCGGTCGATGCCGACCGTGCGCAGCAGCGGATGGCGCGCGTAGGCCGCGAGCCCCTCCTGCGCCAGGCGCTTGACGGGGTAGCGGCGGTCGTAGACGAGGCCCGTCCAGCCGGGGAACGACCACGACGAGGTGCCGAGGCGGAGCCCGGGCGGCAGCGCCGCGCCCAGCTTGCGCACCCGCTCGGAGACCGCTGCCGCGCCCACCGGCGCCGGCCGCGGCGCCTCGACGGCGCGGCCGGCAAAGAGATCGAGCTGGTCGGGAGGCTGCGGCGGATCGTCGGGCATGCGGCAGTCGTGCTTCTCTCGCCGTTCGTGCGGCATGATACCCGCGTGCTGCAAGGCCCCCGATGACGCTCCCGATCCTGCTCGTGCTGGCGCTGCTGGTCGCCGCCATCGTCGTCTTCAGCTTCGAGTGGCTGCCCGTCGACCTGACGACGCTGCTGCTCCTGGTCGTGCTCGTCCTCTCGGGCACCTTGACCTTCGAGGAGGCATTCGCCGGCTTCGCGGGCGAGATCATCGTCATCCTCGCCTCGATCTTCGTCCTGACCGGCGCGCTGATGAAGACCGGCGTCGTCGACGCCCTCGGATCGCTGATCCACCGCGTGGCGGGCGGCAGCCGGCGCCGCATCCTGCTCTGCGTCATGGGCGTGACCTGCACGGTCTCCGCCTTCATCAACAACACGACGACGACGGCGGTCGTGCTGCCGGCGGTGCTCGGGGTCTGCCGCAAGAGCCGCATCAGCCCGAGCCAGGTGTTGATGCCGCTCGCCTTCGCCTCGATCCTGGGCGGCACCTGCACGCTGATCGGCACCTCGACGAACGTCGCCGCGAGCGGCTACCTGCTCGAGACCGGCCTCGCCCCGTTCACGCTTTTTGAGTTCCTGCCCGTGGGACTCACGATGGTCGTCGCCGGCAGCGTCTTCATGCTCCTCGCCGCGCACCGCCTCCTGCCCGACCACCTCGAGGGGAGCTACGCCGAGGAGTATGAGATCAAGGAGTACCTCTCGGAGATCGTCATCCCGCGCGGCTCGCCGCTCGCCGGCAAGGCGCTCCGCGACACCACGCTGACCGCCATGGACCTGACGGTCCTCTCGATCCTGCGCGGCCAGGAGAAGCTCTACCCGGAGCCGTTCCGCCGCCTCGCCGAAGGGGACGTATTGATCGTCAAGGCGAGCCGCGAAGGGCTGCTCAAGGTCAAGGAGACGGCGGGGGTCGAGATCCGGCCGGACCTCAAGCTCGGCGACCAGGACCTGGTGGGGGAGGCGATCAAGATCGTCGAGGCGATCCTGATGCCGCAGTCGGCGCTCGTCGGCCGCACGGTCAAGGAGCTCGACTTCCGCGCCCGCTACGGCGTCACCGTCCTCGCCATCTACCGCCGCGGCCACGCGCTGGCGAGCAAGCTCTCCGACGTGCCGCTCGAGGTCGGTGACGTGCTGCTCCTCCAGGGGCGGCCGGACCGGTTCCCTGCCATCGCCAACCGGGCCGACCTCTGGCCGCTGCAGGAGACCGAGCACGTGCCCGCCCGGCGGCGCAAGGGCGTGTACGTGATGGCGCTCTTCGTCCTCGCCATCGCCGCCGCCGGCCTCCAGCTCATCCCGCTGCCGCTCGCCTTCCTGGCGGCGGCGCTCGGCGTCCTGCTGCTGCGGCTGCTGACCCCCGAGGAAGCCTACGGCACCATCGACTGGCGGCTCCTGATCCTGATCGCCGGCATGACCGCCTTCGGCGTCGCGATGCAGAAGACCGGCGCCGCCACCTTCCTCGCGGGACTCGTCGTCCAGGGCGCGGCGCCGCTCGGGCTCTACGTTGTCCTCGGCGGCTTCGCGGCGCTGACCATGCTGCTGACGCAGCCGATGTCGAACGCCGCCGCGGCGCTCGTCGTCCTGCCGATCGCCTTGAGCACCGCCCACCAGCTCGGCGTCAACCCGCGCACCTTCGCCGTCATGGTCACCCTCGCCGCCTCTCTCTCCTTCATCACCCCCTTCGAGCCGAGCTGCCTCCTCGTCTACGGCCCCGGCCGCTACCGCTTCGGCGACTTCGTCCGCGCCGGCGCGCCGCTCACCGCCCTCGCCTTGTTGATCCTCCTCCTGCTCGTCCCGATGCTCTGGCCGCTGGCGCCCTGACATATAATTACTTACCAAACGAGTCGCAGGAGGAGTTCTGATGCGTAGGGCGACGGCGACGGCCACCGTCTGCCTTGTCATCCTGGGATTTTTCTCCAGCCAACAAGGCGGCGCCGGTCAGGTGAGGATCAAGTACGGGTCCCGAGAGGAGGAGAAGCGGGCGCGTTTGGCGCTCGAGCTCGCAACGCGGCTGGCCGTGGTCTTGCCCAAGGTCTTGCACGACTTCCAGGCGCGGCGGCGAGAGCTCCTGGCCGCAGGAGGCGGCGCCGCCTATCCGCAGGATGGGCTCGCGGCGCTCCTCGACTCCACGGAGTCCCGGCTGAGGAAGGAGCTCAAGAAGAGCGAGCTGGCGCCGCTGCGCGACCACGTCGCCGAGATCTTCCAGGAGACGCGGGGCGGCCTCGGGCCCGCCGCCAAGGCAGCGCGCGCCCCGTCGCCGCGACCGCAGGCCGTCCTCGCGTCGCTGCGGCCGGTGCTGGGAGTGCTGGCTGCGGCCGGCGAGCGGGTGGATCGCGGCGTCGCCGATCCCGTGCTCGACGCGCTCCTCGCGTTCCTCCAGGGAATCTACGAGCGAGCGACGCGCAAGGACCTGACGGTCGACCTCTGCGTGGTGAGCGACCCGCCGGGCGCGAAGGTCTCCCTGCGGGTGAAGGACGGCGAGTACGGCGAGGCAAAGAGGACCGTCGGCAGGATCGAGTACCTCTTTCTCGGCAGGTACTTCTGCACCGTCGAGGGAAAGGGTTTCGACATCCGCGCCGAGGACTGCCCGCTCGATCTCTCGACCAAACGACAGCCGGTCCTCGACTGCCGGCAAAGCGAGCAAGACTGCGAGCTGCGAGACGGCTGGCCGCAGGTCTGCCGTGAGCGCTGACCGCTCTCGCGTCTGGCGCCGGCTCGGACGCGTTGCGCTCGGATTCGCCCTCGGACTGGCGCCTTTCCTCGTGCCTTTCCTGGAGCCCCTGACGTATCGCATTCCTCTCAGCCTGCGCCCGGAGCTGCGAGCCGCGACCGCACTGCTCGCCGGCTGTCTCGCCTTCATCGTCGGCGAGCGCGAGTCGTTCACGCCCCGGCGCCGCAAGATCCTCGGCGCCTGGGCGCTCGCGGCGCCGATTGGTTTGGCCTTGCTCGGCTGGTCACAGTCGAAGTTCGTCGTTCCCTACCCCATCCACAGCGGCCTCCAGGCTTCGGAGATCATCGCTCCGCCGAGGATCGCAGGCTGCCCGTGCGCCGAGCGAACGGATACTGAGTGTTTACGGTTTCTCACCCACGATCCCGCTCGGATCGCCCTCTGCTGGGAGGGCTCTCGACGCACTCGCAACGGTGTCCTCTGGTCCCTCGGCTACCTGTTGCTGATCGGCGGCGCCCAGTCCGGCCTGGGTCTGCTCTGGGTGGGATCGAGAGAGGCGCGGCGCTCGCGACGCGCTCCTGCCCCGCAGACCGCCCGCGCCGAGCACACCTTGTTCCTCAGCTACTCGCGGCGCGATCGGGAGTTCGCCGAGCGCCTGGCCGGCGACCTGAAAGACCGCCTGCAGGACCGCGGCATCGCGGTCTGGTCGGACTGGCGGGAGACGGCCGTCGGCGACTCGTTGCCGCGCAAGATCGAGGAGGCGATCTCGAACAGCGCCTGGTTCGGCATCATCCTCTCTCCCGATTCGATCGCTTCCCCCTGGGTGCGCAAGGAGCTGGAGATGGCGCTGACCATGGAGGTCGAAGGCCGGCTCACGATCCTGGCGGCGGCCCTGTGCGAACCCAGCGAGATCCCTCTCTCTCTTCGCGGCAAGGTCTGGGCCGACTTCACGTCGTCCTATGAGGATGGGCTCGAGGCGCTGCTGGACCGCCTCGCCGTTCCATCCCGGCTCGACGCGCCTGAGCGCAGCGCTTCGCAATAGTTAATTCGCGCCACGGTCGCGGCTGGCGCTCCCGGGGCACGCGAGCTGTCCCCCGGCGGTGGCGCGGTCGCACTCGTCTTTTAGGAACCGCGGGAGGAACAGTCATCTCTGCGACCGTCTTGCTAGCCATCAATCGCGCCAGGGCGCGGTCGTGAGCTGCGGCGCCCGGAGGACGCGGAAGACGGGGAGGAGGCCCTGGGTGGAATCCCAGGAGGGGTGGCGGCGGTACCACCACGTGGAGCGGGCGCGGGTGTCCTTGGCAAAGGCCTCGTCGCGCAGGGCGGCCTGCCAGGCGGCGGCGACCTCGGGGTTCGTCAACTGCTCCTCGGCCCAGGCGTCGAGGACGCGCGGCTCGATGTACTCCTTGCCCTCGAAGACGTTCGACAGCAAGCCCCAGGCGAGGAGCGAGTCGGGGGCGTCGGGCTCGAGGAGCTGGACGGCGACCTCGAAGTCCGGCTGGTCGGCGGGCACCCAGAGCGTCCCCGCCGGGAAGCGCCGGCGCTCGCGGCCGCGCTCGATCTGCGCCTCGACGCGCGTCAGCCCCTGGTAGCTCGAGTCGGCGTAGTCGGGGGCGGCCAGGCGCGCCGCCTCGACCTCCAGCTCGGCCGGCGCCGTCAAGCGCTCGACGCGCAGACCGTGGCCGCGGAGGCGCTCTTCGATCGGCGGCCAGCCCGGGAGGACCAGGTAGCCGCGCGGGCGCGGCAGCGCCTTCTCGATCTCGACGCGGTGGTACCAGGGCACCTCGATCTCGCGCACCTGGCCGCTGCGGTAGCGGAGGAGCGGTTGGCCGGTGACGAGCGACGGAGTGACCGTCCAGTCGTAGATCGGGAAGCGGATCGGGTCGGAGGCCTCGCTCTCGCGCAGGCTGATCGTCACCTCCGAGGGCGGCGCGTCCGGCCGCCCGAGCGCCACGGTGCGCGCCTCCGCCTCCTCGACCGCGCGGCGCAGCGTCGCCGGGTCGCGCCCGATCTCGGCGAGGAGCGCGAGCAGGAAGTCGCGCGTCGCGAGCACCCGCGCCGCGTACGGCTTGTAGGAGTGGGTCTCGACCAGGATCGACGGCCGGTTGCGCAGCGCGAAGTAGCCGGTCGAGAAGCGCGGCGACCCCGGGGTCGTGCTGAATCCCTTGGTCGGGTCGAGCTCGTCGCGCAGGTCGACGTACGGGCCCGAGGGGTGGCCGGCGCGCTCGGTCGCGGCCTCGACCGCCGGCAGGTGCGCGCGCATCCAGGCGTCCACCGCCGCCGGCGCCTGCGGCGCCTCGGCCCACGACGTCGTCATCACCCAGGCATGGTCGGAGCCGTCAGTGACGTGGTTGTCGACGTGCAGGTGCGGCCGCCACGCGTTCATCAGCCCGACCAGCGCCCGCGCCTCCGGGCTCGCGAGCTTCATGTGGTCGCGATTCAAATCGAGCCCCATCGCCGTCGTCCGGAACCCCATCCCCGCGCGCGGCCCGTCCTGGTTCGGCCGGTTGTGCGGCGAGATCCGCTCGTGCCCGTCGACGTTGTAGATCGGCACGAAGAGGAGCGTCGCCGCCTCGAGCAGCTCCTGCCGGCGCCCCAGCGCCAGGTCGCGCAGGATGATCAGCGTCGCGTCCTTGCCGTCGATCTCCCCCGCGTGGATCCCGCTCTGGATCATCACCACCGGCTTCCCCACCCCCCGCGCCGCCTCCGGCGTGAACGCTCCCTCCTTCGACACCACGACGAGCGGCAGCGCCCGCCCCTCCGCCGACGTCCCGAACGTCCCCACCTTCATCCGCCCCGCCATCCGCTGCTCCACCCGCCGCAGGAACGCCATCGTCTCCTCGTAGGTCGGCGTCGACGCGAACCCCGAGCTCTCGGCCTCCGTCAGCCAGTCGGCGGGAATCTCCTCCTCACCCTTCGCAGCGTGGCCAAACGAAAGCAGGAGCAGGTAAGAGAAGACCAGGCAAGGAGTTACGCGCCTCGGCATAGCGCGGCACTCTAGCGCACCTGCGTCACACAGGCCCGCCCGCGTGAGGGATTTCGCCCCGTCCGCCTGAGGGTTTGCCCCGATTGTCCCAGCGCCCGTCAGAAGCCATCCTGACGCTGCTCAGCGACCGTTTGAAAGATTCCGGCCGCTGGCGGCGGTGGACCCCCCTCCTACGTTCCGCCACTACCGCCAGCGGCCGGTATTTTTGTCTCCCGCCCGGCCCCCGCCATCCCTTGCCCGACGGCCCGCAGCCATCCGGTCGCAGCTCGTTCCCCGATGGGAAGATCATACTATAGGTCATACTGGAGGCCCCATGGCAACGAGCGAGCGAGTGACCGTGACCCTACGCGCTGAGCTGGTCGAGAGCATCGACCGTTTTGAGCGCAACCGCAGCCGATTCATCTCGGAGGCGGTGGAGCACGAGCTCGCCCGCCGTCGCCGGGAGGGGCTCGAGCTGTTTCTCGGTCTCGAGGCCGCGGAGCGATGAACCAGGCCGTCACGAGGCGGTGCGGGAGCTAGAAGTTGATGTAGTCGAGCTCCGGCCGGGCTAAGCGGGGCACACCGGCCGCCCGCAGCCCCGGCTGCTTCCAGTGCAGCGTCAGCCAGGCCACGAAGACCGACCAGAACATCTCGAAGCGCGCGCGCACGCCCGCCGCCAGACCGCGCTTCTTCTCCTTGACCAGGTGCTTCAGCCCGTAGAGCACCGTCGTCGTCAGCCGCCTGCCGAGCTGCCGCGCCGCCCAGTTGAGCGCCGTCTCGATCGCGAAGCCCTCGAGGTGGTCCTCCGGCACCGCCTCGAAGATGCCGCGTCGCAGGCAGCGGATCCCCGACAGCAGCGGCCCGAAGCGGCGCTGGAGGGCGTTGAGCAGGCGCCCGCGGTGCCGCACCCCGACGTTCATGTCGGTGCGCCCGGAGACAACCGGCAGGATCAGCTCGGTCAGCAGTGCCTCGGAGAGGTTCAGGATGTCGCCGTCGACGAACACCAGGACGGGCGCGTCGGTGTGCGCGACCCCGACCGCCATGGCCGTCCCCTTGCCGCAATTCTCGCGCAGGTGGATCACCTTCACCCGCTCGGCGCTCGCGATCCCGACCGTGGCGTCGGTCGAGCCGTCGGAGACGACCAGCACGTCCTGGATGAGCGGCGTCGATTTGAGGACGGCGAGAACGGCGGCCAGGGTCTCCTGCTCGTTGTAGGCGGGCACGACGGCTGCGACCCGCAGGAGGCTGGGCTGTGCGCCGCTCAAGGTTTTCGACCTTCCTGCCTTCCCCACGTCCTCGCGGCCGCACGGCAGGCCGGCCGGCGCGACGCCTATCTTAGCCCATCGTTTCTTTGCAAAACCGCCACCCGCAACCGCTCGGTGCTGTGCCTCGTTTGCGCCTCAGGCCGCCGACCAAACGGGTGGCGCCGGGCTCCGCTCCGCCTCGGGCGTCAGCTCGCCACGTGCCAGGACGCGGGCGTCGCCGCTCAGCGTCCAGCGCGCCGCGGCCGCGAACGGCCGCTCGCGCGGCGCGGCATCCACCTCGAGCTCGAAGCCGCCGGCGGTCAAGACGGCGAGCGGCAGCGACGCGAGACCGAGGGCGAGCCCGGTTGCCGCCCCGGCCAGCACTCCGGTGCCGCAGGAGAGCGTCTCCGCCTCCACCCCACGCTCGTAGGTGCGGATCTCCATCCGGCTCGCCTGGCCCGCGCCGGCCGCCGGGAAGCGGACGAAGTTGACGTTCGTGCCCGCCGGCGCGAACTGCGCGTGCCGCCGCAGGGGACTCCCCAGAGCCTCGACCGGCGCCTCGCCCAACCCCTGCGGCCAGACGAGCACGAAGTGAGGGACGCCGACCATCACCGCCCAGCCGCGGTGGCGCTCCCCACCGGCCTCGACCGTCAGCTCTCGCGGCTCGCCCGGTGGCGGCAGCTCGATGGCCACCAGCCCTTCCGCGACCGCCCGCGCTGCGAACGCCCCGGCCGGCGTCTCGATCGTCACCCGCCCGTCGGCCCAGCCGAGGTGGAACGCCAGCCGCGCCGCGCACCGCGTGCCGTTCAAGCAGAGGTCCGCCGGCAGCCCGTCGGCATTGAAGTAGTCCATGACGACGCCGCCGTCCCGCCGCCGCAGCACGAAGAGCCCGTCGGCCCCGAGCGACACTCCCCGCCGGCACCAGGCACGGATCTGCTCGGCGCCGGGCGTCTCCTCCGGCTCGGCCAACGCGAGGAAGTCGTTGCCACTGCCGGAGACTACAAAGAATTGGGTACCGTTCACGGCTCCCGCCTTACTGCATTGATCCGATCTACCCCCCACCTGGCCGCCCCCCGCCAGCGGGGGCGGAACCTGCTAGGGCACCACCGCCGCCACCTCCGGCCCGGGGTCGCTCTCGTTCCCCTCCTGATCGACCGCTGTCACCCGGTACCGATACGTCCGCCCCGCCGCCACCTCGGTATCGGTGAGCTCGAGCGCGTTGATCGGCTCCGGCGTCAGCCGTTGCGGCGCGCCGTCGCCCTCGCGCCGGTACACGAGGTAGCCCGCGAGGTCCGTCGCCTCGCTCGAGCGCCAGACTAGCCGCACCTGCCCGCTCTCGGCGAGGGCCACCAGGTCGCCCGGCGCCGGCGGCGGGAAGCGGTCGAGGTAGCGCACCTCGCGCTCGGCCTGGACGGCGCTCTCGACGACCGGCGCCGTCCGCGCCACCGACGTCACCGCGTAGATGTAGCTCGTGCCGAAGCGGGCGGTCGTGTCGAGGTAGCTGGTCTGCGTCGGCGGCAGCGTGGCCAGGGGCTTGCCGACCTCGCGCACCGTCGCCTCCCGCCGGTAGACGTTGAACCCCTTGACCGCCTCGCCGCCCTGGACCGGCGGCAGCCAGGTGACCTCGATCCCGTCCGGCCGCGGCACGGCGTTCATCTCCTGCGGCGGCAGCGGCGGCGCCTGGGTGACCAGGATGGCCTGGTTCGAGATCTCCGAGCGGTCGCCGCGCGGCCCGAGCGTCCGCACCGCGTAGTAGTGCGCGACCGGGCCGTCGGCCGGCACCTCGGGCGCCGGCAGGCGCACCAGGAGCCGGTCGCCGACCGTGGCGGTCGCGAGGTCCGGCGCCGCCAGCGTCGCGACGACCTTCGCCGCCGCGGCGTACTGCCGCGCGTCGATCGGCTGCGGCTCGCCCGTGCCCGGCGCCGGCCGGGTCAGATCCAGGACCTCGAGCCCGGTGATGCCGCCCAAGACGACGCCGCTCGGCGTCACGGTCGGGTAGGCGAGGTCGAGGAGGATCTGCGCTCCGCGCTGCTGCACCGTCAGGTCCTTCGTCGGCGCGGGCACGAGGCGCAGCGGCGGCGCCGGCGGCCCCTCCTTGCCGCAGGCGCCGAGCGCCAGGGCCAGCGCCAGCGCGGCTAGTCGTCGGGCTCGCACTGGCTAGAGCACGTACCGCGAAAGATCCTGGTCCTTGACGATGTCCACCAGCGCGCGGCGGACGTAGGCGCCGTCGACGTCGAGCGAGACGCCGGCCATGTCGGGGGCGCCGAAGGAGACCTCGTCGAGCACCCGCTCCATGAGCGTCGCCAGGCGCCGGGCGCCGATGTTCTCGGTCGTCGAGTTGACCTCGACGGCGAGGCGGGCGATCTCGGCCACCGCGTCGTCGGTGAAGGCGAGCGCCAGCCCCTCGGTCGAAAGGAGGGCCGCGTACTGCTTGGTGAGCGCCGTCTCGGGCTCGGTCAGGATGCGCACGAAGTCCTGCTCGGTCAGGGCGTCGAGCTCGACCCGGATCGGGAACCGCCCCTGGAGCTCCGGGATCATGTCCGACGGCTTGCTGACGTGGAAGGCGCCGGCGGCGACGAAGAGGATGTGGTCGGTCTTGACGACGCCGTACTTCGACGACACCGTCGTCCCCTCGACGATCGGCAGCAGGTCGCGCTGCACGCCCTCGCGCGAGACGTCCGGGCCGCGCGTCCCCTCGCGGCCGGCGATCTTGTCGATCTCGTCGAGGAAGATGATGCCGCCCTGCTCGACCCGCGCCCGCGCCTCGCGCGCCACCTGCGCGCGGTCGATCAGCTTCTCCGACTCCTGCTGCTGCAGGATCTCGCGCGCCTCGGCGACGGTCACCTGCTGCTTCTTCTTGCGCCCGAAGAGGCCGGGGAGCATGTCCTTGATGTTGATCCCCACCTCCTCGACGCCCTGCGGGGTGAACATCTCCATGCTCGGGAAGCTCGCCTCCTCGACCTCGATCTCGACGTAGCGCGCGTCGAGGGCGCCCGAGCGCAGCTTGGCGCGGAACTTCTCACGCGTCGCCCCCAGCTCGTCGACGTCCTCCTCGGTCTCCGAGCGCAGGTAGCTCGACACCGGCCGCGGCGGCACCAGGAGCTGCAGCAGGCGGTCCTCGGCGCGCGCCGCGGCGGCCTCGCGCACCGCCTCGCGCTTCTCCTCGCGCACCATGCCGACGGCGATCTCGACCAGGTCGCGCACCATCGACTCGACGTCGCGGCCGACGTAGCCGACCTCGGTGAACTTGCTCGCCTCGACCTTCAGGAACGGGGCGCGCGCCAGCTTCGCGAGCCGCCGCGCGATCTCGGTCTTGCCGACCCCGGTGGGGCCGATCATCAGGATGTTCTTGGGCGCGATCTCGTCGCCGATCTCGGGCGGCAGTTGCTGGCGCCGCCAGCGGTTGCGCAGGGCGATGGCGACGGCGCGCTTGGCCTGGTGCTGGCCGACGACGTACTTGTCGAGCTCGGCCACGATCTGGCGCGGCGCCATGTCGTCGAGCGCCCCGGGCGCCGACTCGACGAGGCTCTCCCCGGCGGGGAGCTTGGCCTTGACCTTCGTGGACATCGACTTCAAAGCTCCTCGACCGTCAGGCGGTCGTTGGTGAAGATGCAGATCTCGGCGGCGATGCGCATCGCCTCGCGCACGATGTCGCCGGCGGTCATGGTGGTGTGGCGCAGCAGGGCGCGCGCCGCGGCGAGCGCGTAGTTGGCGCCGGAGCCGATCGCCAGGATGCCGTCCTCCTCGTCCGGCTGCAGCAGCTCGCCGGCGCCCGAGACGAAGTAGCTCTTGTCCTTGTCGGTCACCAGCAGGACGGCCTGGAGCTGGCGCAGCGCGCGGTCGGTGCGCCAGTCCTTGGCCAGCTCGACGACCGCCTTGTCGAGGTTGCCGCTGAACTCGTCGAGCTTGGCCTCGAGACGGGTGAAGAGGGCCAGCGCGTCGGCGCCGCCGCCGGCGAAGCCGACCAGCACCTTCCCCTTGCCGGCCCGCCGCACCTTGCGCGCGCCCGACTTGACGATGGTCGTGTTGTTCATCGTCACCTGGCCGTCGCTGGCCATGCAGACATGGCCATCCCGGCGCACCAGGAGGACGGTGGTCGAATGAGTCGTCGTCACGGGCGGGAGATTGTATAGAAAATGGACCCGTTGTTCGCCGGCAGCTTCGGAGAGGGGACCTTCGTTCTGGCGAGCCACCGTGCCTTTTTGGGCCAGAAGTGACGCCGATTCGACCCTTACTGCGTTGATCCGATCTCCCTCACCCCTGGCCCCTCTCCCACATGGGAGAGGGTGACACCGGCCACGGCGGCGACGAAGCCGTCGGGGTCGTCCGGCGTCACCACCAGCCGCCGCTCGGGCAGCTCGACCAAGACGGCGTGGGCGAGGTCGGAGGCGTAGAGGTCGAGCTCGCCCAGGAGGTGCGACTCGAAGCCGCCGCTGCCGGCCACGACCCCCCCGGTCGACGCCAGCCGCTCGAGGTGCGCCGTCTCCTCCGGCGTCAGCCGCCGCGCCGTGGCGCCGCCGAGCGGCACCCGCTCGCGCTGCCAGCGCATGCGGATGGTCAGCATGCCTCGATCGAGCTCCAGCCAGAGGAGCTCCGCATCGCTCGACATCCGCCAGGCGATCCAGAGCACGACGGCTACGACCCAGGCGAGGAGGCCACCGCCGATCTGCTTGAAGACGAGCGCCACGGCGCCGACGGCAAGCATGAAGAGGCTGAGGCCCAGGAGGAAGCGCCGCAGCCGGCGCCGGCCGCGGGCCACGGCGCCGCCGGGAGTACACGCGAAGCGAACCGGGGCCACCTAGGCAGGTCTCCTTACCCAGAAATCTTTTCTTTTCACGTGTTCACTTGCGCCGCGCCCGCGGGTGCGCGTCGCGATAGACCGCCAGCAGCCGCTCGACTTCCAGGTGCGTGTACTTCTGGGTGGTCGACAGCGAGCTGTGTCCGAGCAGCTCCTGGATCGCGCGCAGGTCGGCGCCGGCTTCGAGGAGGTGTGTCGCGAAGGTGTGGCGCAGGGTGTGCGGGTGGACGCCGGCCGGGATCCCCGCCGTCGCCGTCCAGCGGTCGACGAGAGTCCGCACCGAGCGATCGCCCAGCCGGGCGCCGCTGCGGTTGAGGAACACGGGCTCGCCCTCGCCCGGCGTCTCGGTGCGCGGCTCGCTGTCCCGCACCTCGTCCCAGACCGCCAGCCAGGCGCGCAGGGCGTCGGCCGCCGGATTGCCGAAGGGGACCATCCGCTCCTTGCCGCCCTTGCCGACGACGCGGAGGACGCGCGCCGCGAGGTCGACGTCCGGCCAGTCGAGCGCCACGAGCTCCCCGACGCGGAGGCCGGCGGCGTAGAGCAGCTCGACGATGGCGCGGTCGCGCAGGGCGAGCGGCCCCTCGCCCGCCGGCGCCTCGATCAGCTTCTCGACCTCCCCCGGACGCAGGTGGCGCGGCAGGTGGTGCGGGTGCTTCGGGGTGCGCACGGCGCGCGCCGGGTTGGCGGCGAGCGTCCCCTCGCGGCAGGCGAAGCGGAAGAGGCTGCGGATCGCCGCCAGCGCCCGCCCCTGGCTGCGGCGGCCGAGGCCGCGCCGGGTCTCGGCGGCCAAGAAGGAGCGCACCGCGAGGGCGTCGATCTCCTCGGGCCGCACCGCCTCCGGCGCCTTGGCCAGGAAGTCGCGCGCGAGGAAGTCGAGGAAGCGGAGAAGATCGCCCTCGTAGGCGCGGAGCGTGTGCCGCGAGACCCCGCGCTCCTCGCCGAGGTGCTCGAGGAAGCGGTGGATCAGCTTGCGCATACCTCACGCACCTTCCGCGCCAGCCGGCACGGGCTCGGCGACCGGCGACGTTGCCGTGGTCAACCCTTGGCGCGCAGCCCAGGCGAACAGCTCCTCGCGCGCCCGCTCGGCGTAGGCCGCCCGCCGGTCGCCTTTGCGCACCCGCCCGGGCAGCTCGGCGAAGAGGCCGTAGTTGATGTTGGCCGGCTGGAAGTGGCGCGGGTCCGACTCGGTCAGGTGCCGCGCCAGCGCCCCGAGCGCCGTCGTCGCCGGAAACGGCTCGGGCGGCCCACCGCGCCGCTCGGCGGCGGCGCGCTCCAGCCGCCGCTCGAGGGACAGATAGAGCCCGATCGCGAGCCCCGTCGCCGCCGACTCGAGGTAGCCCTCGACGCCGGTGATCTGCCCCGCCAGGCGCACCCGCGGCTCGTTCCGCACCCGGTATAACACGTCGAGGTGGACCGGCGCGTTGACGAAGGTGTTGCGGTGCACCTGCCCGAAGCGCACGAAGCGCGCCTGCTCGAGCCCCGGGATCATCCGTAGCACGCGCTCCTGCTCGGGCCAGCGCATCCGCGACTGGAAGCCGACCAGATTGAAATGACTCTTCGCCAGGTCCTCCTGGCGGAGCTGTACCACGGCCCACGGGCGGCGGCCGTCGGGAGCGGTGAGCCCGACCGGCTTCATCGGCCCGAAGCGGAGCGTGTCGCGGCCGCGCCGCGCCAGCTCCTCGATCGGCAGGCAGCCCTCGAAGAAGAGGGCCTGCTCGAACTCGTGGAGCGGCAGCACCTCGGCCTCCAGCACGGCCTGGTGGAAGGCGGCGTACTGCTCGCGGTCCATGGGCGCGTTCAGGTAGTCGTCGCCCCCGCCCTTGCCGTAGCGCGACTGCCAGAAGAGCTTGCCCTGGTCGAGGCTCTCGCCGTCCACGATGGGGGCGATGGCGTCGTAGAAGTAGAGAGAGTCGCTGCCGAGGAGCCGCTGGAGCAGCGCGGCCATGGGCTCCGAGGTGAGCGGACCGGTGGCGACGACGACGTCGCCCGCGGGCAGCTCGGTCACCTCCTCGCGGCGCATGGTGACCAGCGGGTGGGCCGCGAGCGCCGAGGTGACGAGACGGGCGAAGCGCTCGCGGTCGACGGCGAGCGCGCTCCCGGCCGGCACGGCGGCGCGGCGGGCGCTGCCGATGACCAGCGACCCGAACGCCTCCATCTCGCGCTTGAGCAGCCCCGCGGCGTGCAGCGGGTCGTCGCTGCGCAGCGAGTTGCTGCACACCAGCTCGGCCACGTCGCCGGTCTTGTGCGCCGGTGTCCCTTTTCCCGGCCGCATCTCGTGGAGCACGACCGGCACGCCGCGCTCGGCGAGCTGCCAGGCGCACTCGGCGCCGGCGAACCCGCCGCCGACGACATGCACCGGGCCGAGGCTCGCGCCGGCATCGGGTCGCGTCATAGGGGGCAATGGTACACGGGGACTGCGGGCGGCCCGCGCAAGGACCCGCGGCGGCCCGGCGCTCTCGTCGTCGCGCCGGACCGCCGCGGGTTGGCGCTCGGCGGCCGGGCTACTGCAGCGTGATGAGCACCCGGCGGGCGCCGCACCCCTGGCGGTCGGGGCGGCCGGTGATGACCTCGTTGAGGCCGAGGTAGATCAACGACGCCTGCGCCGGCACGAGAGTGTCGGGGACGGCGTACAGGTGCTTGGTGGCCGGCATCTGGATCAAGCCGTAGGGCTGGCCCCAGCTCAGGAACTGGTTCTTCACCACGAACTTCATCGCGCTGTCGGTGAGCGAGAGGTCGAGCCGCAGCAGCGGGTTGTCGATCGCCGCCGGGTTGTTGCTGCCGTTCACGACCGACATCCGCTCGTCGACGATCCACATCTCGGCGTTGTTCGGGGTGGTGCCGGCGTCGCCGGCGTACCCGTCGTTGGTCGGCGAGTCGCCGAGGTTCACCGTCCAGAGTTGGGGCAGCCCCTCGTACTCGACGACGACGTTGGCCTGGGCGCAGCCCGCGAGGTTGATCTTGAGCACCGCCCTCTTCCAGCCGGCGCAGGCAGCCAGCGGGCTCGGGGCCACCGGGAGCTGAAGGTGACCTGCGGGTTGGGGGAGGTGACCCCGGTCTTGAGGTCGAGGTAGAACGGTTGCGCGGGGCCCAAACCCTGCTGGGACAGACCTTACGTGGACATCGCCAGGTGCAACACCATCGATGTTCTATGGTGCGCGCGCCATAGGCGATGGTGTTCTCGCCCCTCGGAGGAGATACCCTTCTCGACGCGCGCCGGCGGTTCCATTAGCCTCTGCTGGCGCCAATCGGCGGGCGCGCCGAGTACCGAGAGGATCTCTCCAATGCAGGCGGCGACGTTCTGGAGGACGGTGACCATGGACCACGCCGACCTTCTCGAGCAGGCGCTGCGGGTGCTCGAGGAGGCGGGCGCGCGCTATTGCGTGATCGGCGGTCAGGCGGTCAACGCGTACGCCGAGCCGGTCGTCAGCCTCGACCTCGACCTCGCGCTCGGCCCCGGCGAGATCGAGCGCATCGGGGCGCTGTTCGGGCCGCCGATCCGGACCGAGCGCTTCGCGCACTCGGTGAACCTGTCGGCGCCGGGCTCGGATCTGAGGATCCAGTTGCAGGTCGATCCGCGCTACCAGGAGTTCCCGGCGCGCGCCGAGGTGCGCGAGGTCCTGGGTCATCGGCTGCCGGTGGCTCGGCTGGAGGATGTCCTGCAGGGGAAGGTCTGGGCTGCCGGCGACCCGACGCGGCGCGCCAGCAAGCGGCAGAAGGACCTCGCCGACATCGCCCGGCTCCTCGAGCAGCACCCCGCGCTGCGCCCGCTCGTGCCGCAGGCGATCCTCGACCGCCTGATCGAGTAGGCGCCGGGATACAACACGATGAGCGACGAATCTCTCCGCCAACACCTGCGCGAGCTGCTGCGCGGCGGCAGCGCGCACCTGACCTTCGACGCGGCGGTGGCGGGGCTGCCGCCCGCGCTGCGCGGGACCCGCCCGCCCGGGGCGGCGCACAGCGCGTGGGAGCTCGTCGAGCACCTGCGCATCGCGCAGTGGGACATCCTCGAGTTCAGCCGCAGCGCCGCCCACGAGTCGCCGGAGTGGCCGGAGGGCTACTGGCCGCGCAGCGCCGAGCCGCCGGACGACGGCGCCTGGGACCGCAGCCTCGCCGCCTTCCGCGCCGACCTGGCGGCGATGATCGACCTGGTCGCCAGCCCGGCGACCGACCTCTTCGCTCCGATCCCGCACGGCAGCGGCCAGACCGTGCTGCGCGAGGCGCTCCTGGTGGCCGACCACAACGCCTACCATGTGGGCGAGCTGGTCCTCGTCCGGCGGCTGCTGGGCGCCTGGCCGGCGGTTCGCGCGTAGCAGCCGCCCTCCGGCGTGCGCACGCCGAGGGCTACCGTTGTAGATTTGTGGGCACCATGCACAACCGAGCTCGGGCGCGCGCCGCAACGGCGACGGGTGTCTTTCCCTACCTGATCTTTTTTTCTCTGACCTTCCTCACGGCTTGCGCTACGGCGCCGCCGCCGGCCGCCGCGCCTGCGGCGGGGGAGGCGGTGCTGCTCGCCGTCAACGACGTCTACCGCATCGAGGGCGTGGAGGGCGGCGCGGTGGGAGGGCTGGCGCGCCTGCGCGTGCTGCGGGCCGAGCTCGAGCGCGAGCACCCCGACCTGCTGCTCCTCCACGGCGGCGACCTGCTTTTTCCATCGCTCCTCTCGCGGCTCTATCAGGGCGAGCAGATGATCGACGTCATGAACCGGCTCGACGGCGACGCGGCGGCGTTCGACCGCCGCTTCTTCGCCGTCTTCGGCAACCACGAGTTCGAACGCGACAAGCTCGCCGACGCGCCGCTGCTCGACGGGCGCGTCGAGGGCTCGCAGTTCACCTGGGTGTCGAGCAACGTCGAGTTTGCTGCGGACGCCGAGGGCCGGCCGCTGGTCGCCGCGGCGAACCTGGTGCCGCACACGATCGTCGAGAGCGGCGGGCTGCGCATCGGGATCTTCGGCATCACGACCGACGTCAAGAAGGCCGCCTACATCACCTCCTTCGGCGATCCGGTGGCCACCGCGCGCGAGCAGAGCGCGGCGCTTCGCGCCGCCGGCGCCGAGGTGGTGGTGGCGCTGACGCACCTCGACTGGCAGCAGGACGAGGAGATCCTGCGCCAGCTCGGCAGCGCCGGGCCGGACCTGATCGTCGGCGGCCACGACCATGAGCGCATGGCGCACGAGGTCGCGGGGCGATGGGTGGTCAAGGCCGACGCCGATGCGCGCACCGCGACGGTGGTGCGGCTGCGGCGCGGCGCGGACGGGGAGATCCAGGTCGTCCACGACTTCCGACGGCTGAGCGGCCGGACGCCGCCCGAAGACCCGCAGGTCGCGGCGGTCGTCTCCGAATGGCTGCGGCGGCACGAGGAGCAGTTCTGCGGCGGCCAGCAGCCGCCGGAGCCGGCGGACTGCCTCTCGCAGGTGCTGGGGCGGACGCGCACGCACCTGGCCGGCGAGGAGAACGCCATCCGCGGCGAGGAGACCTCGCTCGGCGACTGGGTGACCGATACCATGGTCGCGACGCTCGCCGGCTGCGGCGCCGAGGCGGCGTTCGTCAACTCGGGCACGCTGCGCCTCAACCAGGACCTCGCGGCGGGGAGCGAGATCACCCGCCGCCACCTCGAGGAGCTGTTCGGCTTCCCGGCGCCGCTGCGCTTGATCCGCCTCGACGGCCGCACCCTCGACAAGGTGACCCAGCACGCGGTCGAGGGCTGGCCGGGCAAGGGCTGGTGGCTCCAGGTGAGCGGGTTCGCCTTCGTGCACGACACCGGGCGCAAGGCGGCATCGAACCTGACGCGGCTGGCGCCCGACGGCGCCCGGCCGGTCGCGCCCGAGGACCAGCTCCTGGTGGCGACGACCGACTTCCTCCTCGACCCGCACGGCGGCCAGGACGGCTACACCATGCTCGGCCCCGACCAGGTGGTGGAGTGCGCGGCGAGCGGCCAGGACCTCAAGGCGGTGGTGCGGCAGGCGTTGGCCGCCGCGGAGCCGCAGGGAATCGCGCCCGAGACCGACGGCCGCATCTGCCGCGCCCCGGCCGGCCCCGATTGCCAAGCGGTGCACTAAGCTGGCGCGACGACCGCGGAACCAACGAGGAGCTGCCGATGACTCTCGAGCTGACGCAGGCCCCGATCGCGAAGGTGGAGATGCTCATTCGCAGACCGGTCGGCGAGGTGTTCGAGGCCTTCGTCGATCCGGCCGTCACGTCCAAGTTCTGGTTCACCAAGGGCAGCGGCAGGCTGGAGCCTGGCAGGCAGGTCACGTGGGAGTGGGAGCTCTACGGCATCTCCGTGCAGGTCCTGGTGAAGGCGCTCGAACCGAATCGGCGGATCCTGATCGAATGGTCGGCCGGCACGCCGACCACGGTCGAGTGGCTGTTCACCGCGCGGCCCGATGACACGACCTTCGTCAGCATCACGAACAGCGGCTTCGCCGGCAACGGCGATGAGGTCGCCAACCAGGCGATCGCTGCCGCGGAGGGATTTGCCTTCACGCTCGCCGGGCTCAAGGCGCTGCTCGAGCACGACGTCATCCTGAATCTCGTGCGGGACCGCTTTCCCGACGGTCGCCCCGAGCCCGGTTAGCTAAAAGGACGGCAGCGGCGGGTCCTCGATGCTGTCGTCCGGCCGGTCGAACGCCCCCGGCTCCGGCGTCACGAACTCGAGGTTCGAGAAGACGACCGTGCCGACCTGGTCGCCCACCACGCCGTCCTGCCAGCCGTGCAGGGCGAGGGTCGTGGGCAGCGTCACCCCCTCGACCGTGACGTAATCCTGGAAGAGGATCACCTGCGGCCCTTCCTCCGCCGCGGCGCGCTCCTTGCCGTAGCTGTCGATGTAGGCCATCGCCGCCAGGCGGTTCGTCTCCGGGTCGCGGTAGGCGATCATCCAGTTGTCCGGCGAGTCGCCGGCGCCCTCGAGGAAGGTCAGCTTCGCCGCCCGGTAGGTCTTCCCGCCGAGCGCGCGCTCGCCGAAGTCCTCGAGACGCACGCCGTGGTCGCGCAGCTTGAACGGCGCGGCCAGCAAGTAGGGCCAGGCGCGCAGGTGGAAGCGCGCGCGCTGGAAGTCGGAGGTCGAAGGCGACACCCAGGCGTGCTGGCCGTCGAAGACCAGCAGCGTGCCGTCCGAGAGGTCCATGCGCGACGCCGTCGAGTCGGTCTTGAAGAGCATGGTCCCCTGGTTGCGCACGCGGCCGCCGAAGGTCGCCACGAAGTCGGCCCGCAGCGCCGGCTTGGCGCTCCAGGCGGCGAGGCCGTGCGCCTCCTCGATCGGCACCGCGAACTCCCGCGAGAAGGGGTCGCTCGGCCGCGGCGGCGGCTCGGGAATGGCGGCCTCGGTGCCCTCCTCCGCCTGCGGCCGGCAGCCGAGCGGCAGGAGGAGAGCGGCGGCGAGGAGCAGCACGAGGCAATCGCGGCGCCCGCGTCGGGCGCGTTCCGTCGTCGGGATGCGCATCTGGATCGTCTCCTGTGGGCTGGTCTTCGGCGTGCGCCAACGCCGGCGCGGAAGCGTATCAGAGCGCCGGCGCCCGCCGTCTGCGGAAGCTTACGGAGCGGCGGCCTCGGTCGTCGGCGGCGTGCTACACTGCGCCGCCGAGGAGGAGCCGATGAGCATGCGTTCGCGCTGCATCCCCTCTGCTCTCGCCGTTGTCTGCCTCGTCGCTTCCGTCGTCGCCTGCGAGTCCGAGCCCAAACCGGTCGCCGTCACCTACTACTACACCGCCGGCTGCGCCGCCTGCGAGGACCTCAAGCCCACCGTCGCGGTGCTCGAGACCGAGTTCCCGGGCCGGGTGGAGGTCGAGTACGTGGAGGCCTCGACGCCGGAGTCGCAGGAGGACATCAAGCGCCTCGAGTTCCGCGAGGACGGCTTGGTGGTGCGCGACCCGCGGGGCGCGGTCCTGGTCAAGCAGGCCGACCACGCGGTGAACCTCGAGGAGGTCCGCACCGCGCTGCGGACGTACTTCGAGACGCAGAGCGGCGGCTAGAGCCCGCCTGCCTCAGCGAGGGCTCGTGCCGCCGCCGGCACGGGCCACAGCGCCATGGCCCGGTCGCGGAACGCTCCGTCCGCGAGCCGGCTGTCTTCGACGATCACCCGCGCCGGCGGCGGGAAGCCGAACGGCGGCCGGCAGAGGTTGACCGGCCGGAAGTCGCCCGAGACGATGTCCGGGTTGTCGGCGCGGTCCGCGAAGTGGCTGGTGAGGAGCAGGCGGGAGCCGCTGGCGACGACGTTGCGCAGCACCGCCGCCACGTCGCGCAGGCTCAAATGGACCAAGAGGTCGCGGCAGAGGACGAGGTCGACCCTGGGCAGAGGATCTCGCGTCGCGTCGAGGACCACGAACCGGCGCCCCTCGCCGCCGTAGAGGGTTTGGTTCGCTTCCACGATCTCCGGAACGACGTCGGCCCCGGTGTAGTCGACCGCGAGCGGCACCTGCTGCATCCAGTGAAAGTCGCCGCAGGGGACGTCGAGGATGCTCCGCACCCCCTCCTCGCGCACCAGCTCCGGCAGGGCGGCGCGCAGCCGCGCCGTCTCCGCGAGCGTCGAGGCCGCCCCGGAGACGGACTCCGCGTGGTGATAGACGCCGACGGCGTGGAGGAGCTGGAAGCGCTCCGCCAGCGGCAGCGAGCCGACCAGCTCCCGCAAACGCTCGTGGAGCTCCGCGCGCGGCAGCCCCGCGAGGCTCGCCGCCAGATTCGCCAGGTTCTCGTCCATGCGCTCGGCGGCGGGGCTACGCGCTCTTCGCCTTGGCGACCCAGCGGGGGGCGGAATCGATCGTCTGCCGCAGGATGAGGTTGAGCTGGGCGGCGTGGTGCTGGACGTGCCGCATGTTGTAGAGCAGCAGCTCCACCCGGTCGAGGTCGAGCCAGTCGAAGCCGCCGCGCCGGCGGGCCTGCTCGTCGGTCAGAGCCGCGATCGCCGCCCGGCACTTGGCGCGGCCGTGCTCGAGATAGCTCTGCAGCTCGGCCTTCGTGTACGGCCGCTCGGGGAGCACCCCCTCGGGGTCCAGCTCGTCGAGCGTGAACGGCGGCGGGGGAGCGAACCCTTCGAGCGAGCCGGAGAGGTAGAGGTCGAGGAAGAACAGCGTGTGGTAGACGAGGTACCAGAACTCGGGCCGCCGCGAGCGGTCGCTCCACAGCTCCTCGGGACAGACGCGCAGGGCGTTCTCGAGCATGTCGATGGCGGCCCCGAACTGCCCCCAGACGGTCGCTTTCCAGGCGGCGTCCATCGGGTCTCCTCAAGCCGGCGTTCAGTCGCGCGCCCGGATTCTACTCACCTCTGTTGGCGCGCTACTGCACGATCCACTTCTGGCTCGCGTTGCCGTCGCACTGCCGCAGGATCAAGTCCGTGCCGTCGCTGAGCTCCGGAGCGCCGCCATGGGAGACGTTCGAGCCGAGGCACCAGCCTCCTTTGCTTCGGACCTCGCCGTTGGTGATCGTCCATTGCTGGTTCTCGCCGTCATGGCAGGTCCACACCTGGACGCGGGTGAAGTTGCGCTCGCCGTCGTCGCTGTTCCAGTCCAGGCACTTGCCGTCCAGACCCTGAATCACGCCAGTGGGAAGGATCCTCCATTGCTGGAACTCCTTGTCGTTGCAGGCCCAGAACTGGACGCGGGTCCCGTTCTCGCCGTTGGGCACGTCCAGGCATTTGTTCGCCTGGCCGCCGCCCCTGAACTCGGCCGCCCGGGACGGTCCCGGGAGCAGGATCGTGAGCAGGACGGCGCACAGCACCGCGGGAATGACCTTATTCTTCTCGAGCTTCATGGCGGTCTCCTCGCATGAGTTGGGTGGTGATCCCCATCGGGCGCCCCGGCCCGCGAGTTCGTTACCGCCGGCTGCGTGCGAGAAGCTGCCGCTGCTCGACCGTCCCCGTTGATGCCGCGGTTAGGGCAGCTTGGCGGCGAGTACCTCGACCTTTTCGATCGCGGGTGGCTGGGAGAAGAGCTCCGAAGCCTTGGCCATGAGCGCCGCCGCCACGCGGCCGGAGAGGTGAGCTTGCCGGCCCGCCTCGTCCGGAAGGCGTCGCCAGGCATTCTTAGTAGATGCATGCATCGAGGATCGAGAGCGCCTCCTCCAACACCTGTTCGGAGGCCCTCCCGATGCGTTTCGCCCGCCGGGAACGGAAGTCGATCGGCCTCACCTGCTCGACCATGACGAAGCCGGTGACCGCCTGGCCTTCGGGAATCGACACATGGAAGGGGTAGCCGCGGCGGGTATTCGTGATGGGACAGGCGATGCAGAGGCCCGTGTGCTTGTTGAAGAGGTCGTTGCTGACCACGAGGGCGGGCCGGCGCCCTCGTTGCTCGTGACCTGACTGAGCGTCGAACGTGAGGGCGATCAGGTCGCCCTTCCGCGGCACGTAGTCCGCCATCTACCAAGCCTCCCGACCCAGCGGGGGACCCCACTCCACTTCCTCTGACTCGTAGTCCTTGGGGATGCGGCGCACGAGCTCGCGCAAGTCGTGCCCGCCCCGCACGCGGCGAAGAGGTCTCACGACGAGGGAACCCTCGCGCACCACCACCTCCACGGCGTCCCCGACGTCGATGTCGGCGTCGCCCAGCAGCTCCTTGCTCAAGCGGAGCCCCTGGCTGTTGCCCCACTTCTGGACCTTGGTGATCATCGCTCCGTCTCCTGCGGCTATCCGAAGTATAGCCTCGGCATTCAGCAGTCAAGGCCCAGGGAGACCACAGCACCGCAGCGGCGGCCCACCTGACCGGCAGCCGCTCGTCCACCGATTCGCGGCGCCGCCCACCTTCACCGGCCGGCGCCCGCGCTCGGCCTGAGACGCCCGAGAATTCGCTCCCGAGGGCCGGAGGTTACACTCCCTCGCGATGGTTGAGAGCGTTTGGGAGGAGATCTCCCGCACGCTGCGCAGCAGTGCGCCTTACCGGGCCCTCCGCGAGGGGCTCGGGGACGTGGTGCGCTTGCCGGTGCCGGCGGCGGCGTGGGTGGCGGAGCTTCTGAGGCGGGACCTCGGGCGGCCGGTGCTGGCGCTGGTGCCGCGCGAGGCCGACGCGCTGCAGTGGATCGAGGCGGCGCAGCTCTTCGGGCGCGAGGACGGGGCGATCTACTTCCCCTCGCCGTCGCTGACGCCGTACCAGGAGACCGAGACCTCGCTCCAGGTGCGGGCGCAGGAGGCGCTGGCGCTCGACCGGGTGCTGGCCGGCACGGTCGGCACGGTGGTCGCCACGCCGCGCGCGCTCTTCCGGCGCCTGCCCACGGCCGAGGACTTCGCCGCGGCGCGGCTCACCATCCGTCCCGGCGAGGACCTGCCGATCGAGCGCCTGGTCGAGCACCTCCTCGCCTACGGCTACCGCCGCACCGACCTGGTCTACGAGGTCGGGGACGTGGCGGTGCGCGGCGGCATCCTCGACCTCTTCCCGCCGGGCGAGCCGGCGCCGGTGCGGCTCGACTACTTCGGCGACACGATCGAGGCGATCCGCTGGTTCGATCCGCAGTCGCAGCGCTCGGAGGACACGCTCGACCTCGTCCACGTGCTGCCGCTCCTCCTCTTCGCGGGCGGCGCGGTCGAGGTCGAGCTCCTGGCCGAGCTGCTCGGCAGCCTCGACCCCGACCTCGGCGCGGAGGCGGCGGAGCGCATCCAGGCGCTGCGCGAGCGCGGCGGCTTCCCCGGGTGGGAGAACTACCTGCCGCTCATCGCCGGCCGCACCCTGGCGTTGCCGGAAGCGATGAGGCGCGGCGACGGCCGCGCCGGGCTCCAATCAACCGACCCGTTGCTCGTCGCTCTCGATCCCGCTGCCCTCGAGACCGAGGTCACCCACCACGCCGAGCGCCTGCAGGCCGACTTCGCCGCCCGCCACGACCACCGGCGCCTGGCGGTGCCGCCCGAGGCGCTCGAGCAGCCGGTCGAGCGCGTGCTCGAGCTGCTGGGCGCGAGCGCGGTGCGGATCGGCGACCTCCTCGGCGCCGGGACGGCGCCGGCGGTCGACTTCCACGGCGCGGTGACCGACCTCTTCCACGGCCAGCTCCCGCGCTTCCCGCAGGAGGTGGCGACCGCCCGCGCGCGCGGCGAGCGCTGCCTGGTCGTGGTGCCGCCGGTCCACCGCCGGCGCACCGAGGAGCTGCTCGAGTCGCGCGAGATCAAGCTCGGCCGCGGCGGCGTCGAGCTGGCGACCGGCGAGCTGTCGCGCGGCTTCCGCCTGCCGCCGGCGGGCGTCGTGGTCTACGGCGAGCAGCAGCTCCTGCCGCAGGCCAAGCCCCAGGCGCGGCGGCCGGCGCGCGGCCGCTTCGGGCCGTTCCTCTCCGGCATGCGCGATCTCAAGGTCGGCGACTTCGTGGTCCACGGCGACCACGGGATCGGGCAGTTCATCGCCCTGCGCTCGGTGGCCGGGAGCGGCGACGGCGCTGCCGCCCTGCCGCCGGTGGTGCGCGAGCTCGGTGGCCCCGCCCCGGTCGAGACCGAGGTGATGGAGATCGCCTACGCCGGCGGCAAGCGCCTGCTGCTGCCGCTCTCGCGCCTCGACCTGGTGCTGAAGTACAGCGGCATCGAGGGCGTGGCGCCGCGCCTCGACCAGCTCGGCGGCACCTCCTGGAACCGCACCAAGAGCAAGGTCAAGAGCGGCATGCGCGACATGGCCGAGGAGCTGCTCAAGCTCTACGCCGAGCGGCAGCTCGCGCGCGCGCCGGCGATGCCCGCCGACAGCGACCTGCTGCGCCAGTTCGAGGCCGCCTTCCCCTACGAGGAGAGCCCCGACCAACTCGAGGCGATCTCAACTGTCAAGCACGACCTGGAACGCGAGCGGCCGATGGATCGCCTGCTCTGTGGCGACGTCGGGTACGGCAAGACGGAGGTGGCGATGCGGGCGGCGTTCAAGGTGGTGGACGGCGGCGGGCAGGTGGCGCTGCTGGCGCCGACCACGATCCTGGCCGACCAGCACCTCGAGACCTTCCGCCGCCGCTTCGCCGGCTTCCCGGTGACGATCGAGATGATCTCGCGCTTCCGCACGCCGCAGGAGGTCAAGGAGATCAAGAAGCAGCTCGCGGCGGGGAAGATCGACATCCTGGTCGGCACCCACCGCCTCCTCTCCGCGGACATCGAGATGCCGAAGCTCGGCCTGCTGATCGTCGACGAGGAGCAGCGCTTCGGGGTGGCGCAGAAGGAGCGGCTCAAGAGGTGGAAGAAGGAGGTGCACGTCCTCGCCATGTCGGCGACGCCGGTGCCGCGCACGCTCCAGCTCTCGCTCGCCGGCGTGCGCGACCTCTCGGTCATCGAGACGCCGCCCAAGGACCGCATGGCGGTCGAGACCGCCATCCTGCCCTGGAACGGCGAGCTGGTGCGCGAGGCGGTCGAGTTCGAGATCGAGCGCGGCGGGCAGGTCTACTACGTATACAACCGCGTGGAGTCGATCGAGAAGATGCTCGCGACGCTGCGCGAGATCGTGCCCGCCGCGCGGCTGACGGTGGGGCACGGGCAGCTCGAGGAGGCCGAGCTGTCGCGCCGCATGCACGCCTTCACGCGCGGCGACTTCGACGTGCTGCTGGCGACGACGATCATCGAGAACGGCATCGACATCCCGAACGTCAACACGATGATCGTGCACCGCGCCGACCGCTTCGGCCTGGCGCAGCTCTACCAGCTCCGCGGCCGCGTCGGGCGGAGCAATCAGCTCGCCTACTGCTACCTGCTGGTGGCCGGCGACCGCATCCTCTCCGAGTCGGCGCGCAAGCGGCTGGAGGCGATCCGCGAGTTCACGGACCTCGGCGCCGGGTTCCGCATCGCGGCGCGGGACCTGGAGATCCGCGGCGCGGGGAATCTCCTGGGCGCCGAGCAGAGCGGGCACATCGCGGCGGTGGGGATCGAGACCTATCTCAAGATGCTCGAGGAGACGGTGCGGGAGCTGCAGGGCGAGGCGGTGCCGGAGACGCCGTCGGCGGCGATCGACCTGCCGGTGGCGATGACGATCCCGGTCGAGTACGTGCCGGACGCCAATCTGCGGATGGAGCTGTACCGCAAGATCGCCGACGGGGAGCAGGCGGACCAGGAGGTGCTGGCCGAGCTGACCGACCGCTTCGGTCCGCCGCCGGTGCCGGTGCGGAAGCTGGTCGAGGTGGCGGGATTGAAGCGGCTGGCGGAGTCGCTGCGGGTGCAGTCGATCTCGGCCAAGGGGACGGAGCTGGTGTTTCGGCTGCGGCGGGATGCGCGGGTGGATCTCGAGCGGCTGATCGAGCTGGTGTCGACGCGGCCGGGGGCTAGCTTCAGTCCTACGGGGGTGTTGACGGTGAGGGCCGAAAGCGCGGCGGCGATGCTGCCTACGGCGCGGGAGACGTTGGAGGCGCTGGCGTCGTGAGCTTGTTTCGTGGGCTGGTGAGCATGCCACCCGCGGGTGCGCGTCGTCGAGCGATCCGGTGTGGGGGTCGGGCAGGTCTCCGAGCAGCGGGCACTCCTTGTACGCCGGTCGCTTCGCGATGCTGGTTCAGAGGCGCGGTGGACACAGAGCGCGTTTGGGCTCCGCCCCACTTTCCAGTGGACTTTGGCGGGAGCCGGCGGCGGGAGCGCCCGCTGCTCGGAGACCTGACCGGCCCCGGAGACCGGGCTACGCCGTTGCGAAAGACTGGACCTGTCTTGCCCTACCTGATCGTCTTTTTGACGTCCATTCTGATGATGGGGTGCCGACGGGAGGAGGCGTTGGCGCCGGACGTGGTGGCGCGGATTGGGGAGGAGGAGGTGCGGTACGCGGCGTTCGAGCAGGCGGTGGCGCGGACGGTGGGGGACGACGAAGCGGTGCTGGCGGGGGACGTGCTGTCGCGGCTGTTCGATCAGTTCCTCGACGAGGAGCTGCTGGCGCGGGTGGCGGGGGAGCGGGGGATTCCGGTGACGGCGAACCGGCGGCGGGCGGTGGATGCGCTGCTGCGGCAGGGGGTGGGGGAGGGGCCGGCCGAGGGGGCGGTGCGGGCGTATTACGACGCGCACCTGGAGGAGTTCTCGCGGCCCGAGCGGGTGTTGCTGCGGCAGATCCTGGTCGAGGAGCGGGAGGCGGCCGAGCGGGCGCGGGCCGAGGTGTTGGGCGGCGAGGACTTCGCGGCGGTGGCGCGGCGGGTGTCGCGCGATCCGAGCGCCGAGCGGGGCGGGCTGCAGGGGGAGCTGGCGCGGCGCGACCTGCCGGCGGCCCTGGCGGCCGAGATCTTCGCCCTCGAGGAGGGGGAGGTGAGCGGGGTCGTGCCCGCGGAGTACGGGTTCCACCTCTTCCAGGTGGTGGCGCGGCTGCCGGCCGAGGTGGTGCCGCTCGCCGCCGCCCGGCCCGAGATCGTGCGCCGGCTGCGCAGCGAGCGCGCCGACCGCTGGCTCGCGGCGCTGGTCGAAGAGGCCCGCAGCCGCTACACTGTCGAGGTCTACGAGCGGAACCTGCCGTTCGATTACGAAGGGATCTACAGTGCCGCAAACCCACCTGGACCATCGGACACCACGACGTCGGACACCCCGTAGCCCGCGGCGCCTCGCCGCCACGGCCGTCACCCTCGCCTGCCTCGCCGGCGCGCTGGCCCTGCCGCCGGCTGCCGGCGCCGAGGAGCTGAACCGGATCGTGCTGCGGATCAACGACCGCATCGCCACCCTCTACGACTACCAGCAGCGCCGCGACACGATGTTCGCCGAGGCGCAGCGCCGCGAGCTGGCGCCGGACGAGCGCCGGCGGCTCCTCGAGGACGGCCCCGAGCACGTCTTCAAGGAGCTGTTCGAGGAGGTCCTCCTGCAGTCGCGCGCCGACCAGCTCTCGATCGAGGCCCCCGCCGAGCGCGTGCAGGCGATGATCGACCGCATGAAGGAGAGCAACGGCATCACGACGGACGAGCAATTTCAGCAGGCGCTCGCGGAGTCGGGCATGACCGAGGAGCAGCTCCGCGCGCAGATCGGGCGCAACCTCCGCATGCGCGGGGTCATGGAGCGCGAGGTGCAGGACCGGGTGGTGGTCAACGAGGAGGACCTGCGCCGGGTCTACGGCCGCAACCCGGACCGCTTCCGGCTCCCCGAGCAGCGGCGCGTGCGCGAGGTCGTGGTGCTCGAGGCGAGCGGCCGCCCGCTCGAGGAGCGGCAGCGGATCGCCGCCGAGGTGCGCGAGGAGCTGGCGAAGGGGGCGCCGCAGTCGGAGCTGGTGGCGAAGTACGCGGCCGAGGGCGTGACCAGCGGCATCAGCGAGATCGGCTGGGTCGGTCCCGGCGATCTGGCGAAGGAGCTCGAGACTGCCGCCTTCCGGCTGACCTCCGGGCAGGTGAGCGAGCCGGTCGCCAGCCGCGGCGGGCTGCACGTGGTGCACGTCCTCGAGGTGCGGCCGTCGCGCGTGCAGACCTTCGCCGAGGCGGAGGAGACGCTGCGCCGCGAGGAGGAGGACCGCGTCTACCGCGTCGAGATCGCCAAGTACATGAAGGAGCTGCAGGAGCAGTCCTACGTCGTCGCCAAGCCGCCGGCCGAGGCCGCCGATTTCCGCCGCCTGCTCGGCACGGGGCTGCCGGAAGAGGTGATCGAAGGGGGGGCCGCGCCCGTCTCCGAGACGCCCGCGGAAGCGATCCCCGAGCCCGCCGAGGCGCCCGTCGCGCCGGCGCCTTCGCCGACGCAGGGCCTCGACCCCGGCGACCCCGGCCAGCTCCCGGTGCCGAAGCCGATCGAGCCGCAGCCACCCGAGGACGAGCCACCGTACTGAAACAAGGACGAGGACGCGGCCGGCGTGCCCAACCGTGCGCGGCACGGGGCGGCCGTGGGCGCGGCCAAGACGGCGACCGGAACCTACCTCGACTCGGTCGAGCAGGACATCCGCAGCAAGGTGGGCGGCGGCACCGCCGAGCAGCTCATCAAGATGCTCAAGAAGAAGCGCGCACGGTGATGTTCGTCATCGACGACACCGGCAGCATGGGCAACGACATCGCCCGGGTGAAGGCGTCGGTCAACACGATCCTGAACCAGCTCCTCGCCTTGGACGAGGCGCCGACGCTCGGTCTCGTCACCTTCAAGGCCAACGTCACCAACCGCGGCCTGACCTGCGACCTCGAGGCGCTGCGCGCGCAGATCAACGCGCTCTTCGCCTCGGGCGGCGGCGACTGCCCCGAGGCGATGAACTCGGCGCTGCTGTCGGCGATCACCACCTTCCCGACCGGGCGCTCCGACATCCAGCTCCCGGGCGGGCGCATCGTCCTCGCCACCGACGCCTCGGCGCGCGACCCCGGGCTCGGCCCCACGGTGCAGGCGCAGGCGGCGGCGCGCGGCATCAACATCGACGCCATCCTGACCGGCGACTGCACGGCCGAGGACGGCTTCACCTTCGACGCCGGCGACCCCGACGCCGATGGCGCTTGGTGGCGGCGGCCGCTACCTCCTCCTGGCGCAGCGGCTGGAGACGCGCGGCCCCGGCCCCGCATCGCTCGCCGTCGTCGACCTCGCGAGCGGCGAGCGCGTCTTCTCGGCGCGCCACGGCGAAGGGCACGTGTGCGCCGAGCCGCGGCTGGTCGCGGGCTCCGGCCGCGACTTCGGCTTCGCCTACCGCGACGACACCGAGCGCCGCTGGGTCGTCGTGCACTACCGCTCGCCAGCGTAAATAGAACGTAAGCGCCGCACGCGCCGCAAACGCCCGCCGCACGGGCGTTTGCTCGCATCCGCCGGTCTGGTGGAACTCAGTGGAAAAAAATGGACAAAAGTGGTTGCCACTGCTAGGATTCCGCCTCAGCAGTTCGGCTCTGAGGAGTGTGTCCGATGTTCCGCGGGAGTGCACCGGCGAAGGTGGACGACAAGGGACGACTGAAGATCCCGACGGACTTCCGCCGCGTGATCGAGGAGCGCTACGGGCCCGACCTCTTCGTCACCTCGGTCGACGGCGACTCGGCCTACCTCTATCCGCTGCCGGTGTGGGAGGAGATCGAAGGGCGCCTCGCGAAGGTGCCGTCGACCGATGACGCCAGGACGAAGTACCTCGAGCGGGTCAGCTACTTCGGCCAGCAGGTGCGGCTGGACGGGCAGGGGCGGCTGGTGATTCCCCAGATCCTCCGCGAGAGCGCCGGTATGAGCGCCGACGTCGACGTGGTGGTGAGCGCGCGCATCGACCACCTGGTGGTGTGGAACCGCGAGCGGTTCGAGCGGCGGCTCGAGGAGCGGCCGTTCACCAAGGAGGACCGGCGCGAGCTGACGGAGCGCGGGATCTAGGACACGACAGAGCCGGTGTATGGACAGCACACTCCCGTCCTGGTCGCCGAGACCCTGGAGCTCCTCGCGCCCGCGCGGGGCGGCCTCTTCGTCGACGGCACGGTCGGCCTCGGCGGCCACGCCGAGGCCCTTCTCGCCGCACATCCCGGGACGCGCCTGCTCGGCATCGACCGCGACCCCGACGCCCTGGCGCACGCGGCCGCGCGTCTCGGCCCCTTCGGCGACCGCGTGCGGCTGGTCGAAGGCGACTTCCACCAGCTCGCGGACCTTCTCGCCCGCGAGGGGATCGACTCGATCGCCGGCTTCCTGGCCGACCTCGGCGTCTCCTCGCTGCAGCTCGACACCCCCGAGCGCGGCTTCAGCTTCCGCTTCGACGCCCCGCTCGACATGCGCATGGGCCGCCGCGGGCCGACCGCGGCGGACCTCCTCACCAGCAGCTCGGAGGGCGAGTTGGAGAACATCCTGAGGGAGTACGGAGAGGAGCGGCAGGCGCGGCGCATCGCCCGCGCCATCGTCGCGGCGCGCGCCGAGGCGCCGCTCGAGACGACCGGGCAGCTCAAGACGTTGATCGACCGCGTCAAGCGGCGGAGGCCCGGCGACCGCGAGGGGCGGGTCGATCCCGCCACCCGCGTCTTCCAGGCCCTGCGCATCGCGGTCAACCGCGAGCTCGCCGGCCTGCGCGGCGCCGTCGAGCAGGTGGTGCGACTGCTCGCCAGCGACGGCCGCCTGGTCGTCATCTCCTACCACAGCCTCGAGGACCGCATCGTCAAGAACACCCTGCGCGACCTGGCGCGCGGCGAGATCGACCAGATCACCGGCCGCCCGCACGCGGAGACGCAGGCGATCGAGGTGCTGACCAAGAAGCCGGTGCGGCCGAGCGAGGCCGAGGTCGAGCTGAACCCGCGCGCCAGATCGGCGCGGCTGCGGGCGGCGCGAAGGATCTAGCGTGAAGACCCCGTACTCCGTGCGGCGGCCGGTCGCCAACAGCTATCTCGTGCGCGAGCGCGACCGCCGCCGCCTGCGCGAGCTGGCAGCCGTCTTGCTCGCCGTGGGCTGCCTCGGAGGGGGTCTCCTGTCGTACACCTGGATTCACGCCGAGCAGCTCCGCGCCGGCTATCGGATCGACGAGCTGGAGCGCCGGCGCGAGGAGCTGGAGCGCCTCGAGCGCCAGCTCCTGCTCGAGGCGTCCTATCTCGCGAGCCCGCAGCGCATCGAGCGCCGGGCGGTGGACGAGCTGGGCATGCAGCCGCCCGGCATCCAGCAGGTGCTGTTCTGGGAGGAGCTGCGGTGAAGAGCCGCCTCGTCTTCGTCGCGCTCTTCCTCTTCGGCTGGACCGCGGCCGTCGCCGGGCGCCTCTACTACCTCCAGGTGGTGCGCTACGCCCACTACGCCGAGCGCGCCGCCGGCCAGCAGCAGACGGTCGTCGAGCTGACCCCCGAGCGCGGCACGATCTACGACGCTCGCGGCCGCGAGCTGGCGGTGTCGGTGCAGGTCGACTCGGCCTTCGCCGTGCCGCGCGACGTCGCCGACCCGGCGGCGCTGGCGGGCGAGCTGGCGGAGGTGCTCGGCGCCGACGCCGGCAAGCTCCGCCGCCTGCTCGACTCGGAGAAGCGCTTCGCCTGGGTGGCGCGGAAGCTCGATCCGCCGGTCGCCGAGGAGCTGCGCCGCCGCAACCTCCCGGGCATCCACTTCCTCCAGGAGAGCAAGCGCTACTACCCGATGCGCGAGCTGGCGGCGCAGGTGCTCGGCTACGTCGGCACCGACGACGGCGGCCTGGCCGGCGTCGAGCTGGTCTACGACGAGGTGGTGGCCGGCCGCGCCGGCCGGCGCACGGTGCTGCGCGACGCCCGGCGCGGCACGGTGATCGCGCCCGACCTGGCCGTCAGCCTGCCGCAACCCGGCCGCGACCTCCACCTGACCCTCGACGCCACGATCCAGCACATCGTCGAGCGCGAGCTGGCGCGGGCGGTCGAGGAGCACCACGCCGCGAAGGGGACGGCGGTCATCCTCGACCCGGCGACCGGAGGCGTGCTGGCGATGGCGAGCTACCCGGGCTTCGATCCCAACGAGTTCGGGACGGCCTCGCCGGCGCGCTGGCGCAACCGCGCCATCATGGACGTTTACGAGCCGGGGTCCACCTTCAAGGTGATCACCGCCGCCGCCGCCTTCGACGCCGGCCTGGTGGTGCCGAGCGATCCTTTCGAGTGCGAGATGGGCGGGATCACTCTCGCCGGCATCCGCATCCGCGACCACAAGGCGTTCGGGCGCCTGACTTTCGCCGAGGTGATGGCCAAATCGAGCAACGTCGGCATGATCAAGACCGCGCTCCTGCTCGGCGACGAGCGGCTCCACGCCACCATCACCGCCTTCGGCTTCGGCCGCCCGACCGGCGTCGACCTGCCCGGCGAGAGCCCGGGCATCCTCCACCCGCTGGCGCTCTGGCGGCGGCAGCCGCTGGCCAAGGCCTACGCCGCCTTCGGCCAGGGGATCGCGGTGACGCCGCTCCAGCTCGCCGCCGCGGTCGGCGCGGTCGCGAACGGTGGCACGCTGCTCAAGCCGCACGTCGTCGCCGCCCAGGGGACCGGCGGCGACGGCGAGCTGCTCTACCCGCAGCCGCCGGTCGCCGGCCGGCCGCTCACGCCGGGAAGCGCCGCGACGCTGCGCGAGGTGCTCGAGGGCGTGGTGACGATGGGCACCGGCAAGGGCGCCGCCGTCCCGGGCTACCGCGTGGCGGGGAAGACCGGCACGGCGCAGAAGGCGGTCGCCGGCGGCTACTCGCGCCGCGGCTTCGTGCCGAGCTTCGTCGGCTTCGCGCCGGCCGGCCGGCCGGTACTGGTCGGCGTCGTGGCGGTCGACGAGCCGCAGGGCTGGGAGTACCACGGCGGCCAGGTGGCGGCGCCGCTCTTCGGTGCCATCGCCCAGCAAGTGCTGCTCTATCTCGGGGTGCGCCCCGACCGCACGCCGCCGCCGCTGTGGCCGGGAGAGATCGTCACCATGACGGCGGCGCTGCCGGCGCCGAGCGCGGGGGAGGGACAGCCGGGAGCGGTGACGGGGGAGCCGGCAGCGCCGTCCGTCGCCACGGCGGTGCTGCTCGGGAATCCGGTGGCGGCTGGGACCCGGCAGCTTCTTGTGGACGAACCGCCAGAGAGTCCTCCGCGGAATCGGCTCTAGAGGTATGGACGTGCAGTTGCGAGAGCTGACCCGTGATCTGCCGGTGGTGCCGCCTGCCGGCGGGGGCTGGGAGGAGGTGGAGATCACCGGCATCGCGCACGACTCGCGGGCGGTCGAGGCGGGGGACCTCTTCGTCGCCTGGGTAGGCGAGCGGCACGACGGGCGGAGCTTCGCCGGGCAGGCGGTCGAGCGCGGGGCGGTGGCGGTGATCGCGCCGGGGCCGACGCGGCCGGTCTCGGTGCCGTGGCTCGCGGGCGAGGCGCCGCGGGCGCTGCTCGCACCGCTCGCGGCGCGCCTCTACGCCCATCCCGACCGCGAGCTGGTGATGGCCGGCGTGACCGGCACCAACGGCAAGTCGACCGTGGCGGTGCTCCTGGCCGCCGTGCTCGACGCCGCCGGGCGCCGCGCCGGCCTGATCGGCACGCTGGGCTACCGCCTCGGCGGCGACAGCTTCCCCGGCGAGCGCACGACGCCCGAGGCCTCCGACCTCTTCCGCACCCTGCGCCGGATGCGCGACCGCGGCGCCGCGGCGGTGGCGATGGAGGTCTCCTCGCACGCCCTCGAGCAGGGACGGGTGGCCGAGCTGGGCCTCGACGTCGCGGTCTTCACCAACCTGACGCGCGACCACCTCGACTATCACGTGACGATGGAGCGCTACTTCGCGGCCAAGCGCCGGCTCTTCGAGCTCTTGAAAGAGACCGGGCGCGCGGTGGTGAACCTCGACGACCCATACGGCCGCCGTCTCGCCGCCGAGCTGCCCGCCGCCCTCACCTACGGCGAGCACGGGGAGGTGCGCCCGCTGGAGGTGGCGCTCGACACGCAGGGCATCCGCGGCCGGGTGGCGACGCCCGCCGGAACGCTCGCGCTGGCGAGCCCGCTGCGCGGCCGCTTCAACCTCTCGAACCTGCTCGCCACGGCGGCGGCGGTGGTCGCCCTCGGCCTGCCGCTCGACGCGGTCGAGAGCGCTCTGGCGCGCCAGGAGCCCGTCCCCGGGCGGCTCGAGCCGGTCGACCGCGGCCAGCCCTTCGCCGCCTACGTCGACTACGCCCACACCGACGCCGCGCTCGCGGCGGCGCTCGGCTCGGCACGCGAGCTGGCGAGCGGGCGGGTGGTGCTGGTCTTCGGCTGCGGCGGCGAGCGCGACGCCGGCAAGCGCCCGCTCATGGGGCGGGTGGCGGGCGAGCTGGCCGACGTCCCGATCGCCACCTCGGACAACCCGCGCGGCGAGGACCCGCTGGCGATCCTGGCCGCCGTCGAGGAGGGGCTCGCCGAGAGCGGCAACCGCGCCTATCGGGTGATCCCCGACCGCCGCGCGGCGATCCGCGCCGCGGTGGCGGCGGCCGCGCCCGGCGACGTCGTGCTGGTGGCCGGCAAAGGGCACGAGGAGACGCAGGAGGTGGCGGGCGTCAAGCGCCCGTTCTCCGACCGGCGGGAGCTCGCGAGCGCCCTGGAGGAGCGCGTTGGTCCGCGCCACGCTGGCTGAGGCCGCCGCCGCGATGCACGGGGCGCTCGCCGGCGCGCCGCACGAGGCCGCCTGGGAGGGGGCCGCGATCGACTCGCGCGCCGTCGCCCCGGGCGTCCTCTTCTTCGCCCTCGCCGGCGCGCGCACCGACGGTCATCGCTTCGTGCCGCAGGCGCTGGCGGGCGGCGCGGCGGCCGTCGTGGTGCACGACGAGGCGGCGGCGCCGGCCGGCGCGCCGCGCATCGCCGTCGCCGACACCTTCGCCGCCCTGCACGCGCTGACGCGCGAGGTGCGCGAGCGGGTGCCGCGGCGGCTCGTCGGGATCACCGGCTCGGTGGGCAAGACCACCACCAAGGAGCTGCTGGCGGCGATGCTCGCCAGCCGCTTCCGCGTCGCCAGGACGCCGGGGAACCTGAACAGCCTCTACGGCTTCCCGCTCTCGCTGCTCAACATCCCCGACGACACCGAGTGGATGGTGGCCGAGATGGGGATGTCGACGCCCGGCGAGCTCGGGCGGCTGGCGCGCCTCGGGCGGCCGGACGTCGCCGTCTTCACCGTCGTGCGGCCGGTCCACCTCGAGTTCTTCGGCAGCCTGCGCGAGATCGCCGAGGCCAAGGCCGAGCTGCTCGAGGGGCTGGCGCCCAACGGCCTGGTGGTGGCCAACGCCGACGATCCCGAGATGGCGCGCATCGGCCGCCGCCACGCCGAGGCCGGCGGGCGGGTGGTGTGGTACGGCCGCTCCGGCGACGTGCGCGCGCTCGAGGCCCAGCCCGCCGAGGTCGCCGGCGGCCTCGGCAGCCGCTTCCGGCTCGAGGCGAACGGCGAGAGCACCGACGTGCTGCTCCCCCTGCACGGCCTCTACAACGTCGAGAACTGCCTCGCCGCCGCGGCCGCCGCCTGGACGCTCGGGCTCGACTTGGCCGAGATCGCCGCCGCCGTCGCGGCGGTGCGCCCGGCGGCGATGCGCGGCGTGGTCCACCGCCTGCCCGACGGCGTGACGCTGATCGACGACTCCTACAACTCGAACCCGGCGGCGCTCGCCCGCGCCCTCGAGAGCGCCGCCCTGCTGCCGGCGGCGCGGCGCTGGGCGGTGCTCGGCGACATGCTGGAGCTCGGGCCGGGCGGGCCGGAGTTCCACCGCGAGGCCGGACGCCGGGCGGCCGAGCTGGGTTTCTCGCCGGTCGTGGGCGTCGGCGCGCTGGCGCGCGAGCTCGCCGCCGGCGCCGCCGAGGCGGGAGCCGAGGCGGTCTGGTACCCGAACGCCGCGGCCGCCGCGGCGCCGGCGGCGGAGATGCTGCGGCCCGGCGACCTGCTGCTGGTCAAGGGCTCGCGCGGCGTGGCGCTCGACGGCGTGGTGCGCGAGCTGCTGGCGGCGGCAGGCGAAGTCGGCGGGGCGGCGGGGCCGCCGAACGCGGGTGGTGCGCCTGCGGCGGGCGGGGGGTACTGACCGTGCTCTACCACCTCCTCTACCCGCTCCACGAGCAGATCCCGCTGTTCAACGTCTTCCGCTACATCACCTTCCGGGCGGCGGGAGCGATCGTCACCGCGCTCTTGCTCTCGCTCTTCCTGGGGCCGTGGTTCATCCGCACGCTCCGCCGCCTCTCGGTGGGGCAGAACATCCGCGAGGTCGGGCCGCAGGCGCACCAGGTGAAGGCCGGCACGCCGACCATGGGCGGCCTGCTCATCCTCTTCGCGGTGCTGGTGCCGACTCTGCTCTGGGCGACGCTCGACAACCCCTACATCTGGGTGGTGGTCGTGGTCACCCTGGCGTTCGGTCTCATCGGCTTCGCCGACGACTACCTGAAGCTGCGGCGGCGGAAGAACCTCGGCCTGACCGCGCGGGCCAAGTTCCTCTTGCAGGTGCTGGTCGCGGCCGGCCTCGGCGCCTTCCTGCTCTGGCTCCCCGGCTTCGAGCCGATCGTCTACTTCCCGTTCTTCAAGCGGCTCATCCTGCCGCTCGGCGTCCTCTACGTCCCCTTCGTGGTGCTCGTCCTCGTGGGCGCCTCGAACGCCGTCAACCTGACCGACGGCCTCGACGGCCTGGCGATCGGGGCGACCCTCGTCGCCAGCGCCACCTACGCCGCCTTCACCTACATCGCCGGCAACCGGATCATCGCCAACTACCTGCAGATCACCTACGTGCCGGGCGTCGGGGAGGTGACGGTCTTCTGCGGCGCGCTCGCCGGCGCGAGCCTGGGCTTCCTCTGGTTCAACGCCCACCCGGCCGAGGTGTTCATGGGCGACGTCGGGTCGCTCGCCATCGGCGGCGCCATCGGCGCGGTGGCGGTGCTCGCCAAGCAGGAGCTGCTGCTGCTCCTGGTGGGCGGCGTCTTCGTGCTCGAGGCGCTGTCGGTGATCATCCAGGTCGCCTCTTTCAAGCTCACCGGCCGGCGGGTGTTCCGCATGTCGCCGCTCCACCACCACTTCGAGCTCTCGGGGTGGGCGGAGCCCAAGGTCATCGTGCGCTTCTGGGTCCTCTCGATCCTCTTCGCGCTGCTCTCCCTCTCGACGCTGAAACTGCGATGAACGTGCCTTGGGGTGAGCGCGGTGAGTGGAGGCGGGCCCTGGTCTACGGCCTCGGGCTCTCAGGCCAGGCCGCGGCGCGCCTGCTGCTGCGGCACGGCGTCGAGGTCGTCGGCGTCGACGCGCGCCCGGCCGCGGCGCTCGACCTGGCCGACCTCGCGGCCGACCCGCGCTTTACGGTCCATGCCGGCGTGGAGCCGCGCGAGCTGCCCGGCGACGTGGACGGCGTCGTGGTGAGTCCCGGCGTGCCGATGGACCGCCCGCTCCTCGCCGCCGCCTGGCGCCGCGGCCTGCCGGTCATCGCCGAGGTCGAGCTCGCCTTCCCGTTCCTCGACGGCACGGTGGTCGCGATCACCGGCAGCAACGGCAAGAGCACCACGACCGCCTTGACCGGCGCGATGCTGCGCGCGGCGGGGTTGCAGGTCGAGGTCTGCGGCAACATCGGCGAGCCGCTCGCCGGCGTCGTGGAGGGCCCGCCGGGCCGGGTCTTCGTCGTCGAGCTGTCGAGCTTCCAGATCGAGGGCATCGTCACCTTCCGCGCCCACGCCGCGGCGCTGCTCAACCTCTCCGAGGACCACCTCGACCGCTACGGCAGCATGGAGGCCTACGCCGCGGCCAAGAAGCGGCTCTTCGCGACCCAGACGGGCGACGGCGTGGCGGTCTTGAACGCCGACGATCCGGCGACGCTCGAGGTCGCGACCGCCGCGCGGCGGCGCCTCTTCTCGCGCCAGGAGCGGGTCGAGGACGGCTGCTGGCTGGACGGCGACCGCGTCGTCGAGACCGCCCCCGGCGCCGCCCCCGCCGAGCTCTTCCGCGCCGGCGACGTGCCGCTCGCCGGCGTCCAGAACCTGGAGAACGCGATGGCGGCGGCCCTCCTGGCGCGCGCCGCCGGCGCCGATCCCGAGGCGCTGCGGCGCGGGCTCACCGGCTTCGCGGGGCTGCCGCACCGCCTGCAGCGCGTCGGCGAGCGCGGCGGCGTCGCCTGGTACGACGACTCGAAGGGCACCAACCCGGCCGCCACCGCCAAGTCGCTCGAAGGCTTCCCGGACGGCAGCGTCCACCTGATCCTGGGCGGCCGCAACAAGGGGGCCGACCTCGCCGCGCTGGCGCCGATCGTCGGCCGCAAGGCGCGGCGCGTCTACCTGATCGGCGAGGCCGCGGGCGACTTCGCGCGCGCCCTGGGAGATGCCGCGCCCGCCGAGCGCGCCGAGACCCTCGACCGCGCCGTGCGCTCCGCCGCCGCCCAGGCGCGCGCCGGCGAGGCGGTGGTGCTGTCGCCGGCTTGCGCCAGCTTCGATCAGTTCCGCAACTTCGTCCACCGCGGCCAGGTGTTCCAGGAGCTGGTGCGCGCGGTCGTGGCGCCGGCGGGAGAGGAGGGCCGTCATGGCCAAGAAGCTGGCCTTTGACAAGGTCCTCTTCACGACCGTCGTGCTGCTCGTGATCTTCGGGTTGGTGATGGTCTACTCGGCGAGCGCCGCCGTGGCCCGCGACAAGGACGTGACGCTCAACCCCTTCCTGGTCAAGCAGGGGATCGCCGCCGCCCTGGGCCTCGTGGCGATGGGCCTGGTGATGCACGTCGACTACCGGCGCCTGCGCCGGCCGTGGGTGGTCTACGGCCTGCTTGCCGGGATGCTGGCGCTCCTCGTCGCCGTCCTCTTCCAGCCCGAGCTCAACGGCACGCGGCGCTGGTTCCATCTCGCCGGCCTCTCGCTCCAGCCGTCCGAGCTGGCGAAGCTCGCCTTCGTGCCGTTCCTCGCCTGGCAGATCGAGCGCAAGCCCGAGCGGATCAACCACCTCGAGTTCCTGCTGCCGGTCGGCTTCTTCACCGGCCTGACCGCGGTGCTGATCCTCCTCGAGCCCGATCTCGGGACGGCGGTGCTCCTCGCCACCACCGCCTTCCTCCTCGTCTTCCTGGCCGGCCTCTCGTGGCGCTACGTCGCGGCCGGCGTCGCGGCCGCCGTTCCCGTCCTCTACCTGGCGGTCGTGGCGGCCCCGTACCGGCGGCAGCGCCTCTTCGCCTTCCTCGACCCCGAGGCCGACCCCTACGGCAGCGGCTTCCAGGCCCTGCAGTCGCTGATCGCGGTCGGCTCGGGCGGCGTCTTCGGCCTCGGGCCGGGGGCGAGCCATCAGAAGCTCTACTTCCTGCCGCACCCGCACTCGGACTTCGTCTACGCCATCGTCGCCGAAGAGCTGGGGATGATCGGCGCGCTGGCGCTGGTGGCGCTCTTCGGCCTCCTCGCCTGGCGCGGCGCCCGCGCCGCCTGGCGCGCGCCCGACGCCTTCGGCCGCTACCTGGGGTTCGGGTTCACCGGCATCCTGGTGCTGCAGGCGCTGATCAACATCAGCGTCGCGATCGCTCTGCTGCCGACCAAGGGCATCCCGCTCCCCTTCATCTCCTACGGCGGCTCGTCGCTCGTGGTCAGCATGGCCGCGTGCGGCGTGCTCCTCAACCTGTCGCAGCACGGATGAGGGGATGGCGCGCCATGGCCCAAGTGACCCGGGGCGGGGCCCGCGCCCGCGTCGCCACACGCTGCTCGCCGGTGGCGGCACCGGCGGCCACGTCTTCCCGGCCCTCGCGGTGGCGGAGGAGCTGGTGCGCCGGGGGTGGGGCGTGAGCTTCGCCGGCTCCGCGAGCGGGCTCGAGGCGCGGCTGGTGCCGGCGCGCGGGATCCCGTTCCACGCCCTGCCGGCGCGGCCGCTGGTGGGCAAGGGGCCGGTGGAGAAGGTCCGCTCGCTCGCCACTCTCGGCCGCTCGGCGCTCGCGGCGCGGCGGCTGGTGCGCGACCTCGGCGCCGGCGTCGTGCTGGGGACCGGCGGCTATGTCTCGGGGCCGGCGGTGCTCGGCGCCTGGCTCGCCCGCCGGCCGGTGCTGCTGCTCGAGCCGAACGCCCGCGCCGGCGTCGCCAACCGCTGGCTGTCGTGTGTCGCGACGGGCGCGGTGGTCGGCTACAACTCAGCCGCCGGCGACCTGAAGTGCCCGGTCTGGGTGACCGGCGTGCCGGTGCGCGAGGCGTTCTTCGCCGTCCCTGCCGAGCCGCCCGCCGGGCCGCCCCGCCTCCTGGTGCTGGGCGGCAGCCAGGGAGCGCGGCAGCTCAACGCGGCGCTGCCGGCGGCGATCGCGGCCGTCCTGCGCGAGGTGCCGGAGCTGACGGTGCTGCACCAGGCCGGAGCGCTGAACGTCGAGGAGGCGCGGGCGGCGTACGCGGCGGCGGGGGGGCCGGCGCGGCGCGTCGAGGTGGTGCCCTTCCTCGACGACGTGGCGGGCGCCATGGCTTCTTCCCACTTGATCCTTTCGCGCGCCGGCGCCATCGCCACCGCCGAGATCTGCGCCGCCGGCCGGGCCTCGCTGCTTGCGCCCCTCGGCATCGCGCAGGGCCACCAGGGCGAGAACGCGCGTCTGCTCGCCGACGCCGGCGCCGCGGTGGTCGTCGGCTCGTCGGAGGTGACGTCCGAGCGGCTGGCGGCGGAGCTGACCGCCCTCCTCACCCAGCCGTCTTCTCTTTCTGCGATGGGCCGCGCCGCCCGCGCCCTCGCCCGCCCCGGCGCCGCCGCCGCCATCGCCGACCGTCTCGAGGAGCTGGCCTTATGAGCTTCTCGCCTTTCGCCGACCTCTCGACGATCCACTTCGTCGGCATCGGCGGTGCCGGCATGAGCGGCATCGCCGAGATCCTGCTCGAGGAGGAGTACGGGCTCGAGGTCTCGGGCTGCGACCTCCAGGCGAGCGAGGCGACCGAGCGGCTCGCCGAGCTGGGGGCGCGGATCGAGGTCGGGCACTCGCCCGAGCACCTCGAGGGCATCGAGCTGGTCGTCATCTCCTCGGCCGTCGCCGAGGACAACGCCGAGGTGCGCGAGGCGCGGCGGCGCGGCATCACGGTGGCGCGGCGCGCCGAGATGCTGAGCGAGCTGATGCGCCTGAAGTACGGCATCGCGGTCGCCGGCACGCACGGCAAGACCACCACCACCTCGCTCCTCGGCACGATGCTCACCGACGCCGCGCTCGACCCGACGGTCATCGTCGGCGGCCGCCTGCGCTTGCAGGGGACCGGCGCCCGCCTCGGGCACAGCCAGTACCTGGTCGCCGAGGCCGACGAGTTCGACCGCAGCTTCCTGCGCCTGACGCCGGTCATCGCGATCGTGACCACGATCGACGCCGATCACCTCGACACCTATCGCGACCTCGACGAGATCCGCGACGCCTTCGTGCAGTTCGCGAGCCGCGTGCCGTTCTTCGGCCGCGTCGTGGTCTGCCTCGACGACCCGAACGTGCAGCTCATCCTGCCGCGCTTGGCCGAGCGGCGGATCGTCACCTACGGCTTCTCGCCGCAGGCCGATCTGTCGGCGGTCGAGCTCGAGCCGTCCCCGAGCGGCACCCGCTTCGCCGTGCGCAGCCTCCAGCGCGGGCGCCTTGGCACGATCGACCTGCCGATCCCCGGGCGGCACAACGTCCTGAACGCCCTGGCGGCCATCGGCGTGGGGCTGTCGCTGCGGCTGCCGTTCGCGGCGATCGCCGAAGGCCTCGCCAAATTCGAAGGCGTCCATCGGCGCTTCGAGCAGCTCGGGAGCTGGCGCGGCGCCACGGTGGTCGACGACTACGCTCACCATCCGACCGAGGTGGCGGCGACCCTCGAGGCGGCGCGGCAGAGCTTCCCGCGGGCGCGCCTCCACGTCGTCTTCCAGCCCCACCTCTTCACCCGCACCCGCGACCAGGCCGACGCCTTCGGCCGCGCGCTGCTCGCCGCCGACCGCGCCGTGGTGACCGACGTCTACCCCTCGCGCGAGGCGCCGCTGCCCGGCGTCACCGGCGAGCTCGTGGCGCAGGCCGCCGAGCGCAGCGGCCACCGCGGCGTCCTCTACTGCGCCGACTGGCGGCAGGCGCCGCAGGTGCTGGCCGAGGAGGTGACGCCGGGCGACGTGGTGATGACGCTCGGTGCCGGCGACATCTACAAGCTGGCGCAGCAGCTCGCCGGGACCGCGCCGGCCGCCGCGACCGAGCGGACGCGGCGCCTGCGCGCGGCCAAGAGGCCGAAGCGATGAGCGCGCCTCTCCTCCGCGGCAGCGCCTCGACCCCCGCCGCCGGCGGCGGCAGCCGCCTCGCCGTCTTCCGCCGCCGGGCGGTCGCGCCGCGGCGCCGCCGCAAGAGCCTGCTGCTGCGTGTCATGGGCCCGCTCTCGCCGCCGCTCGCCCTCCTCGGCCTGCCGCTCGCGATCTCCGCCTGGGTCCTCTCGGCGCCGCAGTTCGCGCTGCGCGAGGTGGCGGCGGAGGGCGGCGCGCGGGTGCCGGCGGCGTGGATCGAGGACGCGCTGGCGCCACTCCGCGGCGTCAACCTGGTGCAGCTCCCGCTCGCCGCCGCCGCGGCGCGGGTGGCGCGCCACCCCTGGGTGGCCGAGGTCGAGCTGCGCAAGGAGCTGCCCGCGCGGCTGCGCGTCGCCGTCGTCGAGCGCCGGCCGGTGGCGCTCCTCGTCCGCGGCGGCGAGCTCTTCTTCGCCGACGAGCGCGGGCGCCCGATCGCGCCGGTCGGACCGGGCGGGCGGGCAGCGGGCGAGGCGAAGGGCCTGCTGGTCATCGCAGCCCCCGAGCGCGCCCCCGACGGGCTCCAGCGCGCGCTGGCGCTCGCCGCCGACCTCGGGCGGGCGAACCCCACCTGGGCCGGGAACCTCTCCCACGTCGAGGTGCTGGGCGACCGCGACTTCCGCCTGCAGACCGACGCCCTCCCCTTCGCGCTCCTGGTGCGCAGCGGCGACGTGCTGCCGAAGGTGCGCCGGCTGGAGGCGCTCCTCCCCGACCTCGAGCGCCGCTACGCGGCGGTCGCGGCGGTCGACCTGCGCTTCGCGCGGCGCATCGTCATCCAGCCGGCCACCACACCAAACACGCAATCCGCGCCCGCTCCGGCGGTCGCTCCGCCACCCACTTTCAGCCGTGAGGAACCGTCGAATGCCTAAACCCGAACCGTATTTCGTCGGAATCGACATCGGCTCCTCCAAGGTCGGCGTGCTCATCGGGCACCGCGACGAGAAGGGAGGGATCGAGGTGGTGGGCAAGGGCCTCGCTCCCAACCGCGGCACGCGCAAGGGCAACATCGTCAACGTCGAGGCCACGGTCGAGGCGCTCAAGCAGGCGAGCGAGGAGGCCGAGGTGATGGCGGGGGTCGAGATCTCGCGCGCCTACGTCGGCGTCGCGGGGCCCGACATCCGGAGCGTCAACTCGCGCGGCATGGTGTCGGTGGCGCGCAAGGACCGCGAGATCACGCGCCAGGACATCCAGCGCGTGCTCGAGGCGGCGCAGTCGGCGGCCCTGCCCTCCGACCGCGAGATCCTGCACGCCATCCCGCAGGAGTTCCTGGTCGACGAGCAGGGCGGGATCGAAGACCCGCTCGGCATGCAGGGCAGCCGGCTCGAGGTCATGGTGCATCTCGTGACCGGCAACAACACGCGCTCGAAGACGATGCTGACCTGCGTCAACCGCGCCGGCGTCGAGGTGGTGGAGATGGTCTTCGAGCCGCTCGCCACCGCCGAGGCCGTGCTGACCCCCGACGAGCGCGAGCTCGGGTCGCTGCTCATCGACGTCGGCGCCGGCACCACCGAGTACGCCCTCTTCGGCGACGGCGAGATCCGCTACAGCGCGGTGTCGCCGATCGGCGCCAGCCACTTCACCAACGACCTCTCGATGATGCTGCGCACGCCCTTCGGCGAGGCCGAGAAGATCAAGGTCAGGCACGGCTGCTGCCTGACCGAGATGGTGACCGGCGACGAGGGCGTGTCGGTGCCGACGGTGGCCGGCGGCACGGCGCGCGTCGTGCCGCGCAAGGAGCTGTCGGAGATCCTCCAGCCGCGCGCCGAGGAGCTGTTCACCATGCTGCGCGACGATCTCGCCAAGCAGTTGAGCGAGGACAGCCTGCGCGGCGGCGTCGTCCTGACCGGCGGCGGCGCGCAGCTCGACGGCCTGCTCGAGCTGGCCGAGCAGATCTTCGACGCCGGCGTGCGCTACGGCCTGCCGCGCGGCCTGGGCGGCCTGGTCGACGTCATCAGCAGCCCGACCTGGTCGACGGCGTCGGGCCTCCTCCTCTACGCCCTCCACGCCGAGGACAGCCAGGGCAAGGCGCAGAAGCCGCCCCGCTTCTCGGTGCGCGGCATGGTGGGCAGCCTCCGCGGCATGTTCTCGGACCTGCTCTAACGCCATGGACGAACCTCAGGAACGACTCAAAGGAAAGGGGAAAGCCATGATCCTGTTCGACGACCAACAGGCCACGAAGGAGGGACGGCCGCTGGCCCTCGATCCGCGGGACGAGGTGGTCCCCGCCAAGATCAAGGTGGTCGGCGTCGGCGGCGGCGGCGGTAACGCCGTCAACCGCATGATCGACTCGCACCTGCGCGGCATCGAGTTCATCGCCGCCAACACCGACCTGCAGGCGCTCCACAAGTGCCGGGCGTCGCAGAAGCTGCAGATCGGCACCGGCCTGACCAAGGGCCTGGGCGCCGGCGCCGATCCCGAGGTCGGCAGGAAGGCGGCGCTCGAGGACACCGAGCGCATCCTCGAGATGCTCGACGGCGCCGACATGGTCTTCCTGACCGCCGGCCTCGGCGGCGGCACCGGCACCGGCGCGGCGCCGATCATCGCCTCGCTGGCCTCGGAGATCGGCGCCTTGACGGTGGCGGTGGTGACCAAGCCCTTCGGCTTCGAGGGGCGGCGGCGCATGCAGCTCGCCGAGCGCGGCGTCGAGGAGCTGCGCGGGGCGGTCGATACGCTGATCACCATCCCCAACGAGCGGCTGCTGTCCTTCGTCGAGCGCGGCACGCCGCTCGCCGAGGCCTTCCGCATCGCCGACGACGTACTGCGCCAGGCGGTGCAGGGGATCAGCGACCTGATCACCATCCCGGGCGAGGTCAACGTCGACTTCGCCGACGTGCGCACCATCATGACCGGCATGGGCATGGCGCTCATGGGCACCGGCGTCGCCAAGGGCGAGAACCGCGCCCTCGAAGCGGCGCAGCGCGCGATCTCCTCGCCGCTGCTCGAGGAGACCTCGATCCAGGGCGCCCGCGGCGTGCTGCTCAACATCTCCGGCGGCCACGACCTGACGCTCTACGAGGTGGCCGAGGCGGCGCGCATCATCGCCGAGGCCGTCGACCCCGACGCCAACATCATCTCCGGCATGGTGATCGACGCCGCCCTCGACGACGCGATGAAGGTGACCGTCATCGCCACCGGCTTCGACTACGCCGTCGACCTCCGCCCCCGCGCCCCGGTCGCGGCCTTCACGCCGCTGCGCCAGGCGGCCGTCC
>JBIOUG010000144.1:0-4429 GCA_044866775.1 Thermoanaerobaculia bacterium | reverse complement strand
CGCCTGCGCTGGTACGTCGAGTACGCCTGCCGCGACGACTACGGCACCCTCCTCGGCGACACCAGCGCCTGGGCCGCGCTCTTCTACTACGCCTCGCGCGAGGAGCGGCCGGTGATCACCTGGCCGGAAGGGAACGGGCGGATCGTGGCCCATCTCGCGCGGCACGCGAACATCCGCACGAGCGCTCTGGTGACGAGCGTGACGCCCGTCGACGGCGGCGTCGAAGTCGTCGCGAACGATTATGGCATCCGCGCCAGGCACGTCATCGTCGCCGCCCCGCAGTTCGTCGTCTCGCGCCTGATTCCCTCGCGCGGCCGAACCGCGTTCACCTACGGCTCCTGGATGGTCGCCAACCTCACTCTGCGCGACCGGCCGGTCTCGCGCGGCTTCCCGCCCGCCTGGGACAATGTCCTCTACGAGAGCCCGTCCCTCGGCTACGTCACGGCCACCCACCAGCGCGGCATCGACCACGGCCCGACCGTGCTCACGTACTACTACCCGCTCTGCGACGCCAATCCCGCCGCCGCCCGGGCGCGCCTCCTCTCGGCCGGCCGCGACGAATGGGCGGAGGTCGCGCTCGCGGACCTGGAGCGCGCCCATCCCGAGATCCGCGCACTCACCGAGCGCGTCGACGTCATGCGCTGGGGCCACGCCATGGTCCGCCCGACGCCGGGCGCGATCTGGAGCGACGCGCGCATGCGCGCGGCGAAGCCCCTCGGCAACATCCACTTCGCGAACACGGACCTCAGCGGCGTCGCGCTGTTCGAGGAGGCGCTGTTCCACGGCGTGCGGGTGGCGGAGGAGATCGCCGGCGGCGCGAGCTGGTTATAGGAGTGCGGTGGCGACAGCCACCGCTTTTGTATCCGGATCGCAGAGCGGCGGCTACGGCCGCCGCACTCCTACAAACCGTGCATCGCGATCTGCAGCATCCGCCGGCTGACGACCCACGCCACCACCGCGAGAACCATGCACGCCGCGAACACCGCGCCGAGGGTGCGGGCGTGCCAGCGCCAGGGAATCTCCGCGCCGGGCCTGCGGGCGCGAAACACGATCAGCATGGCGACGGCGAGGACGAGCACCACCCGCGAGAGCCACTTCGCCCACGGCACCGGTTGCAGCAGCGGCGTCCACTCCGCGACCGGCGCGCCGACGAGGGTCAGCGGCAGGAGGACCGCGCCGCCGGCGAGGAGGAGGCCCGCAGCGAGGAGAGCGGTCACCGCCGCCGTGCCGTTCGGCGCGGCTTGGCCATTGCCGTGGCGAAGAGCGCGGATGAAACCAATCAGCGCCATCACCGCCGACGCGGCCGCGCCGTACATCACGCAGACGATCGCCTCGTAAAGGCCGGCTGCGACGGCGGCGAAGCCGCCGGACCCGGAGACGGCCATGCTGTGGAAGACGTTGACGAACGCAGTGCAGGTGAGCGCTGTGCCGATCAGCAGCGGCAGCAGCGCGAGCATCACCGGTGCGGCCGTGGTCCAGAACCACATACGCGGACGCCCGACGAGCAGCGGCAACGAGAGGAGGGGGAGGACGAAGAGGATCATCAGGCCGCAGCTGACGTAGAGCGGCGGGTGATAGATCGGGCCGATGTCCATGTCACCCGTTCTGCGCCGACCACGCCACGATCAACGACACGATCAGGATGGTGAGCACGAGCAGCGTCACCTTGATCCACGAGTACGGCGCGGTGCCCTTGCACTTGCCGGTGACGCCGTTGACCAGGAAGCGGTACGGATGGCCGCGGTAGTCGTAGGCCGCGACCCAGATCGGCAGGAGCGCGTTCTTGTAGGCCAGGGCGGACCAGGTGGTCTGGACCTGCAGGTTCATGTGCGTGTCGCCCGGCACCTCGCGCGCGCAGGCGCTGCGGATCTCGCTGCTCATGCGCTCCTTGGCCGCGTCCAGCGCCTCCGGCAGGTCGATGGCGTTCTCCTCGGCGAGGAAGCCGGAGAGGTACGACGGCTCGTACGGCGTGAGGGCGTCGGTGGGGAAGGGCTCGATCTCCTGGCAGAGCGAGGCGTCGATGCCGCGCGAGGCCGGCACGGGCACGTCGTCGAAGAAGAGCTGGTTCGATCCCGAGGCCGGCACCCAGCGGACGCGCGTCTCCGTGCGCCGGTTCTGGCCGCTGCCGACGGTGACCTGGTAGTAGTAGCCGGCCAACGCCGTCCAGCGGTTGTACGTCGCGGCGTCGAAGGTCCAGAAGGGGATGTACGCGCCCTGCATCGCCGTCACGCGCGAGGCGGACTGGAGGTCGTTCGGCCGGAGCCAGAGGCCGCTCAGCCAGGTCCGGAAGGTCTGCAGCGCGCTCTCCCGCGGGACCCGGAACGGTAGCAGCCCCTCGGGGCGGACGACGCTCGCGTTCGGCGGAGCCTCGACCACCGCATTCGTGCCGCAGAACGCGCAGGCGCTGGCGGCGACGTGCGGGTCGAGGGTCGTGTGTGCGCCGCAGCGCTTGCAGACGATGACCTTCCGCTCGGCGCCCCAGCCGAGGTTGCGCGGCGCGCGGAGCGCGGCATCCACCGGCTTCTCCAGCACCTGCCCCGCAGACGCGGCGACGGCTTTCGAGAAGCCGCAGTACTCGCACCGAAGGGCGGTGGCGCCGGGCTCCCACTGGAGATCGGCGCCACACCCTTCACACGGAAACTTGCGGACTTTGGCGGTTGCGCTGGACATCGTGGAGCGGCGGGCTTTAGCCCGCCGGAACGGAAACGGCGGGCTGAGAGCCCGCCGCTCCACGTTCATCTCATTTCGATGGCGGCGGCGGGGGAGGCGGCGGCATGGCGCTTCCGCCGCCGAGCTCCGCGTACGACTCCACCGGGGCCCAGCCCGCGGCGCCCGGCCGCCAGGCCTGCGTCGCCGGGGCGACCTGACCGCTCTGGATCATGCCGCGCAGGGCGTCGTCGGTGTACGGACCGTAGGTCTTGCCGTCGATGGCCAGCGACCAGCGCGGCGCGCTCGCTCCGCCGCCGCCGGGCGGGGGAGGCGGCGCGGAGCTCTGCTGCTGAAACGCCCCACCCATCGCCTGTCCCATGGCCACGCCCGCGCCGAGGCCGACGCCGGCGCCGGCCAGGCCGCCAGGGTTGGCCGCGGCGACCTTGATCGACTCGGCGGTCTGCATCTGCGCGTACTGGCCCAGGCGGTCGCCGAGGACGCCGAGCTTGGTGCGCTGATCGATCGCCGCCTCGACTTCCTCGGGGAGGGAGACGTTGTCGATGTTGAAGCGGGCCAGATCGAGGCCGAACTCGGAGAAGGCCGGAGCGAGCTCCGTCTTCGCCAGGGTCGACAGCTCGCGGTAGCTCGACGCCAGATCGAGCGCGGCGATCTTCGACTCGGCCAGGATGTCCGAGAGGTGGTTGATGATCGTCGAGCGCAGCTGCCCGAGGATGTCGTCGGTCGTGGTCAGGCCCTGCGTGCCGACCACGGTCTTGAAGAACGCCTTGGCGTCGGCGATGCGCATCGCGTACGTGCCGAAGGCGCGCACGCGGATCATCCCGAACTCGGGGTCGCGCATCATCACCGGATTCGGCGTGCCCCACTTGAGATCGGTGAACAGCCGGGTGTTGAAGAAGTAGACCTCGGCCTTGAACGGCGACTGGAAGCCGTACTTCCAGCCCCGCAGCGTGGTCAGGATGGGCATGTTCTGCGTCGAGAGCTCGTAGCGGCCGGGCTTGAAGACGTCCGCCACCTCGCCCTCGTTGACGAAGATCGCCACCTGGTTCTCGCGCACGATGAGCTGCGCGCCCATCTTGATTTCCTGGTTGTAGACCGGGAAGCGGTAGACCAGCGTGTCGTTCGAGTCATCGAGCCACTCGATGATCTCGATGAACTGAGAGCCGATCTGGTTTTTGAGGTTGTCGAAGAAACCCATCTCTTTGTGACCTCCAGGTAACGGCGAATGATACGTGGAATTCGGTTCGAGGTTGCGACCTTAGGGGTTGCTCGTGAAGAAGCTGATTCTCGCTATCTCGCTTACCCTGCCGCTTTTAGCCCCTGTCCGAGCGGACGAAGGGATGTGGATGCCGCAGCAGATGCCCGAGCTCGCCTCGCGCCTCCAGGCCGCCGGCATCCGGATCGACCCCAGCCGGCTGGCCGACCTCACCGGCGACCCGATGGGCGCCGTGGTTTCCCTGGGCGGCTGCACGGCCTCGTTCGTGTCCGCCGAGGGGCTGATCGTCACGAATCACCACTGCGTCTTCAACTCCGTCCAGCACAACTCCACCACCGAGCGCGACCTCATCGCCGACGGCTTCCTGGCCCGCACGCGCGAGGAGGAGCTGCCGGCGGCGCCCGGTACGAAGGTGTGGGTGACCACGAAGATCGAGGACGTGACCGCGCGGGTGACCGGAAACATCAAGCCGAAGAGCGCCGACGCCGAGCGCGCGCGCCTCATCGACCGCCGCGAGAAAGAGCTCGTCGCCGAGTGCGAGAAGGC
>JBIOUG010000143.1:0-17394 GCA_044866775.1 Thermoanaerobaculia bacterium | reverse complement strand
GAAACCGGCCCCCTCCGACCTGCCGCCGCCTGATACATTGGGCCGGCATGCAGAAGCGGCTCGAGGCGCTCTGGGAGCGGCTGCGCAAGTCCCTCAAGTCCCTCGACTTCACCGTCGCCCGCCGCTTCGGCGTCGCGACCCGCGAGGACCGCCTCTTCTACCTCTTGATCGTCGGCGTCGGCGCCCTCGCCGGCGTCATGGGCGTCTTCGTCCATCGCCTGATCGACGCCCTGCAGCAGCTCCTCTGGGGCGCCCCCGGCTCGCTCATCACGATCGCGCAGCAGGTCCCGTGGTGGCGGGTGGTGGCCGTCCCCGCGGCCGGCGGCCTGCTCGTCGGCCTCATCTACTGGGCCGCGCGCCTGCCGGCGGCCGGCGGCGGCATGTCGCAGCTCATCGAGGCGGTGGCTCTCTTCGGCGGCAAGGTGCCGGCACGGCCGGTGCTGGTCAACGCCCTGGCCGCCGTGGCGACCGTCGGCAGCGGCGGCTCGCTCGGGCGCGAGGGGCCGATGATCCGCCTCGGCGCAATGGTCGCCTCCTGGCTCGGCTCGCGGCTCGGCCTGCGCACGCACCGGGTGAAGATCCTGGTCGGCGCCGGCGCCGCGGCCGGCCTCGCCGCCGCCTACAACATCCCGGTCGGGGGCGCGATCTTCGCCATGGAGGTGATCCTCGGCAACTTCGCGCTCGAGATCTTCGGACCGATCGTCGTCTCCTCGGTCATCTCCACCCTCATCGCCCGCGCCATCGCCGGCAACGTGCCGATCTACGCCGCTCCCGGCTACGCCCTGGAGAGCGGCTGGGAGATCCTCGCCTTCGCCGGCCTCGGGCTGGTGGGAGCGCTCGCCTCGGTCGCCTTCATCTACAGCGTGCGCGCCGGGCGCGGCCTCTTCACGCGCCTGCGCTGGCTGCCGGCGCCGCTGCGGCCGCTGCTCGGCATGGTGCTCCTCGGCGCCCTGGCGGTCGTGGCGCCGCAGGTCCTCGGGGGCGGCTCGGACACCATCAACCAGGCGCTCCTGGGTCAGCTCGCGCTGCCGGCGAACCTGCCGATCCTGCTCCTCGTCCTGCTGCTGCTGGCGCTGTCGCTCGCCAAGCTCCTGGCCACCGCTCTGACGGTCGGCGGCGGCGGCTCGGGCGGCCTCTTCACGCCGTCGCTCTTCTTCGGCGCCCTGGTCGGCGGCGCCTACGGCTACTGGGTGCACTCGCTCTGGCCGCTCCAGACCTCGACCTACGGCGCCTACGCCGCGGTCGGTATGGCGGCGGTCGCCGCCGGCACCAGCCACGCGCCGATCAGCGCCATCCTGATCCTCTTCGAGTTCACCGGGAACTACGACCTCATCCTGCCGCTGATGATCTCCGCCATCCTCGCCAGCGCCGCCTCGCGCAAGCTCCACCCGGCCTCGATCTACACCGAGCCGCTGCGGCGGCGCGGCGTCGACATCTCCTGGCGCATGGAGGAGGCCGTGCTCGCGGGCTTGAAGGCCGCAGACCTGGCGCGCCCCGACGCCGACGTCCTGCGCCCGGCCGACGGCTACCGCCGGGTGGTGGAGAAGTTCCTGGCGGCGCGGCGGCAGCGGCTCTTCGTGGTCGGCGAGGACGGCCGCCTGCTCGGAGCGATCTCGCTGCACGACATCAAGCACCTCCTCGACGAGCCGGAGACGCTGACCGCCGTCGTCGCGCACGACCTCATGGTGCCGGTGCGCGAAGTGATCCAGAGCGACGAGCGCCTGCACAACGCCACCCGCGTCCTGGCGCGGAGCGACTTCGAGCGCCTGCCGGTGGTGGAGCCGAACGGCCGCTTCGTCGGCGTGCTCTCGAAGCGCGACCTGCTGGCGGTCTACGCCCAGGAGGTGCTGGGCCGGCCGGCGCTGCTCGCGACCTTCGTCTCGGCCGACGGCGCGGGCGCCAACCGCGACTACGTCGAGCTGCCGCCCGACTTCGCGGTGCGCCTGGTGCCGGTGCCGGAGGAGCTGGTGGGGAAGACCCTGGCCGAGGCGCGCCTGCCGCAAACGGTCGGCGCCCGCGTCATCGAGATCAAGCGCAACGGCCCGCGCGGCGAGGAGCGGGTGATCCCCGACGCCCAGACCGTCCTGGCGCGCGGCGACGAGCTGGTGCTGCTCGGGCCGGCGGAGGTCGTCGAGACGCTGCGCGAGGGCGGCCCGGTCGCCGCGCTCGCCGGCGGTCGCGACGAGGCGCTCGCCCATCAGGCGATCGACTGAGCCGATGGCCAAGGGCGAAGGGCCCGACCGCAGCGCGCTCGCCCGTCTCTCGGCGCCCGCCGGGCTCTGCGCCACGTGCACCCACCTGCGCCTCCTCACCTCGCCGCGCAGCGTCTTCGTCCGCTGCGGCCTCGCCGACACCGACCCGCGTTTCCCGCGCTACCCGCCGCTGCCGGTGCTGGCCTGTGACGGCTACGAGCGCCTTTCGGTTGGAAGAAACTGAAAGAGAGGCTCTTCCGGTCTTTGTGTGGGGAGTTCCTCTGGATAGCGCCAGAGAAAGGGGGCGGCGGTGTAGCGTCGCGCTCATGTGCGACACGGAGCTGTACCGGAAGCTCCTCGGCATCGAATCCCCGTGGCAGGTCGACGACGTGGAGCTGGACAGCGCAGGCGGAGCGGTGCGCGTGCATCTGAGCCACGGTGAGCCGGAGCCGCCGTGCCCGGAGTGTGGTGGACCTGAGCGGCGCTATGACAGTCGGTCTCGGCGCTGGCGTCATCTCGACACGTGTCAGCTGCGGACGATCCTGGTGGCCGAGGTGCCGCGGGTGGAGTGTGCCGAGCACGGGGTGCGGCAGGTGCGGGGATGGGGGATCTTCGAGCCACTGCGCAGGAGCGCGCTCAAGACGGCCCGAGCGTGGGCGCTGAAAGAGCTGGGGATGTCGCTGTGGAGCTATAAGCGGCGCGGTTGGGGGCGACGAGCTTGGCTGCGGTGGTACAGATGGGCGACCCGCTCGGCGGCTGCGAGGTCGAGGAGTCGTTCCGCCACCGCAGGTGGGGTGTAGTAGGCCCCCCGAGCGGCCCGCGTTTCCTCCGGGAGAAGGTCGGTATAGAGAAGCCCGACTGAGTAAGCCGCCTCGAGGACCGAGCGGTCACTCAGCGCTTCGGCGGCGCGCTGCACCCGCGTCCGAAGCTCTAGCGAACTGCTCCCGGTTGCTGTGGACCACATGGGGAGAGCTCGCCCGCGTCCGTCGGTCTGCACATTCCAGTAGGCGCGCACGAGGAGGTCTGTCACCGCCCGCGCTACAGCCTCGCGATCGGCTGACGCCGCCGACCGAGCGGCGACCTCGCGCAGGGTTTCGTGATGAGCGAGCCAAGGCTGGTCGCCACGGGAGACCGGGCTGCCAGCCTTCAGAGGCCTTGCTGGATCTGTTCTCATCGTTTCTCGCGGTCCAGTTATACCGGATAACAGCGACAGTTGCTCCCCCCAGACAGCGCGCTGTAGGTGAAAGCTCCGGCCGCTTCGCCATCGCCTTGTGTCCTCCGCTATGGAAGACGGAATCCAGGCGCGGCATCGAGCAGCTTACCTCTTGAGCCACTACTCGCGGGCGGCAGGTTCCAACGCGACGGCTCCCGCGGCGCCGCCCTCTGGCGGTCTGCCGGAGTCTGCACTGACCGCTGGCGGGGATCTTGCTCCAGCCTCGGGCGCGGGCGACGGCGCCCGCATGACGTAAGGGAGAGGAAACCATGATGCCGCTCCGCAGAAGCTCCGCGGGCGGTCGCAGGTTCGGAGGAGGACGGCTGATCGTCGCCGCCCTGGTCGCGCTGATCTCGATCGTCGGCTACTACAGTGCGCGCGAGTACAACTCCGTCACCGACGAGGTGCAGCACGTCGACCTCTCGCCCGAGGAGGAAGTCGCCCTCGGCCTGCAGGCGGCGCCGGCGATGGCGGAGCAGCACGGCGGTCTGCATCCCGACGCCGCCGCGCAGGCCCTGGTCGATCGGATCGGCAACCGCGTCGTCGACCGCAGCGGCGCGCGCGAGGCGCCGTACGAGTTCGAGTTCCATCTGCTGGCCGACGACCAGACGATCAACGCCTTCGCGCTCCCCGGCGGGCAGGTGTTCGTCACCGCGGGGCTCCTCGAGCGCCTCGAGACCGAGGGCCAGCTCGCCGGCGTCCTCGCCCACGAGGTCGGCCACGTCGTCGGCCGCCACGGCGCCGAGCACCTGGCCAAGGCGCGGCTGACGCAGGGGTTGACCGGCGCGGCGGTGCTCGCCACCTACGACCCGGACGACCCCTCCAGCCGCTCGAGCGCCGCCGTGGCCGCCTTGATCGGCAACCTCGTCAACATGCGCTTCGGCCGCGAGGACGAGCTCGAGTCCGACGCTCTGGGCGTCCGCTTCATGTCCGAGGCCGGCTACGACCCGCGCGCCATGGCGCAGGTGATGGGCATCCTCGCCGCGTCCGCGCAGGGCGCCCGCCCGCCGGAGTTCTTCAGCACCCACCCGAACCCCGACCGGCGGATCGAGCGCATCCAGGCCGCCATCGCGCAGGCCTTCCCGCAGGGTGTCCCGGAGGGGCTCGAAGGGTAGTACGCTGGCGGGCGCCGCAAGGCGCCCGCTCCTCTTGATCGGCCGCATCCAGCGTCCGCGGTCCCGGAATAGGAGTTTGTTTTCGAGAGTGCAGGGAGCGCGTTCGCCATGGACCAGCAGCCGACCGCCACGATGGAACCGAGATCGCCTGCCACGACCGTCGATCCGGTGTGCGGCATGACCGTCGACCCCGCCAAGACAGCCTGGCACGCCGAGCACGGGGGCCGGACCTACCACTTCTGCAGCCGCGGATGTCGCGACCGCTTCGTCGCCGAGCCGCAGCGCTACGCCGGGCCCGCCGCGGCAGGGGCGGCGCATGCCCCCCACACGCACGCGGCCGGCCAGGCACCCGTGGGCCGTCCGGCATTGGCGCCGTCTCCGCCGCCCGCGGCCAGTCCGCCCGGCGCCGCGGCGCGCACCGAGTGGACCTGCCCGATGCACCCCGAGATCGTGCGCGACAAGCCGGGCTTCTGCCCGATCTGCGGCATGGCGCTCGAGCCGCGTACGGCGACCGGCGCCGCCGGGGAGGAGAACCCGGAGCTGCGGGACATGACCCGGCGGCTGTGGGTGAGCGCCGCCTTGACCGCGCCGCTCCTCGCCATCGCAATGGGAGCGATGGTCGAGGGGAGCCCGCTCATGCGGCTCGCCTCGATGCGCACCTGGGGGTGGGTCGAGCTCCTCCTCGCCACCCCGGTCGTCCTCTGGGGCGGCTGGCCGTTCTTCGTCCGCGGCTGGTACTCGCTCGTCCACCGCAGCTTGAACATGTTCACGCTCATCGCGCTCGGCGTCGGCGTCGCCTACGTCTACAGCGTCGTCGCGCGCCTGGCGCCCGGCATCTTCCCGGCCGCCTTCCGCGACGCGACCGGCGAGGTCGGCGTCTACTTCGAGGCGGCGGCGGTCATCGTCGTCCTCGTCCTCCTGGGCCAGGTGCTCGAGCTGCGGGCGCGCAGCCGCACCGGGGCGGCGATCAAGTCGCTCCTCGAGCTGGCGCCGAAGACCGCCCGCCGCCTGCGCGAGGACGGCGGCGAGGAGGATGTGCCGCTCGCGGAGATCCAGGTCGGCGACCGCCTCCGCGTCCGCCCCGGCGAGAAGGTGCCGGTCGACGGCGTGGTGCTCGAGGGGGCGAGCGCGGTCGACGAGTCGATGGTGACCGGCGAGCCGATCCCGGTTGAGAAGCGGCCGGGCGACAAGGTGGTGGGCGGCACCGTCAACGGCACGGGGTCGCTGGTGGTGCGCGCCGAGCGCGTCGGCTCGGAGACCCTGCTGGCGCAGATCGTCCGCATGGTGGGCGAGGCGCAGCGCTCCCGCGCTCCCATCCAGCGGCTGGCGGATCGCGTCGCGGCCTGGTTCGTGCCGGCGGTCGTGGCGGTGGCGGTCGTCGCCTTCGCCGTCTGGGCGATCGCCGGTCCGCCGCCGGCGATGGCCTACGCCATCCTCGCCGCCGTCTCCGTCCTCATCATCGCCTGCCCCTGCGCCTTGGGGCTCGCGACGCCGATGTCGATCATGGTGGCGACCGGCAAGGGCGCGACGGCCGGCGTGCTCTTCCGCGACGCCGAGGCGATCGAGGTGCTGCACACGGTCGACACGCTGGTGGTCGACAAGACCGGCACCCTGACCGAGGGGCGGCCGCGACTGGTCGCGATCGTGCCGGCGCCGGGGACGAGCGAGACGGAGCTGCTGCGCCTGGCGGCGAGCCTCGAGCGCGGCAGCGAGCACCCGCTGGCGGCGGCGATCGTCGCCGGCGCCGAGGAGCGCGGCGCCGCTCTCGCGCCGGCCGAGGGCTTCGCCTCGCTGACCGGCAAGGGGGTGACCGGCACGGTCGAGGGGCGGCAGGTGGCCCTCGGCAACCGCGCGCTCATGGCGGAGCTCGGGATCGACTTCGGCGCCCTCTCCGAGCGCGCCGAGGGGCTGCGCCGCGACGGCCAGACGGTGATGCTCGTCGCGGTCGACGGCCACCCGGCCGGCCTGCTCGGCGTCGCCGACCCGATCAAGGAGAGCACGCCGGAGGCGATCCGTCAGTTCCACGCGCTCGGCCTGCGCGTGGTGATGGTGACCGGCGACAGCCGCACCACCGCCGAGGCGGTGGCGCGCCGGCTCGGCATCGACGAGGTGGTGGCCGAGGTGCTGCCCGAGCAGAAGGTCGAGGTCGTCAAGCGCCTGCAGGCGGAGGGGCGCGTCGTGGCGATGGCCGGCGACGGCGTCAACGACGCCCCCGCCCTGGCCCAGGCGCAGGTCGGGATCGCCATGGGCACCGGCACCGACGTGGCGATGGAGAGCGCCGGCGTCACCCTGGTCAAGGGCGACCTGCGCGGCATCGTGCGCGCCCTGCATCTCTCGCGCGCCACCATGCGCAACATCCGCCAGAACCTCTTCTTCGCCTTCGTCTACAACGCCCTCGGCGTCCCCATCGCCGCCGGCGTCCTCTACCCCGTCTCCGGCCTCCTCCTCTCCCCGGTCATCGCCGCCGCCGCGATGAGCTTCAGCTCGGTCTCGGTCATCGGCAACGCCCTGCGCCTGCGCTGGGCGCGGCTCTGATAACCTTGCCCGAGTCAATCTCGGAGGAGGACCCATCATGTCGCTTCGCAACCGTCGTCTCGTCTGCGCTCTCGGACTCGTCCTGGCCTTTGCCGGCGCCGCTCGGGCGGCCGACAACGGCACCGCCCCCGCCGACCACGGCATCTACCCGCCGGACGCCGTGAAGTGGCAGGACGGCCCGCCGTCGCTCGCCGCCGGCGCCAAGTTCGCCGTGCTCGAAGGCGATCCGAGCAAGGAGGGGCTCTTCACCATGCGCCTCTGGATGCCGGACGGCTTCCAGATCAAGCCCCACTGGCACCCGGCCGTCGAGCACGTCACCGTCGTCTCGGGCACCTTCAACGTCGGCATGGGCGACACCTTCGACCCCTCGAAGACCGCCGAGCTGCCGACCGGCACCTTCGCCTTCCTCGCCCCCGAGATGCACCACTTCGCCTGGGCGAAGGGCGAGACGGTGCTCCAGCTCCACGGCGTCGGTCCGTGGCAGATCAACTACCTGAACCCGGCCGACGACCCGCGCAAGAAGTAGCGCCGGCGCCGCCGGGCGCTCCCGGCTTGCCGTGGCGGTCCAAGACCCGTAGCGCCCGGGCTACGTCCCGGGCGTCTTCTCGGGCGGCGGCCAACACCGGAGGCGCCCCGCGCGTATGAGTAAGCGCCATGCCGCGCCACTACCCCCACCTCATCATCGCCCTGCTCGCCCTGGCGGTGCCGGCTCATGCCCCACCCGTCATCCCCGAGGCCGCCGGCGCCGTCCTCTGGCAGTTCGACACCGGCGGCTGAGTCTTCACCACCCCCGCGGTCGCGGGGGACCTCGTCTATGTCGGCGCCTGCCCCGGCAGCTTCTACGCCCTCGACCGCGCGACCGGCCGCCCGCGCTGGCAGCTCAACCCCACGAGCGACGGCGTGGGTCCTTCGCAGTTCCACGGCAACCCGGTCATCGCCGGCCGGCTCGTCGTCACCCCTCGGACCGCCGCCCGATGGCCGGCATCTACGCCCTCGACCGTGAGAGCGGCGTGCTGCAATGGGCGTTCGACGTCGAGCACGGAGTCGGCACCGACCTGCTGCTGGCCGGCGAGCGCGTCCTCGCCTTCACCCTGACCGGCGAGCTGATCGCCCTCCACCGGAGGACCGGCGAGCCGGCGTGGACCCTGGCGCCGGACGGCCGCCTCGAAGGCGACGACCTGCGGCAGGCGACGCCGGCGCTCGGCGGCGGGCGAGTCTTCTTCGAGACCCACGGCGGCCGGCTCTACGCCGCCGACATCGCCACGGGCGCGTTGGTGTGGCGGCGTGAGCTGGGGACGGACATCACCAGCGCGCTGCTGATGACGCCCGACGGGCTCCTCGCCGGCCTCGCCGACGGCCGGCTGGTGCGGCTCGACCCGGCGACCGGCGACGTGGAGGCGGTCCTGTCGGTCGACGGCGTGCCGCGCGGCGCCCTGGTGCGCGGCGAGGGCGTCCTGCTCGTCCTCCTCGCCCGTGGCGACGCACTGGTGGCGGTCGAGGAGTCGCTCGCGCGCGTCCTCGGCGGCGCCGACGACATCCTCTACGTCGGCACCCTCGCCGGCCGGGTCTACGCCTACCGGCGCTAGCGCCGGGCTATCGCCATCTGGGGACTTCGGGCTCTTCGGGCGCCGGCGCGCGCCGCAGCTCGGCGAGGCAGAGCTCGGGATGGGTGAGCGGGAGGTCGTGGCCTGCGCCCTCGACGCGGCGGAAAGAGACGTGCTCGTAGCGCCGGGCGAGCGCCGCCAGGAACTCCGGATCGGCGATCGCGTCCTTCGCGCCGAGCACCAGCCGCACCGGGACGTCGATCTCCCCGATCCACGCCGCGCCCTCGGCCGGCAGGAGCACGCGCCTCATCGACTCCGAGTACGACCGCCAGGTGTGGCGCGTCGCGTCGCGGGCGATGGGCGCCGGCAGCCCCGGACGCGCCAGGCGCACGAGGGCGGCCGCAGCGCGCGGATGGCTGTGAAACCAGATACAGGCGCCGCGCATCCAGCGCGACTCGCTGGCGAGCATGCCGCCGAACGGTCCGGTCGCGGCAAGCCGCTGGCGCGCGGCCTCGGGGCTCGGGTAGAGCGGCGGCCCGAAGGCGACGATCGACGCGACGAGCCCGGGGCGCAGCACGGCGAGCCGCAAGGCGACGAGGGTGCCGAAGGAGTGGGCGCCGATGACCACCGGCTCGTCCACGCCCGCCTCCGCGAGCGCCGCGGCCACCGCGCCGGCGTGCTCGTCCGCGCCGTAGCCGCTCGCCGGCTTGGGCGAGGCGCCGAAGCCGAGCAGGTCGGGCACGAGCAGGCGATGGTCTTCCGCCAGCGCGTCGAACGCGGCACCCCAGTACCGCCCCGAGCCGATGAAGCCGTGCAGCAGCACGACCGGAGGACCCGAGCGGCCGAGCGTCCGCACCGCCAGCGTCCCGCGGCGCACCGTGCCCGCCGGCAGCCGCCAATGGATCGTCTTCCGGGCCTGGTAGGCCGCCCCGGCGAGCGCGGCGGCGACCACGAGCACCACCGCGATGCCGGCGAGCGCGGCGCGCGCCCGCCGGCCGCTCACTGGCGGCGGCCGCGCACGAGGATCACGAGGAGCACCACGAGGATCGCCACCAAAAGGCCGACGATGATCAATCCCCACGCGTGCATCCCCATCATGCCGTCCATCATGGCTGACTCCTTCCTCGGCTCGCGTCCTCTACATTCTGCGCTGCGGCTCTCATGCCGAGACTGCCAGCGCGAGCCGCGAGACGAGCGGCGCTCGATCGTCAGCCGGCCGCCGGCTGCCCGAGACCGGCCGCCGCGAGCACCCCACGATCCGGACCGCGGCCGGCGCAGCAGTCCGCGAGCCGGCCGTCGATGACGACCGCCGGCAGCGAGCGGACGCCGAGTGCGCGCGCCCGTTCCGCAACCGTGGTCTCGCGCATATCGAGGACCGCGACGTCACAGTCACCGCACGCCATCTCCCGCACCATGGCGACGGCCTCGTCGCAGGTCGGGCAGCCGGCGCTGAACACTTCGACCTGCCGCTTGTCTCGCATGTTGGATCTCCCTTCGTTAATTGTCATTCGTCGCCCGGGGCGCTGCCGGCGCCCGGCACCGCGCATTCCGGGCAGGAAGTTGCGCCTGTAGCTCGCCGTGGGACGGCGTTCCAGATCGAAGCGACCAGCAGCAGCGTCACGCCGGCGTACGTCACCGGCCGCACCGCGAGCCAGAAGGTGCCGGCGAGGGCCACAACCGCGGCGACCATGCCCAGCCAGAACGGCCCGAAGCCGCGCCGCCGGCGGGCTCCCCAGCCGAGCGCGCCGAGCGCCACGAGCAGGAAGCCCGCCGTCAGCGGCAACAGATACCTGGTCTCAAGCAGGAACCCCAGGCCCACGGCACTGAGCGCCGCCGCGTAGGCGGGCCAGCAGAGAGGACACGCGAGCTTCGGCAGCAGCGCGGCCCCGGCGCCGGGCACGACGGCCCAGGCGCGGCGCCATTCACCCGCGGGCATCGTCCTCTCCCTGCAGCGCGTCGAGGATCGGGCAGTCGCCGATCGGCCCTTCGCCGGCGCAGGCGTCGACCAGACGCGCGAGCGCGGCGCGGATACGCCCGAGGTCGGCGATCCTGGCCTCGACGTCCGCGAGCTTGGCGCCGGCGCGGGCGCGCACCTCGGCGCAGGAGGTGCCGCCGTCGACGCGCAGCGCGAGCAGCCCCGCGATCTCCTTGAGCGAGAACCCGAGCCCCTGCGCCCGCCGGATGAAGCGGACCGCCGCGAGATCCTCGCCGGTGTACTGCCGATATCCGGACTCCCGCCGCGCCGGCGCGGACAGCAGTCCCTGCCGCTCGTAGTAGCGCAGCGTCTCGACGCTCACCTGGGCCGCACGGGCGAGCTGCCCGCTCGTCATCGTCCTCATGGCCAGCAGGATAAACCCCGTACCGAGGAACAGAGTCAAGGGGTGCCCGGCGGCGCCGGGACGAGCAGAACCGGGCCGGGGTCTTGCACCGTGTGCGCTGGATGGGCAAATCCGCTCGGTCAGGCAAGTGAGCCGGCAAAGTCTGGTGCGGCTGCTGGGGGTCTGGGCGGGCGGTGGCCTGGTGGCCAACTACGCCTGGGAGATGCTCCAGATGGACCTTTACGAGGGCCTTGGCGGCGGCATGGGGTGGTGGCCGTGTTTCGTCGCCGCGCTCGGAGATCTCGTAATCCTTTCCTTGCTGTACGGCGCCATGGCTCTTGCGGCGCGGGACTGGCTCTGGTTCGCGCGCCTGAGCCGGGGGCGGATCGCCCTGCTGGCAGGGCTCGGATTCCTGGCTGCGCTCGCGATCGAGGGCCACGCGCTGGCGGTGGGGAAGTGGACCTACCAACCCGCCATGCCGCGCGTGCCGGTGCTGGGGATCGCGTGGGTTCCCGTCCTGCAGATGGTGTCGATCCCGCTGGCGCTCGCGTGGCTGAGCAGCCGCTGGGTGCGGCGGGTCCCGGCGACCCCTGAGCGAACACGGTCATCCCGCCTTTGAGATGTCTGGTCATGCGACGAGCTGCCGGCGCCTGGCGGCTGCCGCCCTCGGCGGTCTTGCCACCGCTCGCGCGAGGGGCGGCCGGCATGCCGAGGCGTCCCACATCCGGCTGCTGCTCGATTGCGCGGAGATCTGCGGCACGAGCGCGCACTTCATGCTCCGAAGCTCCGACCTCCATCCGGAGACTTGTCGCCTCTGCGCCGAGGTTTGCGAGCGCTGCGCCGAATCCTGCCAGCGGCTGGCCGAGGACGAGGTCATGCGCCGCTGCGCCGGCGTCTGCCACCCGTTGCGCCCAGTCCTGCACGCAGATGGCCGGCGTCGCCGCGCGGTAGCCGGTCACACCTCCGACTAGGGGGCGCCGCGATCTTCCGATAGCCGGCAAGCGCGCGGCGCTGCTCCTCAATCAAGTCAAACGGGCTTCGCTCCGAAGCCCGCAGTGCTGCAAGCGTAGCTGCCTGCTGCGGCCTCGCGCAGCTCGCGCGAGGCAAGCGGCCTCACCCGCCACTGACGGCGCGGTGTTCGCGGCGTGTGGCACTATGCGAAATGCGGGCGCCCCGCGCCGCCTCCGGCCGGGCTCCGGCCCGCCGGAGGAGGACTTCCCATGAAACGGTTGCGTGTGACGGCTCTCGGGCTGGTGGTGGCGGTGTCGCTCGTGGCGGCGGCGCCGGCGGCGTTCGCGGAGGACACGTGGGTGCCGGGACGGCTCGCGCTCGGCGGGGCGGGTGGGTGGCTCGCGGAGTGGGTGGCCTGGCTGTTGGACGCCGCTGCGCCGGCGCCGCACGGGCCGCGCGCGGTGACGGCGCAGGACGGCGGTTGCCTCGACCCAGACGGCGCGCCGAAGCCCTGCCCGAGCGGCGAGCCCGCGGGGCCGGGCACCCAAGGCGATGAGGGAGGCTGCATCGATCCGGGCGGCGCTCCCGCGCCCTGCCGGCCGTAGCCGCGCGGCGGGGTGCCGGCAACGCCTACCAGTTGCCGGGCGATTGACCGCGCGTCTAGGCGTTTACGGATAGAATGCAAACATCTTGGCGAGCGACGACCAGCACGAGGTGCCGCCCGGTGCTCTCGGCCGCTTCGCCGCGGGGCGAGCGAGCGAGGCCGAGCTGCGGCTGATCGGCCGCCACCTCCTCGCCCGCTGTCCCGTCTGCCGGGCGGGGCTGCGGGCGCGGAGCTGGTCGCTCGGGCACGCAAAGGAACGCGCGCCCGGCGCCTACGACGCGGTCTTCGCCCGCTGCCTGCGCCGCACGACGGAGACGGCGGAGCGCACGCGCCGGCGCGCCGGCGTGGCCCGCCTCCTCAAGGCACTCGACGCCGTCCCTCCCCATGAGCGCGAGCTCAAGGCGCGCAACGTGCGGCTCTTCGCCTCGCTGGACCTCTCGGCGGCTCTCGTCGAACGGAGCCATGCGGCGCGCTACCAGGATCCCGACGCCATGCTGCGCGACGCCCGCCTCGCCGTAGCGACTGCCGAGGCGGCCGCAGTGCGCCGGGCGGCGGAGGAAGAGGTGCTGCACGACGCCTGCGCGCGCGCCTGGGGGCAGCTCGCGAACGCTTACCGTGTGCGCGGCAGCTTGCTGGAGGCGGAGCGCGGCTTCTCGCTTGCGTTCGAGCACCTCAAAACGGGGAGTGGCGCCCACGAGTTGCGCGGCTGGCTCTGCCGGCACTTCGCCGCGCTTCGCCGTTTCCAGCAGGATTTCCCCGGAGCTGCGGCGCTCGCGGAGGAATCGGCGGATGCCTTTCGAGAGCTCGACGACCATGCCGGTGAAGCCGGCGCGCTGGTCACTCTCGGAATGGTGCGGATCTACGCCGGCGATCCGGAAGCCGCCATCGAGCCGCTCCTGTGCGCGGAGGGCCTGGCCGAGAGCTGCAACGACCACGAGCTCTGGCGCGCGGCGGCGCACAACCTGATCTGGGCCTTCAGGGAGTCGGGCCGGCCCCGCCAAGCCGCGAAGCTGGCGCTCCGCGCCGAAGCGTACTTCGCGGGCTCCGACGACAAGCTCGTCCTCCGGCGCATGGAGTGGCAGCGGGGCCTGATCGACCGCGATCTCGGCCGGCTGGACATGGCCGAGCGGCGGCTCACGATGGTGCGGGACGCCTTCGCCGCCGCCGATCTCTGTTACGAGGTCGGCGTCGTCTCGCTCGACCTCGCCGCGGTCCACCTGCTCGACGGCCGGCCGATCGACGCCCTCAAGATCCTCGGCGAGGCCATCCCTCTCTTCCAATCGCTCGGCATCAAGCGCGAGCTCCTGTTCGCCCTCGGCCAGGTCACTGCCTGCGTGCGGGAGCGCGACATGGCCCTCGCGCTCCTCCGCGTCATCTCGAGGAAGCTCGCTCCCGGCATGCCGCGCGAGGGCGGCTAAGACAGCAGCCGCCGAGCGCGCGGCACGCGACAGTCAGCCGCCCACCACGCGCAGCTCGAACTCCTTGAGCCGGAGAACCTGGAGGACGTAGGCCACCGCCATGTCGGTCGCCATCGAGTGGTCGTATGCGTGGACCGGGAACGTTTCCTCCCGGGAGCGACCGTCGCCGCCCTGGTACGTCACGGCCACCGCGTAGAGCCTGACCTTCACAAGGGGCCTGCCCTTCCTGGTTCAGCCCGCCAGCAGCGTTCGCACGCTCCGGCCGGCTAGAAGCCGGTCTGCGCGCGCTCCCACTCGGCCACCCAGGCCTCGACGTCCTCGGCGGAGATGATGCCTGCCTCCTCGAGCTTGCGGGCGATGAACCAGACCGCGCGCTTCTCGACCTTGCGGCCGGCCACGGCATATGACGGGTGGATGGGCTCGCCGGCGAGGCTGTCCGGCGGCACCAGGCCGTAGATCTCGCCGAAGAACTCGGGCGGCGGCACCTCCAGCACCGCCAGGATGCCGAGGATGTGCTTGGCCTTGAGCTCCAGCCGGCCCGAGAGGACATGGCGCAGGTAGTCGCGGCCGGTGCCGAGCCTCTGTTCGACGTCGCGGAGCGAGAGTCCTGCGTGGCGGACCTTCCGCTCCAGGGCCTCACTCCACTTGCGGCTCTCGGGCTTCGCCCGCTCGAAGGGGTGCATGGCCGGGAGTGTACACGATGGCGGGAGTTTTTTGTACGGCCCGCCCGCCCGCGCTGCCTTTTGTTCTCGCCTCCTCCCGCTGGGCAGGCGGTCTTGTACGGCGCCCGTGCGTCTTCCTCTTGACTTCTGTACTGCACCGGTACACTATCCGCGCCGTGCCGGCCCACCTCCCCATCGAGCAGCTCCTCCGCATCGCCGATTCCCTCGCCGTCGGCCGCATCGCCGGCCTGCCGCATGCCCTCGACTGCGCTACCTGCCGCCAGCGCCTGCGCCGCATCCTTTCCGAGCTTGTGCCGGACGCCCGCCAGGCGCTCCCTGAAGCCGCGGCGGGCCCTGCAGCGTGCCGTGCTTTATGCGGCCGCGGGGCGGAGCGACGCCTGCGCCCGGCTCGCCGAGGAGCTCGAGGCCCTCCCCACCCTCCCCGGCTGGGGGCCGCCGCTGGCGGTGAGCCTGCGCGAGCTCCAGGAGGCACTGCGCGGCGGGGAGACCGGGCTCGGCGCGCTCGGCGGGCCCCAGGCCGCCGCCCCGCCCGACGTGCGCGATCTGGAGCAGGCCCTTGGAAGCCTCGCGGCGCTCCTCCACGCGCCGCTTCTTCTGCTCTTCGCCGATCCAGCCTTGCGGTTTCCTCCCCCTCCGGGCGCGGCGCCCGGAGCCGGTTCCCCTGACCAAGGAGAGACGCCATGAACCCATTCCACGACCCGACCACGCCCTCCGGCACGCAGCCCCTGCCGATCCGCGAGGAGCTCAAGGCCGAGCGCATCCAGGCCGCGCTCAAGGCCCTGCCTGCCTGGACGCTCGTCGCCGGGGGCGCGGCGATCCATCGCTCCTGGCGGGTTCCCGGCCTGTGGGTCGGCGCCTGCCTCGCGAGCGGCCTGGCGGCCACCGTCGAGAGCGAACAGCACGCGGCGACCTTCACGGTTACCGCCGAGACGCTGGAGGTGACGCTTTCGACCCCCGGGGCCGGCGGGGTGACGGAAAAGGACCTCCAGGTCGCCGCCGTGCTGGAGTTCTGACGGTGCCGCGAAGCGTCAACCCGTGTCCGGCGCCTCCGGCGCAGGCCCCGCAGCCCGGCAACGGGCGCCCGGTCCCGGCGGCTGGCTCCGCAGGCCCCGGAAATCGGCTGCCGGCGGCCGGGCATCGATTCTCAGGCCGCGGCAATCGATTGCCAGGTCGTGGTCGTCGATTGCCGGCCAGCGGCAATCGATTCCCAGACGGCGGCAGTCGATTCCGCGCCGCCGGCAATCGATTTCCGAGCCGCGGCAATCGCCGGCCAGCGGCTGGCAATCGATTCTCAAGCGCCGGCAGTCGATTGCCCGGCCGTGGCAACCGATTGCCGAGCGCCGGCAGCCGATTGCCGGGCGCCGGCCGCGGATTGCCGCGCGCGTTCCTTCCCCGTCCATCCACCCGGCAGCGCCGCCGGCCTGTCGGCCGGCGATTCCTTCCCTCATAGGAGACATGACCCATGCCCCAAGGCTCTCTTGCCGACCGCGTCACCCGCTGGAAGACCCTGAGCGACGCGCTGGCCGCTGACCTCGCGGAGTTCCCGCATCTCAAGGACACCCACGCCGAGTTCCACTCCGCAGTCACGACCATCGAGGCGCTGATGGTCGAGGAGGACCAACACATCGCCGCGCTGCGCGGCGCCAACGACCGGCGCCGCAAGCTCGAGACGCGCTGCATCGACCTCGCCGGCCGCATCGTGACCGGCGTCCAGAGCGTCAAGGGCAAGCGCAGCCCGGAGCTGCTCGGCTTCGGGATCGACCCGCTCCGTGCGGGCCGGAAGAAGCGCGAGGAGGAGCCGGACACGGAGCCGGAGGCGCCGAGCGGCGGCAGCTAGCCCCACGCCCCGGCGGGGGCTAGCTAGCTAGCGCCCCCGCCGGATCGGCCTAAACCCAACTCTCATGGAGACCTGACCATGGCCAAGCGGACTCGCACCCAACGCCCAGCGTCAGCAGCCAGCCAGCCCCCGCCGATCGCTCCCCGCGAGGAGCTCCACCGCCGGCTCGGCCGCTGAACGTTTGCAGCGGTCATGAGCCGACGAGGCTCGCTGGCAATGCAGCGGGCGGACGTTCCCCTCGCTCTGCTCTTCCTGCGCCACGTCCGGGGCATGACGCAGAGCGAGGTCGCGGCGGCGGCCCGGATGAGTAAAGGGGCGGTCTCCCGCTACGAGAACGGCAGGACGAGGCCGCGCCCGCGCACCCTCCACAGGCTTCTCGAAGCCCTCGCCGTTCCACTCTCCGCCCTCGAGGAGACGGTGGGCCTGATCGTGCGACTACGGCAGAAGGCGACGCTGGAGTGAAGAGCCTGCCGCGGCCGAGCGGCGATCTCGCTCAGCGGGTACGCTTGGAGCGGAGGATCACGATGATGCACACCGGTACCGCGCTCCTCGCCGCCGCGCTTGCTCTCCACGCCTCCGGCCCGCCGCCGGCCTCCGACGGCCGAGCGGTCGCGCCGGCCCCGCCGCTCGATGCGGCGCTCATCGAGCGCGTCGTGGGTGTGAAGCCGGCGGCGAGCGGTGCTGAGCTCAAGGTCAGCATGCCGCAAGGCGACCTCGCGGTGACGGTCGACGGCTTCCGCATCGTGCCGGCGATGGGGCTCACCTCGTGGGTGGGGTTCGCGCCGGCACCCGGCGGCGCGGTGGCGATGGGCGACTTGGTGTTGCTCGAAGAGGAAATCGGCCTGGTGCAGCGGGCGGCGGTCGAGAGCGGCTTCGCCGTCACCGCGCTCCATCACCACTTCGCGCGCGACCGCCCGAAGGTGGCGTTCATGCACGTCCACGGCGCGGGGCCGCTCGCGGAGCTGGCGCGCGGCGTGCGCGCGA
>JBIOUG010000142.1:0-71780 GCA_044866775.1 Thermoanaerobaculia bacterium | reverse complement strand
CCTCGGAGCTTCCGGGTAGTGTCCTAGTATGTTTTCCGCCCGCCCCCGCCTCTTGATTCCGCGGTAGCTTCTCCCCTGAAGGGGGAGAAGTCCTCCCCTCCGAAACGAAAGCGGCCGGACAGGGTGCTTGCACACCCCGCCCGGCCTTGACGAGCACAGGAGACCAGCTCCAATGCCCGCCCGCCCGAAGTCTACCGCCCCGGTCCAACAGCAGCTCCTCCCTCCGCCCCGCTCGTACGATGAAAGCGACGGCATCCGCCGCACGCTCCTGTTCAAGGTGACTCGGCCGCTGGAACGGGAAGCGCTCGTCCGCCTGTCCCGGATGCTGGACCGGCTCCTCTTGGAGCAAGGCGCGTGCTGGGACGAGCTGGGGGAGTCCTCGATTGCCGCCGAGGTTCGAGCCGCAGCCGCCGACCTGGTGTACCTCGCCGAGTTCCTGCGCCGACTTGAGGAAGAGCACGACTTCGACCCGTACAACGATGAAGACCGGCCGAAGCTCCGGCTCTGCCGGCTGGCGAAGCGGCAGGCGGTCAAAATCCTGCGGATCGCCGATGCGCTTGGCGCGGCGCTCCCGGCGCTCGAAACGGGAGCGGCCTAGCGATGGCCTACGCTGGCGATCTCCCTACGGCGCTCGTGGCGCTGCGGCTCATCCGCGGCCTGAACCAAGCGGAGCTGGCCGCGCTCTCCGGCTGCGCCAACACCGCCATTAGCGAGTACGAGCATGGGCGGAAGGCACCCGAGCTGCCCACGCTCGAAACGCTGCTCGGGGCGATGGGCTACACGCTCGCCGACTTGGCGACGGTGCGGGCGCTCGTTCGCACGATGCGCGGCGAGCGGCCGGTCGACGTGACAGAGGACCGCGTCCGCGGCGAGGTCGTGGGCGCGGCGCTCCGGCTCGCGTCCGGGTTGCTCTGGCTCGTGTCGGCGGAGCCCAAGCCTTGAACCGGCTGCGCGTCGCCAGCTTCACCGTCCATGCCACGGCCGTACAGTCGGCGCGCTGGAAGCAAGCCGCGGAGGCGGAAGGCTTCACGTCCGCCGGCCGATGGCTTGCCTGCGCGGCGGACGCCTACCTGAAGGTTCGAGCACGAGCCGGCCAGCCTGTCCCCCTCGCATGGCGCCTGGGCGTCTTCAAAGCCATGCTCGACGGCGAGGAGCGCACCGTGCGCGGCTTCGTGTCCCCGCCGTTCGGCGCCTTCAGGGGCGACGGCATCGGCCGACAGCGGCGCCACGCAAACCTGTTCCGGCTCGTGTTCCTCCCGGATGGGCGCATCCTCGCCACCGTCTCCCGCTACCGCGAGTGCAAGGCGCTCGCGGCGGACTTGGCGCGCACCTACCTACGCGAGGAAGGTCCGCCTACCCTTCCCGTGTTACCCTGAATGCCATGCCTAAGCGCCCACGCAGGCCCCGCGACCCGAACGAGCTGGCCTTCCAGGTGTACCTAGAGGCCATCGGAGAGGCGCCGCCGGCCGAGCCAGAGCCGGCGAAGAATCCCGCGGCCGTGGCGCTCGGGAAGCTTGGGGGGGCGAAGGGCGGGAAGGCGAGGGCGGCGAAGATGACAGCCGAGGAGCGGCGGGAGAGCGCCCGCAAGGCGGCCAAGGCGCGCTGGAGTCGGGCTAGCTAGCCGTCCAGCTATCGATATCTGATCGATACTGCTTAATCAACGATTTTAGCCTGTCGTGGTCATGGCTCAAAGTCACGACCAGGAGCAGAACCGCGTTCGTTCCCGGAGACGCCGGGAACTTGGCGATTACCCGCGCAAGCGGACCCAGGCTGTACTCGACCAGGTTGGCACCCCGGAGAGAAACGACTCCCCCGTAAGGTTTCGCGTCGTAGGCTTGCTTCAGCTTCGGGTCGCTGACGGGGTGCGGCGTCGTCTCGAGAGCACGGTAGAGCTGCTCTAGCTGAGCGAGAAAGGCGGCCCGCCCAATCTCGTCTAGCTTATTGAACGCCTTCTGGAACTGCCGATCTTTCCACGTGGAAGTGCAGATATAGAGGTCCCTAGACGCCGAGGCTTTGCCTGATGTCATGGACGGACGCCCCGGTCACTCTTTCCCACGTGCTGGTGTCCTCTGTATTGCACTGCTCAAGCTTATATATGACCTTGTCCCAGCGTTCCGCCAGCCGATTATAGGCTTCGTCGTCCACCTTGGCTAGCGTAGTGACATTCTCCCAATCCACAAACTCAACATTCATGGCCTTCGTTAGCTTGCCGAGGCCGTCATAATCAAACGAGCCGAATTCATCGGCAATCACGTCAACGACTGCCCGCTCCTCTGGCGTCAAGCTGTCAGGGGGGGCTCCCGCAAGGCTAATGATGACCCGGCCCTCCCCGCGCGGTGGTTCGTCAATCTTGAAAGGTCCGCGGACCCCGACTGTCTTTGCAAATCGCCAAACCTCGGCAGTGACAACGCCATAACGCCACGTCTCATGCGTACCACGAGTAATCCGCCGACCAAGGACGTGATGCGCCACCACGTCCACTAGATATGGAAGCTTGGCTGCTTGTGTCTTCGTTAGTGATCCTCGTCGCTCGCACAGCCGCGCTAGGACCGCTTCGAGCTTCGGATCGAGCACGTGCTCATTCCGGCCCATGGGGCGTCTCCTTTCCCTGTCCGGCGCTTGCGCGTATACTAGGGGCTCCCGCGCAATTCTCGCCAGCCCTCCGTCCGCGCCATGCTAGCACAAGAGGGAGGTTTTTACGCTGGTCTTACGCCACTACCCGCAGGAGGCGGGGCGGAAGACTGGCATAGAAAAGGCTTGACATTGCGTAGGCGACTACGTACAATGTCTAGTATGGCTAACGTGCTCAGCACCCCCAAGCGGGTCGCAATCGTCTCCGCCCTGGTCGAGGGAAACGGCATCCGGGCAACGGCCCGCATGGTCGGCGTCTCCAAGGACACCGTCATGAAGCTCTGGCGGGAGATGGGGGAAGCCTGCATCCGCTTCCAGGATGAGAAGCTGCGGGACCTCCCCTGCAAGCGGCTCCAGGTGGACGAGATATGGGCGTTCTGCTATGCGAAGCAGAAGAACGTCCCGGCCGACAAGGCGGGCGTCTTTGGCTACGGTGACGTGTGGACCTTCACCGCGATCGACGCGGAGACGAAGCTCGTCCCGTCCTTCCTGGTCGGCACGCGGGACGCTGGCAGCGCGACGGAGTTCATGCAGGACCTAGCCGGCCGGCTCGTCAACCGCGTGCAGCTCACGACGGACGGTCACAAGATGTACCTGTCGGCCGTCGAGGATGCCTTCGGCGGCGCCGTGGACTACGCGATGCTTCAGAAGATCTACGGCGGCGGGCCGACTGACGAGCAGCACCGGTACAGCCCGGCCGCCTGCATCGGAATCGAGCGCCAGACGATCCAGGGGAGCCCGGACCCGTGCCACGTCAGCACGAGCTACGTCGAGCGCCAGAACCTCACCATGCGCATGAGCATCCGCCGTTTCACCCGGCTAACCAATGCGTTCTCTAAGAAGCTGGAGAACCACGTGGCCGCGCTCGGGCTGTACTTCGCCTATTACAACTTCTGCCGGATTCACCAGACGCTGCGCTGCACCCCGGCGATGGCCGCGGGCGTGACGCACCGGCTGTGGAGCGTGGCGGACCTGGTAGCGCTGCTGCCGCCGGTCGAGCACTCGGGCGGGCGGCCACGCCATAGCTAGAAGGTGTATACTCTTGTTCTCACTGAATGGAGGATTCCAGATGCCCTCGACCGGACAAAAGTGCGAGGAGTCAGGCGTTTACCAGTGCACCTCCTGCAACAAGCAGACGATCCCGCTGTCGAAGGGTGAGACGTTCCCGCCCTGCGCGACGGAGCGCAAGGCGGTGAACTGGCGGTTGATCCGCAAAGCCTAGCCAAGTAGTCCTCGATAGCGCTCGGCGAGTAGCCGTAGAGCAGACCTTGCACCCAGTGAAGGTGAAGGTCTCCTAGGCAATCTGCGCCCGACTCGCCGAGCCACTGCAAAGCGAGCAGACCCCAGGCGAAGCGGGACGCGCGCCACGTCAGGCGCTCGCCCCCCTTCACCCCTGAAAAACTCACGAACACCCCTCGCACCCCGGTGGTCTTCAGCAGCTCCAGAAACTGCCGTTTCGCGGAGCGGCGAATCTCTCCGTCCGCGACGATCCGGTTTCCGAGCGCCACTTCATGGACGGCCTGGAAGATGACGCCGGCCTCGAAGTCTGAGAGCGTCTTAGGCACGGCAAAAACTATCTAGGACACCACCCCGGGCCTGCGCTAGCGAATCCCAGGACCGGTTTCCGGGATCCCGGGCCTGTGCTAACGAATCCCAGGCCCAGTTTCACGAATCCCGGGGCCGCGCCAACGGATCCCACGCTTGGTTTCCTGGATCCCGGGCCTGCGCTAACGAATCCCACGCCCGGTTTGGTGAATCCGGGGCCAGCGCTGGCGAATCCCACGCCTGGTTTCCTGAAACCCGAGCCCGCGCCGGCGAATCCCACGGACCAGCAGCGGCTCGGCCTGCTATTCGTACCAGGTGACGATCGAAGAGTTGCTGCTGCAGCCCGCGGCCGGCGATGCCTAGAGTGAGCTGAGCGCGTTCGCTCTAGGCGCGCCAGGTGGCCAGGGACCCATGTGGTGTTCCCCACCTCCACTTCGCGATCCCCTCCGCCTGGGACCGGAGAAGCGCTTGTGGCAGGGGACGCCGATCAACCCCTTTTCCGCTCTTCCACGCCGGCCCGGCCGCCATGGCGCCGCCGGCGCGGTAGGCCTGTTCATACTGTATGAACCCATGGTATTCTCCGGCATATGAGAACCACCATCCTCGTCGACGATCGGCTTGGAGAAGCGGCGCGGGCAAGGGCGCGGCGCGAAGGAGTGTCGTTGAGCGCGTTAGTGGCGCGGGCGCTCGAAGAGCATCTCGCGAAGCCGCCAGCGCGGGTTAAGGCGCCTCCTTTCCGCCTCGTGACGGTGGGCGGCGGCGGTCCCCGACCCGGCGTTGACCTCGACCGCATCTCCGAGCTCCTCGTCGCCGAGGACGAGAGCGTCTACGGGTCCAACGACGAGGAGACCTGAGGTGCTGCTGCCGGATGTCAACGTCCTCGTCTACGCGCACCGCGAGGACAGTCACCCGGAGCACTCGCGTTATGCCGCCTGGATCACGAGCCTGGCGATCGGCCCGGAGCCGTTTGCGCTTTCGGTTCTCGCGCTCGTCGGGCTCGTGCGGGTGGTGACCAACCCTCGCATCTTCCGGCGTCCATCGACGCTCGCGGAGGCGTTCGCGTTCACCGGCGGGCTGACGAGGCGCCCGACGGCCTGTCTGCTCGGGCCGGGACCGCAGCACTGGGAGCTCGTCACCGAGCTCTGCCGCGGCGCGAACGCTACGGGGAAGCTCGTGGCCGACGCCCAGCATGCCGCCGTCGCCATCGAGCACGGCTGCACCCTGGTCACCACCGACTCCGACTTCGGCCGCTTCCCCCATCTGCGCTGGCGTCACCCGCTGGCTCAGGAATGACTCGGGGCGGCCATCGAGCCGCGTGAGACAGTTGCTCTCGGAGGGCGGGAGCGATGGCGGCGTAGAGCGCTTGCCCAAGCGCCTTCTCTGAGGATGAGAAAAGGGATGAGCCGACGGTCTCTGCGAATTCCTGATTCGAGGTGCAGAGAGCTGTCCGCTCAAAGTTGCCAGCAAATGGTGAGCCTGTCGAACGCGAGGTCTTGCTCCAGCACGCCATGCGGCATCTGGGCTTCCAGCGCTTGAAAAGACGTATCAGAGCCCGGCTGAATCGCTGCATAGGCGCCTTCGTTCGGGCGGGAACGCTCGGAACGGACGGAAAGAACGTGTGGCTTGAACGCCCAGGCTCGGGAGGTGCATCTCAGGATTAGCAGGCCGCTCGCTCGTGAACGTGCTAGCCTCGCAGCCGAGGTAATCTCCATGCGGAAGACGATCACGGCGACTTTCGACGGCGAAAGTCTCAGACCCGCCTCTCCGGTGGAGCTGGAGCCAGGCCGCCCTTACCGAGTGACGATCGAGGAGTTACCTCCTGAGCCTAGGTCCGGTGACGCTTGGAGCGAGCTGGATGCGCTCGTCGGGACGATCGATGCGCCGGAGGACTGGGCAGAGCAGCACGACCACTACCTCTACGGCTCACCGAGGAAGCGCACCGACGTACCGCCGCATCGGCCCGCGTAACGATCACGGCAAGGCAGGCCGTCACGGCCGGCGTTGCAGCTTCAACGCCTCGTCGAGGAGCCGGCGGCGGCGCTCGAGCTCGGGGCCGTACTTGGACTGGAGCTCGGCCGGGTCGGCTGGGACTACGACGTCTGAGACGTCGCCGTAGTAGACGATGGCGTCCAGCATGTCGCCCAGCGTCAGGTCCCTCTGGCCGGTCAGGAACATGTCGCCGGCCGGGTGGGCCGCCCAGCGGGTGCCGGTGATGGGGATGTAGGCGGGTTTGTCGCCGAGGCCGAAGAGCCGCTTGCCCTCCCGCATCCCTGCCTCGCCGAAGAAGGTGTAGACGGACCACATGCGGCCGGGGTAGCGGCCGGCCAGCTCGCCGGGGAAGCCCATGCCGACCTTCACGCAGTGGCCCGAGCCGTAGATCGCCAGCGCCTTGAGCTTCTTGTCCAGGACCTGCTCGGCGATGAGCTTGCGGATGTTGCCGCCGCGGTTCATGAGGCCCTGGTTCAAGAGTGGGACGAGCTGCTCGGCGCGGGTGATGCTCCGCCAGTCGATCGCCGTGTCGCCGCCGAGCACGCGCACCCGCTCCTCGCGCGGCAAGCCGAGGTTGACCTCGCGGACCGCGCGCAGGAAGGCCTCGTAGATCGGGCTCTCCCAGACCTCGGCGCCGTTCGCGTCGCGCCAGATCGGGGCGAGCTCGCCGCGCGACATCGCCGCCCCCTCCAGGATGAAACGATCGAGGAGGGCCTGATGCGCCGGGTTGGCGAGCTCGACGACGACGACGTCGACGGCGCGCGGGAAGCCCGGGTGCCGGACCAGCGCGAGGCGCAGATCGGAGTCGTGCTTGCGCCCGTGGTCCTCGCCGAGACAGACGACGTCGAACGTGTTCCAGGCGGCGAGGATGCTCTCGACGAGCGGAGCGTAGCGGTCGTCCGCCGCGGCACGGGTCGCTCCACCCGCGCACCACCAGGCGAGAAGAACCAGACAGCAGCGAAACGACCTCGCGGGCCCGTTGCTTCTCACGTGACCTCCGTGCCTTACCGGCGGCTACTCCTCGGCGGTGTCGCCGTCCTTCTCCCGCTCCGCCGGCGGCAGCGGTGCGGCCTGGCGCAGGTCGGCGAGGCGGGCCTGTAGCTCGGCGACCTGCGCTGGCGGCAGGAGGAGGACGACGTCGCGGGCGGCGGCGCGGGCGGGGACGCCGCCCGCGGCCGGCGGGTAGAGAGTCAGCGTCTCGCCCTTGGGCGGGCCGCCGCCGTTGAGGGCGATCGTGAGCGTGGGCTTGGCGAGGTCGATGCCGCGCTGGCGCGCCTCGGCGGCGGTCAGCAGCGCGTCGGCCTTGGCGCCGCTGAGGGCGAAGAGGACGTCCGAGACGACAGTGAAGGAGATCAGGTCCTTGCCGCGCTTCCAGTCGGTGTCGGCGCGGACGACCTCGACCGTGCCCGCCGGGTCGGTGAAGCGCGCGCGGTCGATCGCGAACACTTCGAGCCCGGTCCAGGCGGGCGAGCGCCAGGCGCGCGGCGGGCGGTCCGTCGCCTCGCCGAGCCCGGTGCGCGCCTCGAAGAGCTGCCGGCCGATCCGGACCGCGGTCAGCTCGGTCGTCGCGTCGGTCCGCCCGAGCTCGATCCGCGCCGCCGGCGTGCCGCCCGTGAACGCCACCTCCACCGCCCGCCGCGGCGGCGCCAGCCCGAGCGCGGCGGGGCGGGCGCCGCCATCGGAGCCCGGCGCGAAAGCCTTCGCGCCCCGATCGAGGTCATCCAGGAACTGCTCGGCCCGCAGCCCCGCGAGATCGGTCAGCAGCGCGTCGACGAGGTCGCGGTCGGCGCGGTCGGCGGCCGGCCGCGCGAGGCGGAACTCCTCGCCCTGCCGCGCCAGCACCACCGGCCCCCCCGCGCCGCCGCGCAGCGTGATGCGCTGGATGTCGGCGCGCTCGCCCGGGAACATCTCGCGGTCGCGCCAGTCGCCGGGCGCGCGCTCGAGGTCGCTCAGCACCCCGTCGTCGACCACGAAGGCGCGCGCGCGCGCCGCGTCGGCGCCCTGGCGCCCGACGATCATCTTCGCGCCGGTGGGGACGGCGGCGCCGATCGAGAGCACCTCCTTCCCGTCCTTCGTCTCGAGGGTCACCGTGCCGCGCGGCCGGTCGAGGCCCACCTGCTTGGGGTCGAAGTCCTCGAGCGTGCGCGCCTTCTCGAGCCCGAGGAGCGAGTCGAGGAGGCGCGCCACGGTCGCCTCGTCGGCGCGCGCCGGCTGGCCGGAGAAGAGCGGCCGGACGATGCGCCACGTCGCCTCGGGAGCGCGCACCTTCTCCAGCCGCAGCGTTCGCCCCTGCCACGCGACCTCGATCGCCTCGATCTCGTCGCGCTCGAGCTGCAGCACCTTCTTCGCCTGCTCGGCGCGCTCCTCGCCCGACGGGAGCTTGCGCTCGTAGAACCAGATGAAGGCGCCGAGGCCAGCGACCAGGACGAGCAGGACGAGCAGCGTGCGCGGCTTCATGCGATCGCTCCTATCGATTCGGCGCGAAAGCCTTCGCGCCTCAGCGCCGGCGGCGGCGCCAGACCCAGATCCCGGCCCCGAGCGCCAGGACCGGCAGGCCGACGACGGCGAGCAGGACCACCGTGCGCAACTGGCCCTGGGTGAGGTTGAGCCGCACCTGCTCGGTCTTCTTGGGCGGGATGGCGAGGAGCGCCTCGCGCTCGACCAGCCAGTTGACGGCGTTGGCGAGGAGCACGCCGTTGGCGCGGTTGGCCTGCAGGAGCTGGTTGGTGGCGAAGTCGGAGTCGCCGACGACGACCAAACGCGCTCGCACCGGGGCGGCCGCAGCGGTCGGTGCCTCCGCCGCCTGGCCCTCGACCGCCACCGCCAGCGGCACCGGGCCGCCGACGTCGGCCGGGTCCTTGTGCACCTGCCCGAGCGCCGCCAGGTTGGTCTCGCCCCAGCCGGCCTCGGTCGTCTCGACGAGCTGGGCCGCGGGGAAGCCGGGAGTCGATCCCGGCCCGACCGAGCGCGCCAGCGACAGCAGCACCGGCAGGTTCCCCTGCTGCAGCGGCCGCACGATCGCGTGGTCGCCGTAGCGGTTGGCGAAGATGGTCTCGGGGCCGAAGAAGGGGAGCGGGTTGCTCGGATCGACGACGATGTCCTCGCCCGCCTTGACGCCGAACCCGGCGAGCCAGCGGCCGAGGCCGGTGTCGACCAGGCCGCTGCCCGCGAGGGTGGGATCGAGGAGGACGAGGAGGCGGCCGCCGCGCCCGAGGTAGGCGGCGAGGACGTCGAGCTCCGGCTGCACGAAGGTGCCGGTGGGGCCGGCGACCACCACCACGTTCGCCTCCGGCGGCACCGCGGGTTTCCCGAGCGGCGACCACTCCTCGAGCTCGAAGTTGTCGTTGGCGAGGACCTGCTGCGCCCCGGAGAGGCCGCGCGGGCCGACGTCGTCGAGCCGCGCCTCGCCGTGGCCGGTGGTGACGAGGACCTTGGGCTTCCGCCCTTCGGTCACCTGGAGCAGCGCGCTACTGACCGCCTGCTCGCCCTTGAAGCCGGCCATCCGCGGCTGCCCGCCCTCGAACTGCATGGCCGAGAAGTCCATCTCGGCGAGCTCGGAGCCGTCGATCACCCGCCGGTCCTCGCCGCGCTCGACCACCAGGCCGGCGCTCGTGATCTCGTACTTCTCGACCAGTTGCTGCGCCTCGACCGGGTTCTTCTCCGGATCGACGAAGCGCACGCGGACGTGCGGCGAGGCCGCCTGGTAGCGCCGCAGCAGCTCGCGCACCGGCTCGTACAGCTCGTCCTGCGGCCCGAGGAAGACGTAGATCGTGACGTCCTCGTCGAGCTCGGCGAGGACGTTCTTGCTCTTCTCCGACAGCGAGTAGAGGCGTGTCGCGGTCCAGTCGAAGCGCTTGTAGTAGCGGGCGCCGAAGTAGTTGACGATGACGACGAGCGCGGCGAGGAGCAGCACGCCGGCGCCCAGGGTGCCGGTGCGCACGAGGGCGCGGCGCTGGGCCTGGTCGGCCATCGGGCCTACCTCCACTTCCGCGCCTCGAGGGCGCGGGTGGTCAGGAAGAGGAAGAAGAGCGTCGCCGAGAGGTAATAGACCAGGTGGCGCGTGTCGACGATGCCGCGGGCGAACTCGTCCATGTGGTTGACCAGGTTGATGTAGCCGAGTGTCGACTTGATCGCCTCGCTGGTGAAGACGAACTCGAGCAGGCCGAGCAGGAAGAGCGGCAGGATGATGGCGAAGGACATCATCGCGGCGACGAGCTGGTTCTTGCTCAGGGCGGAGGCGAAGAGGCCGATCGCGAGGAACAGCGCGCCGATCCCGACGATCCCGAGGTAGCCGGCCGCGATCGGCCCCCAGTCGACATCGCTGTGCCAGGCGATGAGCGCCGCGTAGAGCAGCGTCGGCAGCCAGAGGAAGAGATAGAAGGTCAGCGCCGCCAAGTACTTGCCGGCCACCACCTCGGCCTCGCTGATCGGCGCCGTCATCAGCACCTCGATCGTGCCGCTGCGCAGCTCCTCGGCGATCAGCCGCATCGTCAGGACCGGCAGCAGGACGATCAGCATGATCCAGAACAGGAAGCCGCCGAAGAACGCCTCCATCGGCGGCCCGCCGCCGGACCTGGGGTCGTTCAAGACGAAGACCAGGGCGCCGAAGACGATGCTGTTGACGAGCAGGAAGAAGAAGAGCACCAGCCAGCCGAGCGGCGAGGCGAAGTAGGCGCGCAGCTCGCGCCCGTAGGTCGCGGCGACCGCGCTCACGGCAGCACCTCCTCGCCGAGCGGCTCGGGCTCGGGTGCCGGCGGCGATTCCGGCTGCAGGCCCTGGGGATCGATGTGCGAGCCCGCGTCCGGCGTCGGCGCGGCGACATCGCGCGTCGTCAGGCGGACGAAGATGTCCTCGAGCGTCGCCTTCTCCTCGCCGAGCTCGACCAGCACCCAGCCGCGCTCGACCGCCAGGCGGAAGACGGCGGCGCGCGGGTCGGCGCCGCTCTCGCACTCGAGGAGGAACCGCTCTTCCGCGCCGGCGCCGCGCTCGTCGAGGCCGCGCACGCCGGAGACGCCGGGAAGCCCCGCGAGCGCCTCGGCCGCCCCTTCCGGCCGCCCTTCGAGCGCCACCCGCACCGTGGCCTTGCCGAGCGACCGGTCGCGCAGCTCCTGCGGCGTCCCCTGGGCGACGATCTTGCCGCGGTCGATGATCAGCACGCGGTCGCAGAGCAGCTCGACCTCGGGCAGGATGTGGGTCGAGAGCAACACCGTGCGCTCCTGCCGCAGCTCGCGGATGAGCTCGCGGATGGCGATGATCTGCTTGGGGTCGAGCCCGACGGTGGGCTCGTCGAGCACCAGGACGCCGGGCCGGTGGAGGATGGCGGTGGCGAGGGCCACGCGCTGGCGGTAGCCCTTCGACAGCGTGCCGATGATCTGCCCGCGCACCTCCTCGACCAGGCAGCGCGCGACCGCCTCGTCGATCGCCTGGCGCGCCGCTGGCCCGCGCATGCCCTCGAGGCGCGCGCGGTAGGCCAGGTACTCGTCGACCCGCATCTCCGGATAGAGCGCGACGTTCTCCGGCAGGTACCCGACCTCCCGCCGCGCCTCGCGCGGGTGCTCGAAGAGGTCCTTGCCGGCCACCGTCACCCGCCCGCCGCTCGGCGGCAGGAAGCCGGTGATCATGCGGATCGCCGTCGTCTTGCCGGCGCCGTTCGGCCCCAGCATGCCGACGATCTCCCCCTCGTGGACGGCGAACGACACCCCGTCCACCGCCGTGAAGTCGCCGTACCGCCGGCAGAGGTCCTGCGCTTCGATCATCGCTTCCTCCGGGTTCCGCGAGAGGCGCGCCGCGGGCGGCAGAGGTTATCTCCGCCGCGCGGGGGTGGCAAATCGCGTGCCGGTCGCAAGGCCCGGGGCGCGACGGGGAAGGCGCGCCGCCAGCGGCTCGGTGCGGAGCAACTCCGACGCGGCGCAGGCGTCAAAGTGGCGCCTCGGCGCACGATTCGGCGGGCGTTTTCCGTCTTACCAGTGTGGCGAGACGGCAGCGCGGCGGTGTCGGCCCGAAGGAGCCGCAGGCGGAGCGGGCGCGCGCTGCTAGAGTATCGGGGTCACGAGGGCACGATCGATGGCACGCAGCGCTCACCGCCAGCTCACCTACGACGACCTCCTGGCGCTCCCCGACGACGGCCTCCGCCACGAGCTGATCGACGGGGAGCTCTACGTGACGGCGGCACCGAATACGAAACACCAGACGGTCGTCCTGAACCTGGCGGTGGTTCTGGGCGAATTCGCCAGGCGCACCGGCTGCGGTCGGCTCTTTGTCGCTCCGTACGACATCGTCTTCTCGCCCACGGACGTCGTCGAGCCCGACCTCCTGTTCGTCTCGCGGGATCGCCTGGGGCTCATTACCGAGCTCAACCTCCAGGGCGCGCCCGACCTGGTGATCGAGATCCTCTCCCCCTCAACCCGCAAGGTCGACGAGGGCGTCAAGCGCCAGCTCTACGAGCGCAGGGGCGTGCACGAGTACTGGCTGGCCGACCCGCTCTTCGACACCGTCCGGATCTTCCGCCGCACCGGCGACGCCCTGGAGCTCGTCGCGGAGCGGTCCGCCGAGGCCGACGAAGTGCTCACCACTCCCCTGCTTCCGGGCCTCGAGATGCCGTTGGCCAGGATCTTCGAGTAGTCGCGCGCGGGGCGGAGAAATCACTCGAGAACAGAGGGTGCGGCGGGAGGGAAGTCCCTCCCGCCGCGGGGTCAGGGGACTAGGTGGAGGCAACGGCCTTCACCTCGGGCTGAGGCTCGGGCTCGGGCTCCTCCACGGGCTTGCGGCGCCGCGTCGTCACGCGGGGCTTGAAGCCGAACTGCACGAGCTCCTTGCTCGTGTGGCCGAGATGGCCGCGGAGCACCGACTCGATGCGGCTCTTCAAGATGTGGCCGCGCGACTCCACCTCGGCGCGCTTCTCGTTGGTGATGCGCAGCCGCATCTTGTGCACCTCCTGCTCGGACTCGAGGCGCTCGGCCTCGGCGACCTGCGCTTCCAGCTCCGCCTGCAGCGGCGCCAGGAGCGGGATCTCCGAGAGCCGAGGCTTCAGGTTCTCGTTGAGGATCTTCCAGTCCCCGATCTGCTCGGGAAGGCTTCTGGTGGGCATGATTCACCTCCTTTTCTTCTAGTGACGACTGTGCCCGGCCGGCCACGCGCCGACCGCAGCGGGAAGCTGACCCCGGCCGGGAAGCTTCCCCGGCGCTTCCGGTGATCGCCCGAAAGCGCCGGGGGAACCGCCCGACGCACACTCGGCCTCGGCCCGCGGCATCACGCGCCGAGCCGTTCGGCAAGCGATCCGGGGCGTCCGGTTCGCCAGCCGAACGGTTCGGCAAGCCGTCCGGAGACTCCGGATCGCGATCCGAAGCCTTCGGCAAGCCGTCCGCGCCCATGTATGCTCCCGCCATGGCGGAGAAGGACAAGGCGTCGGGCATGAAATCGGCCTACGAGCTGGCGCTCGAGCGGCTGGAGAAGCAGGGGATCGAGCGGCCGCGGGAGGAGGGGGCGCTGCCGGAGGGGATGCGGGAGCAGATGGCCGAGGTGCGGCGACAGGCGGAGGCCAAGCTCGCCGAGCTCGAGATCCTGCACCAGAACCGCTTGCAGACGGTGTGGGAGCCCGCCAAGCGGCAGGAAGAGGAGGAGGACTACGTGCGCGAGCGGCGGCGCATCGAGGGCGACCGCGACCGCAAGCTCGAGAAGCTCAGAGCATCGTGACCCGTTCGGCCTCGCCCGCGACCGCCGCGGGCTCCTCCACCGGCACCCCTTTCTCGAGCAGCTCGAAGGCGCGGTCGATCTCGACGTGGCTGCCGACCAGCACCAGCGCGTCGCCGGCCTCGAGCCGCAGCTCGGGCGGCGGATTGGTGTGCGAGCGCTCGCCGCGCACGACGGCGATCACCGTCGCGCCGCTGCGCCGGCGGAGGTCGAGCTCGCGCAGCGTCTTGCCGACCGCGGGGCTCGTCGCCTCGAGCCGGAAGACCTCGGTCGTGCCGGCGGCGAGCATCGCCAGCAGCTCCGCCGGCGGCGTGCCTCCCGGCGTCCGCAGCATGCGGTAGCTCTCGCCGCGCAGGACACGGGTCTCGGCGCGGATCACGTTGCCCGGCACGTGGTAGTGCTGGAGCACGCGGGTGAAGATCTCGATCGAGGTTTCGAACTCCTCGGCGATCACCTCGTCCGCCCCCTGCCGCGCCAGGTCCTCGATCTCGGCCACCATGCGGGTGCGGACGATGATGTGGAGCCCCGGGTTGAGCTGGCGCGCCAGGCGGACGCCGCGCCGCACCGCCACCAGGTCCGAGATCACGAAGACCACGATGCGCGCCCGCTCGACGCCGGCGTGCTCGAGGATCTCCCGCCGCGTGGCGTCGCCGAAGAGCACCGGCTCGCCGGCCGCCCGCGCCGTCCGCACCAGCTTGCCGTCGAGCTCGACGACGGTGTACGGGATGCCGGCGGCGCGCAGCACCCGCGCCAGGTTCTGACCCGCCACGCCGAACCCCACGACCACCACGTGGCCGCGCAGCGCGCCGGCTCCCGCCTCCTCCGCGACCTGCGGGCGCCACCCCGAGAGGCGCGGCCCCAGCCCGACGAGCAGCGGTGTGGCGAGCATGGTGAGCACGGCGGCGGCCAGGAAGGTCTGATAGGCGGCGCCGTCGAGCAGCCCCTGGACGCGGCCGATCTCGAGCAGCAGAAACGAGAACTCCCCCACCTGGGCCAGGCTCGCGCCGACCACGAGGGCGAGGCGCGAGGGAAAGCCGAGGAGAGCCACGGCGCCGGCGCCGAGGGCGCCCTTGAGGAGCACCATCGCGGCGGCGAGCCCGAGGATCATCGGCAGGTGCGCGGCGGCGAAGCCGAGGTCGAGCAGCATCCCGACCGAGATGAAGAAGACGCTGGTGAAGACGTCGCGGAAGGGGGCGATCTCGGCAACGACCTGTGGGCTGTACTCGGACTCGGCGATGACGATGCCGGCGAGGAAGGCGCCCAGGGCGAGCGAGAACTCGAGCGCGGCGGTCAAGAGCGCCATGCCCAGGCAGACCAACAGCGCGCCGAGCACGAAGACCTCGCGGATGCGGGTGCGCACCAGGAGGTAGAGGAGGCGCGGCATGAGGTAGCGCGCCATCAGGAACACCAGCCCGACGATGCCCAGGGCGAGGACGAAGCGCAGCAGCACGGCCCCTGCCGAGGCGGCGGCGGTGCCGGCCAGGACTGGGACGAGGACGATCATCGGCACGATCAGGAAGTCCTGGAACAGCAGGATGCCGAGCAGGAGCTTGCCCTGCGGGGCGTCGAGCTGCCGCTGCTCGGCGTAGAGCTTGAGCACGATCGCCGTGCTGCTCAGCGTGACGACGAAGCCGAAGAAGATGGCGCGCGGCGGCGCCACGCCGGCGGCCGCGGCGAGGAGCGCGACCACCGCCGTCGTCATCAGCGCCTGGAGCGAGCCGCCGGCGAAGAAGGGCCGGCGGAGCTGCCGCAGCCGCTCGAGCGAGAACTCGAGGCCGATCGTGAAGAGGAGGAAGACGACGCCGATCTCGGCGAACAGCTCGACGCGCTCGACCTCGGCGACCAGGGCGAGCCCGGAAGGGCCGATCAAGAGGCCGGTCAGCAGCAGGCCGACGACCGAGGGGACGCGCAGGCGGTGGCTGAGCAGGACCACCGCGACGGCGGCCGCCAGGATGGCGACCGCTTCCTGGAGAAAGTGCTCTTCCACGAAGCCGATTGTAGCGGTGCCGGCGAGAGGCGCCTGGCGGCGCGGCGCTCAGGCGCTCTTGAACTCCTCGACGAACCGCCGCACCGCCTCGGCGCTGCCGCAGACGTAGGCGGCGTCGCCGGCGGCGAAGCGGAAGCGCGGATCGAGCTCGACCAGCACCTCGTCGCCGCGCTCGACCGCCACCACCGAGGCGCCGGTCCGCTCGCGGATGCCGAGCCCGGCCGGGTGCCGGCCGACGAGGACGCCCGCGACCGGCACCCGCCGCACCTTCAACTGGGGATCGATCGACACCGCCTCCTCGTCGAGCAGCCGCCGCGCCAGCATCATCCCCGAGACCTGGCTGATCGAGAGCGCGAAGTAGGCGCCGGCGCGGTGGATGCGCTCGACGTTCTCGGCCTGGTTGACGCGGGCGATGACCGGCACCTCGGGCGCCAGGTCCTTCAGGATGACGGTGGCGAAGAGGGTGGCGCTGTCGCTGTCGAGGGCGAGGATGACGACGCGCGCCGCCCGCACCTCGGCGCGCTCGAGGACGCGCGGGTCGAGCACCTCGCCGGCCACGTCGACGCCCTCCCTGGCGCGGCGGTCGATCACCCGCACCTCCTCCCCGACCTCGCGCAGCAGCTCGACCACCTTGCCGCCCACCTCGCCGTAGCCGCAGACCACGAACGGCCCCTCGCCGCGGCGCCGCGCCGCGCCGCCGTGCGCCAGCTCGGTCAGGCGGTCGATGCTGTCGCGCCCGCCGACCGCCACCAGCACCCCGTCGGGCTCGAGCCGCAGGTCGGCGGTGGCCGGCGTCAGGAGCTTGCCGCGCAGCCACTGGCCGATGACCGTGGCGCCGGTCCTGGCGCCGATCCCGGCGGCGCCGAGGGTCTGGCCGGCGAGCGGGCTGCCGGGGTGGATGCGCACCTCCGCCACCTCGAGGCTGCGGCCGAGGTGGCCGATCTCCTCGACCCGCGGCCCGAGCCGCGCGCTCGCCCGCGCCGCCAGCGCGGCCCCCAGGATGTGGCGCGGCGTGAAGACCGCGGTGGCGCCGGCGAGCATCATCGGCTGGCGGTGGAACGGCTCCTCGACCAGGGCGTAGATCGGCCCGGCGTAGCCGAGCTGGCGGGCGGTCAGGATGAGCGCCGCGTCCTCGTCGTCGCTGCCGTTGGCGACGACGGCGCGGGCGCGGTCGAGGCGCGCCGCGCGCAGCGACTCGGCGTCGAGGCCGCGGTGGAGCACCGGCTGGCCGCGCTCGAAGAGCCGCCGCGCCTCGGCCTCGTCGGGCTCCAGCACCAGCGTCGCGATGCCGGCGCCGGCGGCCTCGGCGAGCAGGGTCTCGACTGCCGGGCCGTAGCGGAAGAGGAGGACGTGGTCCGCGAGGTCGTCGGCGAGCCGCACCGGCAGGCGGGTCTCGAAGCGCTCCTCGAGGACCGGGATCAGGTAGACCGGGACGAGCAGGTAGACGAGGAAGACGCCGACGAACTGGAGCGCGACGACGAACAGCACCATCGCCGGATGGCGCCAGCGGGAGTCGGAGCCGTAGCCGGTGGTGGTGAGGGTCTCCCCCGCCCACTCGAGGCTGTGCCAGAAGCCGCGCGGCGCCCCCTCGAGACGCGCCATGCCGAGCTGGTAGAGCACCGCCGCTACGAGCACCAGGAGCGGCAGCGACGCCAAGAGCAGCAGCAGGCGTCGGCGGGCGCGGTGCACGCGGTCATTCTATGGTCGAGACGCGAAAGCTTTCGCGCCGGGCCCGCTTGATCGATAATCCGCGGCAACCGAGCAGCAGCGCGCCGCACGCCGGAGGTCAGCCGATGAGCGCTCCACCGGGAACGTCGACGTCCTCGAGCCGACTGATGACGCCGCGCCGCGCGCGGGACGCGGACCCGCCGCTCCTGCTCTTCGACGCGCTCGCCGCGGAGATCGAGCAGCAGCGCCCGGAGAGCGGGCTCGGCGAGCGCTTCCGCGAGCGCCGCGCCGAGGTCGGCCGGCAGCTCGCCGCGCTCTACGGCGACGCTCCCGGCGCCGACGACGTCCGCCGGCGCCTCGACTCGGAGCTGGTCGGGGAGCTCTACGCCTGGCTGCACGAGCAGGAGCGGGCCGGCTGGGGGCGCAGCGCGCTGTGCCTGTCGGGCGGCGGCATCCGCAGCGCCACCTTCGCCCTCGGCGTCGTGCAGGGCCTCGCGCGCCACCGCCTGCTCGGCGCCTTCGACTTCCTCTCGACCGTCTCGGGCGGCGGCTACCTCGGGAGCTGGCTCAGCGCCTGGATCGACCGCCGGCTGCCCGACGACGGCCCGCCGTCTGCCGGCGACGCGGCGGCGGCCGTCACCGCCGTGGCGGCCGAGCTCGCCGCCACGCCGCAGCGCGCGCAGGCCCTCTACCCCGAGCCCGAGCCGGTGCGCCACCTGCGGAGCTTCAGCCGCTACCTGAGCCCGCGGCTGGGATTCCTCTCGGCCGACACCTGGACGCTCATCGGGATCTACTTCCGCAACCTCTTCCTCAACTGGCTGGTCCTCTTGCCGCTCCTGGCGCTCGGCTTGAGCCTGCCGCGCTTCCGCATCTGGATCACGCAGAGCCGGCCCGCCGGCCAACTGTGGCAGTGGGCGCCCTTCTGGCTCGCCGCCGCCTGCGGCGCCTTCGCCATCGCCTACATCGTCGCCAACCGGCCGAGCCTCGTCGGGCATGGCGAGAGCCGCTTCCCCGCCGGCCTGCGCAACCAGTCCTGGTTCCTGCTCCTCTGCCTGGCGCCGCTCGTCCTCATGGTCCTGGCGCTGACTGTGTTCTGGGCCTGGATGCGCCCCGAGAACGCCACCGTGCGGTTCGCGGTCGCCGGGCGGGCGGTCCCCACCTGGCTCGCGATCACGCTCTTCGCCGCGCTCCTCCACCTCGGCGGCTACCTCCTCTCCTTCGTCTGGGTGCGCCGGCTCCATCTCGGCGAGGCGATCGCGGTGGTGGCGAGCGGCGCCCTCGGCGGTCTCCTGACCGTGCCGGTCGCCACCGGCTTTGCGGTCTACGACGGCGATCACCTCTCGCCCTACTACGCCGCCTTCGCGGGCCCGCTCGTCCTCTGGCTCTTCCTGCTGTCGGCGACCCTCTTCGTCGGCCTCGCCAGCCGCCACACCACCGACGAGGACCGCGAATGGCTGGCGCGCGGCGGCTCCTGGATGCTGATCGCGATCGTCGTCGGCGGCGGGATCAACGCCCTGGTCGTCTTCGGGCCGCCCGCGGTCGCCGCCCTGCCCGAGGTCTTCGGCGTCCTCGGCGGGCTCTCGGGAGTGACGACGGCGCTCCTCGGCAAGAGCGGCAAGACGGCGGCCAAGGGGGAGAAGGACGAGCGGGCGCCGCAGGGGACGGCGGCCAAGCTCGGCAACGTCGGTCTGACCCTGGCGGCGCCGGTCTTCGCGCTCCTCCTGGTCGCCGCGCTCTCGCTCGGCACGACCTACCTGGTGCGGGCGCTCGCCGTCGGCGTCCGCTGGCCGGACCACCCGGCGAGCCGCTTCGACCGCCTCGACTTGATCGGCACGCTCATGCACTCGCCCTGGTGGGCGCTCGCCGCGGCGACGCTCGCCCTGGTGGTGCCGGTCGTGGTCATGGGCGCGCGCATCGACGTCAACCGCTTCTCGCTCCACGGCGCCTACCGCGACCGCCTGATCCGCTCCTACCTCGGGGCCTCGCGGCTGCCGGGGACGCGCCAGCCCGACCCCTTCACCGGCTTCGACGAGCAGGACAACCTGCAGATGCACGCCCTGCGCGGCAACCGGCCGCTGCACGTCGTCAACGCCACCCTCAACCTGGTGGGCGGCGGCAACCTCGCCTGGCAGGACCGCAAGGCCGAGTCGTTCACCGTCTCGCCGCTCCACTGCGGGAGCTGGCAGCTCGGCTACCGCGACGCCGCCCGCTACGGGCTCCATCCGGGCACCGACCGCGCGATCTCGCTCGGCACCGCGCTCGCGATCTCGGGCGCCGCCGCCAGCCCCAACATGGGCTACAACTCCTCGCCGGTCGTCACCTTCCTCCTCGCCTTCTTCAACGTCCGGCTCGGCTGGTGGCTGGGCAACCCGGGACGCTTCGGCGCCAGGACGTACGCCCAGCCGGGGCCGCGCTTCGCGCCGCGGCCGCTCATCGCCGAGACCTTCGGCCTGACCGACGACCGGCACCCGTACGTCTACCTCTCCGACGGCGGTCACTTCGACAACCTCGGCCTCTACGAGATGGTGATCCGGCGCTGCCGCTATCTGGTGGCGATCGACGCCGAGGCGGACGGCGAGTACCGCTTCGCGGGGCTGGGGCTCGCGGTGAGCAAGATCCGCACCGACTTCGGCATCCCGATCGAGTTCGGCGCGACGCCGCCGATGCGGCCCTACGACGCCAACGCCCCGGCCGCGGGCCCGCCGGCGCCGTACTACGCCCTGGGACGGGTGCGCTACTCGTGCGTCGACGGCACCTCGCCGGACGAGGACGGGTGGATCCTCTACGTCAAGGCCTCGCTCAACGGCAGCGAGCCGCTCGACGTCGTCAACTACGCCAAGAACCATCCCGACTTCCCGCACGAGTCGACGGCCGACCAGTTCTACAGCGAGTCGCAGTTCGAGAGCTATCGCGCCCTGGGCTCGCACGCGATGGACGCGATGCTCAACCCCGTGGCGGCGCAGACGAGCCTGGCCGAGGCCTTCGCGATGCTGGACGCGCGGCCGATGGCGGCGGGCGGGACCTAGCAGACCGTAGCGCCCGGGCCACGTCCCGGGCGTTTTCGCGCCACCGGCGAGGCCCGGCGCGGAAGTCTGGTGCTCAATACGGCATCTCGTCGTCGTCGAGCCCGAAGTGGTGGCCGAGCTCGTGGACGACGGTGTCGCGCACCTCGCGGATCACCTCGCGGCGCGAGCCGCAGGCGCGGAGGATGGGGCCGCGGTAGATGACCACGCGGTCGGGGAGGGCGGCGTAGTAGGAGTCGCGCTCGGCGAGCGAGACCCCCTGGTAGAGGCCGAAGATCTCCTCCTCGTCGGGGTCGAGGCCCATCGCCTCGAGGTCCTCCGGGTCGCACTCCTCCTCGACCACCACCGCCACGTTCTCGAGCAGGTCGGCGAACTGCTCCGGCAATCCGTCGAGGGCTTTGGCCACCAGCTCCTCGAACTCGTCCGGCGTGACGCGCATCAGAACCCGGTGTCGCGGTACTCGCCGAAGACCCGGCGCAGGGCGTCGGCGATCTCGCCGAGCGTCACCTCGGCGCGCACGCAGTCGAGGATGGCGGGGAGGACGTTGCGGTTCTCGGCGGCGGCGCGCTCCAAGGCGGCGGTCGTGGCGGCGGCGCGCGCGGCGTCGCGGCGGGCGCGCAAGGCGGCGAGGCGCGCCACCTGCTCGTGCTCCGACGCCGGGTCGACCACCAGCACCTCGGCCGGCTCGTCGTCTTGGTCGGCGTAGGCGTTGACGCCGACGACCGTCGCGCGCCGCTCCTCGACCGCGAGCTGGTGGGCGTAGGCGGCGTCGGCGATCTCCTGCTGCGTGAAGCCGCGCTCGAGCGCGGCGAGCGCGCCGCCCATCTCGTCGATCCGGCGGATGTACTCGCGCGCCCGCGCCGCGATCTCGTCGGTCCAGGCCTCGATCACCCAGCTCCCGCCCAGCGGGTCGGCCACCTGCGTCACGCCGCTCTCGTGGGCGATCACCTGCTGGGTGCGCAGCGCCAGGCGGGCCGCCGACTCGGTCGGCAGCCCGAGCGCCTCGTCCAGAGCGTTGGTGTGCAGCGACTGCGTGCCGCCGCAGACCGCCGCCAGCGCCTGGATCGCCACCCGCACGACGTTGTTCTGCGGCTGCTGGGCGGTGAGGGTCGACCCCGCGGTCTGGGTGTGGAAGCGGAGCCAGCCGGAGCGCGGGTCCTTGGGCGCGAAGCGCTCGCGCACCAGCTCGGCCCAGAGGCGCCGGGCGGCGCGGAACTTCGCCACCTCTTCGAGGAAGTCGTTGTGGGCGTTGAAGAAGAACGAGAAGCGCGGCGCGAAGTCGTCGATCGCGAGACCGCGCCCGAGCGCCGCCTCGACGTAGGCGAGACCGTGCGCCAGGGTGAAGGCCACCTCCTGCACCGCGGTCGACCCCGCCTCGCGCATGTGGTAGCCGGAGATCGAGATGGTGTTCCAGCGCGGCACCCGCTCGGTGCAGAAGGCGATCAGGTCGGTGACCAGCTTGAGCGACGGCCCGGGCGGGTAGATATAGGTGCCGCGCGCCGCGTACTCCTTCAAGATGTCGTTCTGGACCGTCCCCCCCACCTTCTCCCACGCCACGCCCTGCTCCTCGGCCACCGCGAGGTAGAGCGCGAGGAGGATCGCCGCCGTGGCGTTGATCGTCATCGAGCTCGTCACCCGGTCGAGCGGGATGCCGTCGAAGAGCCGCCGCATGTCCTCGATCGAGTCGATCGCCACCCCCACCCGCCCCACCTCGCCGCGCGCCAGCGGGTGATCGGAGTCGTAGCCGATCTGGGTCGGCAGGTCGAAGGCGACCGAGAGGCCGGTCGTCCCCTGCGCCAGCAGGTACCGGTAGCGGCGGTTGGACTCGCCGGCGTCGGCGTAGCCGGCGTACTGGCGCATCGTCCACGGGCGCCGGCGGTACATCTCCGGGTGCAGACCGCGGGTGTAGGGGAAACGGCCGGGATCGCCGATCCGGGTGTCGTAGTCGATGCCGGCGACGTCGGCCGGGCGGTAGGTCGTGCTGACGGGGATGCCCGAGCTGGTGGTGACCGCCGCGACCGGCGCGGCCTCGGGCGCCGGCCGCGCCGCCGCCTCCGGCTTGGTCTCGATGGTCACGGCGGCATTATAGAGTCCGCCGCACGATGCCCCGGTCCGCCCGCCGCGCCGCGACCCTCGCCGCCGCCGTCTGCCTGCTCACGGCCTCCGCCGCCGCCGCCGCGACCCTGGTCGTCGGCAACAAGGCCGAGGCGACGGTGTCGCTGATCGAGCTCGCGAGCGGCAAGGTGGTCGCGACGCTGCCCACCGGCGAAGGCCCGCACGAGGTGGCGGTGTCGCCGGACGGCCGCCACGCGCTCGTCGCCAACTACGGCACCGGCCCGCGGCCGGGCTCGACGCTGACGCTCGTCGACGTGCCGGCGGCGCGGGTCGAGAAGACGATCGACCTGGGCGCGCACCGCCGCCCCCACGGCCTCACCTGGCTCGACGGCCGCCGCGCGCTGGTGACCGCCGAGGCGGGCAAGGAGCTCCTCGAGGTGGACGTCGAGGCGGGCACGGTGCTGCGCGCGATCCCGACCGGCCAGGAGGTGTCGCACATGGTGGCGGCGGCCAAGGACGGCCGGCGTGCCTTCGTCGCCAACATCGGCTCGGGGTCGATGACGGCGATCGATCTCGCCGCCGGCAAGAAGCTCGGGGACGTCCCGACCGGCGCCGGCGCCGAGGGGATCGCCGTCTCGCCCGACGGGCGGCAGGTGTGGGTGACCAACCGCGAGGCCGGCACGATCTCGGTCGTCGACGCCGAGACGCTCGCGATCGTGGGCACGATCGACTCCCCCGGTTTCCCGATCCGCGCCAAGGTGACACCCGACGGCCGCCACGTCCTGGTCAGCAACGCCCGCGCCGGCGACGTCGCCGTCTTCTCGACGACCGACCGCACGCTCGAGCGCCGCATCCCCATGGGCCTTCAGGCCGTCGCCACCGAAGGCCGCCTCCTCGGCGCCTTCGGCACGAGCCCGGTGCCGATCGGCATCGTCGTCGACCCCGAGGGCCGCCGCGCCTGGGTCGCCAACTCGAACGCCGACAAGGTGGCCGTCCTCGACCTCGCGACCTGGCAGGTCACCGGCCACCTCACCGCCGGCAAGGAGCCCGACGGCATGGCCTACTCCCCCCTCCCCGTCGCGCCGGCCGCGCTCCCCTGACGTCCATCTTTGCAACCCGCCCTCCCCGGCCGCCCGGGAGAGGGTGGTAAAAGCTACTGTGGAAAACCTGTCCAGAAGATGTGGAGCTGCAAAATGTTCCCGCGCTCCCGCCTATGTGGGGGTTACGTAAGTACAGACCACTACATCTTGTGGTTTTCCCCTTGACGAAGCCGCGCCGGCGGCGCTACTCTTACCGATGGTCAAGCCATTGGTAACCCCACATCGCGTGCAAGGAGGCTGGTGACATGGCGACGCTTCACTCCACCGTGCAGTCGCAGCAGCCCTCGTCCGGCAAGGGCGTTCCGACCCCGCGCGAGACCCGGCCCGAGGAGCGGCCGGCCGCGGCGCAGGGGCTGGGCCTCCGGTTCGAGCGCCGCTACACGACGGCGGGAGTGGACCCCTACGACACCGTCGAGTGGGAGCAGCGCGACGCCGTCATCAGCAACGAGCGCGGCGAGGTCATCTTCGAGCAGCGGGATGTCGAGGTGCCGCGCTTCTGGTCGCAGACCGCGACCAACGTCGTCGTCTCGAAGTACTTCCGCGGCCAGCTCGGCTCGGCGCAGCGCGAGTGGAGCGTGCGGCAGTTGATCGGCCGCGTCGCCGATACCATCGCCTACTGGGGGCGTGAGGCCGGCTACTTCGCCACCGCCGACGACGCCGACGCCTTCCACGCCGAGCTGACCCACATCCTGCTCTACCAGATGGCCTGCTTCAACTCGCCGGTCTGGTTCAACGTCGGCATCGAGCCCAAGCCGCAGTGCTCGGCCTGCTTCATCAACTCGGTCGAGGACACGATGGAGTCGATCCTCACCCTGGCCAAGACCGAGGGGATGCTGTTCAAGTTCGGCTCCGGCACCGGTAGCAACCTCTCGACCCTGCGCTCGGCGCGCGAGCCGCTCGCCGGCGGCGGCACCGCCTCCGGGCCGGTCTCGTTCATGAAGGGTTTCGACGCCTTCGCCGGCGTCATCAAGAGCGGCGGCAAGACGCGGCGCGCCGCCAAGATGGTGATCTTGAACGCCGATCACCCCGACATCGCCGACTTCATCCGCTGCAAGGAGATCGAGGAGCGCAAGGCCTGGGCGCTGATCGACGCCGGCTTCGAGGGCGGTTTCAACGTGCCCGGCGGCGCCTACGACTCGATCGCCTACCAGAACGCCAACCACTCGGTGCGGGCGACCGACGAGTTCATGCAGGCGATCCTCCAGGACGGCACCTGGACGACGCGCGCCGTCGTCGGCCGCCACCCCATGGACACCTACCGCGCCCGCGACCTGATGAAGATGATCGCCGACTCGACCTGGGTCTGCGGCGACCCCGGGATGCAGTTCGACACGACGATCAACGACTGGCACACCTGCCCGAACACGGCGCGGATCAATGCCAGCAACCCGTGCAGCGAATATGTCTTCCTGGACGACACCGCCTGCAACCTGGCCTCGCTCAACCTGATGCGCTTCTTCGACGAGGACCAGGGGTTCGACGTCGAGACCTTCCGCCACGCCTGCGAGGTGGTGATCACCGCGATGGAGATCATCGTCGGCAACGCCGGCTATCCGACCCCGACGATCGACGCCAACTCGCACGCCTTCCGGCCGCTCGGGCTGGGCTACGCCAACCTGGGCGCGCTGCTCATGGCGCGCGGCCTGCCCTACGACTCCGACTCCGGGCGCAACTACGCGGCGGCGATCACGGCGCTGATGTCGGGGGCGGCCTACGCGCAGTCGGCGCGGCTCGCCGAGGCGGTCGGGCCGTTCGAGGGCTTTGCGGCCAACCGCGAGCCGATGCTGCGCGTCATGCGCAAGCACCGCGACGCCGTCAAGCGCATCGACGCCGCGCACGTGCCGCTCGACCTGCTGCAGGCGGCCAAGCGCTCGTGGGACGAGGTGGTGGAGCTGGGCGAGGAGGTCGGGCTGCGCAACAGCCAGATCTCGGTGCTCGCCCCGACCGGCACGATCGCCTTCATGATGGATTGCGACACGACCGGCGTCGAGCCCGACATCGCGCTCGTCAAGTACAAGAAGCTGGTCGGCGGCGGCATGATCAAGATCGTCAACAACACCGTGCCGCTGGCCTTGAAGCGTCTGGGCTACGAGCGCGACCAGGTGCGGGCGATCGTCGAGTTCATCGACGAGCACGACACGATCGAGGGCGCGCCGCAGCTCGAGGAGCAGCACCTGCCGGTCTTCGACTGCGCCTTCAAGCCGGCCAAGGGGTCGCGCTCGATCCACTACCGCGGGCACCTGAAGATGCTGGCCGCGGCGCAGCCGTTCATCTCGGGGGCGATCAGCAAGACGATCAACATGCCCGAGGAGTCGACGCCCGAGGAGATCCTGAACGCCTACATCGAGGGCTGGCAGCTCGGCCTGAAGGCGGTGGCGATCTACCGCGACGGCTGCAAGCGCAGCCAGCCGCTGTCGACCAAGCGGGACGCCGGCACGGCGCTCCAGGCCGCGCCGGCGCCGGCGGCCGAGCGGCGGGCGCAGCGCCGCAAGCTCCCCGACGAGCGGCGCGCCATCACCCACAAGTTCTCGATCAACGAGCACAAGGGCTACATCACGGTCGGCCTCTACGAGGACGGCCAGCCGGGCGAGATCTTCCTGGTCATGGCGAAGGAGGGGTCGACGATCTCTGGCCTCATGGACTCCTTCGCCGCCGCGGTCTCGATCGCGCTCCAGTACGGCGTGCCGCTCCAGACCCTGGTCGACAAGTTCAGCCACACCCGCTTCGAGCCCTCGGGCTTCACCAAGCACCCGGAGATCCCGATCGCCAAGTCGATCACCGACTACATCTTCCGCTGGCTGGCCTCGAAGTTCTTGAGCCGCTCGGAGAAGCAGGCGGCCGGAGTCATCCTGCGCGACGAGGTGGCCGAGACCGCCGCCCTCGGCGCCCGCCCCGAGCCCCTGGCCCTCCCCAAGGCCGACGCCCAGCGCGTCACCACGACCTTCCTCTACCAGCAGGACGCCCCGAGCTGCCACGAGTGCGGTGCGATCATGGTGCGGAACGGGAGCTGCTACAAGTGCCTCAACTGCGGGTCGACTAGCGGGTGCAGTTAGGTGGGTTTCGAGGCATCCGACCACCACCGTCGTCGAGACTGTGAAGGGTGGGAAAAAGAAGCGCGGGAAGAAGGGGTAGCGACGGGGCGCTGGACCTCAGCCTCCCTTTACTCGGGAGCCTCCTTGAGAGGGACGCCACGGCTGGCACGGATGCTCTGGCGCGCTGCGTCGATGCGTGCCAGGAAGCGTGGATCGGACTCGGCGGACAGGGCGACCTTCTTCATTCCGGTTCTCCGAGCTCCTGGAGCCAGGCCGCGGCCTGGGACTTCTCGACGATCGCGAGGATGTAGAGCAGATCGGCCCTCCTCGGCGCAAATCTAGTCCAAGATCTGGTCTGAGGAGCTCCGCATGCCCACCGTCCCCCTCTCCGAAGCCAAGGCTCAACTCGCCCGCCTGCTCAAGGAGGTCGAACAGCTCGGGGAGAGCGTGGTGATCACCCGATCGGGCCGTCCTGCCGGCGTGCTGCTCTCGGTCGATGAGTATGAGGGACTCCTGGAGACGCTCGACATCCTCGTTGATCCCGAGCTGGCCGCTGCGGTCCGGCGCGGCCTCGACGACATCGCCCGTGGTGACCTCGTGAGCGACGAGGAGGTCTGGCGGCTAGGCTAGGAATATAGGCGCGCCCATCCCGGGTTCCTTTTGGCGCAGCCGCCCGGATGCCCTACACTTGCGCGGCCATGAGGATGCGGATGGTGCCCCGTCTTTCCCTACCCAGCAGGACTTCGCTGCTCACCTGTGCCCTGACCGCGACGCTTCTTCTCGCCTGCAATCACGGCGCCTCGGCCGGGTCGGCCGGGCGGGTCGGGGCATCGTTGCCGAAGCTCGGGCTCCGCACCCTCGAGGGCAAGCCCTTCTCGCTCGAGCAGCACAAGGGGGTGGTGGTGCTGATCGACTTCTGGGCCACCTGGTGCGGGCCCTGCCACGTGCAGTCGAAGATCCTCGAGCCGATCCACCGCGACTTCAAGGACAAGGGGGTCAAGTTCTTCGCCGTCGACCTCGGCGAGTCGCCGGAGACGGTCAAGAAGTTCCTGGCCAGGAACCCGCTCCCCTACCCGGCGCTCCTCGACCCCGAGGACTCGGCCGCCGAGCGGCTCGAGGTCTACGCCCTGCCGACGCTGCTGATCGTCGACCGCAACGGGCGGATCGCCTTCCTCGAGAGCAGCATCGTCGACGGGCCGACCGTGCGCAAGGTGCTGCAGAAGGCGACCTCGTAGCCCTGCCGAGGGCGCGGTGACCCTCCAGCCGCTGCCGCGCGTCGACGTCGTCGACCTCTTCCCCCAGCTTCACGCCGAGCTGGTGCGCCTGCTGCGCGGGCTCGGCGCCGCCGACTGGGCACGGCCCACCGCGGCCCCGGCCTGGTCGGTCCGGGACGTCGCCGCTCACCTCCTCGACAGCCAGCTCCGCCGCCTCTCGGTGCAGCGCGACGGCCACGCCCTGCGGCCGGAGGCGCCGATCGCGACCTACGGCGGCCTCGTCGCCTTCCTCGACCGGCTGAACGCGGAGTGGGTGACCGCGGCCCGCCGCCTGAGCCCGCGCGTGCTGATCGACCTCCTCGACGTCGTCGGACCCCAGAGTTGCGTGCTCCTCGCCGCTCTCGACCCCGACGCTGAAGCCATCTTCTCCGTCGCCTGGGCCGGCGAGGAGGTCTCCCGCAACTGGATGGACGTGGCGCGCGAGTACACCGAGTGGTGGCACCACCAGCAGCAGATCCGCGACGCCGTCGGCGCGCCGCCGCTCACCGCCCGCCGCTGGCTGCACCCGGTGCTCGCGACGTTCGTGCGGGCGCTGCCGCGCACGTACGTGGAGACGGTGGCACCCGACGGCGCGGCGGTGACGTTTCGCGTCACCGGCGAGGCCGGCGACACCTGGTCATTGATACGCGACGAGACCGCGTGGGAGCTGCATGCCGGCGCGGCCGCAGAACCGGCCGCGGTCGTCAGTCTGAGCGACGACGCGGCTTGGCGGCTCTTCACCAAGGGCCTCAAGGGGAACGCGGCGAAAGAGCGGGTGAAGATCGACGGCGACCGCGCGCTGGGCGAGGTCGCTCTGCGGGCGCTCGCCATCATGGGGTAGAGACGGCAGGGGCGGAGACAAGCTCCACCCCTCCTACCTGGTCTTCTCTGCCTTCCCCTCCGAAAACGCCCGGGACGTAGCCCGGGCGCTACGGGATGACCTGCGCCGCCGACCTACCGCAGCACGACCAGCGCCACGCGCCGGTTCTGCGCCCGCCCCTCGCGCGACTTGTTGTCGGCGATCGACGCCGTCTCGCCGTAGGAGATGACGTTGATCCGGTGCAGCGGGAACTTGTGCTGCTGCGACAGGTACCGCCGCACGGCCTCGGCCCGCTCGAGCCCCAGCTCCTCGTTGTAGGCCTCGGCGCCGGTGGCGTCGGTGTGCCCCTGGATCTCGATGTAGACCCCGCGCCCTTCCTGGACGAGCTGGTTGGCGAAGGTGTCGAGGGCCGCCTGCGCCTCGGGCGAGAGCTGCGCGACGTCGAAGCCGAACTTCACCTTGTCGTCGGTCAGCACGGTCTCGTAGAGGAGCTTGCCCTCGGCGAGCTTGCCCGCCTCCTGAGCGCGCTGCAGCGCCTCCTGGGCGGTGCGCGAGACCTCGCCGATCTGCTGCTCGTTCCTGCCGATCCGGGTCTGGGCCTCTTCCACCTGGCCCTCGACCTCGTCGACGCGGGTGTTCACGGCCCCGGTTTCGCCGCGCACGAACTTCTTGGTCGCGCAGCCGGTGCTGCCGGCGAGCGCCAGAGCCAGCGTGAGAATCACTGCGGTTGTCTTCATGTCGGCCTCCTATTGCCTGTGATCGACTGCAGTTGAGTGTGGTGGGAGGTTCCCCCTCTCTCAACCTCCCCGCGCGGGGCTCGACGGCGGCGGGCCGTGATAGCCGCGCCGGAAGGCCACCGCCCGCAGGCCGCTGCCCCTGACCTCGACGGCCAGGGGGCGGAAGCGAGCCCTCCCATCCCCCGTCGAGAAACCTAAGACATATTGATGGCGCAGGTCGTCTTCGATCGCCGCCAAGGCCTCGGCGAGGTCCTCGGGGCCGTCGACCGGCAGGTAGCGCCCGCCGGTCATGTGCGCCAGCAGGTTCAGCACGTCCGCATAGCGATAGATCTTCTCCCCTTCCGGCCCGACCTCGTACGGGTTGCCGGCGCGCAGACCGAGCACGTAGACCGGGAGCTGCGCCTGCCGCACCAGGCGGCGCGCCTCCTCGGGCGAGATGCGGCTCGCGTTGTCGATGCCGTCGGTGATGAGCAGGATGAAGCGCTTGGCGTTGTGCCCCTCGCCCGAGATCTTGGGCAGGGAGGCGACCGCGTCGTGGAGCGCCGTCGTGCCGTACGCCTCCCACGCGCCCACCGCTTCGCGCAGCGCCGAGACCTCGCCGGTGAACGGCACCTCGACCCGGCGCTCGCCGCCGGCGAAGCTGGCGACGGCGAACTCGTCGCCGGGACGCGCCCGGTCGAGGAAGTAGCGCACCGCCTGCTGGCTCGCCTCCAGCTTGTTGCCGTTGCCCATGCTGCCCGAGAGGTCTTGCAGGAAGACCAGGCTCGCCGGCGCCTCGGCGCGCGGCTCGAAGCTCTCGATCGAGACCGCCCGCCCGTCGACGCGCAGGCGGAAGTCCTCGGCGTCGAGGCCGCGGGCATAGCCGCTGCCGGCGCGCACGATGACCGGCACCAGGACGTACCCCACCGAGAAGGTCTCGCCGAAGCTCGGCAGCTCCTCCTGGGCCGGCGGCGGGGTGTCCGCCGCCGCCGGCGACGCCGGCAGCAGGAAGGCCGCGAGAAGGAGGGCGCGGGCTCGCCGCGCCGTCGGGGTGCGCATTGCGCCGGGAAGGACTGCAAACCGCGGGCCACCTTATGCGCGTTCAGCTACATCTCGCGCGCCGCGCTAAGCTGCCGGCGGAGGCTTCGTCGAATGGCCGACCCCATCAACATCCGCGACATCTCCATCAAGTGCGGCAACTGCAATACCTACCAGACCCTCGCCGGCTTCGCGCGGCGGGGCGAGTGGAACGTTTACACCTACGAGTGCGAGAACGACCTCTGCGACCCGAGCGTGACGCGCACCCTGGTCGAGGTGCCGAGCGAGCTCGACGCCTTCGCGCGGCGGGACCCGGAATGGCGCGGCGGGCGGATCCACGCCGGCGCGGAGCCCGAGGAATCGTAGCGCCCGGGCTACGTCCCGGGCGTTTCTTGCCGGCTCCGCTCGTGCCGTTCTGGCACAGCCTGTGGTACGCTGCGGGCCCCTGCAGCGCGCGCCAACCGTTCACCCGAGCGAGGAGCACATGAAGAAGATCGTCCACATCGTGGGCACCGGCACGATCGGCGAGCCGCTCATCGGCCTCTTCACCGACTTCCGCGACAAGATGGGGATCGACGAGGTCACCTTCCACAAGCGGACGCCGCTCGAGTCCGACCGCGCCAAGCTCAACCACCTGATGAGCCGCGGCGCCAAGCTGGCCGTCGACGACGAGGTGCGCGGGGCCTTCGAGAAGCTCGGCCACGAGGTGAGCTACGCGTCGCGCGAGGCGCTCGAGCGGGCGACCGTGGTCATCGACTGCACGCCGGCCGGCAACGACAACAAGGAGAAGTACTACGCCCACCTCTCCGGCCCCAAGGGCTACCTCGCCCAGGGCAGCGAGTTCGGGTTCGGCAAGCCCTACGCCCGCGGCGTCAACGACGAGGTGCTGGTGGCGGGCGAGGACCGCTTCATCCAGATCGTCTCCTGCAACACGCACAACATCACGACGCTGATCAAGACCGTGTGCGACGACGGCACGGGCACCTTCAACCTGCGCAAGGCGACCTTCGTCTGCATGCGGCGGGCGAACGACATCAGCCAGACCAACAGCTTCGTCCCGGCCCCCAACGTCGGCAAGCACGACGACCCCGAGTTCGGCACCCACCACGCGCACGACGCCCACCACGTCTTCGAGACCATGGGCATGGACCTCAACCTCTTCTCGAGCGCGGCCAAGCTCAACACCCAGTACATGCACTCGATCTGGTTCAACCTCGAGCTCGAGCGCGACATGACGCTCGACGAGATCAAGCAGCGGCTGCGCGAGAACCCGCGGGTGGCGATCACCGACAAGCGCTACGCCAATCTGATCTTCAGCTTCGGCCGCGACCACGGCTACTACGGGCGCATCCTGTCGCAGACGGTGGTCGTCATGCCGACCCTCATGGTGCGCAACGGCCGCGAGGTCTACGGCTTCTGCTTCACGCCCCAGGACGGCAACTCCCTCCTCTCCTCGATCGCCGCGGCGCTCTGGCACATCGATCCGGAGTGGGACAGCGTCGCCGAGCGGCTCGCCCCGCTACGGCGCTGGCTGTATCGGGAGATCTAAGGTTGGTCACGGGAGAGCCGTCATCCTGAGCGTAGCGCCCGGGCTACGTCCCGGGCGTTTTCGGAAGACGTACCGAGTCTCTTCACCGGCTCTGACCTACTAGCATGCGGCCGGTCGAGATCCAGCTTCCCGGCCTCTCGCTCGAGGGCTGGTCGCGGGCCGGGGACGAGACCTGGTTCCGCGTCCACCCGCCGGGGCTGGCGATCGACGTCGGCCGCGGCGCGCTGCAGCTCGCCGGCGCCGCCGACATCTTCATCAGCCACGGCCATCTCGACCACGCGCTGGGGCTGCCGTTCGTCCTCTCGCAGCGCTCGCTGCACCGCGGCCTCTCGACGCGCGTCCTCTGCCCGCGCGAGATCGCCGCGCCGCTCGCCGACCTGGTCGCCGCCGCCGAGCGGCTGGAGAGCGCGAAGTACGCCTGGGAGCTGGTGCCGGTCGCTCCCGGCGAGCGGCTCGAGGTCGGGCGTGACTTCCTGCTCGAGCCCTTCCGCACCGACCACGTGGTGCCGACGCTTGGCCTCCACCTGATCCGTCTCAAGCGCCGGCTCGCGGCGCACCTCGCCGGCATCCCCGGCCCCGAGTTGGCGGCGATGCGGGCGCGGGGGGAGGAGCCGTCGGAGGTGGTCGAGGAGCTCGCCTTCTCCTACGCCGGCGACACCGGGCCGCGAGTGTTCGAGCTCGAGCCGCGCCTCTTCTCGACCGCTGTGCTGCTCCTCGAGTGCACCTTCCTGCGTGAGGGGCACCACAGCCGCGGCGACCGCTACAAGCACATCCACATCGAGGACCTCGCCGCGCGCGCCGGGCGCTTCCAGAACCAGGCCCTGGTGCTGCACCACCTCTCGCGCCGGCACAGCGTGGCCGAGCTGCGCGAGGCGGTGGCGCGGCTCCTGCCCGAGCTCGCGCCGCGGGTGCACCTGCTGGTGGAGGGGTGAGGATGAGACCGCGAGCTTTTCGTGCCCCTCCGCCGCCGGGCGCGCGCTTCGCCGGCGTCGAGGAGCTGGAGGTCTCGATCGAGAAGCTCGTCGCCGGTGGCGAGGGCCTGGCGCGCCACGAGGGCGTGCCGATCTTCGTCCGCCGCGCCGCGCCGGGCGACCGCCTCCGCATCCGCCTGACCGAGCGGCGCCCCGACTACGGGCGCGCCGAGATCGTGGAGGTCCTGGCACCCGGCCCGGCGCGCCGCCCCGATCCGGTTCCCTCGCTCGCCGAGTGGGGCGGCTGCGACCTCATGCACATCGAGGACGCGGCGCAGTCGCGCTACAAGGCGGCGGCCGCGCGCGAGACGCTGGAGCGGCTGGGCGGCGGGGTGCGCCTGCCGGCCGAGCCGGCGCTCGTCACCGGCGACGCCTGGCACTACCGCCTCCGCACCCAGCTTCACACCGAGCCGATGGGCGGCGGCGTGCTCGTCGGCTACCACGCGCGCGGCAGCAACCGCCTGGTGCCGGTCGTCGAGTGCCCGATCCTGGTGCCGGAGCTCGAGGGCTTCGTCGTCGGCCTGGCGGGCGCTCTCGGCGAGCAGGCGCCGCGGCGGCTCGACGTCGCGAGCGGCGACGGCGACGCCATCACCGTGGCGCCGCTCGTCCCCGGGCTGCCGCACGGCGAGGTGACGGTCGCGGCCGGCGACTTCACCTACGCCTACGACGCCCGCTGCTTCTTCCAGGCCCACCGCGGCCTGCTGCCGCGGCTGATCGAGACCGCCGTCGGCCCCTGGGAAGGCGAGGCGGCCTACGACCTCTACTGCGGCGTCGGCCTCTTCGCGCTGCCGCTCGCCCGCCGCTACCGCCGCGTCATCGCGGTCGAGGGCGATCGCGTGGCGGCCCGCCACGCCAGGAACAACGCCCGCCGCCACCGTCTGGCCGGAGTCGAGGTCGTGGCGAGCGCCCTCGAGGGCTGGATCGACGACCTCCCCACGGGTGCCGACCGCGTCGTCCTCGACCCGCCGCGCACCGGCCTCTCCCCCCGCGTCCGCCGCATGCTGCTCGAGCGCCGCCCGGCGCGCCTCACCTACGTCTCCTGCGACCCCGCCACCCTCGCCCGCGACCTCGTCATCCTCCGCCGCGCCTACGCGATCGAAAGCGTCACCTTCCTCGACCTCTTCCCGCAGACGGGGCATATGGAGACGGTGGTGCAGATGACGGCGGCGTAGCCGCTACGGCGCGATAATCGACAGCGTGAGGCCGGCCCGGCGCCGGCCGGAACGGCCCCGCGAGCCAGCGCATGACACCCGAAGAGCTCGACCGCGAAGTCCGGCGCGAAGTGTACGCCGCAACGATCGACAGCGGCCGGCCACCGCTCGCCGCCGAGGTCGCCGAGCGGCTCGGGATCGAGCCGAGCGACGTCCTTGCCGCCTTCGAGCGGCTGGCCGCCGGACGGGTGCTGGTCCTCCAGCCCGGCGCCGGCGAGGTGCTGATGGCCAATCCGTTCTCGGCCGTGCCGACGCCGTTCGCGGTCGAGGCGGCGGGGCGCCTGTACTTCGGCAACTGCATCTGGGACGCCCTCGGCGTCCCGGCGATGCTCGGGAGCGACGGGCGGATCCTCGCGAGCTGCGGCTGCTGCGGGTCGGCGATGCCGCTCGCGGTCGAGGACGGCGCGCTGCAACCAGCCGCGGGCCTCGTCCACTTCGCCGTCCCGGCGCGGCGCTGGTGGGAGGACATCGTCTTCACCTGACGGACGATGCTCCTCTTCCGGTCGGAAGAGCACGTGGATCACTGGTGCCGGCAGTGGAGCATGGAACGCGGCGCCCTGCTCGCGCTGCAGACGGCATGGGAGCTGGCGCGCGCCTGGTACGCCGCCGACCGCCGCAATCCGGCGTGGCGCCGGCGCACCCTCGAGGAGACCGAGGCGCTCTTCACTCAGCTCGGCCTCGGCGGCGCGTTCTGGGCTCTGCGTTGAGCGGGCAGAGCGGAGGGCGCTCACCTCGCTGCAGACGGTGGCAGGCGCGAGCAGTGGGCTCTGAAACTCAGGAGCCGGCGCGGGTGCAGACCGACCCTGGCCAGGATTAGACGCCGTGTCCAAAACATCTTTTCAGGCATTCGTCACCGGAACACCGCGCCATTGGACGGAAAACCCTCTCGACTTGACCTCCAGCAGCGCGATGTCGCGTACGCTCGCTGCCAAGCCTTCGAACCTGAAGGAGAAGGCCGTGGCGACACCGGTGACCAGGTGGATGCCCGCGTTGGACGCGCGGAGCTCCCTACCGGCAAAGATTCGCTCAGCCTGATGCGGTTCGCCGGCACCGTCGATCATGCCCGATTGATAGGAGAGCTCGAAGTCCCGATCGCCCGCGAGATTCGTAACGACGAACGAGCAGACGATATTGGAGCCTTCAGCGCTACATCCTCGAAGCACGAAGCGATAGTTGCTGACGAGCTTCTCGACTTGCTCAGACGCTTGAGGGCCGGGGTTCGAATTACCCGGCACGATCGAGGGATCGCGCCTCGCTTGCTTGAGCCTCTCCTGGAGCGCGGCGACATTCTGCGCCTGCTCCGCGAGCGCCTTCCGCAGCTCGGCTATTTCGGCGGAGCTTGCGTCCAATTGATTCTGCAGGTCCACCTGCTGGTCGGCCCCCTGTTCCCGGCCCTGCCAGTGTCCAGCGACCGCGGCAAGAACGGCTCCTATCGCCCCAATCAACGCTGCCAAGACAATCGTCCGTGACTGCCGGCGCTGCGCGCGTTCGTCTTGGTCCACGTTCGTTCCCCCGTGAAGGGCCGTCAACCCCAGCAGCGAATGAGCCCAACGGCAGGCCGCACGATCCTCACCGGGGCTCCGGCCCGCTACGGCGCCGCCGCGTCGTCGCGCCGGTAGTCCATGCTGCCGAAGACGACGATCAGGAAGAGGATGCTGCCGACCGCGAAGAGGGTCAGGAACAGGCCGTCGATCGACAGCCAGAGCTGCAGCTTCTCGGTGTCGGGGCGGTAGTAGAAGCTCGGCGACAGGGAGTCGAGGTAGCGGTAGCCGAAGATCCCGTTCGCCCAGACTCCGAGGACGGACAGGAGCGACAGCCAGAAATGGGCGGCGGCGAGCTTGCCCGCGTTCGGGCCGGGCGTGCCCCAGTCCGGCAGCGCGCGGTAGACCAGGCCGAAGAGGGTGAAGCCGACCCAGCCGAGGAGCACGACGTGGCCATGGACGGGCGCCCACGGGCAGGCCACCTCGACGCCGCCGTGCAGGTAGTGATGGAGCGGGCCGTAGCCCGTCCAGACGCCCAGCGCCAGGAGTCCCGTCCCCCACTTGACGAAGCGCAGCGCGATTCTCTGCACGGAACCCACCTCCCGTCGTTACCCGAGAGTATCCCACGCGGCGCGCGGCCCGGTTCGCGGCGGAGACGCGGTCATGGCCTGCACCTCCGTGCGTCGTCATGGAATCCGCAGATCAGAATGCCGGGGTGGCGGTCTGTCCACTCCTCCACGAACTCCTGGACATTCGTGTTGGTCACGTCCGTGATCTGCGTGATGCCCCCACTCTGGCAGGGTCCTGTCGAGATCACGCCGACGAGCGGCAACGGGGCGCCGCTCGGGGCGAGGAAGGATCCGCCACCGCTGTCGCCCCGGCAGGCGACGGCCCCGCCGCGAAGGGGCAGGCACCCGGATTCCCCATCGGGTGGGGCAGCCACCCTCGCCCGTCCGATGCGCGGCTCGGACCCGTCCGGGGCGGCGCCGGCTTCATTCGCCCCCAGGCCGACGAGGGTCACCGCGGTCCCGACCGTCGCCCATCCAGGAGTGCTCGCGAGTCTCTCGAAGGGATCCCTATCATTGAACGACCCCTCCAGGGCGCACAGCGCGACGTCCGGGCCGTCCGGGCACGAGCTGACGGCTGCCGGCTCCTCGCACGTGCCGGTGACGCCGTTCACCCGGACTCGCGCTCCTGGCGGAAAGCAGTGCGCGGCGGTGAGAACGACATCCGGCCCAAGCAGATGACCGGTACATCTGTTCGTCGTGCCGTCCTGCGTCACCAGGACCGTGCTCGGAAAGCTTCCTTTCGGCGCCGGCCGGCCGCCGATCATCAAGGGCTGCGCCGCAGTGGGCTGCGCCGCGCGGGCGGACTCCTCGGTCGGCTCAGGGCCGTCCGTGCAGGCGAGGAGCGACGTCGCCAGCAGCAGCCCGGTCAACGCGGCCGTGCCGCCCCGCGTGGGCTCGAGAAGCGCTCTCAATCTCGTTGCGTTGCGCATGGCGGGCCTCTCAGACGAAGGTTGTGCTCGGCGGACAAGCGCTCAATCCGACTCTGGCCGGTGGATCACCGTTCGGGTTCGGCAGGCGGTGGGGGATCACGGCCCGCGCGGGCCGCGTTCTCAGGAGCGGATAGTAGGCGAGGAAATCTCGCTCCTTGGTGACCGGCACGTGGTCCTGGGGACAGAGGTTGCAGATCGCGACCGTCGCCCCGGCGATCAGGGCGAGCGTCTCCGTCCGGCCGCCACCGCCGATGGGACGCGCGCGCAGGACGACCTCGTTCGCGAGCGGGTCGCCGCGGAAGCGGTAGTGGATCTCCTGCGCGAACGGAACCGGCGTTCCGGTCGTCGGTGATGCGCTCTCGACGTCGAACACCCAACGATCGTCGGGATCGCCGTCGTCCCCCACGTTGTGCGACGTCGAGAGCGATCCCGAGGTCAGCAACACCCGCCCGGCGACCAGGCGAGGCGGCCGTGCGCCGAGGACCGACCGCTTCACCGCTCCTCTGCCGGTCAGGAGGTGGAGGTCCGCCGCCGTCTCGAACCCACGAAAGAGGCGTAGGCGCCGCCGGCGGGCGCCTACGACGCGCAGCTCCCTGCCGGCCAGCCGCCAGACGCCGAGCGCCGGCCGCGGGTTGCTCGGGGCTGCGCTCCTGCCCGGAATGAGCGCGGTCGCGAGCGACGGTCCGCCCCGGAACCGAATGAACTCGTCGGCATGGAAGATCAGCACCGGTGTGTGGGCGCAGAGCCCGGGTCGCACGGGCGCGCGCTCACCGGCAACCAGGATGACTGTGACCTCCCGCGTGCGCGCGGGATCCTCGCGATCGCGCAGGAAGGAACAGAGTCCCTGGAAATGGACGGTCAGGGTCGGCGGCCGCGTGGAGGTCAACCGATCGGTCATGACGTCTCCTCTCATGCAGAGTCGATCACTCGAGTTCGGGGCGAGCGGCATACACCTCGAACGCCGCCCAGGAGAACGAGGCGCCGCCGGACGACGGGCCGCGGCCCATGGCGCTGATCTGCGTCCGCTGGAGCGCGCCGGCCGGCGACGTCCCAGGGCGCCGGAGGAAGCGGTGCAGGGTGACGAAGAACCGCGAGGTCGCGTGATCCTCGATGTCCCACAGGCTACCGACGACGAGCGGCACGCCGGCCGCCAGGAAGGGGCGCGCCAGGGCCGAGAACGAGCCGCCGCCACCGTCGGCGGCCGCCGCCGTCCCGCAGGCCGCGAGGACGACCAGGCGCACACCCTGGAGGGACAACCGCTCGATGTCGCGCGCATAGATCGCTCCGCCATGCGCCTGCGCATCCGGAGCCAGGACGAGCATCGACAGCTCGGGAGTGTCGCGATTCGCCACGGCGTGGGTCGCGAGATGCACGACCTCCCACCGGGCCAGCTCCGCCAGGAGGCGGCTACGGGTTGCTGCCTCACCGACGAGGACCTCCGCATCGGGGTAGGCGGCAGCCACTGCGGAGGCCTCTCGACGCGCCCAGCGGAGCGCCGGCAGCTCCTGGTAGCGCTGGCGATCGAAGGCCGGATCGCCGATCACCAGCGCGTGGTCGGGGGCCTGCCGCACGGCCGGCGGTGGAGGCCCGGCGGTCGTCCCGATGCCCGCAGTGAGGGCTTTGATGATCTGGTGCCGCGTGATGAGAGGACGGTTGGAGGCCGGCTCGACGAGAGCGCCGAAGGGCAGATCGAAGAGCGCGCCGTCGGGAACCACCCAGAGTCGCTCGACACCGGCCAAGGAGGCCGCCATCGGCGCGACGAGGCTCTCATAGAGGCGCGTCGCCCACTCCCTCACCACGGCGGCGGTCGTCGCATGACGGAGGCTTCGGGCGAAGTTCTCCACCTGCACCGCGAGCAGCGAGGAGGAGACCTCTTGCAGGTGAAAGGAGACCGCTCGCCGCCGAATGAGCCAGACGAGAAGGCGATCGTCGAGAACGTGATACACGAGGACCGCAGAGGCGGGTGGGAGTCGGGTCTGGAGAGCGTTCAGACCGGCGTGCGAGATCGCGCCGCGCGCCGACTCGGGGAAGAACTCGTGGACGCGCGCCCGCTCGGCGAAGAGGAGCGCGGCCCGGTCATCGTGGCGGATGTCGAGCTGGAAGCGAATCATGCCATCGAAGACCGCCCGCGACCCCGTGATGTAGGCGCTGCGCCGCTGCCCGGTGTCGAGGTGCCTGCTGCCGGCCTCGACCGCCTCGATCGCCTCCAGCAATGCCGCCTCCGCCGCGTCGGCTCTGCCGAGCGAAGCCAGCAGCCGAGCGCGCTCGAGCTGCAGCTCGGGCAGCAGGGTGGACGCTCCCCGGCGCCGGCGGTCACGCACGGCCGCGGAGAGGCGTTCCACGGTGACTTCCGGGTCTCCGCCCAGGTCGAGGCGCGCCTCCGTCACCAGGACGACGGCTTCGGCCTGGCGCCGTGCGGCGGGATCGGTGATGCGTTCGAGCCCTTCCCGCGCCCTGGTGGCGTCGGCTCGCGCGAGCGCCGTCCGGCCCATCGCCCGCAACGTCAACGAGCGCTGGGCGTAGGCCTGGCTGATCACCACGGGCTGCCCGCCGGCGACCGCCGCCGCCACCGCGCGCCGTTGGAAGTAAAGGGCAGTTTCCGGATTCCCGCGGGCGCTGACGCACGCGGCGATCTCGTCGAACAGGGCGTTGCGCCACTTGTCGCTCCGCCATGCATCCACCTCGGCCAGAGCGCGGTAGAGATGCCGCCAGCTCGCGCGGGGATCGTTGATGAAGCGGAGCACCTGCGAAAGTTGGACGCGGATCGAACCCTCCTCGTTCACGAGACCCGCGCTCTCGAAGGTGGCGAGGGCATCGCGGTATTGATCGAAGGCGCGATCGAAGTCGCCCTCGTTGGCCGCGATCAGTCCGACCATCCAGGAGGCGTAGCCTTTGAGGATCCGGTACTGCCGGTCGTTCGCCGCGGTGCGCAGGAGCTCGAGGGCCGCCGCCGCCGTCCCGAGATCGCCCTCCCAGTAGCTGCACACCGCGGCGTAATAGAGAGCCCAGAGGTGGAGGGGACTATCGGCGGCACGGAGCTCGCGCGCGGCCTGCGCGAAGAGGGGCGCGGCGCGTCGGGTCTCGAGCTCATCGTACAGTCCGCGCGCCTCGCGGTAGCTCGCGTAGCCGGCCCGGAGTCGCTCGCGCTGGGCGGCGCTGCCGGGGGCGTCGAGCGCTCGCTCCCACGTCTTCAGCTCCGCATCGAGCTGGCGATCGCCGCTGACGTGGAGGAGCGCCGCCGCCACCATTCGCGCGTTGGCGAGAATCCCTTGCGCGGAGACGACAGAGCCGAGATCTCCGAGCAGGTGGAGCTCCGCGAACTGCAGCGCGTCGAACGGATCTGCCGCAACGGCCGCGGCCGCGTCCCGTGACGAGAGGGCCGCGCCGGCTTGCAGGATGCCCGCCGACAGACGTCGCGGCAGCACCGCTCGGCGCGCCGCCCGGGCGCGATGGGCGCGTGCCTCCTCGCGCCATGCGCGCGCGTCGCCGGAGGCGAGAAACGCCTCCCAGGCCGCGATCGCCTCGTCGCGCAGGAACAGCGCCTGCAGAGCCAGGGCGCGATTGAAGAGGGCGGGCGCCAATCCGGGCGCGGCCTGCAGCGCCCGATCGGCCGCGGCAAGGGAGCGCACCAGGTCCTCCGGGCGCCGGAGTCGCCGCGCCCGGACGTAGTAGGCCGCCGCGAGATCGCTCCAGATCTCTCCGTTCGCGGGCGAGTACCCTGCCGCCAGCTCGAGGTGCGCAACGGCGTCGTCGAGCATCTCGGCGCGACGGGAGCGGAGGAGCACCCACACGCCGAGCGCATGGAGGGTGGGACCCGTCGACTGGTGCCGGGCGGCGTTCTCGATTCCGCGGCCAGCGGAGAGCGCCCTCGATCGCCGGGAAGAGAGGGGGTCACCGGCGCATCCGCTGTTGTCGCTCACCGTCTCGGCGGGTCCGGAGGGGGCGCAGGCAGACCAGCGGCTCAGCCCGACGAGCCGCGGTCGCAGCGGGCGGGAGCCGGCGAGGGCGCGCAGAAGGTCGCGGTGCTCCGCCGTGAGGCCACTCGCGGAGTGATGCTCAACAGCGGCAGGATCGCAACCGAGAGAGGCGAACAGACCGGCGACCACGATCGAGGCAGCCAAATCGTGCAGCCTGCGCATTTCGTCCTCGTGCCCTGCCGAGGGACAGGGCGCCTCCGCACGGCGGCGGTGATTCGCGTCGCGTGCGGCGACCCGGGTTCTCGTTGGTTCGCAATCAAGGATAGCACCTAGCCGCGGCGCGGCAGGCGCTGGGTAGAACGGACCCGCCGGCGGCGGTGCCACCCATCCTGATTTCGACCTTGGCGACCACGGATTCATCGGCAGCTTAGACGGACGGAGAGCCGCTTCTCACAACACCCCATGATGCCGCTGTGGCGTCGGACACGCAGCGCTCTGCGGGGTACACTCCCGCCTCGGGCGTCCCGCCGCAGCACGGCCTCTACACGGCGATCGTCGCCAGCGGCGTGCGCGCCCGCCAGCACTCGCGGGCCGCCGGAGCGCCGGCCGCAGCGGCGCTGGCCTGAGGAGGGATCGGGGCGGCGGCGCGAAAACGCCCGGGACGTGGCCCGGGCGCTACGTCCCTCCGGGCTGCGGTTTCCTACCGGCGGGGCCGTCGTGTCTAAGTGGCCAGGATGGACACCACACGCACAGCGGTCTTCCCGCGACCCGAGATGAGCGCCGACCACCGCGCCGAGGCCGCCGACGAGCGCCGCCTGCTGGCGGACCTCGCGGCCGGCGACCGGCGGGCGGCGGAGCTGCTCGTCGAGCGCACCTACCGCGGCGTCTTCAACTTCCTGCGCCGCCTGGCCGGCGACCCCGAGCTGGCCGCCGACCTGACGCAGGAGACCTACCGCCGCGCCTGGGCGGCGCTCGACACCTTCAACGGGCGCTCCCGCTTCTCGACCTGGCTCTGCCGCATCGCCTACACCACCTTCCTGAACCACCTGCGCCGGCCGCGCCGCCTGGTGCCGCTCGACGAGCAACAGGGGGAGGCGCTGCCCGATCCCGGGCCCGGCGCCGACGAGCGGGTGGGGGACGCGATGGTCGGCGAGCGCCTGCGGCGGGCCGTGCTCGCCCTGCCCGAGGAGCTGCGCTTCACGGTGACGGCGCTCTTCTGGGGCGAACGGTCGGTAGCGGAGGTGGCGCGGCACGAAGGGGTCACCGGGCCGGCGATCCGCAAGCGACTGAAGCGGGCGTTGCAGGCACTGGCCGTTGCGCTCGAGGAGGAGGTCCGATGAGCAGGCTCAACGAGCGCGAGATCGCCCGCCGGCTGGCGGCGCAAGACGACGTGGAGCCCCCGGCGGAGCTGCTGGCGCGGCTGCGCGCCGAGATCCCCGAGGACCCCGGCGCGCGGCTGCGCCTGGTGGCGACGGCGGCGCGTGAGGACGTGCGCCCCCGCGCCTTCGGCGGCCGGCGGCTGTGGCTGCTCGCGGCGTCGATCGCGGTGGCGCTGCTGGGCGGGTTCCTGGCTCTCGAGGTGCGGCGGCAGGCGGCGGCGCCCGGAGAGCTGGAGCTTTCGGAGCGCCCGGCGGCGGCGCCGGAGGCCGGTGCCGGCGTGGCGGAGCGCATGCCGCGGCCGCCGGCGGCCGCCTCGCGGCGGCCGGAGCCCGAGATGGCTCCCTCGGCGGCGTCGCGTGAGGCCGCTGGCGTCGAGAGCGATGGGCGGCGCTTCGATCTCGGAGCGCGCAACGAGGCCGGCGCGCCGCCACCGCCGATGGCGGCGGCGCAGCCCGTGGAGGTGCCTGAGCTGCTCGCCGCCGAGGACGAGGTGACGACCACCGCCGAGAGCCAGCTCCAGGAGCGGCGGCGGGAGGCGGCCAAGCAGCGTGCCGCGGTCGCGCCGAAGCCGCAGGGCGTCGTGGGCGGCGTCGTGGGCGGCGTCGCCGGCGGTGTGCCCGGCGGCACGCCCGGCGGGATGATCGCCGGCGTGCCCTCGTCGCCGAAGACGATGGCCGCCGACGCGCCGCTGCGCCTCGGCCGCCTCGGCGAGAGCAAGGAGATGGAGCCCTCGACCGGCGGCACGGCCGAGCCCAACGACGAGCCGTACGGCGACGTCTTCTTCCGCACCTACGGCGTCAACCCGTTCATCGACACCGAGGACGACCGCCTCTCGACCTTCGGCCTCGACGTCGACACCGCCTCCTACACGGTGGTGCGCCGCTACCTCGCCGACGGCCACCTGCCGCCCCCCGAGGCGGTGCGGGTCGAGGAGATGGTCAACTTCTTCGCCTACGGCGACGCGCCGCCGCGCTCCGGCGACTTCGCGATCCACGTCGAGGGCGCGCCGTCGCCCTTCGCCGGCGGCGAGCGCTACCGCCTGCTGCGCTTCAACCTGCGGGCGCGCGAGGTCTCCGCCGCCGACCGCAAGCCGGCGATCCTGACCTTCGTCGTCGACGTCTCGGGGTCGATGGACTACGAGAACCGCCTCGAGCTGGTCAAGCGCGCGCTCGGCCTGCTGCTCGGCGAGCTGCGCGCCGAGGACCGGGTGGGGCTGGTCGTCTACGGCAGCGAGGGGCGGGTGCTCCTCGAGCACACGAGCGACAAGGCGGCGATCGGCCGCGCCGTCGACCGCCTGGTGGCCGAGGGCTCGACCAACGCCGAGGAGGGGCTGGTGCTCGGCTACGAGCTGGCCGACCGCGCCTTCCGCCGCGGCGCCCTCAACCGCGTCATCCTCTGCTCGGACGGCGTCGCCAACGTCGGCGCCACCGGCCCGCAGTCGATCCTGGCGCGCATCGGCCAGGCCGCGGACCGCGGCATCGAGCTGACCACCGTCGGCTTCGGCATGGGCAACTACAACGACGTGCTGATGGAGCAGCTCGCCGACAAGGGCGACGGCCGCTACGCCTACGTCGACACGCTCGACGAGGCGCGGCGGGTGTTCGTCGAGGACCTGACCGGAACGCTGCAGACGGTCGCCTCCGAGGCGCGGGTGCAGGTCGAGTTCAACCCGGCGGTGGTGGCGCGCTACCGCCTGCTCGGCTACGAGAACCGCGACATCGCCGACCATCGCTTCCGCGACGACACGGTCGACGCCGGCGAGATCGGCGCCGGGCACGGCGTGACCGCGCTCTACGAGATCAAGCTCCAGCCGGAGGCGCCCGCCGGGCTGCCGGGAGCCGTCCTGCGGCTGCGCTGGAAGTCGGCGCGCACGCAGCAGTTCACGGAGGAGGAGCAGGTGCTGCGCGCCGCCGACATGGCGCGCACCTGGGAGAGCGCGCCGCGCGGTCTGCGGCTGGCCGCGATCGTCGGCGAGTTCGCCGAGATCCTGCGCCACTCCTACTGGGCCAAGGACGGCGACCTCGACGCGCTCGCCCGCCGCGCCCAGCGGGTCGCCGACGCCTTCCCCGGCGACCAGCGCGTCTCCGAGCTGGTGAGCCTGATCGGCAAGGCGGCGGCGCTGGCGCCGCGCGGCGACGACGCGCCGCGGCCGGAGGAGGACTGAGGCGGTCCCATCTAGAATCGCCGCATGCCCGCCCGCGCGCCGCGCTACCGCATCGTCCTTGCCAAAGAGGACTTCAAGTTCTCCTCCGCTCACTTCACCATCTTCGGCGCCGGGCGGGCGGAGCTCTTCCACGGCCACAACTACCACGTCGCGATGGAGCTCTCGGGCGACGGGCTCGACGACACCGGGCTCCTCGCCAACATCGAAGCCGCGAAGCGGGCGATCCGCGCCGCCTGCGCCCGGCTCGACAACCGCACGCTGATCCCGGCCGCCAGCCGCGACATCGCCTGGACCGAGGAGGGGGACGCCGTCGAGGTGCGGTTCGACCAGCGGCTCTACCGCTTCCCCGCCGCCGACGTCCTGCTCCTGCCGCTCGCCAACACGTCGATGGAGCTGCTTGCCCGCATGCTGTGGGAAGAGATCGCGCCGCAGCTCGCCGGCACGCGCGTCGAGTCGCTGGCGGTGTCGGTCGAGGAGTCGGCCGGGCAGAGCTGCGTCTACGAGGCGCCGCTCGCGGGGTGACCGGCCGGGATCGAGTAGACGTCCCCCTCTCCCACGTGGGAGAGGGGCCAGGGGTGAGGGAGATCGGATCGACGCCGTAAAGAGGGAAGCAGCTCGGAAGACCCGGTCAAGCCCGAGGATCGCCACCGCCACGTCGATGGCACTGACTTGAGCCGAGCCGCATCTCGCGCCCCTTCCAGGAGACCAGCCGTCCGCGCCGGTGGTCGACGACGCCGAGCGCCAGCGTGGCCGCGAGGAGGAGCGCGTCGGCCGGCCAGAGGAGCCCCCAGAACGGCGCCTGGCCGGCGCCGCCGCGGAGGAGGGCGGAGGCGGCGGCGCCGGCGGTCCAGAGGAGGACCGCGTCGACCGGCCGGCCGGCGGCGAGGGCCGCCACCAGCCCGACCGGCGGCAGGACCAGCGCGGCGAGGAGCGCCGCCGCGCGGGCCGGCGAGCCGCCGAAAAGGCCGCCGAGGTTGCGCCGCCAGCCGCGCAGCGCCTCGCCCAGGCCGCGGTACATCCGGATCTCGAGCCCGTCGTCGCGGAAGAAGCCGCTGCGGAAGCCCCCCTGTCGCAGGCGCGCGGCGAGCGCGACGTCGTCGATCGGGGCATGGCGGATGGCGGCGAAGCCGCCGCAGGCATCCCAGGCGGCGCGGCGGACGAGGACGAACTGGCCGTTGGCGACGGGCGGCCCGTCGCCGCGCGCCGCCGCCTCCCAGTCGCCGAGCACGGCGTCGAGCAGAGCGAAGACCGGCGGCACCAGGAGGTTCTCCCAGCCGCGGGCGCGCTGGCGGCCGGCGACGGAGACGGCGTCGAGCCGCCGCTCGGCGGCGGCGGCCAGGGCGCGGGCGAGGAGGTCGGGAGCGTGGCGGGTGTCGGCGTCGGTCGACAGCACCCAGGGCGTCGCGACGGCGCGGCGGCCGGCGGCGAGGGCGTGGAGCTTGCCGCGCCAGCCGGCGGGGAGCGGGCCGGCGGCGAGCAGCGTCAGCCGCGGCTCGCCGGCGGCGCGCGCGGCGACCAGCGCAGCGGTCGCGTCGGTCGAGCCGTCGTCCACGACCACCACCCGCGGCGCGGCGGTCTGGGCGAGGAGCGTGTCGAGGCAGGGGAGGACGTTGTCCTCTTCGTCGCGGACCGGGAGGAGGACGGTGACGGCTTCGTGGGCGGCGGGCGGAGGCGGGAGAGGCGGGGCGCGCCGCCGCCGCTCTTCGACGAGCAACGCCAGCGCGAGCAGGAGCGCGGCGGCGATGAGGGCCGGCCCGCCGCTCACACCGTGAAGGGGCCTTCCGTCGCGGCGCCCACCCGCTCCTCGATCTTCTGCTCCACTTCACCGGGCAGCGGGAAGCGCCCCTCCTTCTTTTTTGAGAAGATCAGCTCGTTCTCGAGGGTGACGTCGAAGACGCCGCCCTTGCCCTTGACGAGGTTGGGTCGGATGCCGAACCGCTTCTCGATCTCGGCCGCCAGACCGGCGGCGCGGGGGTAGTAGTTTCAGACTACGCAGTAGTGGATAGAGATGGAGCTCGACATTGGCATCTCCTCGGAGGGGGTTTGGGAGAGGGTCGGAGCTGCGTCTACCTTTACTGCGTTGATCCGATCTCCTCACCCCTGGCCCCTCTCCCACATGGGAGAGGGGGACGACTGCCGCGTGCTGCGGCCGCCTGGCATTATAGGTGGGGGCGGCCAAGTCACCGCCAACTCCAGCACGAGTCTGCTTGCTGGAAGGATGAAATTGCGCCGGAGGTATGTTATAAGGTGCCTTCGACCGTGGTTTGCGGGACAACTTCATATGAAGTGAGGCTGCAATTCCTCCCGGGTCGGTCCCGGAGAGGCTGCATTCGAGGCTCTAACCTCAACTACTGGAGGCAGATGCGATGAAAGGCGAGGCGCCCACCATGACCCAGAAGGAGATGGCCCACATGCGTGCCCAGCTCGAGGGCACACCGGACATCGAGGAAGCGGCGGAGCTGATGAACCTGGCCGGGAACTCCACCCGGCTCAAGCTCCTCTATCTGCTCGAGAACATGAAAGAGCTGTGCGTCTGCGACCTGGCCGAGATGCTCGGAGTCTCCGTCTCCGCCGTCTCCCAGCACCTCGCGAAGCTCAAGGCCTACGGCCTCGTGGCGCCGCGGCGTGACGCGCAGACCATCTACTACCGGCTGACGGACCATCAGTTCAACCAGAAGCTGCGCGAGAACTTCTTGCGCCAGTTCAACATCTGAGAACCAGCCGTTCCCTGACGTAGTCCGCCGCGGCCGGGGGCAACCCCGGCCGCTCGCGTTTGGGGCGAGTATGATCGCGGTCCACGCGCGCAACAGGGGACCCGCGATGAACCAGCATCCGCGACCGAAGTTCACCTGGCTCGGCCACGCCACGGTCCACTGCGAGCTGCCGGGGGGCGAGATCCTGCTCATCGACCCCTGGCTCCAGAGCCCGACCTGCCCCGAGCGCTGGCGGCAGCTCCCCCGCCTCGACGCGATCCTCGTCACGCACGCCCACTTCGACCACATCGGCGACGCCGTCGAGCTCGCCAAGCGTCACCGGCCGCGCCGCGTGGTCGCCTGCTTCGAGTGCTGCGCCTGGCTCGAGAGCAAAGGCGTCGAGAACTGCTCCGGCATGAACCTCGGCGGCACGCAGGAGGTGCTCGGCCTGCAGGTGACGATGGTGCGTGCCGACCACTCCTGCGGCATCCAGGACGGCGACCAGATCCTCTACGGCGGCCAGGCGGCCGGGTACGTCGTGCGCCTCCCCGGCGGCTTCACCTTCTACCATTCCGGCGACACCGCGCTCTTCTCCGACATGCAGCTCATCTGCGAGCTCTACCGCCCCGAGCTGGCCTTCCTGCCGATCGGCGACCTCTACACGATGGACCCGCACCAGGGGGCGCGCGCCTGCCGCTATCTCGGCGTGCGCAAGGTCATCCCCATCCACTGGGGCACCTTCCCGGCCCTGACCGGCACCCCGCAGCAGCTCGAGACGGCGCTCGAGGACCTCGGCGTGCGCTGCGAGGTCGTGGCGCTTCGGCCCGGCGAGAGCTACTGAGCGCGCCGGGCCTCGCGCCCGCCTTCGACTCTCGGCTCGCCACCCCAAGTTGCCGGCGCCTGACAGATTTCAGCCCCCATTTCGCGCATCTTCGCAATGGAGCCGCTTGCCGGCGCCGGCAGGCAGCCGGCGGGCTTGGACGCGAAGCTCGTGACGTGCGTATATGTCGATAACGTGAAACGATCCTGTTCGTCGATCTCAACGGAGTTCCATGCCTTTCGGCCAGAGCTCGGGCGAATCCCTTAGCCAGGAGCAGAGCGAAGACCCTGCGTGCCGCCCGCCGGCGCCGGTGCCGGTCCTCTGGATCGGGCCGGAGGGGCCGCCGCCCGGCGTGCAGCGGCTCCTCGCGGGCCGCGACGTCCCGCTGGTCGCCGCGGATGGCGCCGGTCGACTCGCGGCGCAGGCCGCCGCGCATGCCGCCGCCGTCCTCTGTTTCGCCCCCGGCTCCTCGCCGCGGCAGGTGCGGGCGGCGGTCGCGACGCTGCGGCGCGACGCCCCGCGCACCGCCTGCCTCAGCATCGTGCTCGCCGGCGCCAGTGACCTCGCCGAGCTGCAGGAGCTGATCGACGACGACGGGCTGTTCTACGTCGCGCCCGTTGCGCTCTCCGACGCCGACGCCGCCGGCCTGATCGCGAGCGCGGCCGGCGCCCTGCGGCAGCGGACCGACCCGGCGGCGGGACAAGCCGCTCCCCCGTCTCTCGCGCTCGATCGCCTGCTGCCCGCGGGCACCCTCCAGCGGCTGGCGATCGCGGCGACGGCGGCGGATCTCGCCGGCGCGGCCGGCGCGGCCGCAGCCCGCGCGGCTGGGGCCCGGCGCGGCCACTGCGTTCTCTTCGACCGCGAGCGGCAGGCGCTGTGGGCCCCGGCCGCCGACGCGGAGACGCGGCACAGCCCGGCCGTCGGGCTGGTCAGCTTCGTCCTCCGCACCGGGCGCACGCTCCGTCTCCCCCGGATCGGCGACGACCCACGCTTCGACCGCGACCTCGACGACCCGGATGGCGAAGCGAGCGACCGCTTCCTCGCCGTGCCCGTGCGCGCCGGCGACGGCGAGGTCGTGGCGGTGCTGACCGCGCTCCGCCCGGCCGCGGAGCCCGCGTTCGAGCCGGCGGCGGCCGCGGCCCTCGAAACCGTTGCGGCACACCTCGCTCCCTACCTGACGCCGTGGATCGCGGGCGGCGCCGATGCCGCCCCGGCGGCCGCAGCGGATGAGCCGCCGGCCGCCGCCGCGACGCGGCGGAATCCCTTCCGCAGCCGGGCGCTGGACGAGCTCGAGCGGCCTTCCGGCGCGGGGGCCCGGCCGCTCCTCGCGGCGCTCAGCACCGGCCGCCGGCGCCTTCGCTACGTGCCGCAGGCGGCCGCTGCCGACTGCGGCGCCGCCTGCCTGGCGATGAGCCTCGGCTGGCACGGCAAGACCGTGTCGCTCGAGCAGGTGCGCCGGGTGACGGGAAGCGCCCGTCACGGCCTGGACGCACAGACGCTGCTCCGCGCGGCGAACCACTTCGGCCTGCGCGGGCGTGGCGTCCAGGTCGGCGAGCCGGAAGACCTCGCCCTGCTCGACCCCGGCACCATCCTGCACTGGGGCTTCAACCACTTCGTGGTGCTGGAGCGGTTCGAGCGCCGCGGCGCCTGGATCCTCGACCCCGGCTACGGCCGCCGCTTCGTGCTGCGCGCCGAGCTCGACCGGGCGCTGACCGGCGTCGCGCTGACCTTCGAGCCCGGCCCCGACTTCGAGCCCGGCGGCCAGCGCTCCTCGCTCCTCGGCCGCTACCTGCGCCGCGTGCTGCGGCACAACGCGGCGCTCGCCCGCATTCTCGTCGCCTCGGTGCTGCTCCAGCTCGGCGCTCTCGCGGTCCCCTTGCTGACCGGCTTCCTCGTCGACCGCGTCATCCCGCGCGGCGATCACCGGCTCTTCACGGTGCTCGCCCTGGGCGCCGTGGCGCTCGCCGGCTTCGCCCTCGTCGTCACCCTGCTGCGCGCCCGCATCCTCCTCGCCTTGCGCACCCGCATCGACGCCCAGCTCTCCTTCGACTTCGTCGAGCACCTGGTGCGCCTGCCGTTCGCCTTCTTCCAGCAGCGGTCGGCCGGCGACCTGCTGACGCGCCTGGCGAGCAACGCCACCATCCGCGAGATCCTCACCTCCGCCGTCCTCTCCGGCGCGCTCGACGGGCTGATGGTGGCGTCGTACCTCGCGCTGCTGCTCTTGGCGGATCTCCGTCTCGGCGCGCTGGTCGCCGGCCTCGCGGTGGTCCGGGTGGCGATCCTGATCGGCGCCATGCGCCGCCGCCGGCGGCTCACCTCGGAGGCGCTCGAGGCGCAGGCGGCGTCGCAGGGCTACCAGGTCCAGCTCCTCGCCGGCATCGAGGCGCTCAAGGCCTGCGGCGCCGAGCGGCGGGCGGTCGACACCTGGTCGCACCTCTTCGTGCGCGAGCTCAACGCCTCGCTCGCCCGCGGCCGCCTCGACGCGCTCGTCAACGCCCTCGTCGACGGTCTCGCCCTCGCTTCGCCGCTCGCCGTCCTGCTCTACGGCGGAGCGCGGGTCATGGCGGGCGACCTGACGCTCGGCACCATGCTCTCGCTCGCCGCCTTGGCGAGCGGCTTCCTCGCGCCGCTCTCGATGCTGGTCACCAACGCCGCCCAGTTCCAGCTTCTCGGCAGCTATCTCGAGCGCCTGGACGACGTGCTCTCCACACCCGCCGAGCCCGACGGCCTGGAGTGGCCGCGCCCCGCGGTCTTCGCCGGCCGGATCACTCTGGAAGCGGTCACCTTCCGCTATGGGCCGCTGGTGCCGCCGGCGCTGGAGGACGTCTCCTTCGCGGTCGAGCCCGGGCAGCTCGTCGCCGTGGCCGGAGCCTCCGGCTCGGGCAAGTCGACGCTCGCCGGAGTCGTCGCCGGCCTCCTCGACGCCCAGGCCGGCCACGTGCTCTACGACGGGAGCCCGCTCGCGGAGCTGCCGCGCGACTGGCTGCGCGGCCACCTGGCGTACGTGCCGCAGCAGTCGTTCCTCTTCGGCACCAGCATCCGCGCCAACATCGCGCTGCAGGACCCGGCGCTGCCGCTCGAGCGCGTGGTGGAGGCCGCCAAGCTGGCCGAGATCCACGACGACATCGCCGCGCTGCCGATGGGCTACGAGACGGTGCTCGCCGACGGCGGCGCCTCGCTCTCGGGCGGCCAGCGGCAGCGCATCGCGCTCGCCCGGGCGCTGGTGACGCGGCCGGCGGTGCTCATCCTCGACGAGGCGACGAGCGCCCTCGACGCCGTCACCGAGCAGAAGGTGCAGCGCAACCTCCAGCGGCTGGCGATGACCCGCATCGTGGCGGCCCACCGCCTGAGCACGATCCGCGACGCGGACCGGATCCTCGTCCTCGATCGCGGCCGCATCGTCGACGCCGGCACCCACGACGAGCTGGCCGAGCGCCCCGGGCTGTACCAGCAGCTCGCGGCCGCCCAGCTCGCCAACGCCACGCTTCAACCTCCGCCGGCAGAGACCGGCGGTGGCAGTCCCCGAGAGGCGGCGTCATGAGCGCCCGCCTCCGGTCAACCGCGGTGCATGCGCCGCTCCAGCTCCGGCCGAGCGATCTCCTGCTCCAGTCCGCGCGGGGACAGGGAGAGCGCCGGGTCCGAGCCGGCGGCAGGCACCGCCCAACCGCAGTCCAAAGGAGATGTAGATGAAGAAGCAGATCGGCAGAAGGCTCAGCCTCAGCAAGGAGACGCTCCGCAACCTGTCCGAGCGCGAGCTCGCGGCGGCGGTCGGCGGCGCGACCACCACCTGCTGCGGCACCACCAGCGGCTGTACCTACGCCAGCGAGTGTCACTGCGCGACGGACAGCTGCACCGGCTACACGACCGACTGTTCCAACTGCTGCTGAGCCGATCCGGGGGAGCCCGCCTGAGCTCGGGCGAGCTCTCCTGAAGCGTTCCGCCGGCCGGGACCGCCGCGAGCTCCGTGCGGCCCCGGCCGGCACTCCGTAAATTTCGAGGTGAGACCGATGTGGCAACCGATCACCGACGCCGACACCAGCCGCCGCGCCTGGGCCTCGATCGAGGAGATCGAGCGCGCCCTCGCCGGCGACGTGGCCTCCGTCGTGCCCGACGTCAACCTGGCGGACCCGATGCTCTCCGGCGGCAAGATGGGGCTGGCGCTGTTCTTCGCCTACCTCGAGGCGGCACGGCCCGATGCGGGCGCCGCCGAGCGCGCGCTCGACATCCTGGGCGACGCCATCGAGGCCATGGCCGACGCTCCGCTCGAGCCGTCGCTCTACAGCGGGTTCTGCGGCGTCGGCTGGGTCAGCACGCACCTGACCCGCGAGTTCTTCGGCGGCGACGACGACATGACCGAGATCGACGCGGCGCTTCGCGCCTTCCTCGCCAACCGGCGCGCGATCATGCCGTTCGAGATCGTCCGCGGCGTCGCGGGCTTCGGCATCTACCTGCTCGAGCGGCTGCCGCATCCGGACGCCCGCGAGCTGCTGACCTGCGTCGTCGACCACCTCGAGGCGACGGTCCAGGAGACCGCGGCCGGGTGTACCTGGTGGACCATCCCGGAATGGATCTCGCTGCGCCGGCCGCAGTTCCGGAACGGCTGCTACAACCTCGGCGTCGCCCACGGCATCCCCGGCGTCCTCGGCTTCCTCGCCGCCGCGCAGCGCGCCGGCGTCAACGACCCGCGCCTCCCGCGCTTGGCCGACGGCGCCGTGCGCTGGCTCTTCGCCCAGCGGCTGCCCGCGGGCGGCGACTCCGTGTTTCCCGCCTTCCTCATCCCCGACGCCGAGCCCGTGCCGTCGCGCACCGGCTGGTGCTACGGCGATCTCGGCATCGCCGCCGTCCTGCTCGCGGCGGCGCGCAGCTTCGACCGCCCGGAGTGGGAGCGCGAGGCCATCGCCCTCGCCCATCTCGCGGCGGGGCGGACGCCCCAGGCCGGACGGGTCGTCGACGCCTGTCTCTGCCACGGCACCGCCGGCATCAGTCACATGTTCCTGCGCCTCCACCACGCGACCGGCGATCCGCTGCTCAAGGCGGCCGCTCTCGAGTGGCTCGAGCACACGCTGGCGATCCGGCGCCCGGGGCAGGGCATCGCGGGGTACCTCAACTGGATCAGCGACGCGGTCAACGGCGACGCCTGGCGGGCCGACCCCAGCTTCTTGAACGGCGCGGCCGGCGTCGGGCTGGCGCTGCTCGCGGCGGTGAGCGACGTCGAGCCGGCGTGGGATCGGGTGATGCTGCTGTCGAGCGGGAACGGCGCGCGATGAGCCTCGACCAGGACTACGCCGCCTCCGGCGTCCTCGTGCTGCGCACACCGCTCCTCCCCTTCGAGGAGATCGAGGCCTGGAGCGCGGACCTGCTGGCCCCCGAGGCCGGGGACGACGAGGCCGCCTTGGCCGCGGCGCTTGCCCGCGACCGCGCTCTCCTCCGCGAGCGCCTGCGCGCGCTGCTCGAGCGGCCCGAGATCGCCGAGGCGATCTTCCTCGCCTCGCCGGACCTCGTGCAGAGCCTCGGTCACTGGCACCGCGAGCCCGAGGGCAAGAAGGGCGCGCGGACCGAGCACGGCCTGGTGCGCTACTTCCTGCGCATGGCCTCGCGGCCGACTCCCTTCGGTCTCTTCTCCGGCTGCACGGCCGGCACGGTCGGCGACGGCCGGCGGCTCGCGGTCGCCGAGCGCCGGGCCTATCGCCGGCACAGCCGCCTCGACATGGACTACCTCTTCGCGCTCTGCGACCACCTGACGCGCGACGCCGCGGTGCGCACCGAGATCCTCTTCCGTCCGAACTCGAGTCTCCACGCGGCCGCCGGGCGGCTGCGCTACGCCGAGGCGCGCCTGGCCGGACGCCTGCGCACCTACCACCTGGTCGCCGTCGACGCCTTCGACGCCCTGGCGAGCACCCTCGAGCGCGCCGCCGGCGGCGCCCGGCTGCGCGACCTCGCCGCGGCGCTGGTCGCCGACGATCCCGAAGGCGAGATCACCCTCGACGACGCCGAGGCCTTCCTCCACGACCTCGTGGACAATCAGATCCTGCTCCCCGAGCTCGCCCTGCCGGTGACCGGCGAGGAGAGCACCCCGGGGCTCCTGCGCCAGCTCGCCGAGCTGCCCCCGGCCGCCGCGGCCGCGGAGCGCCTGGCGGGCGCCGAGCGCGCGCTGGCGGAGATCGACGCCGGCGGCCTCGGCTCGCCCGCCGCGCGCTACGGCGAGATCGCCCGCGCGCTCGAGCCGCTGGGCGTGCCGGTCGAGATGTCGCGCCTCTTCCAGGTCGACCTGGTCAAGCCGGCGCGCGAGGTCGCCGTCGACCAGGCCGTCGCCGCCGAGATCCTGCGCGGCGTCGAGATCCTGCACCGCGTCGCCGCGGCCTGGGGAGGCGGCCCGCTCGAGGACTTCCGCAATACCTTCCGCGACCGCTACGGCGAGGGGCGGGAGGTGCCGCTGCTCGCCGCCCTGGATGAGGAGAGCGGGATCGGCTACGAGCGCTCAAACCAGGCGGCGGCGGAGGCCTCGCCGCTGCTCTCGGGCCTCGTCTTCCGGCCCCGCGTCGAGCGCCCGACGACCGCCTGGGCCCGCCGCGAGGCGATCCTGCTGCGGCTCCTCGCCGAGACGCTCGGCAGCGGTAAGACCGAGATGGCGCTCGGCGACGGCGACCTCGAGCGGCTGGAGATCCCCGAGCGGCCACCCTTACCCGACGCCTTCCACGCCATGGCGACGCTCGTCGCCGGCTCGCCCGAGGCGCTCGAGCGGGGGGACTTCCGGCTCATCGTCGAGCACGCCGCCGGACCCTCGGGGGCGCGCATCCTCGGCCGCTTCTGCCACATCGACGAGGAGCTGCGCGCCGGGGTCGAGGCGCACCTGGCGGCGGAGGAGGCGCTGGCGCCGGACGCCGTCTTCGCCGAGATCGTGCACCTGCCCGAGGGCCGCATCGGCAACATCCTCGCCCGGCCGCTGCTGCGCCGCTACGAGATCCCCTTCCTCGGCCGCTCCGGAGTGCCGCCGGAGGGCCAGATCCCGGCCGACGACCTGCTGGTCACCGTGCTCGGCGAGCGCATCCGCCTGCGCTCGCGGCGCCTCGGGCGCGAGGTCGTCCCGCGCTTGACCAACGCCCACAACACCGCCCGCGAGAGCCTCGGCCTCTATCGCTTCCTCGCCTCGCTCCAGGGCCAAGGGCGCATGGGGGGCGCGACCTGGAGCTGGGGCGCTCTCGCGGCGGCGCCGTTCCTGCCGCGCGTGGTGACGGGACGGCTGGTGCTCTCGCGTGCGCGTTGGCTGCTGCTCAAGAGCGACCTCGAGCCGCTGGCCAAGGCGACCGGCGCCGCGCGCTACCGGCTGGCGCAGCAGTGGCGGCGCGAGCGGCGGATGCCGCGCTTCGTCGCCCTCGTCGACGGCGACAACGAGCTGCTGCTCGACTTCGCGAACCCGCTCTCTCTCGACGCCGTGGTCGACCTGGTCAAGAGCCGCGAGGAGGTCGTGCTCACCGAGCTCTATCCGACGCCCGACGAGCTGTGCGCCGAAGGGCCCGAGGGGCGGTTCTTTCACGAGATCGTCGTGCCGTTCGTGCGGCGGCCGGCCGCGGAAGTCGCCGCGCCGCGAGCCGAGCTTTCGCTGGTCGAGGTCCCGCCGCCCGCGGCACGCGCCGAGCCCGGCGCGGCGCCGGCGCGGACCTTCCCGCCCGGCTCCGCCTGGCTCTACGCCAAGCTCTACGCCGGCACCGCGACCGCCGACCAGGTGCTGCGCGACGAGATCGGGCCGCTCGCCCGCCGGGCGCTCGCGGCCGGCGCCGCCGACGGCTGGTTCTTCATCCGCTTCAGCGATCCGCACTGGCACCTGCGGGTGCGCTTCCGCGGCGCCCCCGAGCGGCTGCGCGCGGAGGTGCAGCCGCTGCTCGAGGACGCCTTCGCCCGGCTGCTCGACGCCGGCTCGGCCTGGAAATGCCAGCTCGACACCTACGAGCGCGAGGTCGAGCGCTACGGCGGCGACGGCGGCATCGAGCTGGCGGAGGAGCTCTTCTTCCATGACAGCGAGGCGGTGGTCGCCATGCTCGAGTCGCTCACCAGCGACGCCGGTGCCGACCTGCGCTGGCGCCTGATCCTCGCCGGCATGGATCGCCTGCTCGACGACCTCGGCTACGACCTCGAAGCCAAGCAGCGGCTGGCGGAGCGGGGCCGCGCCGGCGTCGCCGGGCGCTGGCGCCACGAGGCGTTGCGCGAGCCGGTGGCCGACCGGCTGCGGCCGCTGCGCGCGGCGCTCGAGCGCCTCCTCGCCGGCCGCGAGGGGATGCCGGAGGAGGCCCAGCCCGGGCTCGCCGCCCTGGCCCGGCGCTCGGCGGCGCTGGCGCCGGTCGTCGCCGAGCTCCACGCCCGCGATCGCCGCGGCCGGCTGCGGCCGCAGCTCGCCGAGATCGTGCCGAGCTACGTCCACATGTTCGTCAACCGGCTCAGCCGCTCGGCCGGACCCGAGCACGAGATGGTGCTCTACGACTTCCTGGTCCAGCTCTACCGCTCGCAGCAGGCGCGCGCCCGCAAGGCCGGGGCCGCCGCGAAGACGACCGCAGCTCCCGCCGAGCGCCTGGCGGTGACCGCCCCGTAGCGCCCGGGCCACGTCCCGGGCGTTTTCGGACGCACGCCCGGGTCTCTCACCGGCTCTGCGCTCTCGCTCCCGGCGCGCGCGCGGCGACTGCGCTACGCTTGGCGGCCGGATGCCCACCAGCACCGTCGAGGACTACCTGAAGTGCATCCTGCTCGAGGAGCAGCGGGCGCCGGGCGCGCTGGTGACCATGGGACAGATCGCGACCGGTCTCGGCGTCTCGCCGGGCACGGTGACGGCGATGGTCAAGACCCTGGCCGATAGCGGCCTCCTCGCCTACGAGCCCTACAGCGGCGTCCTCCTCACCCCGCCGGGCCGCCAGCTCGCCGCGCACGTCCTGCGCCGCCACCGCCTGATCGAGCTCTTCCTGGTCAACGTCATGGGGATGGACTGGAGCGAGGTCCACGCCGAGGCCGAGCGCATGGAGCACGCGGTCTCCGACCGGCTGGTCGAGCGCATGGACGAGATGCTGGGGTTCCCCTCCGCCGACCCGCACGGCGATCCGATCCCGGACGCGCACGGCGTCGTCGAGGCGCCGGTGCTGGCGAGCCTCGCCGACTGCGCGCTCGGGCAGCCGCTGCGGGTGGCGCGGATCGAGGACCAGAGCCGCGACTTCCTGCAGCTCGCCGAGCGGCGCGGGCTGAAGCCCGGGAGCCGGCTGCAGGTCGAGTCGCGCGACCCGGCGGCCGACGCCGTCGAGCTGCACCTGCTCGACGGCGGCGAGCGCCTCTCGCTCGGCCTGCGCGCCGCCTCGAAGATCCTGGTCGAGCCGGCGTCGTAGCGCCCGGGCCATGTGCCGGGCGTCCGGCTGTGGGGCGGGCCGCTAGTAGTGATAGCGGAGCTGAGCGATGAGAACGGAGTCGTCTTTGATTCGGTAGACGATCCTGTGCTCGTCGTTGATGCGGCGCGACCAGTACCCTGCAAAGCCGTGCTTGAGAGGCTCCGGTTTGCCGATCCCGCTCGACGGCTCACGCTGGATGTCCTGAATGAGCGTGTTGATCCTTGCCAGGACCTTACGGTCGGTCTTCTGCCAATACAGATCGTCCTCCCAGGCCTGCTCGGAGAAGATCAGCTTCACTCGGCGAGCGCTCGTTCCGTTCCCCGACCCCGTTCGAGATCGGCGATTGCCTCGAGCAGACGCTTCGCGTTTTTCGGGCTGCGCAACAGGTAGGCCGTCTCTTCGAGCGCATTGTAGTCCTCGAGGGAGAGCATCACCACGGACTCCGCTGCTCGTGTCTACCTGAGCTTTCCCCAGCGCGCTCGCAGGAGCAGCGCGAGCCGAGCCGCCAGGCCGAGGCGCGGCGGCCGGCTGAGAAGCGTGCTGCCGGCCTGTTCGATGCGTGCCAGGAGGGAGAGCGCGGCGAGGAGGGCGAAGAGCGCGGCGCGGCGGTAGGCGGGGTCGAGCCCGGCGAGGGCGCGCGGCGCCCGCAGCAGGAGCGGCCGCAGCCGCTCGCACTCGCGCCGCACCGCCGCGCGGACGGCGGCGGGCGGCAGCTCCGCCGGCTCGAGGTCGCGCGCGGGCAGCTCGCTCGCCGGCAGCGGCCAGCGGTTCCTGGCGCGCGCGCTCGCGAGGTTCTGCAGGGAATGGAGGCGCACCAGCGCCGCAGCGAAGGCCACCAGCTCCTCGCCGCCCGGCCGGCCGAGCAGCGCCTCGGCCGCCGCACCGGCCAGCTCCACCGCCCGGCGCTCCACCACCTCCGCCGTCCCCGGCATCGGCTGCATCACCTGAAGGCGGGCGCAGGCCGAGAGCCGGTCGAGGGCCGCCGGCGGCCAGGGACGCCGGGCGTGCTCGCGCGCCATGGCGAGGTCGATCGGCTGCCCCGCCGGCTCGCCGTCGAGAGCGCTCTCGAGCGCGAACTGCCAGCGGTTGAGCTGCGCCAAGCGCTCGCCTTCGACGCCGTGGTCGCGCGCGAAGTCGAAGAGCGTCCGGGCGTAGGCGACCAACGCCTGGAGGCGCGGCCGCTCGGCCGGCGCCACGAGCAGCAGCGCCGGAGCGAAATCGCCGAGCGCGGCGCGGCAGATCTCGGCGCAGAGGGCGGCGGCGCGCTCGGGGTCGGTCGCGACGGGCGGCTCGACGGAGGTGTCGAGGCGGGCGTGCCGGCTGCGGGCGAGCGAGTCGGCGCGCCACTCGGCGCCGGGGTGCTGTTCGCGCGGGACCTCGGGAAGCGACTCTCCGACTTTACCGCGGCCGAGAAGATTCATTGCTCCGGCACCGCGGGGGCGGTCCGTCCCTACGCGAGCAGCCGCAGCAGCTCGCGCTGCGGCTCGCCGCCGGTGATCTCGGCCGCCTCGGCGGTCAGCGCCACGTTGATCTCGCTGCGGACGCCGAAGTCCCCGGTCAGGTAGATCCCGGGCTCGATCGAGAAGCCGGTCATGGCGAGGAGCGGGCGGGTGTCGTGGGTCTCCAGATTGTCCATATTGGCGCCCTGGCCGTGGTCGGCGACGCCGATCGAGTGCCCGGTGCGGTGGATGAACCGCTCGCCGTAGCCGGCGCGGCGGATCGTCTCGCGCGCCGCGTCGTCCACCTCGAAGCCGCGCACCGTCTGCGCCGGGTAGCGGCCGCGCACCAGCTCCCAGGCGGCGTCGCGGGCGGCGGCCACCACCGAGAAGACCTCCTGCTGCCGCGCGGTCGGCGCCGCGGCGCAGACGCCGCACCAGGTGATGTCGGCGTAGACGCTGCCGGGCCGCAGCTCCTTCGCCCACAGGTCGATGAGCAGGAAGTCGCCGGCGCGGATCGGCCACGACCCCTCGGCGCCGGGCTGGTAGTGCGGATCGGCGCTGTGGGCGTTGACGGCCACGATCGGGTCGGCCTCGGCCCACAGCCCGGCCTGGTCGAAAGCCTCGACGATGAAGCGCTGCAGGGTGTACTCGTCGAGCTCCTCGCGGCGGGCGAGGGCGGCGCGGGCGCGGTCGAAGGCGGCGAGCACGATGCGATGGAGCTCGGCGCAGGCGCGGCGGTGGCCGGCGAGCTGCTCGTCGCTCCAGGTGGCGGCGAAGCGCTGCACCAAGTCGGCGGCGGAGACCAGCTCGGCGCCGGCCTCGCGCAGCAGCTCGGCGGTGCCGGCGTCGAGCCGCGACACCGAAGGCAGCTCGTTCTTCGGGCTGTACTGCGCGGCGAGCCGGCGGCAGCCCCCGACCAGGGCCGCGACGCCCTCGCGGTGCTCGCGCCAGGTGAGATAGGAGGCCGTCGCTCCCGGCAGGTGCTCGAGCATCGCCGGCTCGAGGGCATGGACCAGCTTGCGCGGCTCGCCCTGCCGCGGCACCAGGTAGTAGCAGCGCCGCGTCACCAGGCGCTCGCCGAGCCCCAGCAGGTCCAGGCTCACCGGGTCGTTCAACTGGAAGCAGGCGAAGAGCCAGGCGTCGGCGCCGCTCTCGGCGAGCGCCTGCTGGATAGCGGGGATGCGTTCGGCCAGCATGTGGGCTCCTCCGGGGCGAGGTCAAGATATCAGGCGCGAGCACAGCTCCGCCGTCGCGGCCCGCCGCCGCGTCCTGTGCCGTCGCGATGCCTTGCGAAGGTCGAGGTGGGAAGTTCTTACCGGACCTGGTCTAGTACCTGTCCCGTCCGCCGCTCTCGCGGAAGCCCCCGCGCCCGCCGCCACCGCCGCCGCCGTAGCCCCCGCGCCCGCCGCCACCGCCGCCGGACTCGCTGCGCGGCCGCGCTTCGTTGACGTTCAGCTTGCGTCCCTTGAGGTCTTGGCCGTTGAGGTTCTGCATCGCCCTCTCGGCCTCGGAGCGTTCCGGCATCTCGAGGAAGCCGAACCCCTTGGACTCGCCGGTCGCGCGGTCCTTGATGATGGTGCAAGACGAGACCTGGCCGTACTCCTCGAAGGCCTGCCGCAGCTCGTCCTCCGTGAGTCGGTAGGACAGGTTCCCCACGTACAGATTCATGATTCCTCCTTGGTCTGGTCGCGTGGCTTTCCGGGTTGGCGCAAAACGACTGCAAAACCGCTGCCTGGCGGCGCGGATCGAGCCCTAGGTCCCGACGGACCACGCTCCGTCGGGGTAGAGCTGCCGATAGCTGTCGGCGAGGACCAGGATGCGCTTGACGTAGTTCCGCGACTCCTCGAGCGAGAGGGTCTCGACGAACGAGTCGAGCTCCCCGTGCCCCTCCTCCCACATGCGGCGGATCCGGTTGGGGCCGCCGTTGTAGCCGGCGAGCGCCAGCTCCACGCTGTCGAAGCGGTCGATCAGCTCGCGCAGATAGGCGGTGCCCAGGCGCACGCTGAACTCCGGGTCGTACAGACGCGAGGGATCGTAGCGCACTCCGAGCTTGCGCGACATCTCGCGCGCGGTGCCGGGCATGAGCTGCATCAGGCCGCGCGCGCCGACCGGGCTCGTGGCGCGCGGGTCGAAGGCGCTCTCCTGCCGGATCACCCCGGCGACGAGCGAGGGCGGCAGGTGGTGGCGCTCGGCCTCGACGCGGATGGTGTCGGCGTAGAGGAGCGGGTAGTAGGCGAGGAGCACCTCTTCGGGGACGCTCCCCTGGCGCGCACCGCCGAGGGCGGGGAAGGCGGCGCGCAGCATCTGCAGGCTGCTCGCGCGCTCTCCCTGCCGGCCCGCGATGATGGCCCGCACCGCCAGCAGGTCGCGGGCGTCGGCGGTGTCGGCGACCAGCTCCAGCTCGCGCAGCGCGATCTCGTCGAGCCCGAGGTCGGTCAGGAGCTTCGCCCGCTGGAGCGTGGGGTCGATCCGCCACGGGCCGGCGACCTCCACCACCGGCCGCAGGTCGCCCGGCAGGGCGTCGCCGCCGAGGCGGCCGAGCGCCTGGCGGCTGTAGAAATCGGCGGTGTCGGAGGTGGCGATCAGCTCGCGATAGAGCTCGCGCGCCCGCTCCGTCTCGCCCAGGTCCTCGAGGGCGCGCGCCTTCCAGTAGGCGCCGCGCTGCGCATCGCCGTCCTCGGGGTAAAGCTCAGCGAGCGCCGTCCAGGTGCCGACGGCGGTGGTCGCGTCGTCGTTGCGGTAGGCGCGCCAGCCGCGCTCCCAGAGCGCATCGGCGCCGGTCGTGTCGCGCGGGTCGAGCAGGCGGAGGATGCGCAGCGTGTCGACCGCCTCGTCGAAGAGGCCGGCGTCCATGAGGTCGGCGGCAAGATCGCGCAGCGCCTCGGCGGAGAGGTCGAGCAGCTCCGGGCGCGGGCCGCGGGAGGCGGCCGGCGACGGCTCCGCCAGGCGGGCGGCGCGGCTGAGGTGCCGGTATGAGGCTTGCAGAAAGCCGTGCCGCTCGGCGCGGCCGCTGCGCTCGGCAAGCGAGGCGGCGGCGAGCGAGCGCTCCCACTCGAGGCGGGCCGAGAGCGGCCGCTCGGCGGCCGCGAGGGGTGCGAGCAGGGCGAGCGCCTCGGCGCCGCGGCGGGAACCGGTCAGGGCGCGGGCCTTGAGCAGGTGCCATTCGAGGTCGCGCTCCCCCTCCGGCAGACCGTCGAGCACGGAGAGCGCGGCGTCGGGGAGCTGCGCGCGGTCGAGGAAGGTGAGCGCGCGGCGCTTCACCTCGTCAACCGAGAGCACGGCCGCGAGGTCGAGCGTGCCGTCGAAGGCGCGGAAGGTGTCGGCGACCTTGAGATGACCGGCGTCGAGCGGCGCCTCGACGAGCAGGCGGCGGGCCGCGCTCTCGCGCACCGACTCGTCGTCGAGGTGGTGGCCGATGCGCCAGGCCAGGTGCTCGAGGGCGGCCGCGCTCTTGCCTTCCACCCCCTCGGCGCGGGCGGCCTCGACGAGCGCCAGGGCGCGGCGCTCCTCGCCGTCCTCGTCCGCCAGCCGCGCCGCGGTGACGTAGGCCTGCGGCCGCAGCGGCGAGGTCGGACAGTTGGCGAGGAGCCGCTCGAGGGCCGCCGCTGCGGCCGCCTCGTCGCCGTCCTCGTCGGCCAGCTCGGCGAGCAGAAAGAGGCGCCAGTCCTCGAGGGGACCGTTCTTGGGGGCCGCCGCCAAGAGCTCCCGCGCCTGGCCGGCGTCGCCGGAGGCCTGGGCGTAGAGGGCGGTGAGCACGAGGACCTGTCCCATGCGGCCCGGCCGGCCGGCGGCCGCCCGCGCGAGCAGGCGCTGCGCCCGTTCGGCGTCACCCGCCCGGAGCGCCGCGGCGGCGGCGGCGTAGGGGGCCGGGTCGAAGGCCGGGGCCGCCGCCGGTCTGGCCGCGGGCGGCGGCGCCGCGCCGCCATGGCGGGAAACCGGGGTGAACGACGAGAGCGCTACGGGCAGGGCGAGCAGGGGGAGGAGAACAACGGTCCTGCGGAACTGCATGGGTCCTCTAGCCTCCGGAGCAACGCGCGATCAGTCGAGGGCCCTGGCGGCGCAGGTCGCCGCGCACGGCTTCACTTCGCTTGAAGTACGGCAAGTGTAACACGCCGGGGGGCGGGGGTATTTCTGCCGTGGCAGAAACGGCGAGGGGGGCCGGAGCCCCCCTCGAATCAAGCACTTGCGAGGCGGGTCGCCTACTGCGCGCAGGCGTTGGCGGCGTTCACGAACCCGTGACCGTAGAACTCGTCGTTGCCGACCTTGCCCTCGTCGTCGGCGCTCTGGTAGAGGGCGGTCTTGAGGGCGCCAACCGACATCCCGGGATTGTTGCCCAGGATCAGCGCCGCCACGCCGGCCGTGGCCGGCGTCGCCATGCTGGTGCCGGCGGCGAAGCAGTAGTTGTTGGTGGTGGTGCCGCGGCAGGGGGCGAGCACCAGGTCAAATACCCAGCAGAAGTTGGTGGTCGGCGCGCCGTTGGTCGCCATGGTGCAGATCGCGCTGCCCGGCAGCACGAAGTCACCGCCCGGGCCGGCGACCGAGACCAGCCCCTCGCCGAAGTTGCTGTAGGAGGCGGGACGGCGGAAGTTGGTGGCGCCGAGGGCGAAGCCCATGGGGCCGGTCGCCGAGACGCAGATGCCGCTGCCGGCCTGGCACGGCGTCACCGTGAGGTTGCCGGCCTGGCCGTAGTCGATGCCGCTGTTGGCGGCCGCCGAGACGACCAGCACGCCCTTGCTGCCGGCGAAGTTCACGGCCTGGTTGAGCGCCGCAACCAGGGGGCCGGCGCCGGGCTCGTTCATGTTGAACTGGGCCCCGAGGCTCATGTTGATGATGTCGGCGCGCGCGCAACTGGTGGCGCCGAAGGCCGCCGGATCGGCGGAGTAGAGGATGGCGCCGATGACGGCGCCGAACGTGCCGCTGCCGCCGTGCAGCGCCTTGACGCCGATGATCGTGGCGTCGGGAGCGACGCCGACGGTGCCGACGGTGTTGTCCGCCGCAGCGATGATGCCCGCCACGTGCGTGCCGTGCCAGAAGGTGCCGGTGTCGTTGTTGAACGGTTGGCCGGGGACAAACGAGGCCGAGCAGGCGACGTCGAGGTTGGCGACGAGGTCCTGGTGCGCGGAGAAGATGCCGCCGTCGATGACCGCAACCCGCACGCCGTCGCCGGTGCAGCCAGCGGCCCAGGCGGCCGGAGCCTGGATGGCCTGCATGTTCCACTGGATCGGGAAGAAGCGGTCGTTGCTCGTGTTCACCGACTGGTCGGTCAGCCCTTCCTCGACCGCCATCGGTCCCACCCAGTCGACCACCATGTCGGCCGCCGCGCTCTGGAAGCCGCCGATCGCCTGCAGGTTGGCGAGGAAGTTGGTGTTGTCCGAGGTGGCGACGCCGAAGCCGCTGCCGCCGTGCGACCACACCAGGGTGCCGCCGGCGGCGGCGACCGCATCGCTGTGGCTCTGCTTCCACTTGCCGGGAGCCGTCAGCACGTACTGCTCGGCCGATGCCGCGCCCGCCGCGAGCAGCAGCAGGACGGCCATGAGGGAAACCGCTCTCTTGCTCATCCTTGAGTTCTCCTTAGAGGGACAGAGGACGTATCTGAAACGGTCCACAACCGGACCTGTCGTCGACGAGCAGCGAGCACCTGCCCCCATTGACTTCGGGAGCCTCGGCAGCCAGGCTCTGCACTTGCCCTGAGCGAAACCGGCGCAGTGTAAGGATGCGCCAAGCTTCTGTCAAGTCGTTGTCCCGCAGAGAAGCCCGACCGTAAGGTGCGGGCTGGTGGCATCTGTGGGACAACCGGTGCGCGAGACGGACGGACGTCGATGTCGATCTGGGAGCTGCTGGGCCGCAGGGGAGCCGCCGCCGCCGGGGCCGGAGAGACGGACACCGTGCGCGAGATCGTCCGCCGGCTCGACACGCTCCCACCCGAGCAGGCCCGCTACCTGGCGGCCTTCGCCTACATCCTCTCGCGGGTCGCCCACGCCGACCTCACGATCTCCGACCAGGAGACCCGCCGGATGGAGCGCATCCTGGTCGCGCGCGGTCACCTGCCGGAGCCGCAGGCGGCGCTGGCGGTCGCGATCGCCAAGGCGCAGGCCGAAGCCGCCGGCGGCACCGAGGACTTCCTGGTCACCCGCGAGTTCCGGCAGCTCGCGACCCGCGAGCAGCGCCGGGAGCTGCTCGACTGCCTGTTCGAGGTCTCGGCGGCCGACGACTCGGTTTCGGGAGTCGAGGAGACCGTCATCCGCCAGGTGGCGAGCGAGCTCGGCCTGACCCGCGAAGACCTCGCCGCCGCCCGCGCCGCCTGGCGCCAGCACCGGGAGGTGCTGCGCGGCGGGCGGTCAGGCGCCTGAGGCGCGCGCCACGGGGCCTGAACGGATTCGCTACGACTGACCGGGCCAGTCCGCGCCCACTCGACGGCGGCGCGGATGTCATCCTCGTCGAGCCCGATCTCGGCCAACTTCTCCTGGACGCGACCGAGTGGCTCGACCTCGACCGGCCGCAGCACGATCCTCCCGCCCTCGGTGCTCACCTCGAAGTACTCGGCCCGCGGGAACTGATCCGCGAGGCGGCTCGCTCCGCGGCGTGCGGTGCAACGAGAGGTTGGCCGCCTCCCGCACGTCGAACCCTGGCTACCGATCCTTGTAGCCCTTACGGTACTTGTCGCCCGCCTCCTTGTCAGCAGCACTGCGGCTGGTGCCCTTCCCCGAGTAGGTGGCACCACCCTTGTGAATCGTCGTTTTATGTGCCTCGCCGATGCCAAGGCCGAAAATCGAGGCGCTCTGACGACTGACTCTGTCCGGGTCACTTCCCTTCTTACTCATGACTTCCTCCTCCGTCTCGTGTCCCGCCGGCCAACGTTCGAGCTAATCGGCGACCGACAAACGGCGAAGCCGGCTGTTGGGCGTCCGGTTGAGCGAGGTCCATAGAAAGCGATGTCAAGCCTACACGCGCTTGGTCCGGAAGCGGTGTGGAGTGACGACGATCGGCAGCATCTGCGCCACCCGGATGGGTCCCATTCCAGGAGCCGTCTCGAGAAGCCGCGCAATGCGGTACCGGCCGGCCTCCTCGAGCATCGCTGCTTCCGCCTCGGCCTTCAGCTCCTCGAGGCACTCGAGCTCGAACCCCAACAGCTCCACCGCCTGCCGCATCGCCGGCGGCGGCGCCGCGAGCCGCTTCTCCCGCACCTCGGCGTGATAGATCGCGGCGCCTGAACACGGCACCCCACGCCGCCGGAACAAGCTCTTGATCCGGTTCTTCGTGCGCGCCACAGCGCGCGTCAGCAGCCCATACACCCGCGCCAGCTCGCGCAGGCGGCCGTACTCCCTGGCGGCCTTGTAGACCACTCGCCCCAGCCGCCCGGTCCGCAGTCGCTCGGCGAGCCCGCGAGCGTCGATCGCATCGCTCTTCGCTCCGCGCTTGCTCTCCGCCCAGACCACGACCATCTTCGCCACATGCGGCGAGAGGATCTCGTAGAGCCACTGGCTCCACTCGCCCTCTTCCACGCACAGGTGGAGCGTCCCAGGGATCTGCTCGAGCAAGCCGACCAACGCCTGCCCATTGGTCTCCACCACGTCCCGCCGCACCTCCTTGCCCGCCTCGCCGAGCACGCTCACGGTGCAGCTCTCGGAGTGCACGTCCAACCCGCGATATCGTTGCATTGCGGTACTCCCTCGCTGGGGCTCGACGCCCAGGTCTCGATATCAACCCGAGCATCTCCCCAACGGGGGAAGCCGCCAAGTCACGATCGGGGAGGGAGGGCCGCCTCATCGCTTCATCGGAGCCACGAGAGCGTGGCTTTCTTATGATGATGGGATGGACTCCTCCTGCGACTCAGACGGCATCGATGTGCCAGAGTCGCCGGTGCCAACCGAAAGGAGGAGTCCGCTATGCAGTCTACGACCATCGCAGTAGATCTCGCAAAGAACGTGTTTCAGGTGGCGGTGTCGCGGCATCCCGGCAAGGTGGCAGAGTCTCGCCGACTCTCCCGGACCCAGTTGCTGCCCTTTTTCGCCAAGCGCCAACCGGCGCTCGTCCTGCTCGAGGCCTGCGGCACCGCCCACTTCTGGGCGCGCCAGCTCCAACCCATCATGGCCCGGAGCTCCAGTGGCTCCACTCAGAGGCCGTAGATATGACTGCAGTCTTCACGATCGCCGCCACGGCTCGTCGCTCAGGTTCTTGCGGGAGGAGTCCAGATATGCCGGGTTAGACGACGGTCCTCCTCGCGAGTAACCGAACTTCATTGCCCTTCTGGCGGTTCCCAGAGTTCAACTTTGTTGCCCTCTGGATCCATGACCCATCCGAATTTCCCGTACTCCGAGTCGTCGGTCTTCTCGAGCACGTCGCAACCTTCCTCGCGCAGTGCCTTAAGAAGTGCTGCCAGATCTTCGACTCGATAGTTGACCATGAAGGTCGACTTGCTCGGAGCGAAGTGTTTGCCGTCTGCTGGACCGATCAACCAGGCCGTAGTTCCCTTGGTCGGGTTGCCTTCGGAGTCAGTCCAGGTGAAGGCTGCTCCACCCCAGTCCTGAACGTCGATCCCGAGGTGCTTCTTGTACCAAGCGCATAGCGTCTTCGGATCCTTGGCGCTCATGAAGATGCCGCCAATCCCTGTGACTCTTCGCATTCGCACCTCCGATGTTGGCTGAAATCTCCGAGGGTAGCGCTTCCGACGTTCAACGTCGTGGTGAACGGCGGGCCATAGCGGGCTTTGATGAAGCCCGGCGGGTCATGGCCCGTCCGTTCCACCTAAGTGTTAGATGGCGCCTCACATAGCCTCCGACGGCGTCGGCGAACCTTTAGTCCTCGCGCTTCATCCGCTCCTGACGGGCGATCTCACGCTTGCTGGGTGAATCGAGCGCGCCGTCGACGATCTTGATCTCACCGTCGCGCTCGTAGTGGCCGATAAGGACGCCGGTGGACGAAACGCGCGAGCTGGTCAGCTTGAACGAATGCGGCGCCGAGCCGTCCGCGAATAGCTTCTTGCCGCCGCCGAGAACGACCGGCACCGTAAAAATGCTCATCGCGTCGACCAGATCGTTGGCGAGCAATGCATGCACGAGTTCGGTACTGCCCTGCGCGACGAGGTTAGGGCCGTCCTCTTGCTTCAGATGCTTCACGTCGGCGATATCGCGGAGGAGCACCGAGCCCTGCCAGCTCGTATCGACCTCGCCCGAGCGCGAAACCGCGTACTTCTTGATCTCGTTGAACAATTTCGCGATGCTGCCGTGGGGCGCGTTTTCGTCGTAGTACGGCCAGTACGCGGCGAAAATCTCGTAGGTCTTGCGGCCGAGGAGGAGATCGAACTTCTCCCTGAAGACGCGATCGAGCTCTTCGCCAAACTCTTGATCGAAATAGGGCATCTCCCAGCCGCCGAACTTAAAGCCCTTGCTCGGATCCTCAAGTGGCCCGCCGGGCGCCTGCATGACGCCGTCCATGGAAACCATTGCGCCGACGATTATCTTGCGCATGGGTCACTCCCTTGTTCTGCTCAATGGACGAACGGCCGTCTCCATTCCCGACAATCTCGCTCTTGCGCTGAGGCGGCTCAACAAGGCAGTCCTCAGATCGACCCGAGCTCAAGAGTTGAAAGTACGCCAGCGAAGAAATGATTTAGCGCTTGAAAGGCAGTCCAGATGAAGGCAGCAAAAGCCACAGTGAGAAAGAGCATGAAGATGAGGAAACTTAGGAAAAACGGGCCGATTGGTCGGTGAAGGGGGAATAACCTTCGATTCCCATACACACAGCTCCTCCCCGGCAAGTGAGTTCATCTGATCTTCGAGTGCGGCACAATATCCAGCCAATACCCTCTGATGAGCAGCCATGGACATGCCGTATGCAGTCAGAAAGATCTCAATTTGAGATAGGGCAAAGACCACTGCGGAGCGCTGTAAATCGCTCAGGAACTGCGGATCGCCTAGGTAGATACCTGCTGCTGCGAGGCCCACGGTCAGAAATACGAGGACTGTTCTTCGTAGATCAATGCCAATGGCAATCATCTCGGAGCGCAGCGAGCCACGCTCATTGGAGAGCACGGTGGCCTTTGTTGCGCTATCTAGCATTGGAGGATCCAAGTGAGCGTCTGTCATCAACGCTGATCCGCTTGAGCGGCCGGTAGCCTTTGCCGGTAACTGGTGGCGAGCCGGTTGCCCGCCGGTCCGCTCGAAGCGAGGGTTGGCCGGCGAACCGCTCCGACCTGGACTTGCGCCGCCAGGTCCGCTTTCATCTGAGTGGCTCGCCCAGTTCCGGCGGCAGTGGCTGGTTCCCGCAGCGAAAGGCAGTGCCGTGCAATGTGCGACGCCCGTACTCCGACGGTCCCGGGATAAAAGATACCACGACGGTGTTCGCTGATTTGCGTGCGGCACGAGCCTTGATTGTGGGTAGCACCCCTGTAGGATCATAGATCCCGCTACCCTGTGACCCAATTTCAGGAATCGTTGCCGAGACGGAGCCCAAGAAGTCACAGCCATCGAGCGCCCGCGGCAGTGCCTCGGCTCCAGCTCTGTAGACGTTGAACGCAAAAACCTCATCCTCGTTGTCTGCAGGCCGAGTCCACCCTGCGGCCCGCTCCAAGAGTTCTTTGGATGGCACCCCTATGCTCTTCTCACTCTTGACAGATATTAGATACGTTACCGCGACTGGCGTTGAGCCCCTCCTTGCAGGCTCGAACTGCCACCGCCTCACCGCAGTTGCCGAGGTCGCGGCGAAATCTTCGGAGTCTGCGCGGACCGCCTGCACTCCTGTCACATTGCCGGCTTCGTCAATTTGGACGGCGAAACAGGCGCGGGTGACGCCGTATCGGTCAGCCGGCGCCGGCGCTTCATACTTGACCACCTTTGGCTTGGTAAGGTCACTTGGCCACTCGGGCGCATCGGGACAATAGGCGTTCAAATCGGCCTTTCCCCCGGCGGCTGTGACGCAACCACCAAGCAGGGCGCCCATCAGGATCGAGAGCAGCATCCACTTCATCGAGTATCTCCTTGTCGGCCAACGGCTCTGCGCTTCACCGGCAGACGGCGAAGCCGGCTGTCCGCGTGCAAGCGCAGGGGTTGGGCGGGCGGCCACCTTTCTTCTGTAGCATATCAAAAGCTTATGCCTCCTGCCTTCTAGGCGCTCTCGGTCAAGTTTCAATCAAATGAAATAGAGGAACTACGATTATGATCCTCTTCTGGCAAAGTGTTTCGTGGCTAGCCGACATGGATGAAACTGAACCACAATGAACTCAGCATCAATACTAGAATGCTAGCAAGCCACAGAAAGAACCCCGACCCATAGCCTATAACGTCCGCTTCATCTCCCCCCTCATTAAATGGTACCCTCTGAATCGAAAGTACTGAAAGCGCTAGAATAAAAGAGAGACCCGAGGTGCCCAACGCCAAGCGCGAGCCCTTAGCCACAAGGAGAGCAGATAGGAAAAATAGAGGATTGGCATACCATTGCAGGTAGCCAAAGCCAAAAAGGAGGCATATCAAACCAAACAAGAAACTTGGATCTCCCTCGCTCGGTATCAAAGTGTTGAAGCCCAGCGAGATTACAAAGAGCGTCACAGCTAAGACTACTCCCATCGCGCGGCCTCTAAGAGGAAAAGACATAGTTTGGTTCACCTCGCCAGTCTGACGCCCAACGTTGTTGCTGCTAACCGGCGGCGTAGCCGACCGGTTGAGCAGCCGGGTTCTGCGGTCTGTCACTCAACTTGGGCACTTAGCCTCCATATGAAGAGCGACGTAGAGTGGACTCCCCAGTATCACCTGCCGCCCGGTTCCGGAGGTACAGCCCTGCAAGAGTGTCTTTGCCAAGAATTCGACTCGCTGACTTGGAAGTGAGTTGCTGGCTTCCAGCGCAGCAGCCTCCACGGCGCGCAGCGCCCTTTGTTCGGGGTTCTCCGTCATCTCCTTTCCCCTGTGCTGTAGCGGACGCTCGTCAGCCAATTCGGCCAGTGTTGCCAGTATTGACGGAAGATCCGAGCCGCCCTCCCGCTCCTGATCGTCACGCTCCTTCTTTCCGACCACATGGTGCCAGCTACCAGCGAGGGCTACAATAGAATTGGTTGCTTGCCCGGTAAAGAATACCAAGTCTCGGGGCAATTCGTCGTCGAGGCGACGCGCTGCCTTGAGGTCAGAGTAATCTCCCCAGTGCATGTCAAGTGTACCCTCGAAAAACGAGCGAGGTTCGTAAACAGAACCGATCTCGAGAGAGCGACTGAGGAAGCGGAGTATCTTCGCGAGCTTCATAGACCTTGAAGAGATTGACCGCTCAGCCTTCAACTCTAGATTGAGGATAGAGAACTGGCCACGTATTTCTGCACTCATCAGCGGGAAAAGGAACCGGGATATCTGTGAATAAAGCATCTCGATCTTGGTATCCGAGATGTAGATATAATACTGCACTAGACTTCTCCTCACCAAGTACCTTCAAGCCGCAGAACCTCACGTTCTAAGGATTGGACGGCTTCGCTCTGGGCCTCGAAGTCCGCCACCAGGCGATCTGTCGATGCGCACCTCGCCATGGCTCTATTGGCCCGTTAGTGCCTTTGTGTCTACTAGTTAGGAGTATACCAGCAACGAGGCCGGACGCCCTCGCGAAACGCGCTCGAGTCGGCTATCCGCCGGGCTGGGAAGCCGGATAAGGCTTAGATGCTATGCGGGTGGGGGGGCCGGGTCGCCGCTGTTAAGCTTCCTTTCAACCCATCTCATTGAAAGGAGAAGGCTTATGCGAGCGGCGACCCAGCGAGAGTATAGCGGACGTCAAACCCT
>JBIOUG010000141.1:0-17908 GCA_044866775.1 Thermoanaerobaculia bacterium | reverse complement strand
AGATCGCGATCTCGGCCGTCCACCCGGCGGCCGTCCGCCGCGTGCGCGCCTCCCAGATGCCGTCCCAGTCGAGCGAGCTCTCCTCCGGCCCGGAGATCAGGCCGTCCTGGCGCGCGCCGCCGGCGTTGATCCGGAAGAGGTACCCCGTGCGGCCGTCGCCGAAGGTGTCGAGCACGAGCGCGACGGTGTCGTCGCCCTCGAGGTCGGCGTCGCGCTGCAGGGTGTGGACGGAGACCGCCGCCGGCTCGGGGTCGGCGGCGAGGATCGCGAGGTAGAGCGTGCCGGCGTCGGCCAGGACCTGGATGCGGGTGGCGTACGGGGTGGGCTCGCCGGGCCGGGGGTCCTGCTGCGTCAGGCCGGCGATGATCCCGGCGCCCGCCCACGCCGCCTCGTCCGGCGCGCCGTCGAGGACGACGACGCCGGCGAGCGGCGCCGCCGCGACCGCCGGCCGCGGCGGCTGCCCCTGCGCCTCGGCCGCTGCCACCGCGACCGCCGGCGCCAGCCCCACCAGGAGAGCCAAGGTGCAGGCGCGCAGCGCGTCGTCGACGATCCCTGTCATGGCTCGCCCCCTGCCGCCGGCGGGAGTGGCCCCCCGGCGCCGCGCACAGCGTGAGCTGCGCGACGCGCCGGGTCATGAAGCCGGGATCAGGATCTTGTCAAAGATGTACGGCCGGCGCCGCTACAGCACGTTGATCTCGACCAGCTCGAGCGCCTCGTCCCTGACGATCCCGGTGCCGGGGCAGAAGATCTTGACGTCCTTGCCGCCGGAGGAGGAGAGCGGGTTCGTCTCGTCGATCTGCACGCAGTTGGTGAAGTGCCCCGCCGGGACGGAGATCGCGAAGCCCATGCGCGCGTTCGTGCCCTGGTCCTCGGCCACGTCCGGCGCCAGCTCCTGGAAGTACCGCGCCCCGAGGAGGAATGACCCCGGCATGAGGAGCCCGGGCTGCGCGCCGTCGACGCCGGCCCGCCAAGCGCCCTCGTGGCTCACCAGCACGCCGTCCTCGTAGTTGTCGACCTCCTCGCCGAAGTAGAAGATGTTGCTCGTCTCCGCACAGCGGGCGATCCAGTTGCGCGAGACCTCGACGATCTCGCCGTCCTCGAACTCGCGCTCCTCCATGACCCGCGCGACGACCGTCAGCGGCACGCCCTTGGCGGTCACGAAGTGGATCGTCTCGAGCTGGGGCAGCATGGTGACCTCCGCCCGGATCTCCGCGCCCTCCTCCTCGCCCTCGAGGACCAACTGCCGGCCGGGGCGCAGGCTCATGTAGGGGTTCTGCCGCCCCCAGGCGGACCAGGTGCAGTCCTCCAGCCGGAAGTCGGAGGTGAACTCGCCGGCAGCCCAGGCGGGCGCCGGCCGGAGGGCGAAAGCGGTCGCCAGGGCCGCGAACGCCCAGGCGAGCCGCCACGCCCGCTGCGCCTTCTCGCGACCCTCTCCAGGGGTGCTGCTCGTGATCGCGCTCATGGTGCTCTCCTTTCTCGGCTGTTCAGGTTCTGAGCAGCCCGCTCTGTGGCGTGAGATGCAGCGCCCGTCGCGATCCTTCGCCGCATGCCGGTGGCTCCTACCCCCGCGGGTGGCTGGCCCCTGCCCTCCAGGGTGTTTTTCGGCTGGGTGGCGCGGCGGAGACTTGTCCCCAGCGTCTCGGCAAGCTATGGACTACACCACGACGCGCGCGATGTCCGGGGCCCCGGGCGAGACCGCCACTGCCGGCGGCGATGCCGCGCGCGGAGAGCGGCGGCTCTTCGGCGAGGCCCTGGCGCGGCTGCACGAAAGCGAAGAGCGGTCGCGCAAGCTGTTGCGCGCCGTCGAGCAGACTCCGTCGGCCGTCGTCATTACCGATCGCGACGGCACGATCGAGTACGTCAAACCCGCGCTTCAGCGAGATCACCGGCTACGGCGCCGCCGAGACCATCGGCCGCAATCCCCGCTTCCTCAAGTCGGGCGAGACGCCACCCGACGTCTACCGCGAGCTGTGGGCGACGATCACCGCCGGCGACACGTGGCGAGGCGAGCTCGTCAACCGGGGCAAGAACGGCGAGCTGCTCTGGATGCAGGCGTCGATCTCGGCGCTGCTCGACGGCGACGGGACGATCACCAACTACGTGGCGGTCGAGGAGGACGTCACCGAGCGCAAGCGCGCCGAGGGCGTGCTCGAGGAGACGCAGCAGCGCCTCGTGCAGGCGCAGAAGATGGAGGCGATCGGTCGCCTGGCGGGCGGCGTGGCCCACGACTTCAACAACCTGCTGACCGTCATCGGCGGCTACGGCGAGCTGCTGGCGAGCGACCTCTCGGCGGCCGACCCGCGGCGCGCCGAGGTCGAGGCGATCCTCGGCGCCGCGCGCCGGGCGGCTGACCTGACGCGGCAGCTCCTGGCCTTCAGCCGGCGCCAGGTGCTGCAGCCCAAGCGCATCGACGTCGGGGCAGTGCTGGCGGAGATGCAGAGCATGCTGCAACGCCTGATCGGCGAAGACGTCGAGCTGGTGGTCCGCGTCGCCGAGAAGCTCGGCGCGGTGAAGGTGGACGTCGGGCAGTTCGAGCAGGTGATCATGAACCTGGTCGTCAACTCCCGCGACGCCATGCCCGCCGGCGGCACGCTGGTCGTCGACGCGGTCAACCGCGACCTCGACGCCACCACCCTCGTCCGCGGCGAGCCTCACCCCGGCGCCTGGGTCCTGATCCGGGTGAGCGACTCCGGCGAGGGCATGGACGCCGAGGTCCTGGCGCGCGTCTTCGAGCCGTTCTTCACCACCAAGCCGGCGGGGCTGGGGACCGGCCTCGGGCTGGCGATGGTCTACGGCATCGTCACCCAGAGCGGCGGCTTCATCGACGTGCAGAGCGAGCGCGGCCAGGGGAGCACGTTCGGCGTCTATCTGCCGCTGGCCAACGGGGTCGATCTCGCCGAGGCGCCCGCGCCGGGGGCGGTCGAGGAGCTGCGGGGGACGGAGACGCTCCTGTTGGTCGAAGACCAGGACGCCCTCCGCGAGCTCCTCTGCCGGGCGCTGCGGCAGCTCGGCTACCGGGTGCTGGAGGCGGCGAGCGGCGCGGCGGCGCTCGTGGTGCTCGGCGAGCTGGAGGTGGACCTGCTGGTGACCGACGTGGTGATGCCGGGGCTGAGCGGGCGCGAGCTCGCCGACCGCGTCGTGGCGTTCCACCCGGGGGTCGGCGTCCTCTTCATGTCGGGATACACGAGCGACGTGCTCGGCCGGCACGGCGTGCTCGACCCGGGAGTCCATCTCATCCAGAAGCCCTTCACCTCGCGCGAGCTGGCGGTGCGGGTGCGGGAGGTGCTCGCGCTACGATAAGGGCATGGCTACGACGCGTACCGAGAAGGACAGCCTGGGCGAGGTGGAGGTGCCGGCCGGGGCGTACTACGGGGCGCAGACCGAGCGCGCCCGGCGCAACTTCCCGGTCTCGGGGCTGCGCTTCCCGCGCCGCTTCGTCGCCGCGCTGGGGCTGATCAAGGGCGAGGCGGCGGCGGTCAACGCCGAGCAGGGGGGCGTGGCGCGCGCGCTCGCCGAGGCCATCGGCCGCGCCGCCGAGGAGGTGGCGCGCGGCGAGCGCGACGCCGACTTCCCGCTCGACATCTTCCAGACCGGCTCCGGCACCTCGACCAACATGAACGCCAACGAGGTGATCGCCAACCGGGCGATCGAGCTGCTGGGCGGGACGATCGGCAGCAAGCAGCCGGTGCACCCGAACGACCACGTCAACGCCGGGCAGTCGTCGAACGACGTCATCCCGACGGCGATCCACGTCGCCGCCTACGGCGCGATCGCCGAGGAGCTCGAGCCGGCGCTCGGGCGGCTGGCCGAGGCGCTGGAGCGCAAAGCGGCCGAGCTCGACTCGGTGGTCAAGATCGGGCGCACCCACCTCCAGGACGCGGTGCCGGTGCGCCTCGGGCAGGAGTTCGGGGGCTACGCGCAGCAGGTGCGCTACGCGCTCGATCGGCTGGCGGCGGTCAAGCCGCGCCTGGCCGAGCTGGCCCTGGGCGGCACGGCGGTGGGCACCGGCTTGAACGCCCCGCCCGGCTTCGCGGAGGCGGTGATCGCGCGCCTCGCGCAGCGCACCGGGCACCCCTTCGTGCCGGCGCCCAACCGCTTCGAGGCGCTGGCCGCCAAGGACGCCGCGGTCGAGACCTCGGGCGCCCTCAGGACGATCGCCGTCTCGCTGACCAAGATCGCCAACGACATCCGCTGGCTGGCCTCGGGCCCGCGCTGCGGCATCGGCGAGATCACCATCCCCAGCCTGCAGCCCGGCAGCTCGATCATGCCGGGAAAGGTCAACCCGGTGATCCCCGAATCGGTGCTCATGGTGGCGGCGCAAGTGGTGGGCAACGACGCCACGATCACGATCGCCGGCATGTCGGGGGTCTTCGAGCTCAACGTCATGATGCCGGTCATCGCCTACAACCTCGAGCAGTCGATCGACATCCTGGCGGCGGCGGCGCGCCTCCTCGCCGAGCGCTGCATCGAGGGGATCGAGGCCAACCGCGAGCGCAGCGCCGAGCTGGTCGAGAAGTCGCTCGCCATGGTGACCTCGCTGGTGCCGAAGATCGGCTACGACGCGGCGGCGGAGATCGCCAAGGAGTCGGTGCGGACCGGGCGTACCGTACGCGAGCTGGCGCGGGAGAAGGGGGTGCTGCCGGAGGCGGAGCTCGCCGAGGCGCTGGACCCCTGGGGGATGACGGAAGGCGGCATCCAGGGGGGCGGTGGAGGAGGGGGATAGCGCCCGGCTGGCCGGGCGCTTCCAGGCTACACCGACCCGACCAGCAGGATCCGGTAGGGGTCCGTCGGGCTCCCGCTCCCGAGCAGCACCACGGTCGAGTTGGGGCTCTTCACCTCCGCGGGGCCGACGTACTCCACCCCGTTCACTCGGAACGTCACCTCCCACGGCGAGGTCTGCCCGGGGGGTGGCGAGTACGGGCCCTGTGGCAGGGTGGGAGACAAGGGATAGAAGACGCAGTCGAACGGGGGCGTCCGGGCCGCTCCCTCGGGGAGGTTGCAGGCCGGGCCCGCGCCGCCGCTGCTATCGATGGTGCCGCCCCCGCCGCCGTTCACCCGGTACTCGACGTCCTGCTCGGCGAGGCCTTCGCTGTCGGTCGCGTCGTTGTCGAAGATCATGGTCGTTCCCCCCTTTTATAAGGATGTGAGTTGAGGGCCTCCTCTCTACCCGGTGTGACCGCCCGCGGCACGACATTTCGCTCATGAGCTATGCGCTCCCTCCCGGGCAGGCAGCGGTCGACGCACTCCTCTCTCGCGAGGCTCACCGCCACTCCCCCTGGAGCGTGAAGGCCGCCCAGTGATAGGGGGAGCGCCAGCGCGGCTGGGCGGCCAGCGTGCGCTGCGCCTCGCGCAGTGCCGCACCCGGCCGCAGACCGCCCTCCAGCATGCCGCGGTAGAAGCGCTGCATCAGCTCGGCCGTGGCCCGGTCCTCGACGCTCCACAGGCTCGCCACGACCCGCGGCGCGCCGGCGTACATGAACCCCCGCGTCAGTCCCACCAACCCCTCGCCGCGGACCTCCCGGCCGAGCGCGGTGCGGCAGGCCGAGAGCACCACCAGATCGGCGTCGAGGCGCAGATTGTAGATGTCGTGGAGGCGGAGGTAACCGTCGCGCGGCTCGCCCCGCTCGTCGACCAGCGACAGCACCAGGCTCGACAGCTCGGGGTGGCGGCTGTCGAGCAGGCCGTGGGTGGCGAAGTGGAGCAGCCGGTACCCGGCCAGGCGCCCGTCCTCGACCAGCCGGCGCGAGGCGGCGAAGTCGAGCGCCAGGAGGCGGTCGGCGGGCGCGACCAGGGCGGCGATTGCCTCGGCCTCCTGGCGCGAGAAGCGGAGGCGCGGCAGGCGGGCCGGAGGGGCGTCGGCGGCGAGCGCTTCGGACTCGTCGTCGCCGCGCCGGGCGGCGGCCCCGCGCACGGTCGTCGCCGCGCCGCGGCCCGGAGTCCCCGGGGCGGCGGTCGGGGGCACGGCACCGGGAGCGGCCGCCCGCGCGACGCGCGCGTCGTCGGCGGCAAAGACGGGATCGGCGACCACCGCCAGGGTGCCCGATGCCGGCTTCCGGCCGGCCAGCTCGCGCCGCAGGACCGCGAGCACCGAGGCGGAGGGAAGGGTCACCACCTCGCGGCGGGCGACGAGCGGCTCGCCGGTCGCGGGATCGGGCAGGGCGGCGAAGGGGACGTACTGCAGGGCGCCGTCGGCCACCACCACCAGGCGCCGCTCGCCGAGCAGGTGCTGGATCGGCGCCAGGAGCCGGGCGGCGAGCGCGCCTGCCGCCGCCTCCCAGGCGGCGTCGGCCGCCGCGAACCGGGCGCGGCGGGCTGCGGCGGTCTCCCCCGCGGGCGCGCGGTTGCGCGCGGTCAGGTGATGGTAGGCGGTGCGCGCCGTCTCCTCGAGCGCGGCGCGGGGCGGCAGCTCGAAGCTCGCCAGCTCTCGGTCGCCGATCGCCCAGGCGAAGCTTCGCTCCTCGCCGAGCGCGATCTCGACGAGCAGCGTCTCGCCGTCGAGGACCTCGGCGCGGACGGCGGCGAGGTCGAGGGTATGCGGCTGGGTGAGCGCGGCGTAGCGCGGGCTGCCGGCGCGCAGCTCGGCCTCGACCCGGCGCAGCTCGGCGACCGCCGTTTCCAGCGCCGCCGCGGCCGCTTCCAGCCGCTCCGGCGGGGCGCCGGCGCGCCGCCGCTCGAGCCGGTCCAGCTCGCGCGCGTTGACCTCCTGGCGGGCACGGCGCTCGGCGGCCAGGAGAGCCGGGTCCGCGCCCAGGCGCAGCTCGGCCCGCGCCTCGCCCAGGCTCTCGAGCAGGCTCCGCGCCTTGGCCCGCTCGGCGGCGGCGAGGGCCGCCGCGTCGTGCCCCCGTCCCGGCTCGGCGCGGTCGAGGTCCATGAGCACGGCGATCCAGGTCTCGTAGACCGCGGCCTTCGCGGCGCGGAACGAGGAGCGCAGGACCGGGCTCCCGACCGCGGCGCGCAGCCCCTCCACGCGCTCGACCGCAGTCTCGATCGCCGCCAGCGCGGCGTGCGGAGCACCGCGCCCGGCCTCCAGCTTGGCGGTCTGCAGCAGGGCGTCGGCCTCGAGGCCGCGCGACCCCAGCGCCTGCGCCAGCTCGCGCGCCCGGGCGAGGTGGCGCCGCGCCGCGTCCACGTCGCCGCGGCGGCGCGCCACGGTGCCCAGGACCAGCTCGACGCTCGACTCGCTCTCGCGGTCGCCCGCCGCGCGCGCCAGGGAGAGGGCGCCCTCGAGGATCGCGGCGGCGGCGGGCAGGTCGTTGCCTTCGCGCAGCAGGACGGCGAGGTTGGTCAGCGCCCAGGCCTCGGTGCCCTTGGCCCCCAGCTCGGCGGCGAGCGCCTGCGCCGCCGCGAAGTGACGGCGCGCCTCCTCGACCTCGCCGAGGCGGAAGTGGAGGAGGCCGACGTTGTTGAGGGCGGCGGCCTCGCCGCGCCGGTCGCCGGCCGCACGGGCGAGGGCGAGCGCCTCGCGCGAGCGCGGCAGGGCTTCCTCCCACTGTCCGAGCAGCTCGTAGGCGGCGGCCAGGTTGTGCAGCGCCGCCGCCTCGCCCGCGCGGTCCCCGAGGTCCCGTGCCAGCGCCAGCGCCTGCCGGTAGCAGCGCAGGCCCTTTTGCGCCTCGCCGAGGTAGTCGTAGACCAGGCCCAGGTTGTTGAGGCTCTTGGCCTCCGCCCGCCGGTCGCCGGCGGCGCGGGCCAGGTCAACCGACCGCAGCAGCAGCTCGCGCGCCGTATGGCGGTCGCCGGCCGCCTGGTGGACGAGGGCGAGGTTCGAGAGCGTGGCCGCCTCGTTGCGGCGGTCGCCGAGCGCCCCGAACAGCGCGAGCGCGCGGCCGTGATGCTCCTTGGCCTCGTCCATCCGCCCGAGGTTGCGCTTGGCCAGACCGAAGCTGTTCTCGAGGTCGGCGATGCAGGCGCGGTCGGCGAGCGCCGCGCAGAGCGCGAGCGCGGCCTGGTAGGAGGCGACGGCGTCGGCGGCGCGGCCGGCGCGCCGCTCGGCCATGCCCCGCTGCCAGAGGGCGTCGGCTTCACGCTGGCGGTCGCCGGCGCCGCGCCAGAGCGCCGCCGCATCGTTCCAGGCCGCGGCGGCGGGCTCCGGAGGCCCCGCGCGCGCCAGGGCCCGCGCCCGCTCGCCGGCGGCGAGGAGCGCCGCGCGCTGCCTGTCCTCGGCGGTAGCCGGGCGTGGCGGATCGAGCAGCAGGCGGTAGCGCGCGGCGGGGCCGCCGGCCGCGGCGGTCGCCTCGAGCAGGTAGCGGCCACCGGCCGCGGAGATCGCCAGCAGCTCCTCCTCGCCTCCCACCCGCTCCCAGAGGTCGGCCCGCGCGACCTCCGCGCCGGCCTCGGTCAGGAGGCGCAGCACGACGTCGCCCGCCGCCTGCAGCGCGCGGGCACGCAGCACCTCGCCGGCCGCCAGCGTCACCGGGTAGGCCTGCGTCCCGCCCGGCGCGACCTCGCGGTCGCCTGCGGCCGGTGGCCCCGGCGGGTCCGGTGCCGGCGGCGCGGCGGTCCCGGCCGCGCCTGCGGACGCGAGCAGCACAGCCGCAGCCATGAGCCGGGCGAGGAAGGCGGTTGCGGAGCGCATCTCGGTCCGGTCGCTCGGGCCGCCGGGGCGGCACGCGCGCGCGGCGACTTCGCGCGAAGCTGTCCTTGGGCGCGCCGTATTCTAATTGAACGGCGTTCCGCGGCGACCGAGATCGATCAGCGCTGTCAGAGGTGGAAGTGCCGGGCGCGTCGCGGCTACGGCCGGACGACCTCGAGCTCGGGATATCCGAGGTCGTCGACGACGACGCCGTCGGCGCTCAGGCCCTGCACCGCGAGCTCGTAGCGCCCGGCCGCGAGCGACGCCGCCGGCACGGTGAGGCGCAGCACGCCGTCGCGTCCCGCCAGCAGCCCCTCGCCGCGCCAGACCTCCCTGCCGCTGCCGTCGCGCAGCACGGCGGTGTAGGCGGCGTACTCGGTGGGCTCGTCGGCCGCCAGGCCGAGATCGACCGCCAGCTTGAGCCGCGCGGTGTCCGGCGCGAGCGCCACCCGTGCCGCGGCGCCCCCGGAGCGGAGCGTCGCGAGCGAGAGCAGGACGGAGGCCTCCGCGGCGGCGCGCGGCGCCTCGGCGGCGATGCGCGGCGGCGCGGTCTCGCCCGGCGGCGGCAGCGGCGGCAGGGCGGCGCCTTCGTCGCCGGTCGTCGCGGGCGGCAGCGCCGCCTGCCGCTCGGCGGCCGGGCCGCGGCGGCGGCGGTCGAGGCGCCGCAGCTCGCTCTCGCGGCGCTCGATCTCCCGCGCGTCCGGGCGCAATGCCTGGATCTCCTGGCGCAGCCCCCGCCCCTCGAGGACGACCCAGGCGGCGGCCGCGAGCGCGGCGGCGAGGCACGCCGCGACCGCCAGCCGCAGCCACCGCCCCGCCATCGGCGGCCGGCCGGTTGCCCGCCGCGCCGGGAACGGCACCACCGGCGCCCCCTCCCTGGCGATCGCCGACAGGTCGCGCGCCAGCGCCGCGGCGCGGCGGCCGCGCGCGGTGGCGGCGAGGGGAGTCAGCGCCTGACGCTCCGCGGCGGCGAGCCCCCCCTCCGCGGCGTCGGCCACGAGATCGGCCTCGACCGCCTCGGCGAGCTCGAAGAGGTCGTCCTCGAGGAGCAGGCGCTCCTCGAGCCGCATGGCCTCCTCCTCGGGCAGCTCGCCCAGCAGGTGTCGCCTGAGCAGGTCGTCGTCACGGTCGGTCGGCATCTGGCTTCCCCTCTACCTATCCGGTGTGACCGCAGGCGGCACGACGTTTCGCGCCTCAGCGACCGGCGGTCAGGCAGGCGTCGATGCACTCCTCGAGCCCGCGGCGGATGCGATGGGCGCGGATGCGCAGGGCGTTGAGCGGCAGCCCGAGGCGCTCCGCCAGGCGCTTGCGCTCCGCGATCTTCCCCGCGCCGCGCTCGACCTGGTGATAGGCGAGGATCAGCGTCCGCTGCGGCGCCGCGAGCGAGCCGAGGCAGCGGCGGAGGCAGACGAGCCGCTCATCGGCGTCCTCGTCGAACGGCTCGGGCGGCGGCGTCCAGCTCTCGCGCTCGAGCGCCCGCCGCTCGCGGCGCCGCTCGCGCAGCACCTCGAGGTGGATGCGGTGGGCGACGCCGCAGAAGTAGCGGTAGGGGTCGCCCGACTCGACCACGAGGCCGCCGGCGAGGCGCCGCGCCACCCGGTCGATCGTCTCGTCGGCGAGGTCGTCGGCGGCCTCGCAGCCGCGCCATTCGAAGAGCCGCACGAGGCGGCGGCGGATCTCCTCGTAGCGCCGCGCCGCCGCCTCGCGGTCGGGGCCGAGCTGCCCCAGCAGGGCGTCGAGGCCCTCGCCCGTCAGGCCGCGGTCGGCTGCCGGACTCACCACCACTCTCCCTGCAGCATGAACCACCGCGTCAGCCCCACCAGTCCCTCCCGCCGGAGCGGCGCGCGCGCGGTGACTCCGCGCGAAGCTGTCCTTGGGCGGACGCATTCTAGATGAACGGAGCGCCGGCGATTGAGCCCGCGTCCGCTGCTAGGCTCTGCCACCGGTGATGGCCGACCGCCGCATCCTCCACTGCGACATGGACTGCTTCTACGCCGCGGTCCACATGCGCGACGACCCGGCGCTGCGCGGCCGGCCGGTGGTCATCGGCGGGCGGCCGGAGTCGCGCGGCGTGGTCGCGGCGGCGAGCTACGAGGCCCGCGCCTTCGGCATCCACTCGGCGATGCCCTCGGCGCGCGCCGTGCGGCTCTGCCCCGGCGTCCTCTTCATCCCTCCCGATTTCCGCCGCTACGGCCGCGAGTCGGAGCGCATCTTCGCCATCTACCGCGAGCTGACGCCGCTGGTCCAGGCGGTGTCGATCGACGAGGCGTACCTCGACGTCACCGACCACCTGGGCGCCGCCGGCAGCGCCACCGCCATCGCCCGCGAGATCCGCCGCCGGGTGCGCGAGGAGCGCGGGCTGACGGTGAGCGTCGGGGTCGGCCCCAACCGCCTGGTGGCGAAGATCGCCTCCGACTTCCAGAAGCCCGACGGGCTCACCGTGGTGCCGCCGGCGCGGGTGCTCGACTTCCTGGCCCCGCTGCCCGTGCGGCGGCTGCACGGGGTCGGGCCGGCGACCGAGCGGGCCCTCGCCGAGGTCGGAGTGGGGACGGTCGAGGAGCTGCGGCGGCTCGATCTCCCGGCCTTGACCGCGCGCTTCGGCAAGCACGGCGACCTGCTCTACGAGTTCGCGCGCGGCATCGACGAGCGGCCGGTGACGGTCGAGCGCGAGCGCAAGAGCCTCTCGACCGAGACCACCTACGCCGCCGACCTGCGCGGCCTGCCCGCGGTGACGGCGGAGGTCGAGAAGCTCGCCGCGGAGCTGGCCGCCGGCCTGCGCCAGCGCGGCCTCGCCGCCTGCACCGTCACCTTGAAGCTCCGCTACGGCGACTTCACGACGATCACCCGCTCGCGCACCTCCGAGCTGCCGACCTGCGACGAGCGGGCGATCGCCGCCTGCGCCCGCGACCTCCTGGCCAGGACCGAGGCCGCCACCCGTCCCGTCCGCCTCCTCGGCGTCGGCGGCTCGAACCTGGTGCGGAGGGAGGTCTGGCAGCTCGAGCTGTGGCACACCCCTTGCTGAATGGCCTCTGCGAACCGAGGCACGGGGTCCACGGAAACGGGATCCTCGGCGCCTCACGGACCAGGCCAACCGCTCGGGAGCCATTCCGGGCCCTGTTAGGAGGAAAGCACCGTGTTGAGATGGGCACTGATCTTCCTGGTCGTCGCGCTGATCGCCGCGGTCCTTGGCTTCGGTGGCATTGCCGGCGGAGCCGCCGAGATCGCCAAGATCCTCTTCTTCCTCTTCCTCATCGTCTTCGTGGTCTCACTGATCATGGGGTTGGTGCGGAGAGCGTGAGGCAGGAGGCGCCCTCCGCTCCGGCGCCGGAGGCGCCGCATCGGAGGGCGCCCCGGCCGCTCCCTCTGACCGGCCTCTTCGTCCTCGCCTGCCTCTACACCCTCTACGTCGCGCGCGGCTTCCTGCTGCCGCTCCTCCTGGCGTTCCTGCTCAACCTGCTGCTGGCGCCGGTGGTGCGCGGCCTCAAGCGCCTACACATCCCGGAGAGCCTCGGGGCGCTCCTGGTGCTCGTGGCGCTGATCGGGGCGCTGTCGCTCGCCGTCTACGAGCTGGCCGGGCCGGCGCTCGACTGGATGGACCGCGCGCCGGGCAGCATGCGCCAGGTGGAGGCGAAGCTCCGCGAGCTCAAGGCGCCGGTCCAGAAGGTGAGTGCGGCCACCGAGCAGGTCGAGAAGATGACGCGCGTCGCCGACGGCCCGCGGCGCCAGGTGGACACCGGGGACACCCTCGGCGAGCGCCTGTTCCAGAACGTCTGGAACTTCTCGGCCAACACCATCGTCATGCTCATCCTCCTGTACTTCCTGCTCGCCGCGGGCGACCGCTTCCTGCGCAAGCTGATCCGCGTCCTGCCGACGCTCGCCGACAAGAAGCGCGCCGTCGAGATCGCGCGCCAGGTGCAGTCGGAGGTCTCCGCCTACCTGGTGACGATGACCCTCATCAACGCCGGCCTCGGGGTGGCCGTGGGGATCGCCTTCCACCTGCTCGGGATGCCGAACCCGGGGCTCTGGGGCCTGATGGCGGCGCTCCTCAACTTCATCCCCTACCTCGGCGCGCTGGTGGGCATCGCGACCATGGCGGTCGTCGCCTTCCTCAGCTTCCCGGAGACCGGGCAGGCGCTCCTCGTGCCGGCCGCCTACGCCGCCCTCAACTTCGTCGAGAGCTACTTCGTGACGCCGCTGATCCTGGGGCGGCGCTTGACGCTCAACCCGGTGATGATCTTCATCGGGCTGACGTTCTGGAGCTGGATCTGGGGGGTCGTGGGAGCGCTGATCGCCGTGCCGCTGCTCGTCGTCCTGAAGATCTTCTGCGACCACAACGAGGCGCTGGCGCCGGTCGGAGAGCTCCTCGGCAGTTGATTGCCCAAACAGTTTGCCCAGTCTGGTCGTACCATGGAGTGACCGGGCCATGAAACCTGACCGCTGGCGTGAGGTCGACGAGCTGTTCGCGCGGGCCCTCGAGCTGCCGGAGGGGGCGCGCGGGGAGTTCCTCGGCCGCGCCTGCGCCGGGCGCGAGGAGCTGCGCGGCCAGGTCGAGGGACTGCTCGCCGCCGACGCCGCGGCGGCGACCTTTCTCGAGGGCGGCGCCGAGCGGGAGGTCACCGGACCGGCGACGGCCAAGGTCGGCCCCTACCGTCTGATCCGCCGCGTCCGCGAGGGCGGCATGGGCGCCGTCTTCGAGGCGGTGCGCGACGACGACGAGTACCAGCGGCGGGTCGCCGTCAAGCTCCTGCGCGGCGGGCTCGGCGGCGCCGAAGCGGCGCTGCGCTTCCGCGCCGAGCGGCAGATCCTGGCGCAGCTCGAGCACCCCAACATCGCCCGTCTCTACGACGGCGGCAGGACCGAGGAGGGCAGTCCCTACCTCGTCATGGAGTTCATCGAGGGCTGGCCGATCGACGAGTATTGCGCCCGCAACCGCCTGACGGTCGAGGCGCGCCTGGAGCTGTTCCGCGCCGTCTGCCTGGCGGTGCAGCACGCCCACCAGAACCTCCTGGTCCACCGCGACATCAAGCCCGGCAACATCCTGGTCACGGCCGACGGCGTGCCGAAGCTCCTCGACTTCGGCATCGCCAAGCCGCTCGCCCCGGGGCCGTCGCCTCTCGATCTGCAGGTGACCCGCACCGGCCTGCGCCCCATGACGCTCGCCTACGCCAGCCCGGAGCAGGTGCGCGGCGGGCCGATCACGACGGGCACCGACGTCTACGGTCTGGGGGTGCTGCTCTACGAGCTGCTGACCGGACGCCCGCCGTTCGGCGCCGGGGACACCGGGCCGGCCGAGCTCGAGCGCGCCATCCTCGAGCGCGAGCCGCGGCGGCCGAGCGAGATCGTCCTCGCCGCCGGCGAGCCGCCCGAGACCCAGCCGCCGCTCGCGCCGGCCGAGCTGGCGCGGCGGCTGCGCGGCGATCTCGACAACATCGTCCTGACGGCGCTGCGCAAGGAGCCGGAGCGGCGCTACTCCTCGGTCGAGCAGCTCGCCGAGGACGTCCGCCGCCACCTGCGGCAGCTCCCGGTGCGGGCGCGGCCTGACACCCTCGCCTACCGGACCGGCAAGTTCGTCTCCCGCCACCGCCTCGGGGTCACCGTCGCGGCGGCGCTCGCGGCGGTGGTGATCGGCCTGCTGGCTACGGTGGTGTTGCAGGCCCGCCGTGTGGCCCACCAGAGCGCCGTCGCCGAACAGCGCCGGGCCGAAGCGGCGCTCGAGCGCGACAAGGCCGAGCGGGCGCTCGCCTTCCTCGTCGACCTCTTCGAGACCGCCGACCCGGGCGAGGGGCTGGGGGAGACGGTGACCGCGCGGCAGATCCTGGACTCCGGCGCGGCGCGGCTCTCGCGCGAGCTCGCCGGTCAGCCCGTGCTGCGCGCCACGCTGCTGGACGCGATCGGGCGGGTCTACGTCGGTCTCGGTCTCTACGCCGAGGCCCAGCCGCTGCTCGAGGAGGCGCTCGCCGCGCGGCGGCGGGCGCTGGGCGCCACGCACCCCGAGGTGGCGGCGAGCCTCCACAACTTGGCGCTGCTGCACCAGCACAACGGCGAGCTGGCCGAGGCCGAGACGCTCTACCGCCGTGCCCTTGCGCTGCGCCGCGGCCGCCTCGGCGGCGCGCACCCCGACGTGGCGGTCACCCTGGCGCGGCTCGGCGACGTGGTGCGGCGCCTCGGCCGCAACGACGAGGCCGAGCCGTTGCTGCGGCAGGCCCTGGCCATCCACCGCCGTACCCTGGGGCCGCAGCACCCGGAGGTGGCCGAGGACCTGGCGGCCCTGGCCGAGCTCGAGCAGAACCGTGGCAACTACTCGGCCGCCGAGCGGCTGCAGCGCGAGGGGCTCGCCATCCGCCGCCGCGTCCACGGCGACGATCACATCGCGGTCGCCGAGGCGCTCTCGCGGCTCTCCTCGCCGCTCAGCGACCAGGCGCGCTACGCCGAAGCCGCGGACCTGCTGCGCCAGGCGCTGGCGATCCAGCGGCGGCTGCTCGACCCCGAGCACCCCGACATTGCGGGCACGCTCAACGACCTCGCCTTCACCGTCCAGCGCAACGGCGACCACCGGGGCGCTGAGGCCCTCTACCGCGAGGCGCTGGCGCACAACCGCCGGCGCCTCGCCCCCGACCACCCGCAGCTCGCCACCAACCTCAACAACATCGGCTCGGCGGTCATGTTCCAGGGCCGGCTCGACGAGGCCGAGGCGCTCCAGCGCGAGGCGCTGGCGATCCGCCGGCGCGCCTACGGCGAGAGCCATCCCGAGGTGGCGCAGAGCCTGTCGAACGTCGCCGAGGTGCTGCGGCGGAAGCGCGACTTCCCGGCGGCCGAGCGCTTCCAGCGCCAGGCGCTCGCCATGCTACGGGCGACGGTGGGCGAGGATCACTTGCTCGTCTCGCATCCGCTGATCGGCCTGGGCAACATCCTGACCGACGCCGGCGACCTGGCGGGAGCGGAGCAGGCGCTCCGCGAAGGCCTCGAGCTGCGGCGCCGGCACCTCGCTCCCGGCCACTGGATCATCGCCTCCGCCGAAGGCAAGCTGGGGGCATGCCTCCTCGCCCGCGGGCGCTACGCCGAGGCCGAGGACCTCCTCGCCCGCAGCCACCGCACCCTCGCCGCGCAGTTCGGCGACGACGACAGCCGCGTCGTCGAGGCGCGCGCCCGCCTCGACGACGTGCGGCAGCGCCGGGCGGCGGGCGCCGGCCGCTGAAGCGGTCGCCCGAAGAGCACCAGCGGGGCCGCGTGCTACTCCTCCGAGTCCCCGGTGGCGCGGTCGAGCGCGCGGCGCTCCTTCTTGGTCGGGCGGCCGGCGCCGGGATCGCGGCGCACCGGCGGGCGGCGGAGGAGCCGCTGGAGGGCGTCGAGGACCGGGCGCGGCGGGGAGAGGTCCTCGTAGAGGGTCGCCGCCTGCTCCTTCGGCAGCGGCCGGTCGCGCAACCCCTTGACCACCAGCACCCGCGTCCACTCGCCGTGCTCCACCTCCACCCGGTCCTCGAGCGCCAGGTGGCGGTGCGGCTTGGCGGGCTGGCCGTTGACCTTGACGCGGCCGAGGGTGCAGGCGTGCATGGCCTGGCTGCGGGTCTTGAACACCCGCGCCACCTGCAGCCACTTGTCGAGGCGGACGTCCACCTCGGCGCTGCTACGGTTTGAACGGCAGCGCGCGCCCCAGCTTGCGCGCCACGCGGTCCTGGATCCAGTGCGGGTCCCACCACTCGACCGGTGTCACCGGCAGCCCCTGGAGCAGCATCGTGAAGTGCAGGTGGTCGCCGCCGGCGAGCCCTGTCTGGCCGGAGCGCCCCAGCTCCTGGCCGCGCTGCACGGTCTGCCCCTCGGCGACCCCGATCGTCGACAGGTGCCCGTAGAGGCTCTGCAGGCCGTAGCCGTGGTCGACGACGACCGCATTGCCGTAGATCCCGAAGTAGCGGGCGAGGACCACGGTGCCGCGGTTCGAGGCCGGGATCGCGTCGCGCTCGACCGAGGCCATGTCGAAGCCGAGGTGGAACTGGTGGTCGACGTCCTTGCCGTTGTAGACGTAGGTGCGGTGGTCGGCGAAGGCGGCGGTGATGGCGGTGTTGATCATCGGGATGAAGGGCTGGTCCCAGAGGAAGCGCGGCGCCGAGCGCTTGGCCAGCTCCTTGAGCGTCGCGTTGTTCTTCTGCCGCAGCTCGCGGTTGATCGCGAGGTAGTTCTCGAGCAGGCCGCCGCGGTCGTCGATCTCGGGCGACTGGCCGAGGATCTCGGGGACGACCTTGTTCATGAAGGCGTCGGTCACCTCGATCGTGTCGGTGCCGGGCGGCCGCGGCGTGAACTTGTCGAGGAAGGCGACGGCCGCCTCGTTGCCGACGTCGTCGACCGCGACGAGACGGATGCGGGACGGGTCGGCGAGGTCGTAGGGGATGCCGAAGAGGACGAAGCGCGTCCCCTTGCCGGCGCCCGGGAGCGGATGGCCGGGGAACCACCAGTCGCCGGAGCTGACGCCGTCGCGGACCGCGGTGTCGCCGATCTGATAGACGACGCACTCCGAGCCGCCCTGGGCCGCGAAGTGGTGCAGCGACGACACCCCGAGGACCGGCGGCGCCAGCCGCACCGGCAGCGTCACCTCGGTGACGACCGGGTCGGGGCGCCGCGCCCAGGTGCCGGCCCGGTCGACCGTCGCCCGCACCACGGCGTTGCCGGCGCGCAGCCCCTTGACGGTCTCGCGCCCGACGCCGACCGTCACCACCTCCGGCCGGCCGCGGCGCCAGAGCTGCCAGCCCGGGCTCGGCGTGAAAGTGCGCTCGGCCACCGGCACCACCTTGTCCCCCTGCACGACCTCGATGCGCAGGCGCTCGGCGCGCCCGGCGTCGTCGACCGTGATCTTGACCAGCGTGTTGCGGCCGATCCCGGGCATCGCCGGCTCGACCTTCACCGCGGGCGCGCCGCCCACCCAGAGCGCCGTCACCGCCACCGCCACGACCACCAGCGCCGCCACCCCGTAGAGCGCCCGCAGCAGGCACCCCGCGCCCGCCTTCCGCCGATCCCTTCGCGCCATCTCTCGCTCCTCGCCTGTAGTTGTCTTGGGCTCCGCCGAGTACGCGCTCGGCGAGGAGTCGGAAGCATACCCCGCGCCTTCGCGGCTGCTGGACGGAGCCTCACGACGTGGTGACGCGCACGCGGAGAGCGGGGACGGCGCCTCGGAGCTCGGGGATCGGTGCTCGGACCCGTGAGCGGCCGCCTCGGAAGGTGAGGCCGAGCGGTCGGAATGGTTTGCCGCCGCCTCGGAACCTAGGGACGGGCGCTCGCAATGGCGGGCCGCCGCCTCGGAAATTGGGAACGCGGCCTCGGAGTCGGGGGACACGCCCTCGGAAGCTGGGA
>JBIOUG010000140.1:0-12441 GCA_044866775.1 Thermoanaerobaculia bacterium | reverse complement strand
CGAGAGGACCGGGATGGACGAACCTCTAGTGCACCAGTTGTCGCGCCAGCGGCATAGCTGGGTAGCTATGTTCGGAAAGGATAACCGCTGAAAGCATCTAAGCGGGAAGCCCCCCCCGAGATGAGGTATCCCTGAAGACCTCTGGTAGATGACCAGGTAATAGGCGGGGTGTGTAAGCGCTGCGAGGCGTTGAGCTTACCCGTACTAATCGGTCGTTCGGCTTGACCAATTATGTTTTCCGTTGGCCGCCGGATCCTATCGCTCTAACCCGATCCAGTTCGTCCAAGTTCTTTTCATATCGAGTCTTTCCGGTGGCTCTAGCGAGGGGGAAACACCCGTTCCCATTCCGAACACGGCAGTTAAGCCCCTCAGCGCCGATGGTACTGCCCGCGAAAGTGGGTGGGAGAGTAGGTCGTTGCCGGGAAGGTTATCTTGAGCGGCCCGCGAGCAATCGCGGGCCGTTGTTTTAGGAGGCAGACTTGGAAAGCCCCGTCAACCTCGAGGACCGCGTCGCCGCGAGCCGCCGCCTGCTCGCCGAGCGCCGCGGCAGCCGCCGCGGCAAGCCCGAGCGCTCGTTCCTCGCCATCGAAGAGCTGTCCCCCGCGCAGGTGGCCGAGATCCTGCGTGGCGGGCTGCAGGTCAAGACCCACCCCGAGCGTTTCCGGCGCGCCCTCGAGCACCGGGCGGTGGCGCTGCTCTTCCAGAAGACCTCGACCCGCACCCGCTGCTCGTTCGAGGTCGGCGTCGCCGAGCTCGGTGGCCAGCCGGTCTACATCGACTGGCGCACCTCGAACTTCACCCTGGGCGAGCTCCAGGACGAGATCAAGGTGCTGTCGCGCTACTTCGACCTGGTCATGGCGCGGGTCTACCGCCATGAGGATCTGCAGACGATGAAGGCGCACAGCGAGGTGCCGATCATCAACGGGCTCGACGACCGCTTCCACCCCTGCCAGGGGCTCACCGACTACATGACCGTGCTCGAGTACTTCGGCGCGCTCGACGGGCTGAAGCTCGCCTACGTCGGCGACGGCAACAACGTCTGTCACTCGCTGATCGACGGCGGCGTGCGCTGCGGCGTGCGCGTGGCGGTCGCCCACCCTCCGGGCTACGCGCCGCGGGAGGACGTCGTCGAGCGGGCGCGCCGCTTGGGCGAGGTGACCCTGACCAACGACCCGCGCGAGGCCGTGCGCGGCGCCGACGTCGTCTATACCGACACCTGGGTGTCGATGGGCGACGAGGCGCACACCGCGGCCCGGCTCGCGGCGTTCGCCGGCTTCCAGGTCAACGAGGAGCTGCTCGCGTACGCCGCCGACCACGCCCTGGTCATGCACTGCCTGCCGGCGCACCGCGGCAAGGAGATCAGCGACGGCGCCCTCGACTCGCCGAACTCGGTCGTCTTCGACCAGGCGGAGAACCGCAAGCACCTCCAGAAGTACCTGATGGCGTGGATTCTGGAGGCCGTATAGCTCAGCGAAAAAAAAGCTCAGGTAGGAAGGAGCGTTAAGGAGTGAGGCGCAAGCTGCGGGCGGCGTTCTCGCGGGGCGCGCAGCGAGGGCGCGGCGCCCTGCCCTACCCGATCTTCTTCGTCGCGATCGCGTTGTCCGCGGCAGGTGGCGCAACCGGCTGCCACACCGCCGAAGAGCCCCCGCCGCGCCCGCACCCGGTCATCCTGGTCGGCATCGACGGCGGCGAGTGGCGAGTCATCGAGCGCCTCTGGGCGCGCGGCGAGCTCCCGCACCTGAGAGATCTGGCGCGGCGCGGCGTCCGCTCGACGCTGCGCACCGCCTACAACTCCTCGCCGGTCATCTGGACCACGATCGCCACCGGCGTCACGCCGCTCGAGCACGGGATCACCGACTTCGTCGTGCCGACGCCGCGCGGCGACGTGCCGATCTCCTCGACCCTGCGCAAGGTGCCGGCGCTCTGGAACATGGCGTCGCGACGCGGCCGGCGGGTGGCGGCGCTCGGCTGGTGGGGCTCCTGGCCGGCCGAGCCGGTGCGCGGCGCAGTGGTCTCCGACCGCGCGCTGCTCGACCTGCCGGGTCGGGTGTCGCCGCCGGGCTTCCTGCCGCGCTTCCTGGCGCTGGCGCGCGAGGCCGAGGCGGCGCCGTCCGGCTTCCGCGGCGACGAGGAGGCGCAGCGGCGCGATCGGGTGATGGCGCACGTCGCGCAACGCTTGGCCGGCGAGGGCTTCGACCTCCTCCTCCTCTACTTCCGCAGCCCGGACGTGGTGAGCCACGCCGATTGGCGGTACTTCGAGCCCGAGCGGTTCGCCGCGGTCGACCGGCGCGAGCTCGCGGCCCGCCGCGACCGCATCCCCGCGGTCTACCGCGCGGCCGACGAGGCCCTCGGCCGGCTCCTCGCCGCGGCGCCTGCCGACGCCAACGTGCTCGTCGTCTCCGACCACGGCTTCCACGCGGCGCGCGCCGAGGAGGAGACGCGGGTGGTGCTCGATCTCGACATCGTGCTCGAGCGGCTCGGCTTCCTCGTCCGGCACGGCGGCGGCGTCGACTTCCGCCGCAGCCGCGTCTACACCTACGCCTCGCCAGACTTCCGGCGCGCCCGCTTCGTCCGCTTCGCCCTCGCCGGCCGCGAGCCCGGCGGCACCGTGCGCCCGGAGGACCGCGGGGCGGTGCGGCGCGCCGCCGAGCGGGCGCTCGCCGGCGTGACCTACGCCGGTGGCGAGCCGGTCTTCTTCGTCCGGCCGCCGCGGCGCCGTGAGATGGAGCAGGGCGCCGACTTCGTCGTCGGGGTCTCGCCGCGGGGCGCGAGCGAGACGCTGCTGGTCGCGGGTCGCCCGCTGCGCGGCGCCGTCGGCGAGATCGCGCGCATCTCGGGGACGCACACCCGCAGCACCCACGGCATCTTCCTCGCCGCCGGCCCGGACGTCGATCCGGCGGCCGACCTCGCGGGCATCCGCATCCACGACCTCGCGCCGACGGTGCTCTACGGCATGGGGCTACCGGTGGCGCGCGACTTCGCCGGCAAGGCCCGGATCGAGCTGTTCCGCCCCGCCTTCCGCGAGCGCCATCCGCTCGCGGTGATCCCGACCTGGGGCAAGCGCCGGGCGAGCGGCCCCATCGCCTCCGCCGCCGACGAAGCGCTGGTCGAGGAGCTGCGCGCTCTCGGGTATCTGAACTAGCGGGATTGATTGGAGCCCCGGCGCGAAGGTCTTCGCGCCTTCGCGCCTAGCCGTCGTCCGCCAGCTTGACCACCACCCGCCGGTCGTCGATCACGGCGCCGCTCGCGTCCCGCTCGCCGCTCGCCAGGTAGCGCCGCGGCAGCGGCGCCGCCGCGAGGTGGACCAGACCGAACGCCACGAGCAGACCCGCCAGCACCCGCCCCGCGAAGCGCTGGAACGGCAGCGCCAGGCCGGCGAGGAGGAGCGCCAGGTAGAAGGGCGAGACGATGGCGACGCTCCGCAGGTAGGGGAAGAACATCACGTTGATCGCCAGCCGGTAGGCGAGGAGCGCCCCGCCGACCGCCAGGAACATGCGCTCGCGCCGCAGCCGCCAGGCGCCGAAGGCGATGAGCCCGAGCGCCAGGACGTGGTAGACACGCCCCTCGGCGTAGCCCATGTCCACCGGCTCCCGCACCCAGAGCCGCGACTTGGGGAAGTCGAACGCGGTCCAGCCGTAGGCCGCCGCCTGGCTCGAGTACCAGAGCTTGCTCCCGGTCCGCCGGAGGAAGCGTAGCGGCCGCTCGGCGATCCGCTCGACGCCGATGCGATAGCCGTGCAGGAGATAGCGGTTGTGCGGCGCGAAACGCGGCTCGAGCGCCGCCGCGCCGGCCGGCGCGGGTGGCAGCCCGCGGCGCGAGAAGTGGATGTCGGGCCCGGTCTGCGCGAGCGCGAAATTGAGCGGACCGTAGATCGACACTGGGACGACCGTGGGGAGCGGCTCCGCCAGCTCGGCGGCGTGGCGCCGGTTGTAGTCGGCGAGGCCGCGCGCCGTCCACGCGGTGTGCGCGGCGAGGATCAGGAGCGCGGGCGCGGCGGTGACGAGCGCGGTGCGCCGCCACGCCTGCCGCACCAGGCCGAGCGCCAGCGCCCCCAGCCCGAGGAAGAGGTGCTCGGCCCGCGTCAGCATGGCGAGGGCGTGGACGAAGCCCGCCAAGAGCGGCAGCCGTGTGCCGAGGAGCAGCAGGACGCCGAGGAGCAGCCGGTAGAGCGCCTCGTTGGTCACTGCCGACGACAAGAGCAGCTCGCCGAAGTTGAGCGGCAGCAGCAGGCAGATCCAGAAGGCGTGCGGCAGCCGCTCGCGCGCGAGGAGGAAAAACAACGTGTAGGTCCCGGCGTTGGCGAGCAGCATGATCGCCTTGGCGGCGAGCGAGACCACCGCCACATCGCGCGACAGCAGCCAGAGCGGCGCCAGCACCCAGGCGGTCAACGGCGGATGGAATGGCAGCCCCTCGTTGAACGGCACGCCCTCGACCAGCGCCCGCGCCTGCAAGAGGTACTGGATGCTGTCGCCGAAGAGGAGGCCGCTCGCCGGATCGGCGCGGTCGGGGCTGCCGAAGAGGAAGGCGGCGTGCGCCACCACTGCCCACGCGAACACGTACGCCGGATGCGCCCGCAGCCAGCGCCGGCGCCGCCGCGGCGGGTGCGCCGGCGCGCCGCCCTTCCTGGTCCGCTTGGCGCTCATGATCGGGCGCGAACGCTACCATGCGGCCGCGCGCCCGCCGGCCGCCGCAAAGGCTGCCTCAGGCCTTCCAGAACCCCCAGGCGATCCGCGCCAGCGCGTAGAGCATCCAGCCGCCGACCAGGACCTTCACCCAGCCGGGGCCGTAGAGCACGAAGAAGGCGAGGAAACCAAAGGCGAGGATCAGCCCGCCGGCGACGGCGGCGACCATGCCCGCGCAGGCCGGCTCGCGCCACCATCCCGCGAGGCGCAACGCCTCCTTGACCTGGCCGAACCGGACCTCGAAGCCGGACCCCCCACCGCGCCGGCGCGACAGGCGCTCCTCCCGCCGCCAACCGGCGGCCTCGCCCCCGGCCTCGCGGCTCTTCTGCAGCCGGTGGCCGAAGTCGGAGGCGCCCAGCGACACGCCTTCGCGGGCGAGAGCGGCGAAGCCCGCGGCGACCAGGACGCCGCCCAGCACGACGGTCCCGAGCAGCGCGTTGCGCACCAGCTCGAAGTGCGCCGCGAGCGCGGCCGAGAGCGGCGCCAGGGGGTGGCGCAGGATCTCGGCGAGGACGATGGCGAGGAAGACTGTCGCGAAGCTGAAGAGCCAGCCCTTCGCGCTCCGCCAGGCGCGGGCGAGGAGCGGCGGCCGGGGAGGCTGCTCGACGAGCGCCGCGTCGACCTCCTGCTCGGACTCCTCGCCGTCGGGATCGCCGGTGGTCGCCTCGGCGGCCTCCTGCTCGGCGAAGAATTCAGGTAGGGAGTCAGGGTCCGAAGGTGTGCTCCCCGGTTCGATGGGCGGGACGGTCATTGCGCGGGACTCGAGCTCACGGCGCATCCTACTCTCAGGGCCTATGAAGAGATTTCGGTGGGTCCTCCGAAAAACGCCCGGGACGTGGCCCGGGCGCTACACTCAGGCTTCGCGCCGGCGACGCCGGCTACCCTGGCCGTGGCACTCACCTTGCTCCGCTCGCGCGGTGGAGGCCTGCATGGGCGGCAACACCAACTACGACTCCCTCTGGTGGCACACCTTCGAGGTGCCGCGGCGCCCGCCGCTCGCCGGCGACCTCGAGGTGGACGTGGCGATCGTCGGCGCCGGCCTCACCGGGCTCACCACCGCGGTCCTCCTCGCCCGCGCCGGCCGCCGGGTGGCGGTGCTCGAGGCCGACCGGATCGGCGCCGGCACCAGCGGCGGCACCTCGGCCCACGTCACCCAAGTCCTCGACCACCGCTGGCGCGAGCTGATCGACAAGCACGGCCGCGACGGCGCGCGCGGGGTCGTCGAGTCCACCCGCGCCGCGCTCGACCGCATCGCCGCCTTCGTCGCCGAGGACCGGATCGAGTGCGACTTCGCGCGCGTGCCGGGCTGGCTCTACACCGAGTCCGACGCCGAGAGCGACGTCGCGGAGATCGCCGACGAGCTGGCGGCGGCGCGCGAGGTCGGGATGAGCGCCGCGCGCGACGACCGCCCCGGCCTCCCCTTCCCCGTCGCCGCCGCCGTGCGCTTCGACGGCCAAGCCCGCTTCCACCCGACCCGCTATCTCGCCGGCCTCGCCCGCTCGGCCGAGGCCGCGGGCGCCCGCATCTACGAGGGCGTGCGCGTGCGCGACGTCCAGGGCGGCGACCCCTGCCGCCTCACCACCGACGGCGGCGCCGTCACCGCGGCCGCCGCCGTCCTCGCCACCCACACGCCGGCCGGCTTCAACCTGGTGCAGACGGCGATCGAGCCGGTCCGCTCCTACGTGCTCGCCCTGCGTCTCGACGGCCGCCAGGCGCCGGACGGCCTCTTCTGGGACACCGAGAACCCCTACCACTACACGCGCCTGCAGCCTGGCCCGCGCGGCGGCTGGCTGATCGTCGGCGGCGCCGACCACAAGACCGGCCACGAGCGGCAGACCGAGGACGCCTACCGCGGGCTCGAGGCCTACGCCCGCCTGCGCTGGCCGGACGCCGCCGTCGAGCACCGCTGGTCGTCGCAGTTCTACGAGCCGGCCGACGGCCTGCCCTTCATCGGCCCCAGCGCAGTGGCGCACAACGTCTACGTGGCGACCGGCTACTCGGGCACCGGGCTGGTCCTGGCGACGCTCGCCGGCATGCTGCTCTGCGACGCCCTCCTCGGGCGCCAGAGCCCCTGGGCCGAGGTCTACGCCTCGCGGCGCATCCGGCCGCTCGCCGGCGGCCCCAAGTTCCTGCAGATGAACCTCGACGTGGCCTCCCGCTTCGTCGCCGGCCGGCTGTCCACACCGAAGCTCGCCGACCTGACCGAGATCCCCGCCGGCGAGGCGCAGGTGGTGGACTACCAGGGAGAGAACGTGGCGGTGTACCGTGAGCCGTCCGGGGCGCTGCACGCGGTCTCCGCGGTCTGCACCCACCTCTACTGCCTGGTCGAGTGGAACGTTGCCGAGAAGACCTGGGACTGCCCCTGCCACGGCGGGCGCTACACGCCCGACGGGAAGGTCATCGAGGGGCCCCCCGTGGAGCCCCTCGCGCCTTTGGCGGTTCGGGTTGGAGAGCGCTAGCCAGCCCTCCGACTCAGTCCTTCCAGATCGCCTTCCACCACGGCTCCTCCGCCTCCGACTTCGTGCTCGCCTTGAGGTTCATCTTGCCGCGGATGTCGGCGATGTTCCAGCCGGTCAGCATCGCCAGGTTCTGCGCCTCGCGCTCCTGTCGCTCGCGCAGCTCGACGCGATAGGTCTTGGCGGCGGCGCAGGTCGCCTTGCCGGTCCAGGGGTGATGGAGCACGTAGCGCCCCTGGAAGTTCTCGCGGTCGGCGGTCTCCTGGAAGATCAGGTCCTCGGGGAAGTGCGGCCCGTCGTAGCGCACGTGGAGCCGCGTCAGGAAGACGTTCTGCGGGCCGCCCGGGATCGGACGCGGCATGATCCTCCGGCCGGAGCCCGAGCCGTCGCCGTCGAGCCAGAAGACCCCGAGCTCGCGCAGCTCCTCGTTCGACAGCGGGTCGGCGGCGCAGGGGTCGCACCAGGCCATGTCCCAGGCGTACTCGAGGAAGACCGCCTCCATGTCGTGCCGCGTCACCTGGCGCGAGAACATGGTCTTGTAGAAGTCGCCGAACTCGTCCTTGACGTAGAGCGGCACGTCCTGGTCGGAGGGGAGCCGCACGGTGCGGTAGTTGGTGGTCTCGACGCGCCCCTCGCGGGTCAGGGCGTAGATGAACAGCTCCTGCGGTCCGTTGGCGTTGACCATGCCGAGGCGGATCGGGAGCATGAACTTGGGGCTCTCGTAGGCCATCTGCAGCGGCCGCAGGTAGGTGAAGCCGAGCTTCGACTGCTCGTCGAGGTTGACCTTGGCGACGAAGAACCGCATCCCCTGCTTCAAGTAGCTGCCGAGCACCCGCGACGCCCCTTCCGGGATGCGGTAGCCACTCTCGCGCAGCCAGGTCTCGAGGCCGTCGCTCTGCTTGGCCGAGAGGATGAGGATGTCGTACTCGCCGACCGTGTAGGAGGCCTCGATCGTCACCCCCAGGCTCTTCGCCCGCTCGGCGCCGGCGGCGCCGCCGACCACCCCCTCCGCCACCGACATCGGCGACGGCACCTCGCGGTAATACAGCTCGGCGCAGGGATCGGGGTCGTGGTACTCGACGAGCCGCGGCGCCGAGTAGGCGTCGAGGTGCTCGAGCAGGGCCCGCTCGGCGACGTGGATCTGGTCGCGCTCGAGGAAGGTCGGCACCGGCACCACGATCGCGAACTCCTTGGGGTCCCCCTTGAAGTCGTTGGCCATGGTGAGCACGGTGCGGTCGCCGTCGCGCACCAGCGCCACCTGCGAGGCGCGGTTCCACAGCTTGGTGTCGGCCTTGGCGACGTAGAAGCCGCAGAAGGCGAAGGCGGGCGCGCCGGCGGCGAGCGCGAGGAGAACGGCGAGCGCGGCGGAGCGGCGAAGCGACGAGGGATTCATGACGAGTCCTCCAGTCGGGAGTGTCGGTGCGGGTCGAACCGCGTTCCAGGCGTAGCGCTTCCCCGGCAGCAGCAGGTCGAGCAGCGGCACCGCCGGAGCGAGGAAGAAGAGCGAGAGCAGCAGGCCGTTGGGCCGGTAGAGCACGAAGGTCACGTACCCGGCCCCGAGCGCCACGAGCGCCGCGAAGAGCAGCCGCCCGGCGCGCGAGTCGGGTGTGGTCTTGGGGTCGGAGATCATGAAGAAGGTGAAAATGAGGAACGCCCCGTTGGCGAGCTGGTGGAGCGGGATCGAGAGCGGCTGCCCGAGCCAGAGCGCCCGCCCGAAGACGATCCCGAGGTAGGCGACGAGGAAGGCGGAGGTGACGTCGGAGCGGGCGGCGCGGTTGACGACCAGGCCGCCCAGGCAGGCGAGCAGGAAGCCGAAGAAGGCGGCGTTCCCCCACTGCCCCGGCGACACCCAGGCCTGGCCGGTGGCGAGCATGGCCGCCACGATCCCGAAGTTGGTCGGGTTCCACAGGTGCTTGCCGCGCACCCGCAGCACGAACTTGCCGAGGATCGTCGCGGCGGCGGCGGCCACCGCCAGCCACAGCGCGTTGGTGCGCAGCAGGAGGCAGAGCGAGAGCCCCGAGATGAGCGCGCTCCGGGCGTCGAAGGCCGGCAGCCGCCAGAGGCGGGTGGCCGCCCACTGCGTGCCGAGCGCGGTCGCCAGGAGGAGCGCGGCCTGCAGCGGCCGCACCTCGAGGTCGAGGCGCGTCACGCCGTAGACCAGGAGCGTCGCGAGGACCGTGATCTGGTAGTGGCGGGGGTCGCGGGCGAAGGCGCGGAGGGCTGGGATGGGCATCGGGCGGGACCTCGTCTGCCGGCATTAGACACGCGCCGGCAGACGAAGGAAACCCACCGCCGCCTACTGCTTCGCCGCGCTCGTCACCGTCGGGTGGTAGGACAGGTCGGGCCGCACGGTGCCGAGCCGCACGTCGAAGCGGCGCACGATGCGCGACGCCCGGGCGTCGAGCTCCCGCATCTCCGCTCCCGCCGTCTTGGCGTTGGCCTCGTAGCGGGCCATCAGGTCGGCCGCGCTCTTGCCTTCGGTCACCACCGCCAGGACCGGCAGGTCGTTGCCGTTGACGGCCACGTAGACCGTGAAGCCGTCGGCGATCCCCTTCCTCTGGAACAGCGCCGCGTAGTCCTTGGCGATCTGCTCGGCCTCCCACTCGCGGCCGGGCTGGAGGTAGTAGAGGTCGTAGCGCACCGCCCGCACGTCCTCGGGCGCCAGCGCCGGCTTGGCCGGCCGGTAGGAGAGGTCGAGCCGCTCCTGGACCAGGAAGTCGTTCCAGGAGAGCATCGGGTCGCCGGCGCGGCGCCAGAACTCCACCCACTTCTCCATTCCCACCTTCTGCGCCAGCGCCATGAAGCCCTCCGACACCTTGCCGGCGTCGGCGAAGCTCGCGACCGGCGCCACGAAGTAGTAGCTCAGGTCGTCGGTCATGATCGCGTTGAAGTCGAAGGGGACGCCGGTCATGTTGTGCTGCTTGAGCAGGCCGATGAACTCCTTGCTGGTGGCCTCGTACTCGGCGATCTTCGAGGGATTGGCGACCTCTTCGTGAATCAGCAGCAGCCGGCCCTGCGCCGGCGTGTCCTGGGCGCGCAGCACGGGCGCGCAGACGGCGAGCAGGGCGACGGCGAGCAGGGCGGTGCACTTGGTAACTCTCATCTCATCCTCCTTGGGAAGGGAAATTCACCCTGCTCTACGCCGGCGGAGCGGCTTTGGATGGGGTGGGGGCCCTCACTCCACCCGGAACGTCACGCCATCGCTCCGCCCGAGGTCGTCGGTGACCACCAGCCGATGACTGCCGCGCGCGGGCGCCAGGTAGAGCCGCTCGCCCGGTCCGCCCTCCGCCACCAGCAGCCCGTCGCGATACCAGTAGAGCCGGCTGGCGCCCGGCCCGGCGCGGGCGACGAGCGGGATGCGCTGGTGCTCGAGCGGCACCCGCCGCCGCACCCGGTACGGCGTCGCCGGGTCGGGCGAGACGATCGCCGGCGCCTCGCCCGGCGGCAGCCCCGCGCACCCCGGCCGCGCCGGCAGCGGCTGCGACACGGCCTGCCCCTGCGACCGCCACCAGGCCGCGAGCTCGGGCGGGTAGAGCGTGAGAAGGGCGGCGCGGCTCGGCCGGCTGGCGATGCACCCGCCGGCGAGGAGCTCCCCGGTCTCGGCGTCCACCAGCGCCTCGCGGTGGTAGGTGCACTGCCGCAGCCGCGAGCGGCCCGGCAGGTAGGGGACCGTCACCCGCTCGCTGCATCCCGGCCCGGGCAGCTCGCGCGACAGCGCGCAGAGCTCGATCGGCTCGAGCCGGCTGCCGCGCGCCGGCCGTGGTGCCGATCCCGCCGGCTCGACGGCGCGGAAGAGATCGAAGAGCAGCGGCCCCGCGTGCTCGCTCCCCGAGATCCCCTGCCGCGGCCGCCCGTCGAAGTTCCCCACCCAGACCCCGATCGTGTAGCGCCCCGAGAGCCCGATCGCCCAGGCGTCGCGATGCCCGTAGGACGTGCCGGTCTTCCACGCCACCGCCGGCACGTCGCGCGCCATCCCCCACGACTCCGGCAGATCCGGCCGGCGGAGGTCGGTCAGGATCTCGACCACCACCTGCGCCGCCTCGGGTGACACCAGCCGCCGCGCGCCCGGCGCCGCCGCCTCGCGCCGAACTGCATCGTCGTCGTCCGCGCCCCCCCGCGCCAGCTCCGCCTTCCCGACCACCCGCTCGACCAACCGCACCGGCCGATGGAGCCCGCCGTCCGCCAGCGTCGCGTAGAGGTTCGCGAGGTCGAGCAGCGTCACCTCGCCCGCCCCAAGCACCAGCGGCAGCCCGTACTCCATCGGCGCGCGGTCGAGCGTCGCGAGCCCGCCGCGCACCAGGAGCGCCTGGAACCGCTCCACCCCGACCTCCGACAGCAGCCGCACCGCGCAGGCGTTGAGCGAATGGATGAGCGCCTCGCGCACCGTCACCCGCCCGCGGTAGCGGTCGTCGTAGTTCTCCGCCACGTACCCCGAGAAGTCGGTCGGGATGTCGAGCAGATACGAGTCCGGCAGCACCCGCCCCTCGTCGAGCGCCATGGCGTAGAGGAACGGCTTGAGCGCCGACCCGGGCGAGCGCCGCGCCACCGCGCCGTTGACCTGCCCCTCGAAGACCGTCTCGTCGAACCCCCCCGACCCGACGAGCGCCCGCACCGCCCGCGTCTCGTTCTCGATCACCACCACCGCCGCGTTCCCGATCCCGGTCGCCCGCAACTGCCCCAGCCGCCGCCGCACCTGCTCCTCCGCCGTCTGCTGCACGCCGCGATCGATCGTCGTCGCCAGCCGCGCCGCCGAGGGGAACCGCCCCGCGACCAGCTCGGCGAAGTGCGGCGCCGCGAACGGCGCCCGCCGCCGCGCCCCCGGCAGCGGCTGCCGCAGCGCCTCCTCGACCTCCGCCACCCCGAACGTCCCCCCCGCCGCCAGCCGCCGCAGCACCCCGTCCCGCGCCCCCCGCGCCGTCTCCGGATGCAGCGTCGGATCAAACCCCCGCGGCGCCCGCGGCAGCGCCACCAACAAAGCGACCTCCCCCAACGAAAGCTGCCCCGGCGCCTTGCCGAAATAAAACCACGCCGCCGCCCCCACCCCCTCCACGTTCCCCCCATACGGCGCCAAATTCAGATAGGTCTCCAACAGCTCCCTCTTCGACCGATGCCAATCCAATTGCAGCGCCCGAAACGCCTCCCGCCCCTTCCTCGTCACCGTCCGCGGCCCCGGCTCCGCCATCCGCGCGATCTGCATCGGAATCGTCGACGCTCCCGACACCACGCGCCGCGCGCGCACGTTCGACCAGCTCGCCCGCAACATGGCCACCGGATCGACGCCCGGATGCCGGTCAAAGTGCCGA
>JBIOUG010000139.1:0-43664 GCA_044866775.1 Thermoanaerobaculia bacterium | reverse complement strand
GCGCCGCCCCGGACCGCCATCGACTCTCCGGCCTAGTCGACCTCGTCGTAGCTCCGGCCGCGCCGCACCACCAGCCCGAGCAGGAACCCCGCCGCCGCCGCGATCAGCACCGACTTGCCCGGGTTCTCGCGCACGTAGGTGTTGACCTGGGAGCCGACGTCCGTGGCCTGCGTCCGCACCCGCTCGTAGCCGAGCCGCAGGTTCTCGGCCGCCTCGTCGTAGCGCTCGCGCGCCACCTCGGCGCCGCGGCGCACCTCGTCGGTCACCCGCTCGGCGCCCCGCCGCACGTCCTGCGTCACCTGCCGGAACTTCTCGCGCGCCGACAGGACCTCGCCGTCGCTCCGCCCCTCACGCGCCGTTTCGACGCCCGTCGTGCCCAGACTGCCCGTGGTCTCTCCGATCGTCTCTGCCATGTTGCCCTCCAGTCGTGTCCAAGGAGCGCCGGCGGGGGGCGGTTCACGCCCCGCGCCGCCGCGCGCATCTACGGTAACCTAAAAGGCTGTAGCAGGAACCGTGCCGGTGACGGGGCCAGACCGCGGCGACGAAGGGCCGAACGGCGCAGGAGCGAGACAGCCGCGGGCGGCGGCGGCCGGTGAGCAGAATTTGCCGCGGGACGGCACCCCGGGTACAATGTCGCGCTCCCGCACCGGTGGGGCAGTAGCTCAGCTGGGAGAGCACCACGTTCGCAACGTGGGGGTCGAGGGTTCGAATCCCTTCTGCTCCACCAATTCCTCATCTCTGGCTGCTGTCGGTTGTAAGAGCCTGAAAATCAAGGCGGTTTCGAGGGTTCCAAGTCCCTCGGGGCCGTACGTGATCCCGGAAGGACAAACGAGGACCTGTAGGCGTCGGCGCTGCTCGGTGTTCGCGATCTTCCAAAGGCGGGAAGTGTCTGTCAGGACGTGCCTTGCGAAGCCGAGGGTGCCTTCGAGATCGAGTTCTTCGAGGGCCGCGTCGTGGAGTTCCAACTGCGCCATGGTCTCGGCCTCGTCGAGAGTGGCGAGCTCGCGGTCGTAGAGCTCGCGGTCGATCGCGCGGTCGTAGACGTACGCCTCCATCAGCCGCTGCTTGCGGTTCTTGAGCTCGGTCAGGCGCCGGCGTGCCGCGGTGGCGGTGCGGTCGCCGTCCGCCTGCAGGCCGCGCCAGAGATCGAGGAGCGAGGCCTCGACCAGGCGCAGCATGCCTGCGGAGAGCTGGACGCCGGCGAGGGCGGCGGAGAACTGGTCTTCGAGGCGGTCTGCGCGCACGCGGGTAGCCCCGCACGCCTTGACCCAGCAACGGTAGTACGGGTAGCGCACGCCGGTGTGGCCCGTCGACCACGAAGCAGTGAGCGGGCTGCCGCAGCGCGCGCAGCGGGCGAAGCCGCGCAACGGAAAGTCCGGGTGCCGGTGTTGGTAGGGCTTACCGCGGCCTTTGCCGGCGAGGCGGATCTGGACCCGCGACCAGGTGCCGGCGTCGACCAAAGCCTCGTGGCGGCCGGCGGTATCGATCCCCCACTCGGCTGAGCGGACGCGGCCGGCGTAGAAGGGGTTGCGGAGCATCTTCACCCAATCGGCGTAGCGGAGCGGGCGGCCTGCGCGGCCGCGCAGGCCCAGCGCCGCCAGGTGGCGTAGGACGGCCGCGGGCGGCTCGCCGCCGGCGACCAGTTGGAAGCCGCAACGTACGAGCTCGGCGCGATCGGAGTCCAGCAAGACCGCCTTGCCGCCCTCGGGCGTGCGGCCGTTCAGGTAGCCGAGCGGCGCGAGCCAGGGCCAGTGGCCGCGTGCGGCCGTCTCGCGCATGCCGGCCGTCACCTTCTCGGCACGCTGCTCGTTGTCGAACTGGTTGAAGACGGCGAGGACGCCCTCGATGGCGCGGCCCGCGGCGGAGTCGTCGAGCGGTTGGGTGGCTGCGCGAAGGCGAGCCCCGGACTTGAGGAGGAGCTGCTTGAGCGAGGCATGGACGTAGAGGTCGCGTGCGAAGCGCGAGGTGTCGTACACGATGACGTACTCGATGCGGCTGCGTGCGGCGCGCAGATCGGCGAGCATGCGACGGAGCTCGGTCCGATCGGCGGTGCGTGCCGACTCGCCCTCCTCCCGGTAGACGCGCTCGACCTCGAGGCCTTCGCGGGCGCAGTAGGCGCGGCAGGCCTGTTCCTGAACGTCCAGCGAGAGGTTCGAGACCTGCTCCTCGCTCGAGACGCGGGTGTAGATGACGGCGCGCGGCATCAGGCCGGGCGCTCGGGAGGCTGGGGCGGTTGGCGCTTCGGGCGGTGCATGTCGAGCAGAAGCCTCGCGAGCTCCCAGGCCGCCTCGCTGGCGGCGGCCAGCTCGTGGTCCGAAACCTGGGCGCCTTCGGGGCCCAGAATCTCGCGGCAACGGTCGAGAGGGAGCATAGCGCGGCGCCGGGCTCGGGGCGACTACCTCGCCTCCGCCGCGGTGGCCTTGGCCGCTCGCCCTGGCGTTGGCTTGCGCTTCGGCTTTGCCTTGCTCGTCTTCTGCGGGGTCGCCGGCGCCGAGGTCTCCCGTGCCTTCGCCGCCGCCTTCTCGTTTGCCCATGACTTCGGCTCCGGTAACGCCTCCCGCGCCTCGAGTTCCAGGCCCGACAGGTCGTAGGGCAGAACGCCGGCGATCGCCTTGGCCTCCTTCCACACTCTCGGTACCTGGTCGAGGCTGTGCACGGCGAGCCGACCTGTCAAGACCGGAATCACGGCTGCCCAGAGCGCGAAGTGGCGCGCCACCGCCGTCTTCCGCAGCTTGTCGAAGTCGCGCCATGATCCGCCGCGATGAGGATCGTAATAGTTCGAGTAGTCGTAGCGGTGCGAGGTCCCGAACAGGGCGACCAAGGCTTCGGTGTCCTCCGGCGCGGGGGGCACCCTGCACTTCACGAGCATCTTGCCGAACGCTTCGATGACGTGCGCCTTCCGGCGCCGGTCGAGTTGTTCGACCCGTTCGGCGAGCGGGGACGGCTGAGGCATCTTTCCCGGCTCGCGCCTCGCTCGACCGCCGCCGGAAGATCGCTCCGGCTTCGTCGAGACCCAAAGCTCCGCGCCGGCGTTCTGACCGACCACGACGATCGCCGGCTTCGCTCCCTTGGCGCCGGCCCTGACTTTGCGCACGAGGTAGGAGAACACCAGCTTGCGGTTGGTGCCCTTCACGAACCGCTGCGCGTATTTACCGACATAGCCTGGCTCCTCGAGAAGGACCAGATTCTTGCCGTGCTTCGCCTCAAGCTCCGTCACTCGCCGCGCCATGTGGCGCTCAAGCTTCTCGTCGAAGCAGACGGCGTCGAGGCAACGATCGTTCTTGCCGTCGCCGGCGTCCTCGTCGAACAGCCCCGGGTGAAGGGAGCTCCGCTTCGGACAGGTGGCGCAGGCGCCCGCCTTCGGAAAGAGCAGAGCGTCGTCGAGCGCCCAGGGAACCAGGCGCAGCATTTGGGTGAACTCAGCGAGCGCGCGAGCCAGGTCGGGGAGGTGGGGAACATTACGGTCGATCAGCCACGTGCGATCGGAGAGCACGCGATCCTGAGCGGCCGGCTCGAGGCGCGCGATCAGCGCGAGGTGCGCGCCGGACCAGCTCGACACGAGACTCTTGGGATCGGCCGCCAGCTTGCGCCAGGCGGCCGAGAGCTTCGCAATCCGCGCCCGCAGCGCCACCCAGCCGAGTGATTTGCCGAGCCGCGCGGCGACGTTGCGGTAATCGTTGCCGGGCATCGTGAGCAGCTCTGCAACACCTCTCGCCTCCTCCAGCGGATGGAGGTCCTCGCGCTGCAGGTTCTCCGTGACGGTCAGCTCGATCGCCTCCATCTCGCTGACGTCGGCGCGCACGATCGTCGGGATCTCAGCCAGGCCGGCGGCCTTCGCGGCGCGCCAGCGGCGCTCGCCGGCGATCAGCTCGTGGGTGGCGCCGGCGCCGTTCACGGCTTGAACCGGCCGCGCGAAGGCCGTCAAGGCCGCCGCTAAAGCCCCATCGACCGCCGCGATGGCCGGGCGCGCCGCCGCCCACCGTCCTGCTCCCGGTCGATTCGATCCGCCCGAAGCCTCCACAACCCACGCATCTTCCGCGAGAACGACCCGGAGCTGGCGAGGACGGGCTGCAGCACTCCCTTCGCCCTGATCGAGGCGCTCAGGCTCCTGCGGCGGCCGCTGCGCGGGGGGCTGCTGAACGTTGGTCATGAGCTTTTCTCCTGAGGTGGCGATGGTTTCGGATGGAGGCGCCGGAGTCGATCGCCCAGCGCGGCGACAAGGAGCACGGCGAGGAGATCCCATGGGCCGAAGGCCTTTGAGCGGCGCGGAAATCCACGGAATGCGGCCTGCCGCCAGACGCCGGCGCGGCGAGCGCCCATGCTTGGACTCTTCGCGATCGTCAGCTTGTAGTTGCCGTGGTCGACGTCGCCGCCGACGTTGGCGATAAAGGCGTGGCCGTAGCTGACGGCGCGGGTCTGGTCGCCCTTGGGCCAGAGCTCGAGCTTCACAACGAGCATGCCGATCACCGGTCGTCCTCCCTGAGCTGATTCCGCCGCGTCTGGATCTCGGCCTCGTCCATCGCGGCGACGGTGTCGGCGAGGGCGTCCAGCGCCTCTGCCGTCTCGGGCGATATCGGCAGCGCGACGTGCGCCTGATAGACCGTGCCGCGGTGTGTCTTGCGGCCCACGCAGACGTGGCGCACGGGACTGCCGGCCGGCGGCCGGCGCTTGCGGCGGCCGCTCATGGGAACGCCACCCCGATCGTTGCGGCAACGGCGTGCCGCCACTCTCGGATGACCTGGCGCTCGACTTCGACGGGGAGCGGCCAGAGAAAGCGCAGGCCGCGGGCTGGGACGGGGTTCTGGAGGGCAACGACGTGGGTGAAACACCAGCCGTGCGGGCCGACCCACCAGCGTCGTTGGTCAGCGCGGAGATCGGCGGCGGACGTGACGCGCTGCGAGACGGTGGCCACGGCGACTACGGCTCCGAGCACGAGCTCCCACGGGACATCAAAGCCTTCCGCGCGTAGGTCGTCGGCGTCCTCTATCACGCTCGCGATGCTCTTGCCGGCGTGGATCGCGAGTGAGCGGCCGAGGAGCCAGCGCGGGAGCGCCCAGCCGCGGTTCTCCACGCGCTTGCCGAGGTGGCAGATCGCGTGAGCCCAGGGCTGGTGGAAGGTGAGGGCGTGCATCAGCCGCGCTTCCCGTGGGCCGTTGGGCGCCCGCCCTTGCGGAGGCCGCCGTGCGCGGCGAGGTGGGCGGCGCGAAGCTCGGGGTTTAGGGTGCCGGCGGTGAGGAGCTCGCGGACGTGGGCGTTGACGGTCGACGGGGAAACACCTATGCGCTTGGCGATCTCGCGGTGGCTCAGCGGGCGGTGATCGGCGCGGCCGTGCCAGTGGCCGGCGAGCTCGAGGGGGTTGACGGCTTTGGTGGCGCGGCCCCAGGTCGCGCGGCCACGGGCGGCGAGGCGGCCGAGTTGGACGGCTTCTGAGTGCCGGGCGCGGTCGAAGGCCAGGCCGAGCTCGAGGAGCTGTCGCCATGCCAGCCGCGTGGATGGATCCGTCGTGTCGAAGGGACCAGAGGCAAGCTCGACGGCCACCGATCCCGAAGGCCGCGCACCGGCTTCGCCTGCTACAAAGGGCTTGAGCAGGCGGCCACGCAGCAGCATCCCATCGCCCACCGGCCCATCGAGAGCGAGAATGTCGACCCCGCCGTCCGCGAGCGCGCACCCAAAACGCACGAGGCAGCGGAGGTCGCGGAAGAGGTTGGGAAGCGAGATGCAGATGACGACGTCGACGCCGCCCTTGCGCAGTGCGGCGGTGAGCGCCTGCAGGCCCGGGCGACGACCGACCAGATGGTTGCGAAGCTGATCGCGGTGCTCGCCGGCGACCGTCCAGCCGCGCTCGGCCGCCGCGGCACGGACCAGGGCCAGGCGCTCGGCGAGCGCGCCGGCGGGGTCGACGGCGCTCGACCGGGCGTAGAGCAGGCAACGCAGCGACGAACGTGACCCGACCATGGGTTTTTCGCCGTCAGGTGTCACCGCCGGCTCCCCGACCGCCGCGGGTCCGCCGCGGCCGCCGCCACCCGGCCATTCCGACGCCGGCGGTGGAGCGCGTCGCGTACAGCCGACGGGCCGATACCCTCGAAGAGCGGCTCGGGCGCGGCCCAGAGCCGGCGGGCGCGGATCCAGTCGAGCAGCGCGGCCGAGAGCTCCGGCTCGAGAGTGATGACGGCGACGCGGGTCGCGTCGGCGATGCTGATGCGCAGGTGCCCGCCGCTCTCGAGCGTGACGTCGCGGCCGCAGAGGCCGGCGATCTCGGCGGACGTGAGGTTCGCAGCCGCCAGCGCCGAGAGCGCGCGGTCGCGCAGCCCGAGTAGTTCCTCGCCGCGCACCCGGCGCGGATCGATCGAGCGCAAGAGCGCACGGAAGGCCTCTACGCCTCTCAGTGCGTCGCCCTCAGCCGTTCGAGGACGTCGACGACCCCAACGAGCCGGTCGACATCCTGCCGCGGGATCCAAACACCCTGCTCGTCGTCGACGGGAGGCGCCGGCGGAGGTGGCGGCGGCTCGACGCGTGGAGCCGGCGCCGCGGCCGCGCCGGTGGCGAATCCATCCGGCACCACGTTGGGCGCCCAGGCGACGTCGAGCGGCTGCCCCGGCATCCAGGTGACCTGAACCGCCGGGCAGAACCCCTGGATCCAGGGCGCGATCCCTTCGGCTGGCTTGCGGATCCAGAGACGGCGGCGCCAACCGCCGCCGTCGATCTGGACTTCAGCTCGCTCGACCGGCGCGTAGAGCACACAGTCGAGATCGCGCGGCACATGGCGGCCGCTCTTCGCCTCGAGCAGGTAGAGCGCCTGGACTGCGGCCCAGCCGTTCTGTTCGCCACGCTCCAAGATCCACGACGCAGGCCGCTGGCCGCCCTTATTGTCGCGCTGCGGCACGCCGGCCAAGAGCCGATAGCAGGCGTCCGTCACCTGGTGCGGCGTCTCGCCGGCTCGCTTGTGCACCAGGCCGTCGGCGCCTGCCACCGGCGGCTGGCCCTTGAACCGCCACCAGCGCGTGCCTGGCAGGAGTGTCGAGGGCGAGTAGACCTTCGGCCCGCCCTCGCCCTCCGGAAGCAGGGAACCGAGCCGCCAGGACGCGTACCACCGCCCCAGGACTCTCAGCCAGCCGTCGCAGAGCTCGGCGTCGCCTCGCTGGTGCGCAGCGAGCGCGATGACCGTGCTCGGAAGGAGGTGGTAAGCGTCATGCGCGCCGGGCGTCGCCACCGGCGACTGCTCGAATCCGCCGTCGACGATACCGATGCCCTCGCGCCGGCCGGGTTTCGGATCGGCCTGGCTCTCGCCGAGGTCGCCTGCCCGGTCACGAGACCCGGGCTTTTCGAGGATGAGATCGATCGCCAGCTCACACAGGCGCATGTTGGGCGTGGCGCCGCGGCCCGGACCGCCAGGCGGGGGGTTGAACGGCCGGACGTGAATCCAGGCGGCGAGGGCGTCGTAGGCCCGCTGGATGTAGTTCTCGCCGTCACGATCGCCCAAGCCCGCGCCTGCCGTTGGTTGCGGCCGTTTCGCCATCACACGGGCCCCCAAAGGGTGAGCTGTTTCTCTTCGGTCTCGTCTGCGATCGGCTCGAAGAGCGTGCGGAAAAACTTCTCCACGTGCCGCGATCCGTCGCCGAGCTCGAAAATCTTCACTTTCCCGTCTGGAACCCGCACTTCGTCGATCCCCACCAGCGTGCGCACTGAGCCGGTATAGCGGTGCCGCACCAACCCCCCCACCTGGAACCGGGCGGCCATCAGAACGGATCCGGCTCGCGGCCGCCCGGCACCGCGGCTTGCCACACGGAGGGCTGGGGCGGCGGGGGCGTAGCCTGCACCTGCGCGCGGGGCATGAACTTGCCCGCCTCGCCACTGAAGCCAAGAGTCACGGTGCCGGTCCTGCCGTTACGCACCTTGGCGGCCATCAACTCGGCGATGCCGCGGACGTCGGGATTGGTGGGCTCGTAGTACTCCGGGCGGTGGATGAACACCACCACGTCGGCGTGCTCCTCGATCTGTCCCGAGTCGCGGAGGTCCGCGAGGATCGGCCGATGATCACCACCGCGGCGCACGACGTCGCGCGAGAGCTGCGAGAGCGCGAGGACCGGGATGTCGAGCTCTCCGGCGAGCTGCTTGAGCTGCCGAGCGAAGGCGCCGACCTCGAGGTTGCGGTTCTCGTAGCGCCGGCCCGAGCCGTGGCTCTTGACGAGCTGTAGATAGTCGAGGATCAGGACGTCGAGCCCGACCTCGGAGCGCATCTGGTGCGCCGCGGCGGCGATCTCGGGGATCGTCGCGAGCTTGCAGTCGAGGTAGAGGGGCGCCGCGGCGAGGCGCCGCACGGCAGCGATGAGCCGGCTCCACTGAGCGCGCGACAGGTCACCGGCGCGCAGCAGATCGTCCGGCACGTCGGCCTCGGCCACGAGCGCCTTGAACGCGAGCTCCTCGAGCGTCATCTCGAGCGAGAACATCGCCACCCGGCGCTGCTCCTCGAGCGCCAGGAACCGCGCCACCTGGAATGCCCACGTGGTCTTCCCCATCGACGTGCGGCCGGCCGGGACGATCAGGTTTCCGCGCACGAGACCGTGCGTGAACCGGTCGAGCTCGGGGAAGCCGGTCGGCAGGCCAACGAGCGCCTTGGCACCGCCTTGCTCGACTTGCTCGAGCAGCGCGTCGACGGCAACGCCGATCGGCTCGAGGCGCCGGCGCGTGGCGCCGCTCAGGACGTCGGTGAGCGCAGACTGTAGGCGGCCGACGAGCGGCGCAACAGTCGGCTCGTCACCGGTCAGCGCCTCGCGCATCGCCGCAGCGGCGGCCTGGATGACCTGGCGTCGAGCGGAACGGTCCTTGACGATCTCCACGTACGCACCGACGTTGCCGAGATCCGGCAGGTCAAGTTCGAGGGTCGCCAGATATGCGAGGCCGCCGGCGCCGTCGAACCGGCCGCGCTGCTCGAGCTTCGCCTGCAGGGTGCGGAGGTCGACGTCGACGCCCTCGGCCGCCAAGTCGACCATGGCGCCGTAAAGGTGCCGATGTCGCTCGAGGTAGAAGTCCTCGCACCGCAAGCGCCCCGAGACCACGGGGAGCAGTCGGGCATCGAGAAGCAGAGCCGCGAGGACTGCGCGCTCCGACTCCTCGGAGTGCGGTAGCGCCTGCTGGCGGGGCAACGCGTCGAGCATCACTGCTCCGCCTGGCGCTGCTTGCGCCGCAGCCGCACGTCCTCGCCCTCGAAGGCGACGACAGTCCCGCTCAGGAGCCGCGACGCGAGCGCCGGCGGGCATGGCGGCACGGCCGCGGCTCGGCGGCCGCGGGCCGATGCCGCCTGCACGGCGGGCAGGAGCGCGGTCGGTGCGAGGTTCGAGGTGACGAACGTCGCCAGGCCCTCGATCTCGCGGCTGCCGAAGAGCGTCAGGAGCTCGCCGGCGGCCCAGTCGGTGAGGCGCGCCGCCAAGGGCTCGTCGACCACGAGCACGGGCACCGTGAGAAGCCGGTCCATGAGCCGGCGGCCGCCGGCCTCCTCGAACTCCATCCGCATGCGGTGAAGGAGAAGCGGGCCGTACGCGAACAGCGCCCGGGGCGCGGCGGGCGGCGAAAGCGCATCACGCGCGGCGTCGCCGAGCAGGAGCTCCCCCAGCAGCACTGCAGCGGCGCTACTCTTGCCGGTTCCGGTCGGGCCCCAGGCATAGGTGACCTTCTCGCGGCCCGGCCACGCCGCCAGCTTCGCCGGCCAGGGGCGCTCGAAGTGACCCTCCCAGGCCGTGCGATCGAGCGCCAGACGGCACAGTTCCCCGGGCACGCCGGCGGACGCGAGGACGTTGCTCAGGCCGGGTACCGGCGGCGGCACAGAGCGGCAGCCATGACAGCGCCGATCCTGCGGCGGGTCGAATCCCTTGAGCGTCACACGCGGCTCGCCGCAGCCACCGCAGGTCCACTCGACCGAGAACGCCAGGCGGAGCTCAAGATTCGCGAGAGTCGCGCTCAAGCTGCTCAGCTTGTGTCCTCCTTTTGTCGTCGGCGCCGGCGGTCAGGCCTGGCGCGGTCAAGCCTCTACAGCGGCCGTTCGCGTTGCGCATGCAGGCCATGAGGTACGGCACGTCGGTGAGCTTCCGCGGGTCCTGGCCGCCCACCTCGTTGAGCTTTTTCGCCGCGACGTCGACGTCGCCGCCGGCCTCGGCGAGCAGCATCTGCAGGATCGAGGCTGTCAGCGGCTCGAGGTCGAACCCGGCATAGACCGCGTTGAGGCGAGCCACGCGCTGCTGCGAGGCGTTGAGTGGCCGCTGGCTCGCCGGCCCCGCTGGCGGCGCCTCGCGCGCGCTGCGCGGGCGCGTAGAAGCTTTTCTCTTCCTCTCCGGAGAGCTGAGTTCACGAAGTGAAGTCAGCTCTCCTGGGTGGGAGGGGGGAGTGCTTGTAGGTGAAGGTGAAGGTGAAGGTGAAGGTGAAGGTGCGCAGAGTGCCGCAGTGCGCTGTTCTGCGGCGACCTGCGGCGTTTCCGGCATGGGCTCTTCTGTTTCCGGCTCCGTTGCGCGGTGTTGCGCTGTGTTGCGCTCGACTGCGGCGACCTGCGGCGTAGTGCGCTGTTCTGCAGCGACCTGCGGCGTAGTGCGCTGTTGGTACCAGGCGAGGTGCTCGGCCGGGATCCACGGCCTCTTCCGCGCGACGTCTGGCTGCCGCTTCCACTCCGGGATGTAGCTCTGCGTCTTGAACCACGCCTCGAGGTTTCGCACCGCGATGAACTGCTTGCCGCTGTTCTCGGTGTGGCGCAGGATGAGCTCCGCAGCGCGCAGCCGCTCGAGGGCCTCGTCGACCTGAGTGTTGGTGACCGGCCAAGCGGGAATCACCTTCAACCGGACGTCCCGAGCGCTGCCCTCGAAGATGCCCCAGTCGTCCATGGCGCACAGCAGGTTCGGCCAGAGCAACCCGGAGATCGCGGCTACAAGATCGAGGCCGCCAGGGCCGCAGGAGAGCCGCTCGATCCGCTCGTCTGAGCCGAGCTCCGATCGCACGTAGCGCTTGCGGCTCATCGGCCCTCCGCGCCCGACGGTGGCGGTGGCGAGACCTGGGAGGCGCCGAGCCGGGTGAGAGCGCGTGCGACTACCGGGAGTGGGTCGAACGGTACGGTGGCTTCCCGCCAGAGCGTAATCATCGGGATGTCCGCGAGGCCGGCACAAAGGGTGCCGGCATGGAAGCGTTCGAGGAGCTCCAGCCGATAGAGGTCCGCGGCGGCCGCCGGCGTGATCGCGGTCGCGGCGGCTGCCACCTCGGGGCTCGGCGCCAGCAAGTGCAGGCGGCCGGGAGTGACGTCGATCGCCTCGCCTGCGGGCGCTGGCGGCCGTCCTACGGCCAAATGAAAGCGCAGGCCGGCGAGCTGGGCGCGGCGCGTGGAGGCGGTGCCGGCGGGAACCAGCTTCGGTGGCAGCAGCGCCCACATCCAGGACCCACCGTCGCCGGCTTCCCCACCGCTCTCGAACCGCCGTTGATCGATCCGCACGCCGGCGGCGCGAAGGTCGCGCAGGCGGCGATCGCCAGCGGAGCCTCCCGCCCAGGGCTCGCGGAGCACCCAGGTGGGCACGAACCCGGGCGGCCCGTGGTGCCGGCCGACCGGGAAGCAGTGGCCCTCCTCTGCCGCGATGCGGAGCAGGTTGTAGACGCGAGCGGCCGCGCCGCGGATCTCGCGGCCGCTCGGCAGAACCGCGGTGTCATCGACGCGGAACGGCCGCTCGAGCTGGAAGAAGTCGATGCCGCGGATCAGCGGCGCGGGGGTGGTCGGCGTAGTGGTCTGCTCGGGCATGATGGCGTTATGTGAAAAGCACCCGCGTGGCGGCCTCGGCGCACGGCACGCGGACCGCGAGACCGGGACCGACGACGTGCGGGATCCCGTTGATCTCGAGTAGGCTCCTCCCCGTGCCCCGGCAGCGGCGGCAGAGAAGGTAGCCAGCGAGCTCGTCCGCGACGTCGGCGGCGGCCGCGAGCCTCGAGCAGCCAACGCAGGCGCACTCGGCCGGGCCGCTCATCTGAGCTCCTCGGACAGGCGGCGCTCGATGCACTGGAGCACCGAGAGAATCCGCGGCCGGTGGCGGTAGAGGGCCGCGAAGGTGAAGCGCTCCAGGAGCATCCGGAGGATGAGTTCCCGGCCCATCTCGGGGCTCGCTCCCATCATCCGCAGCGCCACGTAATGGGCCAGGGTCGACCCCGGCCGGAAGACCGCTCGGGGGGCCGGAGAAGCTGGCTGGCTGCTGGGTGGACTAGGTCCATCCTGTACCGCTGCCATCGCGAGGTAGTCGAGCTCGAGGCGATCGATCACGGCAGCGCCCTCAGCGGTCTGCAGGCGGCCGCGGCTCCGCAAGCTGGCACGACGGCGGGATCAACGTCACGCTCCGGATCGTCCCGTCCGGCAGGCGATCGACGGCGCTCGTCACCTCGCACACCGGGCCCGGTACGGGCGCAGGCGGGAGCGGAGACGGCGGTTCGGGAGCTGGTGGCGGTGGCGCGGGCGGAGGGGGCGCGGGTGCGCCCACAACCACGAGCACGCCCAGCGGGCGCCGCCCGGCCTTCACGCCGTTGATCTGGATGGATCCGCGATAGGTGCCAGCGGGCACCGCGGCGTCGGCCGCGAGCGTGACAGTCAGCAAGTAGCGATCCTGCGTGAACCCGCCGGCCGGACTCACGGCGACCGTCAGCCCGGGCGCGAGCGTCAACGCGGCGGGACTCCGCGACCATCGGAGCCGATCGCCGGCGCTCAGCGAGCGGACCTCGACCTGGCGCGCCTGGTGGCCACCCACACTTGAGACCTCGAAGGCCACCCGATCTGGATCCACCACGAGCGTCGGCGCCGCCTCGTTTCCAGTCGCACCGTCGCTCGCCGGCGGCGCGCCGATCGCTTCGCGGTAGAGCTGCTTCAGATTCCGCCAACACGACTTGCAGTGCCAGTAGTCGTGCTCCTCCATGGCTGTCGGCTGCCGCCCGTAGACGGCCGCGAAATGCCCTTTCGCCTCGTCGTGCTCCAGGAATCCGCAGCTGTCGCCGGGGCCGTAGCGCTGCACCGCCGAGGCCGCGAAGAGGTGGCTGGGGTCCGACGGATTTAGGTAGACCCACTCGCTGCATCGTTCGTCGAACGCGGTGGGGAGCCGCGTCCAGAGGATCAACCAGTTGCCCTGCGCATCGCGTGAGAGCGATCCCTTGTCGAGGCCTGGCCCGAAACAGGCCGAGGTCGACACGAGGCACCCGGGCGGCATGTCGCGGTACTGCGACGGCGGCCAGAGCGTGGCCGGGTCGAAGTTCTTGACCTGAGCGATCGCTGGCACCGCGAGCAACAACACTTCGGCGAGGAGAAGGACGGTGGGGCGCGGTCTAGGCATGGGCGACCTCGAGCGATTCGGAGATCAAGGGTTGCGGCTGGTCCCAGCCCGCTGCGTCACAGGCGAGCCGGAACGCAGTCCGGAGATCCAAGCCGAAGCCGTTCACGGCCTGAACGAGCTCGACGACGGCGGCGCCCCCGCAGACGCGGAACCGGCGCTCCTTGACGTCGTTGTCCATCGCGAGCTCCAGGACGGCCTATTGCTCCTGCAGCGCGCCGGCCGCGAGGCAGGCGTTGGACCACTCCTCGAGCGCCTGGCCGAGCGAGGGCGCGAGGCGGGCGTTAAGCAGCGTCAGGGTGACCCGGTACCGAGCCCAGTGCGGGACCGCCGCGTTGCCGACGCCGGCGCGCCAGGCGACCAACCGGAGCAGCCAGTAGCCGACGTCGAGCTTCCCGTGCACGCTCTCAAGCTGCGCGCGCACGGCCAGGGGGAGCCCTTCGATTGTCAGGGCCCCCGGCTCGTGCGTCGCCACGTGACACCTGAGCTCGACGATCCATCGATCCGCCTCCCAGGCGAAGACCGGCACCCCGCCCGTTCTGCGGCTCCGCCGCCGTCCCGCCCGTGTCACATGTCACCTCCGAATCGGCCATCATCTGCGCCCTCCTGCGCGCGCCTAACCGCGCGCGATGATCGTTGTGCTCGTCTCCCGCTTCAGCGCTGCTGCCGTTGGGGTCGGCGGCCTCGGCCGGGGGTCCCGCGGGCCTGTCGACGCACCCGCGAGATCAACCCCACCGCCCCCGCGGGCTGCAGCGCTCAGGCGGCGCGCGGCGTTGCTTCCCACATCATCAGGGTTGGGCCGGGCTGCCTGACGGCGCGGCCGGCGCGGTGGCTCTGGGCGCCCGGGCGGCTTGTCGGTCCAGCGGCCCAACCCTCATGAGGCGGTTCGTGTAGCGGGCGGCGGCGACCTCCTTCGGCGGCAGCAGCGTCCTGGCGATCCCTTCGTCCTCGGCCAGGCGCTGCCAGCCGTCGCCCCACAAGTAGCGCCAGCGGTGGTCCATGCCGTCGCAGACGTACTCGGTCCAGCTCGAACAGGTGCACACCTCGCGGAGCAGGCACCCGCAGTCGCGTTGCTGGGTCAGCTCGTGGCCTAGAAACAACTGCCCCGGGAAGAGGGGCACGCCGCAGAACCGCGCCCCACGGGGCCGCGGGCCGGCGGGCATCGCGAACGCCGCGGCGCCTCTCCGCTCCTCGGACCGCCACCAGGCGAGGCGGCCGAGAGGCGTCGCCCACCGCGCCAGCGCCGTGTTCGTCTCGACCTGCTCGGCCCACAGCTTCCGCAGGCGCTCGACGAGCTCGCGAACGCTCCAGCCGGCAAGCATCGCCGCGGCGCAGAAAGCGACGAGGGCGGCGAGGCGCATCACACCGCCGCCTCGAGCACGCGGGCGAAGCCGTGGAAGCGATCGCCGTGCATCGCCGGCCGCTTCTTCCGCGGGTTCCACTCGCAGATCTGTTCGGGGTCGCGGCTGCGCAGCAGGCCGCGGAGGACGAAGCCGTTCGTGCGCACGCCGGTCAACGAACCTCCTCGGCGTTGGGCCGCCGCGGGCGACGACCGGCGCGAGAATCCGCGATCAGCCTGCGCGCTTGTTCGATCAGCTCCAGGGGCACATCGTGGTGCCGATCGCGCGACCAGTCCGCCACGATCTTCTCGAGTAGGTCGAGCGCCGCGGCGCAGACGCTGGAGCCCTCGGGGTGCGGCCGCAGCTGGAGTGGCTCCTGGCGCCGCGGAGCGGTGGTGGCAGCACTAGTCACAAGCATGACCTCTTTGATGGCCGCTGGGGGCGGTGGCCGCCCGCTTCACGATCGGCAGCCGGAGCTGCGCAGCGGCAGGCGCGCCCGCCCAGGAGATGGCCTTGACGCCGGTCATGCGCTGGATTTGGGCCGCGTAGTAGAGCGACGGTCGATTGAGTCCGGTCTCCCAGGCGGAGACCGACTGCGCGGTCACGGGCGGGTCAAGGAGGCGACCAAATTGGAGCTGCGTCAGCCGCATCTCCTCACGAGCGGCACGAAGACGTTCACTCGGACTGGTAGCTGCCGACGGCGCCTCACCGAGTTCCATGCCCTCCACTGTAGGGCATACATCCGACGGTTGTCAACCCCCAACTTCATGGGGTGAACATCCTTCAACTGTCAATCAACCAGAGGTTGAGCTACGCTCTTCACGATGCCTGCTCTTCGTGGGCTCGCCAAAGCCCTAAAGCATCTCCGGGTTTCGAGGGGCCTTTCCGGGCGTGCGGCGGGGCGGGCCTGCGGCATCGACGCCAGCGATCTCGGGAAGTACGAACGAGGCGAGAAGGGCCTGACGACTGCGACCGTCGAACGTATCCTCGACGGCTATGGTGCGACATTGTTGGAGCTGGCTCAGAACCTCGACGAGGTCCAGACCGCCACAAGGAAGGCTCGGGGGCCGCGGAGCGGTGTCCCCACCGCCGGCTATGAGCTAGCGCCCGGTGTTCACCGTTCGGAGCTGCGCCGCGAGGTGGAGGAAGTCCTCGCTGAGCTGGGCTACGGCCCTCAGTCGTCAACCGCTGAACCGAGCGAAACTCAGGTGAAGAGGGGCAAGGGCGCCATGGCAACTGCGGCGAGCCGCCGGTAGGCAGGTACGGCCTTCACCCCCTGCTCCACAAGCCTGGCGATCGACCGGATCGCAAGTGGCTGCGCCGACGCGGCCTTCAGGATGAAGACCACTGTACTTTCCGGCGCAAGGCCGACGGCTGAGAGCAAAAGGTCAAGCTCAACGAGCAAGCGCTGGACCGCGCCGGCTGCTCCTCTTTCTGCCTCGAGGAGTGCCAAGTCGAGTGTGGCGAGCGCGGCCTCTTGAGGCATGGCTTCTTCAGCGAAAAACTGTCGGACTTCCTCGAGCAAGTGAGCGGCAGCGTCGGCGGAGCCAATCGCCGCATACATCCTGCCGCGGAGCCAATCGATCTTTGCTCGCCACTGCGCTTCCGTGACGTCATGGAAGAGCCGTTCGGCTCTCAGGAAGAGCCAGTGCGCCTCCCTGGCTTCACCAGCGTCCACGAGGGCCCAAATAAGCGACTGGAGCGCGCAGCGAACGAGGTATGGATCGCCACGGCCCATGAGGAGAGCGGATCGCAAAACAGGAATGGCGGCGGTGGGCTCACATTGGTAGACGAGGTAGATGCCGCGCTGGATCAGGGCGCTGGCCTTCCCGTGGCGATCCTCTTCAAGCTGGTAGGTGACCTCAGCACGAGCGAGCGCTTTGAAGGCCAGGCGCCACCGCCGGCGGGCGGCGTACAGCGCTGCAAAGTAGGTCGCAATTTCAGCCCGGAACGCTGCGTGAGGGTGCGACCGCGCAAGCCGCCGCGCTTCGCGAAGGAGTCGCCAAGCGATCGGAAAATCACCAAGGCGCCGGGCAGCGTTTCCGAGCTCGGCACGCGCTTCGGCACGCAGCGAGTCGCGCGAAGGGCAATCAGCGGGAAGTTGCTCCGCGATGTCGTAGGCGTCGCGCGCGGCCCGCGCGCTCTCTCTCAGGCGCTCATGCCGAACAGCGCGCGCATGATCCAACAGCGCCCTGCAGACTTCTGGGCACAACGCTCGCCGGTCGTTGCGAGCGAGAACGTAACGGCGGCCGCTCGAAGCGACGATGTCTGCAGCCAGGGCAACGGACGCCGGACGCGTGGTCTTCATGGAGGTAGCGAGCCGCTGCCCTGGACGTTAGCACAATCCAGCAGACTCCCACGCGCTACGGAGTGCAGTTCGGAACAGGCGCCCCGGTCGGATCAAGACAGCCGCCGCCGGTTGGGTGGACTCCTGCCTCGTCGGCAACACGAAGCCCCGTTGGCTCAAAACTCCCCACTAGCCACAACCACAGCGCGAGTGCTACGATGGACCATCGCATCGACGTTTCTCCCCTCGAGCCCGGGCTCGGTAGGGCGCCCGTCGCGGGCGTCCGGCCCAGGCTTCAGGATTCTAGTGTCGCACGTCAAGTCTGGAGCGCAATCCCTTCTCCACGCTGCCGATCATGGGAGCGCGCCGGTGCTGAGCAAAGGCCTTTTCGCATTGCTTGCGGTGGTTGTTCTGCTGGGCGGCTGCGGTGACGACCCTGCGCCGCCGGCCGCGGCTCCTGCGGTCGCGCAGTCGGCGACTCCCGCAGAAGCGGAAGCGCCGCCAGCTCTCAATACGAGGGAGTCCTCGGAGTCGCAGGCGGCAGAGGCCGATCGGCTGCGCCTCCGGGTGGTGGAGCTGGAAGCCCTTCTCGCCGAGCGGCAGCAACGGGCCGCGGCCGACTCTGCAGCAGCCAGCGAGCAAGACGAGGGTTCCCTCGAAAGCATCCGTGTCATCCGAGCCAGCGCGACGGAATCAGCTGTTGCCTTCAAGTCGCTCAGGCGCGCCAATTGGGAGGTGAGGCTCAGGAATGACTCCGAGAACGCCGTACGGTTTGCTCTTGAGGTCGAGTTGCGCGACGGAGCGGGAGCAGTCGTTGGCGCGGAATCCGAGCTCGGTCTTCACCTGCCTCCTGCTGGTGAGCGGACGTTCTCCGGATCCACCCCTCTTACTCCAGGCGCAGGCGAGATCACCGAAGTCATAGCCCGCCCCTTCCACCCAACGGTTCATCGGCTGGCCGGGCGCGACGAGCTCGCTCCGGCCACACCGCCAGCGCGCTCGGTGCCCACATCTCCGGAAGTTGAGGCGAGGAAACGGCAGATACTCGAACAGATCCTCGGCAGCGGCTCCGCCGGTGCGGGAGCGTCGCGAGGGAGTAGACCGCCGCGCCTCCGAACGGTCCAATTGCGCTCTACTCCAACACGGAGCACAACGAGCTGGACAATGTTCGCCTGGCAGCTCACGGTCGTGAACGAGGAGACCGTCCCGGTCACCTTTGACGCTACACTCCAGTGGCTCGATCGACAAGGCTTCGTAGTCGGCACGGCCTATGAATTCAACCTCCGCCTTGTTGGAGGCGATCAGCAGACGTTCCGAGGAGAACGCCTGATCAGCGCTCCGGCGTCTTCCCAGGTGGAAAGCATCAGGGCCGATCTCCGTCCCGATTGACTACCTTTCGTCGGCCCCCTGCGGCGGTCAACTAACGCTCCTCGGGTTGGAGTAGCACAGGCCAGCTGGCTCCGGCGGGCCCGTTGACGTAGATCCGCTGCACCCGATACCGCCGCCCGTCCCTCCGTCCCACCATCACCACCATCGTCAGCGTGTGGTCGACGGCGTGCAGGTACGTCGTCAGGCGAGGCAGCGAGGCGAGGCAGCGAGTAGTCGTTGGGCGCGCAGATGGCGCCGAGGGAGGCGCCGGTGCAGGCCCACCGCTCGGGCTCGACGTCCCAGCCGCCCACCGCTTCGCAGCGCAACCAGTGCGGACCGTGGCGGTAGCAGGTGAAGGGCTCCGCCGGCGGCGGCGAAGCGGCAGCCGAGAGGAGGAGCAGGAGCGCGAGGATCTCGGCGATCATCGCCGCCCGCGCAGGTGGAGGGCGTCAGGCATCAGCGGATCTTCTTTGGTAGCGGGCCCGCGGCGCCGGCGGGCTGTGCGCCGCGGAGGCTCTTCTCCATCGCCGCGATCTCACGACGCGCGGCACCAACCTCTCGCCGCGCGGCCCTCGCCTCCTCCTGGATGGCCGCGTTGCTGGTCTTGAGCTCGCGCAGGATCTCGGTCTGCTGGGCCGTCTGGGTCTGGATCGCCTGCAAGATGCGCTCGACGAGCGCGAGGTTCCGAGGCCGCCGCGAGCCGTCCGCGTTCGTCTCGAACGCGGCGGCGTGGAGTTGCTCGATCATGATCAGGCGCGACGGCTTCCCCTGCTCCCCTTCCCCCGTCAGGCCCTTGTGGACCTCGCTCATTTTCGAGAAGACCCCGCCGTTGCGGAGGAACAGCTCGCGCACGACGAGGAACACGATCACCGCCCACGGCCCCCCCTTCGTGAGGAGCGCGATCGCCTGGGGATCGAGGCCGTCCATCACCACCTCCGGCAAACGAGGTAGGCCTCGGCCCACGCCGGCGTCCCGCCCACCGGCTGGGCCGCCATCCGGAGCGAGACGACGTCGCCGCGGCGGAGCTCCGTCACCTCGTGATAGCCGTCGTCGTCGGTCAGGACGGCCGCATTGAAGCCGAACGTTGGGCGCTGGTCGTCGGTTGCCTGGCCGGTGTAGATCGTGGCGCCGCGGGCGTCGAGGTCGAGGATCGTGGCGCCGGCGGCGCCACCACCGTTGTCGGAGATACGGTAGACCACGTGCTCGAGCGCCAGAGCCTCGTGCTCGACGAGTGCGCTCACGATCTCGCCCGGCGCGCCCGGGAGGTTGCCGCGGAGGTGGAGGACAACGGTGTCGTCGGCGTAGGTGCGCCGGTCGGTCACGCTCGTGACGACGCCGGCGGCGGTGACCAGCTCGGCGAGTGGGCCGAGGGCTGTCGCCTCGGGCGGGACGTCGTCCGTGGTCACCTCGAAGAGGCCGGAGGCGAGACGCCAGAGGCGGTTCGTGGCGTCGTCCTCGAGCGGTATGGACTGGCGGGTCGACCAATAGCTCCAGCTCGAGCCGCCGAGGGCCTGGCCGGGATTGACGAGCGCCTCGAGGCCGGCGCCCGCCTCGACCAGGTGGCGGTCGTAGACTGTGGTGCCCGAGATGTCGGCCGCGTCGATGACCGAGACGCCGCCCGCCTGATAGCGCACCTCGACATAGCGTAGGAGGGCCTCGCCGGCGGGCGTGGCGGGCTTTGTGGGCGCCGCAGCCTTCAGGCCCTTGGTCACCGTCACCCCGGCGGCGCCGAGGCTCAGGACGGCCCAGTACGACTGCGCCGCTGCCAAGGCGGCGGCCGCACCGTCGTTCTGGTTCAAGGCGTGAACAGAGGCGACCTTCCCGCGCACGCGGCCGCGGTGGACCCAGAGCGCCGGCGCGACGTGGACGTCGGCGTCGGCCGGTGCCGAGGCAGTGACGGCGCCGCCGCGGACGAGCCCGAACCAGCTCGCCTCACCCACGCCGGTCAGGATGCCGCGGCGGGCGAGCGTGAGGGCCGGCGGCACCGCCCGGGCGTGCTCGATCTCGATCGTCGAGAGATCCCAGCGCCAGTTCGCGAGGCTGGCGTTCGACGGCGGCCGCATCTTGAGCTGGGCGGTGCGGATGCCGCCGGCGAGGACGTTCGGGATTAAGAGCGCGGCGTAGGCGCCGATCGGCGTCCAGTCGGTGGTGAGGTTCTGCTGGGCCGGGGCGGCGGCGCTAGTCTGGCCGGTCAGGCGCACGCGGGCCCAGAGCTCGTCTTGTGGCGGGAAGCCGGCCGAGACGAAGCGGCCGGGCACAGTGGGGTGCTCGAGGCGGATGACCAATAGCGCGTCGAAGATGTCCTGGCCGGTGGCGTTGCGGACGACGAACTCGACGACGTCGGAGTCCTCGCCGGCCTCGAGGTTGGTGATCGCCAGGTCGCCGAGCGGCGTCAGGTCCGGCTTGAGGATCTCCAGGGGCATGGCCTAGACGATCAGGAAGAGGACCTTGGGCTTGTCGCCGCGCACCGGGTGGGCCGGGATGGCGGCGGCGTGGGTGGGATCGGCGCCGAAGCCCTCGAGCGGCCCGCGGCGGATCGTGCGGAACTGCGAGTAGACGAGGCCTTCGGATGCGTCGCGCGAGAGGCCGTGCGACAAGAGGTACGCGCCGCCCAGGTTCCACCCTCCGGTGCCGGGCCAAAAGTCCGCCACGTTGGCAGCTTCGTCGATGCTGTGGAGGGCAACCTCGCCCGGGCCGTCTTCGATGTAGGCCAGCGCCTCGTCGACGGCGAGCGGGCTCGGAAGGCCCGGGACCCACATCGGGGCCAAGGGCTCGGCCGATTCGAGGAGCGTCTCCTCGACCACCCCGGCGACGCGGGGAGCTCGGATCAGGACTTCCTCCACGACCTCGCCACCCAAGCCGCTGGCCGCGGTGAACACGAGCGCTGCTCGACAAACGTACGCCGTGGGCGTGAGCCAACACCGGAAGAGAGAATCCACCCCACAGCGGTTTTTACCGGGCGGAAAGTCGGCCTGCTCCCGCACGAGCTCCCGCACCATGAGCGGCGCGCTCCAGTCGAGGCCTGCGCGCCACAACTGCCACCGGTACCGGGCGTGCTGAAAGGGGAAGGTCTCCGGCTCGACTCGCTCGTTGCGCCAGCGGATGTACCAGACCTCGCCGGCGTCGGCGATTTTGTAGCCGCCAACGTCCGCCTCCGATCCGTCGCCGTGCGGAGCGGGATCCCAGCCGGAGAGCGCCACGGTGTTGGCCGCGAGGTCCCAGCTCAGGAGGGTCGCATTGTTCTTGCTCGCGACGAGCGTGCCGTCGGCCGGCGCCGCCGGCGAGGCACTGTGGACCCAGCAGGACTGCTCGAAGAAGCTCTTGAACCCAGGCGCGAGGCCGCTCTCGAGCTGTCGGTGGTCGCCGAGGTAGGCGCCGTCGGCCGCGTAGAGGGCGGCCACGAGCAGGTCGTCGGCGGGCGCCAGCGAGTCGAAGTGGATCCCGATGTAGGCCGGCTCGATCGGATTGTACGAGACGCCGTAGGCCCGGTCCTTCCGCCGGCGGAGCGTCGTCTCGGCCATCAGAACGGCTCCCCCGGGTTGTCGAAGGCGAGCGGCGCGTTGACGATCGGCGGCGCCGCCTGGTCGATCACGATGGTCAGAGTGACGAGCTCGGAGGAAACGAGGACCTGGTCGTCGATCGTGATGAAGGGATTCGGCTCGAAGGTGCCGGGGAGCAGGAACTCGAACTGCGTGTCGTCCTGGAACCCGTAGCCGACGACATCGACGTCGAGCGTGGTGCCCTGGGGGAAGACGCTCGGATCGAGCCGCTCGACCCAGAGGGCGTTCGCGCCGCCCCGCTGGGAGATGAGTGCCACGCCGGAAGTGCCCGTGGAGCCCGAGAAGCAGGTGCGGCGCGGGTGCTCGAAGGTCTCGCCGGCGTAGTGGTCGTCGGCGCAACCGCGGCCGACGCACTCGCCGTCGAGGCGCTGGATCTGGGTGGTGCCATCCTCGTTGCGGCCCTCGACCCGCACCGTGGCGAGATCGGCTGTCGCCCGCTCACGCCGGCGGAATACCTCTTGGATCTGCTCGACAGCGCGCGCGGCACCGGTGCGGATGGGCATCAGGCGCACCCCTGCAAGCAGAAACGGCCGCTGCCCCACACGAGATAGAGGAAATCGCCACAACGCGCACAGCGGCTGATCAGGATCACAGCGGCTGCTCCAGGTCGTAACGGCCGAGGACGGCGGTGCGCGGCGCGAGCTCCCAGCTCTCGTGCGCCGCGGCGATCAGGCAGCGGTGGTGGATACCGTGCCGCGGGTCGACGAGGAGGACCGTGTCGCCCGCCCGGGCGTTGGTGCGCAGGCGCGACACAGCGTGCTTGAAGGCGAGCGCGCGGGAGCGCTGGCGGAGGAGGAGGGCGCGCGCCTCGTCGAGCGTCTGGACGAACTCGTGCTGCAGGACCTGGCGGCGGAAGCCGAACCAGGCCTCGAGCACCGGATCGTCGATCACGAGCTCGATCGGCTGCTGCACCAGGCGCGTCCAGACTGAGCCCTTGTAGCGCGGCAGTGGGAGGCGGCCGGGAATGAGCGTGGCGACTCGACCCGCCTCGCTGTAGACCACCTCCTCGTACACGCTCTCGCTCACCTGGTTGTACTGCACGAGCTTCGTCGACAGGGCCTGGAAGCTCTGCTGCTGGGCGTTGCTCTTGAAATCGCCGTAGTCGTAGGCGCCGGTGAGCCGCTTGATGGCGGCGTAGCCGGAGACGACTTCGGTCTGGCCGGCGACGTGGCCGTCTTGCGAGAGCAGGTGCCGGACGTCGCGCGACTGGAATTTTCGCCAGCCGGCGACGAGCTCGAGCTGCCCCTGGCCGCTCGCGAGGATGTACCAGGGGTTGCCGGCGATCGCCGTCCGCGGCGAGACGAAGCCGTAGCTGTCCTGCAGCTCGCGGACGACGGCGCCGGCGGCGCCGTAGGTGAAGGCCTCCTCGTCGACCTGCGCTAGGCCGAACTCCTCGATGCGCAGGAGAGCGGTGAGCGCCCGCTCGAACGGGAAGTAGGACTCGTCGTCGTCGCCGATGCCCACCGCGAGGACGTTATTGGTGGCGCTCCCGGTGTTCTTGACGCCCTCGGTCTTCCGGTAGAAGCGGAACGTCTCGGTGCGCGCACCGGCGAGGTTGCCGTCGACGTCGTAGCGCGGGATCCGCCGGCGCTCCCCCACCTGGACCAGCGACTCCTGCGTCCAGGCCACGAAGTGCCCATCCGGGTCGACGAAGGCCTGGGCGTAGTAGTAGCCGCCCGCCGGGCCGGGCGGGTCGCCCGGGTTGTCGCCGGTCTTCAGCTTCGCCGCCGCGGGGTTGAAGTAGCGCCACTCGCGCGTGATCTGCAGCACGTCCTTCCCGCCGCGCCGCGAGCGCTGGTCCTCGAGGATCTGGACAGTGCGCAGGATCTCGGCCTGCGGGGCGGGGTTGAGGTTGGTCAGCGTGCCGTCCATGTTCTGCATCTGGACGGCGTACTTGACCGCGTAGAGCGCCTGGATCTCGGTGCGGGTGACCTCCGTCTCCAGGCCCGACTCGTCCACGAACACGGCCGCGGTGCCACGCACGATCCAGCGCGAGGCGACGTCGCGCGGTGGCGCCGGCTCGACCTCGAGGACGTCGTCGAGGGCCCACACGTGATCGGGCGGCTCGGGCGGGAGCTTGAGGCGCGGCACGAAGCTCTGGAACGGACCGCCGGGGACGAAGCGATAGGACCACCCCTCCGGCTCGCCGAAGGCCTGGATGTAGGTGAAGAGCGTCTGGCCGTTGGTAAAAAGCGGCCGGTCCCAGCTGCGGCCCGGCGCCAGGTCGACGTCCACGATCCCGGCGTCGGCCAGGAGAGAGGCCAGGATCTCGTCGCGCGTCAGGCCCGAGCCTGGCTCCACCTCGAGGCACAGCTCCCAGCGGTCGTAGAGCACCGCCTGGTCGCCGCAGCGCACCCGCAGCACGGGCTCGTAGCCGTCCGCCTGGTCGCAGGTGAGCACGTAGCCGGAGAGGCGGAGGACCTCGCGGAAGCTGCCGTGGGTGCCGCTGCCGGTCCAGATCTCGACGGGCGTGCGCGTCCAGGCGCGGATCGACTGCAGGATCGAGTAGCTCGAGCCCCGCAGACCGAAGGTCGCGAGGCGCACGGGTGAGTCGATCGTCTCCTCGAGCTCGAGCGGGCCGACCAGGTCCTCGGCCGGGATCCACTCGCCGGCGAGCTTGATCATCCAGGCGAAGGCAATCGAGTCGCCGTCGACCGATTCGACCACGGCGCGTGAGACCTCTCCGGTCAAGGTGGCCGGGGTGAGCGCCGGGTTCGCCACGCTGCCGGAGAGCGTCGCGGCGACGGCGCTGGCGGCCACTACCGTGCCGCGCAGCGTGACCGAGGCGCCGATCGGCACCTACATCTCCTCGAAGACGAGCCGGCGCGGCTCGCGGACCGGGTCGCTGTAACGGCGATCGCTCTCGGCGGCCGCCGTCAGCACCTGGAAGAGCGGCACCACGCGTACGCATACCTGGGCGTCTGGCGCCGGCGCCGTGCCGAGTTTGAAGCGCACGCCGCCTTGCTCGAACCAGGCCTGGCCGGCGACCGGGTTGCCGGCGTCGTAGTCGACCGTGGTCTTGACGAAGACGGCGAGCAGTGCCGCCTCGAAGCCGACGAGGACCTCTGAAGCGAAGCGATCGGCGGACAGACCCAGCGGCGGGACGAGGCTGTCTGGCGCAACCCGCCAGAGCGCAGGTAGCAGAAAGTCCTTCTGCACCCCGTCGCCGTAGTACCCGAGCGGGAAGTGCTTCCACACGCACAAGAGGTGTGGCCCGGGAAACGCGAGGCGATCCATGACCGGCGCCGCGTGCCTGCCGAGGTGGCCGTAGTCGAGCGTGAAGACGTGCTTGCTGATGATCGCCGGATAGGCCGGCCCGCCGTTCCACGCCCGCTGCTCGCGCAGGCGGCCGCCAGCGGCGCGGTGGTTGCCCTTAAGCTCTTGCTCGCGGATCTCCCATTCGGCGCCAGCGGCGACGACGTAGCCGTCGAGTGTGGCGTGAGCTGGGACGCCCGACGTCTCGCCGCTCAACCGAAGGCCCCCTGCTGGAGCTTGTCGCCCAGGGCTTCGGCCAGGTCGGCGAAATCGGTCCCCGGGAACGCCGCCTGGATCCCACGGATCACCCGCGACACTGCCTCGAGAGTGACCTTGCCTTGCAGGAAGAGGTCGATCACCTCCTTGAGCCGCCTGGCAAAGACGAGCTCCTGCTCGCCCAGGAAGGCGAGGACGGCCTGGATCTCGACGGTGCCGCGGTGGAGGCCGGTGATGAAGTCGGCGAGCTGCTGCTCGAACTGGCGGAGGTTCAGCCCGTGAAGCAGCTCACGGACGGTGAACACGCCGTCTTCGGTGGCAACCTTGGCGTCGCCCCAGCGGGTGATCAGATCGTCGATCGTGATGATGCCGAGCTTGACCGCTTCGATCTGGCGGGCGAACTCCTGCGACCACGCATTGCCGGCGCCGGCGACGGCCTTGATGCGGAACTCGAGGTCGTCCAGCACGGTCGCCTGGCTCGCGACCTGGCTCTGCACGAGGCGATCGATCTCTGCCGTTCCGGATTGAACGGCTGCTACGGTCTCAGCCAGCTCGTGCCGGAACTGAGTCGTGCTCTCGCGCGCGCTGGAGACCGAGCCTTCAACACTCGCCTGCGCGGTGGCCGCCTCGCTCACGGTGTTGGCGAGGAGGCTCCGGGTCTGGTCGATCGATCGACTGGCTTCGCCGGCGAGGCCCGGCGTCCTGGCCAGCTCGGTATTGATCGCCTGAAGCGCGGCGAGCGTAGACGAACTCGAGCTCTCGGCCGCCACGGCTAACCGCCGCCCTCACCGGTCACGGCATCGAGGGCTGCCTTCGCGGCGGCCGCCTTGGTGACGATTGCATCGAGCTCTTGGATAATCGGTGAACTGAATCCGGAGGCACCGGCGCCGACGACCTTGAAGGCGGCGGGCAGTTCGGTCACCAAGGCCTTGATCAGGCTTTGGATCACGGTCAGCAGGCCCTGCACTTCGTTGGTGGGAGCGCTGAACCCAGCCGCGGCCCGTTCGCCGGCCGTGGCGCTGGCGGTTCCAACTTGCGCCACCTTTCCGGCTGCCGTCGCGCCGGCGTCGCCGAGTCCGGTTACCGCTTCCTTCGCCGCTCCGAGCTGACCAGCCGAGGAAGTAGCGGCCTCTCCCGCGGCTCTAGCGCTGCCTCCGACCTGGCCGTACATGATTTGCAGCAGCGCCAGCTTCGACTGGGCTTGGCCGGCTCCATCCGACGTCGCCTTGGCGGCGTCGTTCACGGATTGAACGGCGGCGGCGGCATCGCGGGCCGGAGTAGGAATAGAAGCGATGACAGTTCTTGCGCCGTCTAGCGACGCTGTGACATCACCGCCAGCGCGAGACAGATCGTCGGCCTTGCCGGCGAGAGTTCCGGCGGCGCCCGAGGCAACCTCCATTTGCGCCACGAAGAGTCCTGCACTGGTGGCCGCGCGGGCGAGCCAGAGAGGCACCTGCTCGCCGAGATTTCGGAAGGCGGTGAGGAGGTCGAGAATCTCCTGGCGTGCCCTAGCGAGCGAGGCGGTGTCGAGCGCCTTGATGTCGATCTGCGCGAGGGCCCGCTCCAGAATGGCCGCCTGTTCGTGGATCTGCTCGGCCGTCGCGACGGCGCCGCCACGGATCGATTCCAATAGGTCTGCAACGGCTGCCTTCTGGCGCTTGACGGCCTCTTCCGTCGTCGTCGACGTCACTCCCCACGCGGCAGCCAGGGCCTGCAGAGCCGCCGGCGCCTCGAGCTTTAGCCGCTCGAAAGCGTCGAGCGCCTTCTGCACTTCCTCGCCGACCGGCGAGTTCCGCAGGCCCTTCGCGTCGAGCTGCGGGTTGGCATCCGCAAAGAGCCGGGCCCGACGCGCGAGCAATTCGGCCTCGCGTTCGAGCTCGACGCGGCTGACACCCAGGCTCTCGGTCCACTCACGCTGCGCGGCAGCTGCGCGCTCCGTTTCGGTCGTGGCTAGGCCGAGGCCGCGGGCGATTCTCTGGAGCTCTGGATCGATCGTTTGGCCGAGGAGAGCGCCAGTGTCGATGACGCGCTGGAACGCGGCGCGGAAGGCTTCGACCTGCGGCCCGGAGAGGGCACCCAGGTTGACCGTTTCGGCGACCAGGCCGCGGAGTTGGCGCTGGGCCTCCTCGAACGACTTGGCCGAGCCGAGGATGTCGGCGTTGAATGCAGCTTGCTGGCTGCGCTGAGCGGCCTGGGTGCGAGCGAGCTCCTCGACCTTGGCCCGCATCTCCTCCAGCGAGAGGTTGGTGGGATCGAGGCCTTCCTGCCGGAGAATCCTTTGCAGATTCGCCAGCTCGCCGGCTCCCTCGGCGACACCGAGCAGGGCACCGCGGAGATCGCCCTCCCGGACCCGCTCGGCCGACTCGACGAGGGTCGCAAGCCCGGAAGCCAACGTCTCGAGGCTCTTCGAAACAACCGGTATCGGGCCCGAGAGCAGGCCCTCGAACGTCTCTCCCGTACCACCGGCGGCCTTGTCGAGCTCGATGAGCTTGTCTTCGACGGCGCCGAGAGCACTGGTGGCGACCGTCACCGCGCCGAGAACCGCGCCCCACTTGAGAGCGAAGTTCGCGACCCGCGGGTTGATCTGCAGCATCAACTGGTCGAGGCTGCGGACCTGCTGTACGTTGCCGCCGATCGCGGCCGTCGCGTCGTCGACGTCGCGCCTGACATCTTGCTGCGTGCGGCGGAATTTAGCGACCTGAGTCTGAGCGCTGTTGTACTCCGCTTGCAGCTCCTCGAGCCGCTCGACCTGGTCACCCGTGATGGTGGCACCAGCGGCCTGAGCCTCGATCAGTTCGTCGGCATAGGCCTCGACGGCAAGACGGGCCTCGACGAGCGCCCGCTGTGCGGCGGCGCCACCGGACTTGGCGGCGGCCGAGGCCTCATCGACGGCGGCCTTGGCGCGGGCAAAGCCGGAGACGATCGGGTCGGCCAGGCCCGCGGCAACTGACTTCAGCTCCGCCGTGACCTGGTTGAACGGCACCACGGCGTCGAGCGCCGCGCGCACGTTGGCTGGGACCTTCTTGCCGAACGATTCCCAGGCCTCTAGGGCTTCCTCGACCTTGGCCTTCTGCTCCTCGAGCCCCTCGGCCTGGCCGAGCTCCTTGACGACGTCAAGGAAGCGCTGTGCGTCGCCTTCGGCCTCGCCCAGAACCTTGCCAAAGTCGCTGGCGAACTGCTTGAAGACGGACTGTAGCTCCTCGAACCCGGGCGCGGCCGCGCCCGCGGCGTCGCCGAGCTTGGTGACCTCCTCGGCGGCCTGCTGGAAGGCCTCGGTGTCGCCCTCGCGCTCGATCTCGAGCCGAGCCTTGACCGTGGGTTCGAGGGTCGCCATGGGGGTCGCGCGGTCGGTCGAGGCGGCGCCTACGGAGTGGGCGTCCAGTCGCGCGTGGTGATGACCTCGATCGTGATCGGCGGATCGCCGGCGTCGTTGGTCTCGGCGACGAGGGTGACCTCTTCCTTGATCGTGCCCGCGCTACTCGCGGGCCGGCTGCCCTCGCTGATCCCGACCGATGGGTAGGTGAGGACGATCGACTCGCGGTGCGCACCCGTGCCGAGCTGGCGGCCGAGGAAGGCGAGCTGCAGCTCGAACCGGTCGTGCCGCTCCTGGAGGTCGGCGAAGACCCGGTTGACGAAGGCGCGGGTGGCCTTCACGGTCGGCCGCAGGACGCCGGTCTGGAGTTGGTCGAAGGCGTAGCGGCTCGTATTGCCGCGGTCGGCTTCGAGCTCGTTCTCGAGCGTCCAGGAGCCGCTGCGGAAGGGCCGGGTGACCCAGGCGCCGGCGCCGATCGCTCGCGTACGGGCTTCCCAGTGCGCGCTGGTGAACTTCTGGTAGCCGGAGAGGATGGAGAGAGCGGGCGTTTGCCACGCGCCGGGGACCTCGAACGTCCAGGTGTCGCCGACGTCGATGTCGGCGTGGTCGGCAGCGACACCCGGGAAGACGATCTCGAGAGGGTCCCGGTTCTCGGCCCAGAGGCCGAGATCGAGTCCTACCTGGTCCTGGAGGTTCTGCCAGAGGGCGCGCCCGGTCTCGGCGTCGTAGACGACGTCGACGGCGGCGCCCGGGAACGCGGGGACGCCGTTCGTCTGGTGGATGTTGAACTGCAACGAGGGCGCGACCTGGGTGGCCCGCACGTGGATCCTGCCCGCCGACGATGTCTTCAGCACGCCGCGCATCTGAGGGCCCAGGGTGTAGGTGCCGGTGTTGGCGACGTCGGCCACCGCTGCGCCCATCCTTGTGCCGTGGGAGGCGGCGCCCTTGAGGCGCACCGGGATCTCCTCGTTGTCGCCGATCTCGGCCGCCATCTCGCCGAAGCGGATCCCGAAGTCGAAGTAGCGGTCGACCGGCGGCTTGTCGATCAGGGCGAAGAAGCTCGTCGGATCGAGCGTGATGTCGGGCTCGAAGAGGTACTGGTACACCGCCGGCGGGCCGACCTGGACGGTGTTCTTCACGACGGCGCGCAGGAAGTGCTCGAAGAATTGGAGGAGGTGCGCCGCTTGCAGGGGATGGCCGAAGTCGAGCTCGCCGCCCTTGGGGCCGGGCACGCCGCGCTCGACGAAGCCGCCGGGGTTGACCTGCGCCGAGGCGCTTTCCTGGCCGACGAGCTCGCCGTCGACGGGGAGGATGGCGCGGAAGGCGGTGAGCCCGCCGGTACCTGGGATGCCGAACTCCTGCTCGAACCCGAAGGCGACGCCGACTGCGCTGCCGGTTGCTGCACGCATGGTCGTTCCTCCTCCGCGCCGCTACTTGGCGGCGCCTTTCCGCGACATGACCGCGGCGCGCTTGCGCCGGGTGGTGGTCTGCGATTTCGCCGGGCGTGGCAGCGAGACGGGTGCCGCCGGTGGCGGCTCCTTCTCCTCGCTGGCTGGCGGCTCCTCGGCGGTCGAGAAGTCGACGAAGTCGGGCTCGGACTCCTCCACGTCGTCGTCATCTGATCTCGTGGCTGACGGCTGGCCGGAGGCTCGTAAGCGGCGGCGGGTCGACGGATCGAGCACGATGAGGACCCCCGCTGCCCACGGTTCCGGTGCATCACTCTCGAGGATCTCCACGGTCGTGATCTCGCGCGCACTCACGAGCGCGGACAATTCCGCGCGATCAAGACCCCATCCAGCCGCAATCCCCTCGAAAGTCGCTACGTAGTAATAGCCTCCGAGGGTGGGGTGCGTGAGATCTGCCGCATCCTCTACGGGTACGGCGCGCACCTGCCCGGCGCGGAACTTCATCCCACGCTGACCGCCGCGGAGGCGGGCGACGACTTCCTCGCCCAGGTGGCCCGGGTAGTAGACGAGAACGAGGACCTCTTCGCTGGAAGGCATCACAGGATCTCCTGAGAGGCGAGGTCGATGTCGGTTTGGTAGACCACTCCGAGGACGGTAAGCGCGATCCCGGACGGGAGGGGCTGAACGTCGAAGCTGACCGCGCGGATCCCGGTCGTGGCCTTGGCAATGCAGACCTCACCCTCGTAAAGCTCGCCGTTCTGGGCTCGGACGAGCGTTTCGAGGTGAGCCTCGAGGCGGGGCCGGAGCCAGGCCTGGTGGTCGAGGTCTGTGCTACTCGGGGTGGTCGCGAAGACGAGCTCGAGCGCGGTGTCCTGCACGCCACCGTAGCTCGACGTGTAGCCCGAGAGGTCGCGGCCGCGCACCGCGACGTAGACCGACGGCGTCTTGATCGTTGCCTGGCGCAGGAGCGAGGCGAGGTCGCAGCCGCGGATCTCGCCGCCCTGCTCGACGACCACCGCCTGGAGGACCGGATCGGCCTGCAGGCGCTCGAGAAGGGCGTCGGCGACGCGGCCGGCGACGCACTCCGGGAGCTCCGGAAGGGGCATCACCGGCTCATGCATTGCCGCCGTCTCCGAAGAGGTAGACGCCGATCATCTCGACGGTGTCGTCGACGTCCTGCGCGGTGAGGTAGACGAAGGGGAATGGCGGGACCTCGCGCTTACGGCCGCGCGCATCGGTTACGGTGCCGCCGCGCTGCAGGATGGCGGCGACGGGGACCGGGCCGCTCGTCTGGCGGGAGCCCACCTCGATCCAGGTCTCGCCAGCGTCGAGCAACTGAATCGAGTGGAGGAGGTCGCCGCCGCGGATCAGCTTGGGCCCGATGCCGTGGCCGTAGTGGATGCGGATGCGGATCGTGGCCGGCTGGAGCTGCGGCCAGGAGACGCCGCCACGGCCCTCCTCTCGGATGTTGTCTTGGAAGTGCGTCACCCAGTCGGCGGCGACTGCGTCGAGCAGCGGACGGAGATCGCCCGTCACACGCCGGCCCTGTGCGTCGAGGGCCCGGGCAAGCTGCTCTGCGCCCGCCACGTTGATGAGGAGACGCACTACCAGTCCTTCAGGCTTTGAAGCGTCAGGGCGGCCTCGCTGGCCGGCTTGGTCACGAGGATCGCCGGCGTCGTCACGTCGACGTCGGGCTGATCAGGGAGGCCGAGGTCGGCCTGGCCGCGGCCGACGTCGCGCAGGAACGTCCGCGCGGTGCGCGCGGCGTCGGTGACGTTCGGAGCGACCTGATCGTGCCCGTCGAGGACGCGCTCGAGAGCGATGTCGGCAACCTGGTCTTTGAGCACGTCGGGCGTCGATGCCGGGTTGGTGGGCAGCTTGTCGCCATAGCGGGGAACGAGACGGGCGACGGCCTCAGCCTCCGCACGGTCGATTGCGGCGTCGACGACGGCGAGGTCGCCGCCGGCGTAGGCGGTGACGCGTGCTTCGCCCTTGCGGGCGAAGAACTCGTCACGCGTGAGGAAGCGGGGCACCGGGCTCTATCTCCGGCCGGGGCTCCGCTTCGCGGTGGCGGCCGCGCGAGCCGGCTGCAGCACCGTGCCCGAGCTGCCGGAGATCGAGCCCTGCTCGGCTCCTTGGATCCGCTCCGCCTTGAGCAGGTCGGTGATCTGGCCACCGCTCGCTTTGACCTCGGCGGCGGTGACCTCGCGGACCACCAGTTGGGAGTCCTGCGCCACTTCGGGAGGGAGCTCCTGCAGGTAGACCGGGTGGTGCGAGAAGACGAGAGTGCGGCGCCCGGAGCCCACGGCGACGGTGCGCCGGCGCATGCCGCTACCGTCCGGCTTCAACTTGGCCACCTCGGAGGTGACCGTGACTCTGTAGGGCATCAATCTGCTCCTGTCTCTTCAGAAGAAAACCGTTGATTAAACCGGAGCGACGCGCACGGCGCTCTGCCAGAACGCCGCCTTGACGCCGTACTCGGCCTCGTCGCCGAACTTGATGAGCCGCTTCGAGAAGGAGTCCTTGTCGTCGAACTTGGTCTGCGAGAACTCGCGGCTGATGACGAAGATGGCCGGGCGCGGCCCGTTCGGTAGCGCGTGGATGACGTCGAAGCTGTTCTCCTGCCCCGCCGGCGGGTCGAAGTCCAGGAGCAGCTCGAACGTGCCGCGGAACTCGTTGGTGCCGCTTTCGACGCCGATCTTGTCCTTGGTGCGCAGGTCCTCGAAGAGGCGCCAGACCGGGATCGAGCGGGCGACAACCACCAGGGACTGCGAGATGACCGCGCTGCGGACGATGCTGCCCTTGATGACGCGATTGGCCAAGAGCTGAACCTGCGCGTCGCGGAATGCCGTGCGGACCTCCTCGATCGTGGGCGCCGCGACGGTCACCCAGTCGGGAGCGAGGATGTTGCTGATCGGCGTGTCGGGGAACCCGGGCTGCACGTGGTCGGTGTCGAAGAAACTCTGGCCGTCGTACGTGACGAGGTTCTGGCGCGTGACGCGCAGCGCCATGTCGACTTTCCCCTGGATGAAGCCACGCGGGATCTTCTGCACCAGGTCCTCGACCTTGACCAGCGCGGCGCCGCGCTCGACGTCCCAGCGGTCGACGCCGTACGTGATTTCGAAGGGCTCCATGGTGATCTGGAGGCTCTCCCCGAAGACCGTCTGGAGTACCTTCTCGTCCACCCAGGCCTTCATCTCGGGGAAGGCGTCCCACCACTCGAGCGTGAGCGTCTTCTCGTGGGCGGGGTTCTGGCGGACCTGGGCGACGAGCGGGAGGATCGAGAGAGGATCCTCCGTGTCGAAGATGTCGAGCGCGATCGGCTCGACCTGGCGCCGTAGGCTCTGGAGCGTATTGATCAGGACTGCCGGTTCCAGGGGCATGGGTCAGCTCTCCCTTTTTGTCGGCGCCTTAGTGGCGCTCGATGTCGACGTACCAGTCGGTCGAGCCGTCCTCAGCCGGCCGGTCGAACTCGCCGCAGACGATGTTGTTGGCGGTGGCGTCGGCGGTCACCGTGTCGTCGTCCACGATGAGCGCGTCCTGGCCGGGCTTCGGTGTCGTGCCGGTGACCGCGAAGCGCCAGCGTCCGATCTTGTCGACCCGGCAGTAGCGGGCTGGGCTGATCCCGAGCACGCCGTCGCTGCCGCCGGTGTTGTTGAAGCCTTCCCAGGCGACGCCGTGGAAGTTGAAGTCGGCGGCGTCGGTGCCGGGCACGGCGAGGCCGGCGGCGTCGGTGCAGGTGAGCGCGCCGGAATGGATGATGGTGTCGGCCTTCACCGGGAGCGCGAGGAACTCCGGTGTGTGCGCCATCTGGGGGCGCTGGGTGTTCGCGACGAGCGGGGCCATTGGCGTTTTCTTCCTCCCCCGTGGCTAGTTGACTTTGACGTCGGGCTGCGGCGGCGGTACGGGCAAGCCTGACCGCCTGAGCCTCTGCTGCATGTAGCGCTCGTCGGTGAGGCCGCGGCTCAAGTGATAGGCGCGGGTTGCCGGGTCGCGATCGTCCTGCGCCAGCGCCGCGCCGTCGTCGCTGACCGCGATCTCGCCGGCGTCGAGCGCGGCGAATTCGGGGGCGGCGGCGAGCACGGCGAGGAAGACGTCGTAGGCGGAGCGATCGACGGACTCGGTGCCGCCGCCCCTCTTGGCCAGCGTGAGCTTCACGCTGGGCTGGGCGTCGGCGGCCCGAAGCTCGATCAGCATCTCGCGCAGGCCGGCGCGCAGCATTCCGGGGCTGACGCGTCTGCCGAGCTGCAGAATGGCCGCTGCCACCTCGCCGGTGACCCTCTCGCGGCGTGCCGCGAGCCGTTCGCTGCGGGCCGCATGGGTCTCGGCGGCGAGCTCGGTGCGCGCCTGCTGCAGCGCGGCGAGCTCGGTTGCGGCATCAGGCGTCGATGGCGGCGGCTGGGCCGGAGCGGCTGGCGCGGGCACCGCGAGTGGTGCCACGGCCGCTGGGCCAGCGTGTGTGATGGTCGCGGCCGCGGGGACAGCGGCTCGGGTGGTTGACTCTTGGGGCACGGTTACCTCCTCCACCGGCTCGCCGGTGGTGCTGGTCGGCGGCTCGGCGCCGGGTTTGAGGGCAAAACGTTGCGGCTCGTAACGAACCGGCGGCAGACCCCAGATCGCCGGCGCGCGGGCGCCCAGCAGGGCCATGCCCTCGAAGTACCAACCCGCGGTGGCGGGGTGGTGCATGGTGATCTCGCCGCTCTGTCGGAACCAGCGCTTCGACTGGATCCCGTCGATCGCTTCCTGGCTCAGGTCTACCCAGCGGGCCATGAAGAGCTCGCCCTCCAACCACACACGGTCGCACCAGCCGTGGGCGGGACCGCCCCACGCGTGGTCGAAGTTGAGCGTCGCGACCTGGATCGCGGGGTTGTAGCTCTCGACCATCTCCTGGAGGTTGTCCAGCCTCACCTCGTGACCGTGCGTCAAGCTGAGGTCCTGCGGCCGCATGACGGCGCACTCGAGCGCCGCGGCGGTGGAGCCCTCTGGCGCCTGTTGCAGGCGAAGGATGGAGCTCTTGGCGACGGGAGGTGGGGCCCAGAAGACTTCCACGACGCGCGGCGGCTGGGCGATGAGCTGAGTCGGCATGGGCGCGCGTCCTCTCCGTGTCAGGCGGCCGCCGGGTGTGCCGAAAGGATGGCGGCGAAGTTGCCGCCGCCCCCGCCGGAGGTGATCCCGAGCGCTCGGAACAGCTGCTCGAGGGCGGCGACGAGGTCGGGCGAGCCTAAGGTGCGGGCTTCGTCGAGCATCTCGGCACCGCGGTCATCCTCGTCGGCGGCGACGCGGGCCAGGTCCGGGACGCCGCGGAAGCCGGGATCCGGCATCGCCCGGACGCCATCAGCGAGCGGCCAGGGCCCCACTGGCTCGGATCCGGTCAGCCCGCGGCGGCGCGCCTCGGCACGGTTGATGGTGCCAATCCCGCAGCGGCAGCCGTGACCGGCCGGCGTCGTCCAGGTCTTCCAGATCGGGTGGTCGACGGCGGCGATATAGCCGTGCATGGCGCGGTGGTTGTGGCCTGGCCGCGCCCGCACGCGGTCGTCACCGAGAGTCCAGAAGACGAGGTAGGGAATCAGGGCGTGCGCCCGTTGATTGCCCGTGGTCTGCCGCCAGCGCATGACGCTCGCGGCCTGGCGGACGTTGTTGGTGTAGATCAGCTCCGCATGGTGGCGCGACGTGGGCGTGAGGCCCTGGCTCGCGTACAAGGCGTCGAGCTCCGTCACGAACTCATCCCGGCCCATTCCGCCGGCGATCGCCCGCTCGATCAAGGCATGGATGTCAGCGAGAAGAGCGGCGTCCGTCACGCCCGCCACGGTGAAGGCGAGGCGACGGTTGTCATCCGCCAGAAGTTCGAAGATCTCCTTAGGGATGCGCAACAGAGTCGACCAGAAGTCGACGGCGGTTTCCGGTGTGCGCGCCCGCTGGAAGGCACCGGGCGCGGCGAGCCTCAACGCCTCGATACCGACCTCGTCGCGCAGGTGAGCGAGCGACCAGCCCATCCCGTGGAGCTGGGCTGTCTCGAGGGTTTTAGCGTGCTCGAGCGCCTTCGACCCGGCGACAAGGGCTCGGAAGCCACGGCCGGACCGGAACTCGCCACCGTCCCAGAGACGGAGTACGCTGGCGCGATGACCGGAGTAGTACTCGGTGGTTTGAGGCAGGAAGGCCGCCGCGATCGTGTCGAGGTCCTGGGCTTGGCGCTCGATCCTGGCGCCGAGGTCGCCTACGTTCTTTGCCGCGAGGCGCTGGAGGGTTCTCGAGCTCGCGGCCGCAGTTTGCTGGACAGGCGAGGGCGCCTCGGGTGCCGGCTCTGGGCGATTGCTGGCGGCCGCGGCTGCCGGATCAATGAGCCGGTTCACCTCCTCGTCGTCGAGGGAGGGGAAGGCAGCGAGGCACGCCGCCTTCGCCGATTCGGCGGGAAGCTCGCCTGAGGCGACCCTGAGAATGATCTCGACGAGCGACGTGATCTGCGCGCCGTTCAGGGCGGTGTCCTGAACATCCACCGTCCCGGCGACGGGGGCGTTGTTGACTGGCGATGGAGGGGCAGGCGGGGTAAGCGCTGCGCCGCCGGACTCGCCGGACTCGATCGTCGCCCCAGGACCAGATAGCGCCGGACCGAAGAGCGACTGCGCGCCCTCGACGACCTCGTCACCCTCTTCGGGGACCGGAACACGGGCCGTCAAGTAGAGGTATCGCCTCGGCACAGGCTCGCCTTTCTCCAGCACCGCGTCGATGCCGCGCAGGCGGAGATCGCGGTCTTCGGCGTCGACCGCCGCGATCCAGAGCTTTGGTCGCGGAGCATCGGCGCCGAAGTTGAGGTCGACGAGCCAAGCAATGAGAGTGTCGGAGAGGTGGGACTCGATCCCGTGCGCATCGCTGCGCATGGCCTCGAGCCGCGAGTCGTTGCTGACCGCCGCCTTCGCGAAGGATCCCGGACCGGCGCCGGCGCCCGAGGTGTCGACCTCGCCGAAGAAGACGCGAGCCTCGCCGCGGGTGCAGGCATCGACGAAGGACTCGTAGGAGACCGAGCCGCTTCGCTGGGCCTCGAGAAACCGGACGACGAGGCCGGTCGGAATGACGATGCCCTGCTCCTGTTGGATCGAGTTGAGGGCGCCAAGAAGCTTTGTCTGATTGTCGCGGTTGGTCGCATCGTCAGGACCGTGCTTGTACTCGCCCATGGCCGTCGGCGCCGCCCACTTCTCGGTGAAGACACACCAGTACTTCCAGGCGTGTTTCTTAATGAACCAGTACCAGTAAGCCTCATCGAGCAGGGGATCTCCCCACTGCGAGTCCTTGGTACCGAAACGGTGGACCACGAACTTGCGCTCCGGCGCAAGGAGCGGCGCAGCCAGACCGGGCCGGCGCACGTAAATGCTGCCGCGCTCGCCGCGTTGGAAGGCGAAGCGCCACATCGGCCGATCGATGATGTCGGCAGGAATCCAGGCGCCCGCGAGAGGACCGCGGGTACGCCGCTCCCATACGATCTCGTCGAAGGCGGACCCGCGGGCGATCCCGCCGAGCTGGTGCTCGACGTTGACGTCGAAGCTCTTGACCTCGGCGAGCGCGGACCGGACGAAGTCGGCAACTTCGATCGCGTCGGGCGTGCTATTGGTAGGGACGATGAAGCGTGGCAGCGAGGTCACGGCCGAAACGCGCTTGCGGGCGAAGCCCGCGAGATCCGAGTCGGTCTCGAGCATGTGCTCGTAGAGCTCGCCGAGACGGTGCTTGAGATCGGATCGGACGGCGAGGATGCGAGAGGGGTGGGGTTCCTCCTGGAAGGTGCCGCTGATGCGGGTGAAGGAGCGATAGAGCTCGGCGTCCGCGGCCGATGCCATCTCACGCCCGAGCCAGGGCTCGAGACGCGGGACGGTGGCGATCGACAGGGCGGACTCAGACATTTTGAGAGGCTCTCCCGCCTAGCTGCCCACCGCGCACCGCGGCGTGTCGGCCGCGGTGCAGAAGCAGATCGCGCTGGTGGTGCTGTTGACCCAGACCTCGCCGGGCGCGCAGGTTGAAGGGTTGGCGGTCTCGACCGGGCTATGGTCGCGGTCGTTGCCTGTGGTGATCGGGCCGGAGCCGGCGAGCACCCGATAGTTCGTCTGGTAGACGTGGACGGGGGCGGTGCCGTCGTTCCGGATGTCGGCGGTGAAGCCCGAGGCGCCGTAGGTCTTGCCGATGGTGCCGTTCTTGAGGACCGTGTAATTCGCGACGGCCGTCGCGAGCACGGCCGGGAAGTTGCGCGTCGTGCCGCCGTCGTTAATGCCGAAGTTGTTCAGGAGCGCCGTGCCCGCCGTTCGGAGCGCGGCCGAGGCGGTGTTCGTGGTCATCGGCGTCAGCTCGACGTAGTAGCCGAAGAAGACGCGGCTGGCGGGCACCTCGACGAGCGTGATCGCCGCGGCGCCGGAGAGCGCGAGGGCATGGATCCCCACGTGGTCCAGCGCCGACTCGTCACCGTAGCCGGCGGTGCCGGTACCGTCGGCGAGGATGATGGTGACTGCGCCGACGGGCGAGGCCTGCCAGTGGATTTGGCAGCCCGACATCGAGCCGCGCAACGTGATCGCGGTCCCCGTGTTGTTCGCGTAGGCGAGCTTGACGCCGCCCCCGAAGGCGTAGATGTTGCCGCTCGGGCTACAGTTGACGTGGACGAATTCAGGGATGGTCGTCGAGGCGGTCTCGGTCGTGTTCTCGTAGACGTTGATCACCCACTGTGCGGCCTGGGTCGGCGACTGCGTCGCCACGTAGTCGGCCGCCACCTTGAGCGTCTTGTAGGCGCAGCCCGAAGAGCAAACGGTCACGGTGCGCGCCGGCCTGGCGGCGATGAGCTCGTAGCGCACCACGGTCGTGAACGTCGGCGTGGCGACCGGGGTGCCGTCGCAGTCGGTCGTGTAGTTACCTGGGTACACGAGGACCAGCCACGTGGCCGTCGCGCTCCGGGCCTGTGAGGCCAAGTAGGTGCACGCCGTGTCCGGCTCGGTGTAGTCGGCGTTGCCGTCCTTGGCAACCGTCACGGTCCGCGGGAAGCTCCCTTTGAGGATGTGCTGCCGGATCTGCGAGCTCCGGAATGGCGTCGCAGGCCGAGGCAGTTGGGCTTCGGCCGCAGCGGCGAGCAGGAGGAGCAAGGCGGCGACGTTGCTGATGAGGTTCTTCCGCATGGTGATTGGTCTCCTGGTAAAGGAGCGCAGAGCGGCCTGGCGAGGGCCGCTCTGCGCGACGGGAGGGACGGAGGTTCCTCCACCGACGTGCGACTTTGGACGGCGGTGCGTGCGGGAGGTCATGAGAAGGCCTCGAGGATCGAGCTGGAATCGCGGCGGCGGCCGGTGCTGGCGAAGACGACCGGCGGCGCCACGAGGGCGCCGAACGTATTGGTCAGGCAGCGGAGAAACAGGCAGCGGAACGCGTCGATGTCGTGATCATCGAGCTTGCGGAAGGTGCGCTGGCCGGTGACCGTCTGCGAGTAGGTGTGCTGTGTCAGGAAGTTGAGCAACTCGGGGTCGTACGGGAGATCCCATTGGTGCGCCTCGAGCGCCCGGACGAGGAGCTGGGTTCCCTGCTCCTTATAGGAGACGAACAGAGGGTGCCCGGTCTGTGGGTCAGGCATCGCCTCGCCGTCCTCGGGATTGATCGACGGCATCTGGCGGTTGAAGACGAAACCCGAGAGTCGCTCGCGGAAGTTGTGGCTGTCGCGCTCGCCCTGGAGAAGATCAAAGAGTGCCTTGCCCACACCCGTGGCGTCGATGCCCCAGCCCCCTGAAGGCCGCAGGAGCTCGTCGAGGCCCCAGATGAGGTCGCGCTGCTCGTACCAGCCAACGCCGAGAAGGTGGAGGCGGAGGACTGTGGTGTGGCGCGTGCCGGCGATCCGATCGACCACGATCGAAGTGACCGAAGACGATCCGACGTCGATGCCGCCGACGAGGTCGCCTTCGAGCGGCGCGGCCATCGCCCGAAGTAGGTCGGCGAGCTCTTCGTACCGTTCACGAGGTGAACGAGAGTCCCAGCCGGTCAGGTCGACCGTGTCGCGGAAGCTCTGGAGGAGCGGCTGCGCAGCGGTCGCGAAATCGAGCTCGGGGTGCTCTTCTGCCACAGCCGGCGACTCGGGGGCGTCGTCGTCTCGGTGGATCTCGTACGTGGGGTTCTGGCGACGGGCGAGCGCCTCCAGCGCGCGGCCGTTGGTGTCCCAGCGCATCACCACGTTGAGATAGGCCGGAACGAGGCGCAGGTTCGATTCGAGGAGGCGCCAGGGGAAGACCGAGTATTCTGGATCCCCCGGCAGACCGAGCACGTTGTGGACGTAGCCCGGCTCCTCGGGCCCACCGTAGAACTCGATGAGCTCCTCACGGCGCTCCTCGGACCAGAACGGCGCGGGCATGATCGTCTTCGGCCAGTGGAACTTCACGAAGATCCGGCCGCCTAACTCGCGCGGGAGCGTCTTTGCAGACGCGGGGATGCCGTCACGCCCACCCCGGAGCAGCATGTCGAGGATCCAGCGCGGGCTCGTCGCCGGCGGGAGCACGGCCTCAGCGGGGGTGGCGTGATCCGCGATGCGCTGGAAGCGGGTAAGGCGGATCCCGGTCGGGACGGAGTAGAGGCGGATCTCGCAACCGGGCTTCGCCGCGCGCCAGAATTCCGACCAGGCGCGCTCCTGTTCGATCTTCGCCGACTCGTCGTGAAGGAGGAATCCACCGACGTGGATGCTCCGGTAGGCGCGGCCATCGTGACCCGCGGGACGCATCAAGATGCGTAGGCCGTTGGCCGCGGTGACGCGGCGATAGGGCTTGCTCGTGGTGGCGACGATCTGGCCGCGGAGGTAGGGGTTGCGGGCGCGCTGCAGCTCCATCAGCTCCCAGATCTCGTCGAGGTCGCCGTCGAGGGCTGACCCAATAAGAACCGAGCCGCGGCAGCCGCCGACGACGGACCACAGCGCCAGGCAGGCGAGCTCGCGGCTCTTGCCGACTTCAGCGCCGTCCTGATGGACGACGTGGCCGCGATACCGCAGGCTCGGCTTCTGGTACTCGAAGAATCGCCACAGGCCGCCGCCGTCCTCGGTGCTCTCGACGAGGTTGCACTCGCCCCAGAGCACGGGATCTGCATTGATCAGATACCACTGGATGTCCTCGAGGGACACGGCCTGGCCGTTGAGGCGCGCTTCGCCGCGAGAGACCGACTCCCAAGACCACTGCTGCGCGGCCAGGAAGGCATCGACGAGGAGCGGCAGGTCGGGATGGAGGAGCTCGACGGCTTCCATCTAGCCTTCCCCACTAGAGGCGAGGCCGCGGCGCATGCTCTGCATCCAGGCCGCGTGGCCGATGCGCCCGAGGCCTTCGTTGGCCGCCTTTTCACCGCGGGCCTTCGGGGTGATGACCTGCTGGCTGGCGGTGAAGCCGAGGTGCTCCATCAGCTTCAGCGCCAGAGCGGCGCCCGGGCGTTCGACCAGCCGGTAGCCGATGATCTCCGGCTCACCGTCTCGCTTGCCGACGATGGGCTCCTCGTCCGTCAGGCCGAAGCGCGCGAGGGTGTCGAGCTCGTTCTCGACGACGACGTAGCCGGCGGCGAGCGCGACGGACGCCAGCTCCTGCAGGCCCTTGAGATCGCCGTCGCGGATGGCGTCGAGGAACTTCCGGCGGACGTCGTCACGGCCGAGCGTGACCAGGCAATTCGCGAGCCCACCCCCCTTCGCCTCGATCGCCTTCTTGAGCTCGCACTTGCGCCAGCCGGCGCCAGCCTCGTCGTCGTCGTTGGCGTCGCCCTCCTGGTCGATCAAGCAGTTGCGCGGCGCGCACGCGGGGAGCGCCTGCGATAGAGCGCTCTCTGCGTACTGCCCAGTCTTGAGCGCGGCCGTGCGGCGCTGGGCGCGCTCGGCCTCGGTGAGGGGCTTGCCCTTGGGGCGACCTGGACCGCGCGGCGGCGGGACCCTGTCGTCGTCGCTCAACGCTTCCCCGCACGAGGGTGCAGAATGAAGAGGATGTGGACCATGCTCGACGAACAGAAGACGCGCCAAATGGGCGCCAGTAAAGGGGAAATGGTGACGGTGCGGCGGCTAACCACCAATGCTAACAATGGGTTGCGCGCTGAGGATCCAGAGGGAATTGCTGACAGAAGCTGTCAGACATTTGGCTTGGAGGGCTGGACGGGCTACCTCACCTCGGTTCGCGGCCTGGCGCCGGCGACGGTGGCGCGCTACCGCTTCCTGGTTGAGCAGCTCGTCGGAACGATCGCGGATCCATGTCAGCTCGACCGGCCTCTCATCGAGGCCCACCTGCAGCGCCTCTATCTCTGCGGCCGCGGGGCGACCGTGCGGCGCGTCGCCCTCGTCGCGGTGCGCTCCTACTGCGAGTGGTTGGCCGCCCACGGCGTGCTGGCGACGAACCCGGCGGCACGGCTCCGTGGACCTCGTGGCTACCGGAAGGAGAAGCCGCACCTCACGGTGGGCGAGGTGGAGAAGTTGATTTGGGGCGAGAGGGAGGCGCTGCCGCGGGACCTGCTCGAGCTCCGGAATCGAGTGCTCCTGGCAGTCACGTACGTCGCAGGGCTTCGGGCGTCGGAACCGGGGCGCTTGCGCGTCAACGGCCTGCTCTGGGACGAAGCGAGGCAAGCGTTCAGCGTGCTCGTTGAGGACGGCAAGGCTGCCGGTGGCGACGTTCGCCTGCACCTGAATCGGCGGGTGTCCCGCCTGTTGGGCGCCTTCCTCCCGTTGCGGGAGCGCGCGCACTCGGGATCACCCTGGGTCTTCCCTCCGGTTCGGGGGGATCGCCCCCTCTCGAGAGCGGCGGTCGAGAAGCTGTTCGAGCGGCGGCTCGGTCAGAGCGGGATCGAGGCGAAGGGGCGCCGACTCACGCCGCACGCGCTGCGGCATTCCATCGCCACCCACCTCCTCGAAGCGGGCTGGGATCCGAAGACGGTGCAGGCGCATCTGCGCCATGCCTCACTAGAGACGACCGGCGAGTACCTCCACACGTCGACGCGGAAGATCACGCGTGCTTTCGACCGCCGGGACCCCCTAGGCGCGCGGCGGCAGCGGTCGCAGGTGCGGGGCGCGCTCGGGGAGCTCCTACGGGAGCTCGGCGGCGACGGCGCGCCGGCCGCCGACTGAGTCCGCAGAACCCCTGTTCTGCTACCTAGTCCTACTCGTCCAGGTCTACCGCCGCCGCAGGCGGCCGGCGCAGGCCGTAAGTCACGCCACGCGCCGCACTTCGCCGCACTGCGCTGCCCTGCGGCGTTACGCCGCATTCCGTCTCCGGCGCCCTCTCGGCCGACACCCCTAGCACTGGAACGAAATAGGTTTCGTTTTTCCGGGGTGGCCTGACGCTCGGCGGGACGTGGGTTTGACCGACGCCACGATGGCACACTGGCAGCTCGTCAACGTGCGCAACAAACCCACGGTCCGTTCAGGTTCTTGCCAACAGAATAGACCTGGAACGTTGACAGCCCGTGGCCGAGCGTGCTATATAAACCTGGTAATGTTCAATAGCAGGTCTATCCCTGGCGGCCGCTTGATTTTCGAGCACGGCGGCGCGCGGCCGCGGCGGCCGGCGATCGCCGTGCCGCGAGTTCGCCAGCCGCGCTCGAGCCCCCGCCTTCGGCCGGCCGCCGCGGCCGCGCGCCGCCG
>JBIOUG010000138.1:0-3876 GCA_044866775.1 Thermoanaerobaculia bacterium | reverse complement strand
CTCGCGGCCGGCCAGGCGAAGGGCGGGGACCGGCGGTGGGGGCTCTTCCAGTCGGCGGCGCTGCGGGTGGCCGACCCCAACGACCCAGGCCGCGGCGGCGACCACCTGAGCGTCGCGATCGATGTCGGCGAGCACGCCGACCCGGTCGGCGAGCTCGAGCGGATCTACCGGAAGACCCAGCAGCGCTTCGGGTGGCGGTCGTTCTCGGAGGTCAAGGGGCGCGACGTGGTGGAGCTCAAGCGGATGCTCCACGCGCTCGGCTACTGGCGGAAGGACCTCGCGGCCTTCCCGGACGCGCCGGCCGCGCGCCTCGACCCGGCGCTGCTCCGGAGCGATCCCGAGACGTACCAGAAGCAGCTCGACGAGCTGCGCGCCGCCCAGGCGCGCTACAACGACGAGTTCGGGCTCTACGACGCTGCCGCCATGGACGCCGTGGACGCCTTCCGCAAGGACCACGGGCTGGTCTTCGAAGGCAACCCGCGCGGCCTCGTCGACGAGCGGCTCGTCGAAGCCCTGCGCGCGGCGCACCGGGAGCGCCTGCGAAAGGCGCCCGATCCGTAGACCTTGCCGAGCCCCCTGCGCCGCCGCGGCACGGCGGCGGCGCGTGCGTCCCCTTCCAGTACGCGCGGCGGCTCCGGTCGTTTCACTAGCGCGCTGCGGTCCGCGCGCCCAGCCGGCGCAGCATCTCCATCGCCTCGGTGCCGTCGGGGGCGAGCGCGTGGGCCTTCTCGTAGAGGCGGATCGCCTCCTCGCGGTGGCCGAGCGCGGCCTGGGCCTCGCCGCTGCGGGCGTAGAAGCCGGCCTCGTCCGAGTAGGCCTCGATTCCCGCGGCGAGCAGCAGCAGGGCGTCGTCGAGGCGCCGCCGCTGCATCAGGCGGTTGATCACGAGGCCGAGCTGACCGGCCGCGAAGTCCCAGGCCTCGGGCTGCGTGCGCTTGAGCTCGCGGAAGCGCACGGCGGCCGCCGCCGCGCCGTCCTTCTCCAGGGTCTTCCAGACCTCCTCGCCGGCCGACGGCTTGTCCTGCGACTGGAAGCTCCAGCGGTCGTAGTTGAAGCGGTTGCCGACGATCTCGAGCTCCACGTCCACCGCGTCGGCGATCACCAGGTCGCCCCAGAACTCGTTGCCGGCGATGCCGAAGTCCTTGCGCTGCAAGGTGACCTTGCCGGCGGCGGCCATACGGATGTTGCCCCACGCCCGGTCCGGCTGGCGGCGGACGGTGCGGGTCATCTCGATCGCGATCGGTTTGGTGACGCCCTTGATCGTGAGGTCGCCGTGCACCCGGTAGCGCTCGCCGCCGAGCGGCTCGAGGCGCGTGCTGCGGAAGACGATCCGGGGGTGCTTCTCGACGTCGAAGAAGTTCGCGCCGCGGAGGTCCTTGTCGCGGTGCTCGCCGCCGGTGTCGATCGAGGCCGCGTCGATGACCAGCGTCACCGAGCTGCGCTCGGGGCGCTCGTCGTCGTAGAGGATGGTGGCGGTGAAGTCGTCGAAGCGGCCGTGGACCTTGCTCAGGTCGAGGAAACCGGCGGTGAAGCCGACGTGCGAGTGGCTGCGGTCGATGCCGAAGATCTCGGCGCCGATCATCTCGATGCGGGCCGGGAAGGGCTCCGGCTTCCAGTCCTTGGGCGGTCCCTGCGCCTCGGCGCGCTTGCCGTAGCAGGCGGCGCAGCAGAGGGCGAGGGCGGCGAGCGCGAGAGCGCGGGTGAGGGTGCGCATGCGGATCTCCTTTCGTTCGTTGGCGCCAGCCTCGCCGTTCGAGGGCGCCGCCGGGCGGAGGCGGCGCAAGCGAACTGTCAGCGTCCTGTCAGGAGCATTGCCCGGGCGCCTGCCCGTGACGGATGCTTGCGCCGATGACACGGCGGAATCGCCGGGAGTGGCGGGCGGCCTTGATCGTCGCCTCGCTCGTCGTCGTCTTCCTGCTGACCGCCTTCCTGGCGGTGCGCGGGCTGACCGTGGCGGTCTACCACCGCGCGACGGCGGAGCAGGTGGTGCGCGACTGGGCGCGCGTCGCGGCCGACGAGCTGGCGCGCCGCGCCGAGGCGCAGGCCGGCTTCTACGGCACCTACCCGGTCCTGCTGTCGCTCGCCGCCGCCGACCGCTTGACGCCGCCCGCGGCGCTCGCCGCCGCCGCCGCGACCGCCGAGGAGCGCCGCAACGCGCGCCTGGTGCGGCTCACCTTCCGCTTCGCCGCCGGCCATTCCGCCGCCGACAGTGGCGAGCTCGCGACCTCCGCGCCGCTGCCGGCCGGCGTCGACGCCTGGCTGCGCCGGGAGCTCGCCGCCCTCGCCGCCGCGCCGCCGCCGCCGGGCGAGCGCCGGCCGTTCCACGACGAGCCGGCCGGCGGCGCGCGCCGCACGTTCGTCTACACCATCCCGCCGGCGGGCGGGCGCATCGACGGCTTCGAGGTGGACACCGGCGCGCTCTCGCCGTTCGTCGAGCTGGCGCTCGCCGGCGATCCCCTGCTCCCCGCCTCGCTCGCCGCAGGCGCGATCGGCAACGACGCGCTCGCCGTCCGCGTCACGGCGCCCGGCGGGCGCGAGCTCTACCGCTCGCGCGCCGGCTTCGCCGGCACCCTCCCCGTCCGCCGCGCCGTCGCCGACGGCCTCCTGGCCGGCTCGACCGTCGAACTCGGGTTCGCTCCCGCGGCCGCGCGCCTCCTGGTCTTCGGCGGCGTGCCGCAGCCGACCGTGGCGATCTACGTCGTGCCGCTCGTCCTCGCCGCCGCGCTCCTGCTGACCGCCATCCTCCAGCTCCGCCGCGAGCGCGCCCTCGCCCGCCTGCGCTCGGAGTTCGTGGCCAGCGTCTCGCACGAGCTGCGGACGCCGCTGACACAGATCCGGATGTTCGCCGAGACGCTGCTCCTCGAGCGCGTCCGCTCGCCGGCCGAGGCGCGGCGCTCGCTCGCCGTCATCGACCAGGAGGCGCGGCGGCTGACGCACCTGGTCGAGAACCTCCTGCAGTTCTCGCGCGGCGAGCGCGGCACGCTGCGGGTCGCGCCGCGGCGGCTCGACTTCGCGGCGCTGGCGCGGGAGACGATCGACGGCTTCGCGCCCATCGCCGCCGCGCGCGCCGTGCGGATCACCGCGGCGCTGCCGGAGGAGGCGCCGGCGACGGCCGACGAGGACGCGCTGCGCCAGGTGCTCCTGAACCTCCTCGACAACGCCGTCAAGTACGGCCCGCCGGGGCAGGAGGTGGTCGTCGCCGTGGAGACGCCGCCCGCGCGCGTGCGGCTGAGTGTCGACGATCAGGGGCCGGGCGTGCCGGCAGGCGAACGGCAGCGCGTCTTCCGGCGCTTCGAGCGGCTGCCACGCGAGCGCGCCGGTGCGGTGGCCGGCGCCGGCATCGGCCTCGCGGTCGTGGCCGAGCTCGCGGCGCTCCACGGCGGGCGCGCCTGGGTGGAGGAGGGGACGCGCGGCGGAGCGCGGTTCGTGGTCGAGCTGCCGGCGGAGGGCGCGTGAGCCGGACCCCGGGCGCGCGCCGCATCCTGGTCGTCGAGGACAACCCCGACCTCGCCTTCGGCCTGCGCAACAACCTGGAGATCGAGGGCTACGAGGTGGAGGTGGCGCAGCACGGGACGGCCGGCCTCGAGCGGGCGCGCGCCGCGCGTCCCGACCTCGTGGTCCTCGACCTCATGCTCCCCGGCCTCGACGGCTTCCGCGTCCTGCGGGCGCTGCGCGAGGAGGGGCTGGCGATGCCGGTGCTCATCCTCACCGCGCGTGGCGAGGAGGCGGACAAGGTGCGGGGCTTGAAGCTCGGCGCCGACGACTACGTCACCAAGCCTTTCGGCCTCCTCGAGCTCCTGGCGCGGGTGGAAGCGCTGCTGCGCCGCCGCGGCGGCACGGGCGTGCGGCGCCCGCCGGACCGCTTCGGCGCGATCG
>JBIOUG010000137.1:0-10427 GCA_044866775.1 Thermoanaerobaculia bacterium | reverse complement strand
TGTTTGGAATCAGTGGTTTGGCAACCCGATTCTACGACAACCCACTGGCACAACGCTAGCCCAGCGTGCGCGTTAACTCCTTCTCTCTCCTACCACTTAGCGGCGTCAGGACGAGAACTAGCTAGCCGGTCACACGTGGGTGAGTGAGGCGCACGCGCAGGTTCCCGGTTTGGCCGGAAAGACTTACTCCTGGCGCTGTCGATCGGGGAGTTTGAGCACGCGGCCTCAAGCGGTGGCCACTCGGTAGACAGGCTCTTCCTCGTGGAGATCGAGCTCGGGGGCATGAGACTGGATCATGTCAAGGTAGAAAGGAAGCCCGGCGAGATCTTCCTCCACTCGGTCAGTTCTAGTTCCAAAGACCATCCGCTGCGTTTCTCGCGCCCACCAAGCGTTGAACTCGGTGAACTCGCTCTTGCGTTGATCGCGCGCGAGCTGCGAATCGATCCACCAAGCGAGCCCACCGAGGCTCCGCCTGGCGCCGGCCTCGCGAACCGTTCCGTCGGTCTGGAGGAGCCACGTGCGCGCTTCGCCGAGCAGTGCAACCGGGCTGAGCTGAGGTTCGAGCCGGGCCAAGCGGCGCCAGGGCCGGATGGGCGCCTCGGGATTATTTGCGTCGAGCGCGCGCGCCGAAGCGGCCAACCGCTCCGCGCGTGCGAGCGCGTAACGCACTCGGGCGCTCCCGGGGAAGCGTCGCGCCGCCTCGCGCAGAAGCTTGAGCCCCGCGTCGAGATCGCCTTCCGCGAGAGTGAGCAGTCCAGCCTCGCCGGCGGCGAGGGAGCTTCGGCCTTCCCAGCGAAGAAGCCTCTCCAGAGCTGCATGCGCTCTCTCCCGCAGCTCCCCCGCCCGCAAGCCGGCATCCCGATCGATCGCGCGCGCCCAGCGGCGGAGGAAGAGTGTGTCGGTAAGCAAGGTGGCTATGTCCTCGTGGCGGAGGTGCACGACCTTAGCCGGATGCGGCGCAGGCTGCGGTTCGGAGCTCACTGGAGGCGGCTCTATCGCGGGAGGCGGCCCCACTCTCTGCTGTGGCTCTGAGTGGGTAAGCTCCAGGTGGTCGCGCGAGGTCCCCGGTGCCTTGGGAGGAGGGGCCTTCTCCAAACCTTCAATAGGCCGGCTCTCACCGGTTCCAGCCGCCTGATGGCTCTCGGCAAGGACGACCGCTTCGCCCCGTTGCGCGCGTAAGCCTTCGAGAGCGCTTCGGGTCGCCGCGTTGTGTGGGTCGCGCCGGAGCGCCTCGACGAACAGGCGTTCCGCCTCGCCCAGTTCGCCGCGGCGTCTCAGCAGTCCAGCCAGAGCGGAGAGTGCGTAGACGGCCTCGGGGCGATCACGGAACCGCTGGAGGACGTGCCAGTAAGTTTCCTCGGCCTCGTCGAACTTTCCCTGGGCTTTGAGGACCTCCGCGAGGCCGTTGTGTACGACGGGGTTGTCGGGGAATCCCTTCGTGGCAAGCCGATAGACGCGCTCAGCCTCGTCGAATCTTCCTTGGGCCTTGAGGATCTCGGCGAGGCCGTTGTGTGCGACGGGGTCTTCGGAGAATCTCTTTGTGGCGAACCGATAGACACGCTCAGCCTCGTCGAGTCTTCCTTGGGCCTTGAGGACCTCGGCGAGGCCGTTGTGTGCGACGGGGTTGTTCGGGAAGCGACGAATCGCTTCGTGGGCAGCCTCGGCCGCTTCAGCAAGATTGCTGAGGGTAAGATTAACGGCTGCGGTAGTAGTCCAGGCGAAAGCATTCCAGGGATCAGAGTCCAGTGCGAGGCGCGCCCAATCGAGAGCCTTGCGCGGATTCATCTTGCGAAGCGCGCCCGCGAAGTTGCAGGCCGACCGGACCAAGAAGAAAGTGTCGCCGCTCGATTGCGCGTAGACTCTCTGCTCCTCCAACAGACGGTTGGCAAGTTCGAAAGCCGTGTGCTCTCCCTGCTTGAGATTCGTGGCAATCTCGGTCGCGCGCCTCGCCCATCCCGGGTCCGGTTCGCTCCATCTCGGCCGCGCGGAGGGACTTTTCTCCGCCACGTGCTCCAGCTTCGGGGAGAGATCGCGAACCCAATGCTCGGCCGCCGGCTCGCGGAGGCGGCCGTCTTGGAGCACGTGGCGCCAGAAGGGGAGCCATTTCTCGCGCGCGAAGGGGTAGGCCGCCATGGTCAGTCGGGCGGTGGCGGTGAATTCAGCGCGCGCCCTCTCGGCGTCGAGCCAGCCGTCCTCCACGCGGCGGGCGAGCGCGTCCGCGAGTCGTGCGAGCCCCTCGGGGACCTCCTTTGGAAACCCGCCTGCCCTGTTCGGCGACTCCGGAGGGAGTCCGCGGAGGCCGTGGACGCCGATCTCACCGTGGTACCAAGGGACATCGGGCGGCAACGAGCAGAGTGACCACCAGCGCGGAAGGAGCTCGCGGTCCGCCTGGTGCTCGGCGAGGGCCAGCCAGGCGCGAGCCTCTGGATCGCGGGCTCGCCCCTCAGCGATCGAGCGGAGAAAGGCGGGCTCCTCGAGAAACCGCTCGCGCAAGGCCTTGGCCGCGCCCGCCAGCCCCTGCTCGTCCAGACAGCCGCCGATCAGATCGGCCGCGCGGCACCAAGCGAGGGCGGCGACCGCCGCACCGAGTCCGTCCGGATCGGGATCGCCCCAGGAGCTATCGATCCAGGCGACGAGCGCGCGATCGACCGCGGGGAGCAGGCCAGTTTCGGGACCGAGGCTCTCGATCCAGTCGAGGAGCACCCGCTCGGGATCGGCGGGATTCAGGTGCTCCAGATCGGCCCCGCCTAGGAGGAGCTGGCGCAGCGCCTTTTCGGGCTCTGCCTCGAAGCGGCGGAGCCATGGAGGGATACGGCGTCCCACAAAGGTGTGGTCGAGCGCCAATTGGCTCAAGGCAGATCCCCGTCGGTTCCCCGGGCGTAGTCGTCGCGCCCGCTTGCCACCCGCACCAGTCCGAGGTGGGCGGCGCGCGCGAGCGGCAGATTCTCGAAGTCTACCGGAACTTCGATCCGACCCACGCGGAACAGGTGTTTTGCCTTGAGCCGCGTCTTCGGGTGGAGGATCTCTCGGCGAAGAGCCGCGTTGCGTGCACGCCGGTCTTCTTGGTCCTCCCAGTCGAGGTTCACGACGTGGCCCGTCAGTTCGCCACGAGGAGCCGGGCAAAAAGCCTCGGAGAACTCGCCGTCGAGGACGGTCGGCGGGATAAGCGGGCGGGTGTGGGCCGGCGCGCCGGCCAGCCGAGTCACCTGGCTGACAGGGTACTTGAAGGCCAAGATGTCGATCGGCTTGCCGAGCTCTGCGGGATCGAGGTGGGCGAGCCCGAGACGATCTCGCAACGACACCGCCCAGTCCGTGCGGCCGAAGAGATCCTCGTCCAGGTCGGCGAAGAACCCGCAATAGACGGGCCGGGCGTCCTTGGCCTCGAACCACTTCGCCAAGAGGTCCTCGAGCATAGCGCGCGCTTCGGGGGAAGGGCTCGGCTCAAGGGCATCCTCCGCGATTGCCACGATCGTGGGAACGTCGAACCGCGGTCGGACTAGATCGGCGATCGTGTCTACGCGCTCGACGCGGATCAGGTGCAGGCGCCGATCTGTCGAGGCGAACGGCGTGTGGCGGTCAGGGAGGCGGAACGTCTCCGGGCAAGCCTCCTCGTCGCTTGGATCGAGCGGCTCCTCCCAGGGGACGAGCTGAACCCGCTGGCTGAGATATGCGCCGTGCCTTGCCTTCCAGGATTCGAAGTCGCCGTGGTCGGCGAGAGCGAGAAGGGCTTGGTAGCTATCCACCCGCTCGGGCGACACCCCCTCGTCGAGTATGAAATTGCGGGCAACGAAAGCACCCCGAGAAACGCCGCCGCCGCTTCCGAGGCGGCAGAGAAACCGATCCCAATCGAGATGGGTGCCAAAGAGCGAGCCTCGGCCCGTAAGAGGGCGATCGGGATCGTAAGCCATTGTCCATCGTTTTGGGAACGCGAAGAACATATCACGCGAGGCGCTACAACGTACTGCGCCGACCCGAGCAAGGGGCCAGTGCCGGGCCTTGCCCGAAGGCGACCCGATAGCCGCCCGAGCAGCAGACAATCGAGGTCCTCAGCGCGCGGTCATCCTCATCTCAGCAGCGGCTCGCCGGGCTTGCCGGGGGGATTGTCGCGCTCGTACGGCAGGATGTTCTCCCACTCGCTGGCGTCCGAGCGGGCCACCACCGCCACTACCGGCTCGCTGTCGCTCAGATTGAACACCTCGTGCGGCACGCCGGGCTCGATGTAGATGAAGTCGCCGGCCTCGTTGTCCACGACCTTCGCGAGCCACGGCCCGTACTCGTGCCGCACCCGGCCCGCGAGGATGTAGAGCATCACCTCGAAGCCGTCGTGGATGTGGGCGCGCGCGACGCCACCGGGCGGGATCGTGGCGACGTTCATCGACAGGCGCGTCGAGCCGACGTTCTTGGCTGACATCCCGAGCTTGTAGCGGATGCCGTTCCAGTCGCGGCAGGTGCCGCTGCCGCGGATGACGGAGATGCCGTCGCCGCCTTCGACCGCCTGCTTCAGATCCACCGCTTCGTCGGACATCGCGTGCCTCCTAGCGCAGCCCTCCCACCACCACGCGCAGCTCGCGTGGCGGGTGCGGGAGCTGGCGGTCCTCGATGAGCAGCAGCCGTCCGGGGCCGGCGCTCATCATCGCCATCGCGGGGCGCTCGACGTAGAGCCGCGGCTTGCCCAGCCGCAGGTCGGGGCCGGGGACCACCGGGACCTCCATCACCTTGCCGCCGTAGAGGTAGTAGAGGCGATCGCCGGCCGGCGACCACGCGGGGTGGACTCCGCCCTCGGGCGAGGCCTGCCACTTGCCGCCGCCGCCGGGGAGCGCCTGGACGTAGACGTCCCAGCGGCCGCTGATGTCGGAGGTGTAGGCGAGCCAGCGGCCGTCCGGCGAGACGGCGGCGAAGAGCTCGTTGGCGGCCGTGCGGAGGAGCGGCGCGGCGCGCGGCGGGCGCGTCGCGAGGTCGAGGGTCCAGAGGTCGAACCCGGTCTCCGGATGACCCTCGGTGTAGACGAGCGTGCGGCCGTCCGGCGTGAAGGCCTCGGGATACTGGTGCCGGCGGCTCGCGACGAGGCGCTCGGCCGGGCCGCTGCCGTCGGCCGGACGGCGGAAGAGGTTGAACGGGCCGGTATCGCCCTTGCCCGCGAAGGAGACCCAGCGGCCGTCGGCGCTCCACGTCGGCTCGATGTTGAAGCCGTCGAACGTCAGGCGGGTCAAGGCGCCGTCGCCGAGGCCGACCACCCAGAGGTCCGAGCGCCGGCCGTCGAGGACGGTGACCGCGGCGCGGCCGCCGCCGGGGCCGACGGCGACGTTGCGGTAGAAGCGCGGCGGCGCCGGGACCGGGGTGCGCGCGCCCCCCGGCCCCGCCCAGGCCAGCTCGCGGTTGCCGAGCTCGACGTCGCCGGGGACGTAGGCCAGCGTGTCGCCGCCGGTGGCGAAGAGGGCGTAGCCGCCGACCGAGCGCGCCATCGGCTCGGGAAGCGGCACCGGCCCGTCGAGGAGGCGCCCCGCGCGCGCGTCGAAGCGCGCCGTGAGCACGCCGTCGGGCGCCAGGAAGACCAGGCGGTCGCCGCCGAGGAGCCTGGCGAAGACGGCGCCGGCGCGCACCTCCCGCGGCGCGCCGCCGCCCGGCGGCAGGAACAGCAGCCGCGAGTCCTCGACCGTGGTCGACCAGGCGGTGAAGAGGATCCCGCCGCCGGGCAGGACCTCCGGCCACTCGTGCCGCACCTCGCCGCGCGCGGCGTCCGGCGCGGTGAGGCGGCGGGGCGCGCCGCCGGCGGCGGGAACGGCCCAGAGGCCGCGCAGGAAGCCGGGGCTGTAGACGATCCTGCCGTCGGCCCCCCAGCTCGCGCCGAGCATGCCGGGCACCTGCGCCAGCGCCACGGGGCGCCCGCCGGCGAGCGGCACCTTCATCAGCCGGTTGTCGTCGAGGAAGCCGATCCAGCGGCCGTCGGGCGAGAAGAAGGGCGAGGTCGCTCCGGCGGTGCCCTCGATGGCGCGCGTCCCGAAGCGGCCGAGCGAGCGGTGGAGCAGGCGAACCCCGCGCTCCTCGCGCCAGCCCTCGAACACCAGCTCCCGCCCGTCGGGCGAGACCGCCAGCCCGGGGCCGAAGGTCGGGATCCGGTCTCCCACCGGTGGGGCGACGGCGAAGCGGAGCGGGAGGGCGCGTTCAGGCTGCGCCGACGGCGCGGCGCGCCCGAGGAGGAACCCGCCGGCGGCCACCGCGGCGGCGCCGAGGGCGAGGAGGGCGACCGCCGCCGGACGCAGCGCCCGCCGGCGGGCCGGGGCGGCCGGCGGCGGCTGGGGCGGCGGCACGTCGGCGCCGGGGACCGCCTCGGGCGCAGCCGCGGCGCTCATGGCCGCGGCGGAGTGCGGCCGGCGCGGTCCGTCCAGCGGGACGAGCCGCGGCGGCGGCGGCGGCGGCACCTCGAGCGGCGCGATGAAGCGGTAGCCGCGGCGGTGAAGCGTCTGGATGTAGGTCGGCTGCTGCGGGTCGTCTCCCAGCGCCTGGCGCAGCAGGCTCATCGCCTCGGTCAGCGAGGTGTCGGAGACGAAGGCGCCGTTCCAGACCGCGGCGATCAGCGTCTGCTTCGACACCACCCGCCCGGGCCGCTCGACCAGCACGCGCAGGATCGCCAGGGCCCGCGGCGGCAGCGGCATCTCGTCCTCGCCGCGCCGGAGGAGGCCGTTGGCGCGGTCGAACCGGAACGGCCCGAAGGCCACCACCGGCTCGGCGGCCGGGTGGAGCGAAAGCGGGGAATGGCTCTCGGCGTCGGGCATCGGTCAGCGTAACCTTATGGCAAGACTACGGGTTTCCTCAGCGTGTCCTGAGGACTCGGTCGCAGGCGGGCTGCACGATCGGGGCCGATGCAAAGGAGGATTCCCATGGTCTGCCGCCCCCGGCCCGTCCTGGCGCTCGCCTGCGGCCTGGTCTCGACGCTCTGGCTGCTCATTGTCGCTCCGTCTCCGGCCGCCTCCCAGCAGGCGCCGCCCGCCGAGGCGGCGCCGGCGCGTCCGGCCGCGCCTGTCTTCCGCGTCTCCGCAGCGACCTCGAAGATCGAGGTCGACGGCCGCCTCGACGAGCCGGCCTGGGCCCAGGTGACGCCGATCCCCCTCGCCTACGAGTGGTTTCCGGGCGACAACGTCGAGCCGCCGGTCGCAACCGAGGCGCTCGTCACCTTTGATACCGAAACCTTGTACGTAGGTTTCCGCTGCCGGGATCCACGCCCGGCCGAGATCCGCGCTCACCTGATGGACCGCGACTCGATCACCACCTTCGTCCAGGACGACCACGTGGTCCTCCTGATCGACCCCTTCAACGACCAGCGGCGGGCCTTCCAGTTCCGGGTCAACCCGCTGGGCGTGCAGGCGGACGCGATCTTCAGCCAGATCGAAGGGGTGGAGGACTTCTCCTGGGACATCATCTGGGCCTCCGCCGGCCGCATCGATCAGGACGGTTACGTCGTCGAGCTGGCGATCCCGCTGGCGCAGATCCGCTTCCCGCGCACGGCGAGCGAGCAGACCTGGGGGTTCGAGCTCAGCCGCTCCTATCCGCGCAGCGTCCGCCACCGGATGAGCGCCAACCCGCGCAACCGCGACGAGACCTGCCTGCTCTGCCAGGTCAACAAGCTGACCGGCTTCGTCGGGCTCGAGCCGGGGCGCAACGTCGAGCTCGACCCGACCCTGACCGCCGGCCGCACCGACACGCGCCCGGAGTTCCCCGACGGCGACCTCGAGGACGGGGAGGAGGACATCGAGCCGGGGCTCAGCGCGCGCTGGGGGATCACTCCCAACCTGACGCTCAACGCCACCGTCAACCCCGACTTCTCGCAGGTCGAGGCCGACGCCGCGCAGCTCGGCGAGAACGAGCGCTTCGCACTCTTCTTCCCCGAGAAGCGGCCGTTCTTCCTCGAAGGCATCGACTTCTTCGCGACGCCGATCAACGCCGTCTTCACCCGCACCGTGGTCGACCCCGACTGGGGACTGAAGCTGAGCGGCAAGGAGGGGAGCAGCGCCGGCGGCCTCTTCGTCACCCGCGACACCCATACCACGCTCACCATCCCGGCCAACCAGTTCTCGCGCTCGGCGTTCCTCGAGGACGAGGAGGTCACGGGCTCGGTGCTGCGCTACCGCCGCGACGTCGGCGCCAGCTCGACCGTGGGCGTCCTCTATGCCGGGCGCGAGGGCGACGCCTACCACAACCGCGTCGCCGGCGTGGACGGCTTCGTCCAGCTCCGCCCGACCGACGAGCTGCGCTTCCAGCTCCTGCGCTCGGACACCCTCTACCCGCGCGCCCTCGCCGCGGACTTCGATCAGCCCGACGACGGCTTCTCCGGCCAGGCGCTCACCGCCCGCTACCAGCACGTGGCGCGCAACTGGTTCTGGAACCTCTCTTACGACGATCTCGACCCGGAGTTCAGGGCCGACAGCGGCTTCGTGCCGCGGGTCGACCTGCGGACGCTCCAGGGCGGGATCCAACGCACCTGGTGGGGCGGGCAGGACGACTGGTTCACGCAGGTCAACCTCGGCCTCCAGGCCGGGCGCAGCGAGGACCATGCCGGCGAGCTGACCGACGACTCGCTCGAGGTCAACGGCAGCGTCACCGGGCCGCTCCAGTCCGTCGTCCAACTGGCCGCCGAGCGCACGCGGCAGCAGTTCCTGGGCACCCTCTACGAGGACCTCGACTCCTTCACGCTCTTCGCGCAGGCGCAGCCGGTGAACGCCCTCCGCGGGTCGATCCTCGCCGTCGGCGGCGAGACGATCGACTTCCAGAACAACCAGGAGGCCGACCAGCTCCTGCTCCTGCCCGCGGTCGAGCTCAAGCTCGGGCGGCACGTCAACGCCCAGGTGAGCCACCTCTTCCAGCGCCTGGACGTGCCGGGCGGGCGCCTCTTCGACGCCAACCTCTCGCAACTGCGGCTGGTCTACAACGTCTCGACCCGCACGTTCGTGCGCGGCATCCTGCAGTACCTCGACCTCGAGCGGCGCCCCGAGCAGTTCGACTTCCCGGTACGGGCGGAGACCGAGACGCTCTTCACCCAGCTCCTCTTCTCCTACAAGCTCAACCCGCAGACGGTGCTCTTCCTCGGCTACTCGGACAATCGGCTCGGGGTGGACGCGATCGCGCTCACCCAGACCGACCGCACGCTTTTCTTCAAGGTGGGGTACGCGTTCGTGCTGTAGGGCCCGGCGGCAACTCTCCCCGAACGGCCCGGGAGCTGTTACCGGCCGTCCGCCGATTCCGAGGTGGCAGGAATCGCCGGGCGCTACACGCGCACTGCCTACTCGCCGCTGGGCACGGGCCGCTCGTACGGCGGGCTGTTCTCCCACTCGCGGGCGTCGGAGCGCGCCACGACGGCGACCACCGGCTCAGGTTGAAGACCTCGTGCGGCACACCCGACGTCCTGTTCCCGAACGGCCGGCGAACCGACCCGTCACCCTCTTGATGGAGGAGTCCAGATACGGCGGCGTCAGCCGTCCGGTGCAGGGGCAGCGTTAGCTGGCTCTCCTCTCAGCCGATTCGTTCGGAAGATCATAGAGAGCCTCAGGCGCGAGGTCAGCGCCGTTGGGCCAGACAACAGTGCCGCAGACCGAGTCGACGATCACCCTCGCGAAGTACTTCGGGTCGCGAAGTGGCTCGAAGACAGGTCCTTCAAGCAGCGGGCTGTGTCCTGCTCCGCCGGCTCCAGAGAGGCGAGATGCTCTCTCTGCCGCACTCGCGACCCATGCCGGCCGTGGGCCCTCGCTGCCACGAGCTGCGGATCCGCGATGAGAGCAACACGTGGAGGATCTTCTATAGGGTCGACGCAGATGCGATCGTGATAGCGGAGGTCGTGGCGAAGAAGACCCAGAGAACCCCGAAGCCGGTCATCGAGACCTGCAGGAAGCGCTTGGCCTGGTACGATCGGGATCAGGAGAATGCGGTATGAAGACAGCGAAGAAAAAGCGGCTTGAGAAGAAGGGATGGAAGGTGGGCACCGCGGCGGAGTTCCTAAAGCTCACGCCGGAGGAAGCGGCGCTGGTCGAGCTCCGCTTGCGGCTCGCCGATGCGGTGCGGCAGCTCCGCAGGGAGAAGCACCTCACGCAAGTCGAGCTCGCACACCGCCTCGGCTCGAGCCAGAGCCGGGTGGCGAAACTGGAGGCGGCCGAGGATTCAGTCTCCTTGGATCTGTTGATCCGCTCCTTGCTCACCTTGGGCGCCACGCCTGGGGATCTTGCGAAGATGATCGGAACTCCGAGTCGTCCTCACGCCCTATAACGCTCCGGTTCAGCGGCGGGCCGCGCAGCGGGCCGTCCGCTGCAACCGGTTCCATAGAAAGCGATGTCAAGCCTACACCTCTCCCGAGCGCTCGACGGGGTGGGCATCGAACGTCCCGGTGCGGTGAGCCGAGTGTGTTCGCTACGGCAAGCTCCTGCGGTCGACCGGAGGTGAAC
>JBIOUG010000136.1:0-85862 GCA_044866775.1 Thermoanaerobaculia bacterium | reverse complement strand
GCGAACGCCGCCGCCGGCACCGCCTCGGCGCAGCCGCTCGCGGCACCGCCGGAGGAGACCGAGCGCGGCGTCGCCGACATCCCCTTCTACCGCAAGGTCATCGCCAACAACCGCGGCGACGACCCCGGCGGCTTCGGCCCGAACTGGTCGAACGTCGACGACTACGACATCCCGACGGTGTTGAGGAAGCAGATGGACTGAGGGGTACCCCTAGAGGCCGAGGAGCTCCTCGAGCTTCGCCGCCAGCGCGGCGTAGTCCTCGTCGCCTTTGACGTACTGGCCGCCCGGGTGGATGTGGCGGATGACGCCTTCGCGGTCGAGGAGGAAGGTGACGCTGGTCCAGCTCGCCGGGACCGGGTCGAGCCACCAGCGGCGGAGGGTGCGCCAGTTGTCGTCGATCGCCACCGGGAACTCGAAGCCGAGGTCGTTCGCCCACGCCGCCACCTGCTTGGGGTCGAGGCGGGTGGGGCTCTTGTGGTGGTAGAAGCCGAGGACCACCAGGCCGCGGCCGGCGTAGAGGCGGTGGAACTCATTGAGCGCCGGCGCCGAGGCGCGGCAGTAGGGGCATGCCGGCGCCGTCCACCAGCGCACCAGGACGACCTTGCCTCGTAGGTCCGCGAGCTTGACCGGCGGGCCGTGCAGCCAGTGCGAGACCGTCCACTCCGGCGGGCGGCGGCCGAGCAGGGCCGCCATCCCGCGGTCGGCGGCCGCCGCTCCGGCGGCCAGGGCCGGCACCAGGGCGAGCGCGGCGAGGGTTGCGAGCCACCGCATGGGCCGATGATAGTCCCGGCGTGACCCCGGCGACCTCGGAGACTCCGGCGGCCTAGGAGCGCGGGCGCCGGCGGCGCGAGCGGCGGGGCTGCCGCGGATCCTTCCCGGTGCCGCGCTCGGCGCCGAGGAGGCGGCGGATCGCCACCTTGTCGAGGATGCGCTGGTAGTCGCCGAGGGCGTGGGAGACCGTGCGCGCGGCCGACTCGACCTCGGGATCGTCCCAGCCGCCCAGGGCGGGCTGGCTGCGGCTGTCCGGCAGGGCCTCGCGCAGCTCCTCGAACGGCAGGTTGGTCTGCTCCGCCGCGACGTAGGTGGAGAGCTCGGCGTCGACCTCCTCGACCAGGCTCAGCAGGCGGAAGAAGCGCTTCCAGCTCAGCTCCAGGGCGCCGAGGTATTCGTCCAGCGTGCCGAGGTCGAGGCGCCGCTGGCCGCTTTCGATGCGGCTGACGTCGCTCTTGCCCTTGCCCAGGCGAAGGCCGAGCTCTTCCTGCGTCCAACTCCGGCTCTCGCGGACCAGGGCGAGCACCTTCGGCGCGCTGGCGGCCATGCTCACGCCCGAGATGATAGTGGGGCGAACGGCCACGCGGCAAGCGTAAAGTGCTGATTGAGAACAACTTATTCCTTCTGTCAAGTTGCCTCTGAAGCGCATTACAGCGTATCGACAGCGACGTAGCTCTATGCCAAGTTGTGGCAGAGGCCATGCTGCTGCCGCTTGCGGCAACCGGTGCGAGAACGAGAAAGCTGCCTGCCCTACGCCTGCCGCCGGCGCGCTGGCCGACCGGCGCACTCGGCGCACCACTCCGGCCTTGTTCCGGCCGCGGCGACTCCGTACGCTTGCGCCATGCGCACTCCGACCGCGTCGCGGCTGCCGGTCCTCGCCGTCCTCGTCTTCGCGTCTCTCGCCGCCGCCGCGCCGCCGGCCGCGGCGCTCGACGCCATCTACCTCGTCCGCCACGCCGAGAAGGCCGAGGGATGGCCGGAAGGCGACCGCGCGCTCGACCCCTTCTGGCCGCTGTCGCCGGCCGGCATCGCGCGGGCGCGCTCGCTCGCCGGCCGCCTCGCCGGCGCCGGGATCGCCGCCGTCTACACCAGCCGCACGGTGCGCGCCTTCGCGACCGGCCTGCCGCTCGCCGAGGCGGCGGGCGTGCCGCTCGTCGTCGATCCGGCCTCGGCGGCCAAACCTGACATGACCGCCTTTCTCGCCGGCCTGCGCGAGCGCCACGCCGCCGACCGCGCGGTCGTCGTCGTCGGTCACTCCAACACCATTCCCGAGCTTCTCGCCCGCCTCGGCGCGACGCCGGGCTGCCACGACCGTCTCGGCATCACGGCGGGCGCGAGCGGCCTCGAGATCACGGGCTACGACGGGCTCTGGCGCGTGGAGCTCGGGAAAGACGGGTGCGAAGGGATCTGGCGCGAGGGCTCGCGGCCCGCGCCCTAGCGTCGAGATCGGACGGCGAGGTCAATCGTCCTCGCCTCCCACCACCACCTCGAGCGCCTGCGGCAGCACCTCGAAGACCGCCGCCGGCCCCTCGCCGAGCAGCTCGCCGTCGGCGTCGAACCACATCGGCGGCGTGGAGCGGATCTCGATGCGTGCCGCACGGCGGAAGACCACGTGGTCGCTCTCGTGATGGCGGCCGAGGAGCATCAGCGGCACGAGGAGAGCGAGCTGCGCCACCGACAGCTCGGGCAGCACGAGGAGGTCGAGGAGGCCGTCGTCGAGCCGCGCCGCCGGCGCCACCGGCACGCCGGAGGCGACGTAGCGGGCGTTGGCCACCAGCACGCTGAAGACCGGCAGCGCGAGCGTCTCGCCGCCGTCGAGGCTGACCGTCGTCCGGTAGCTCGCGAGCCCCTGCAGCGCCTCGATCGCGCCGCGCAGGTAGGAGAGCGGCCCCCAGGCGCGCTTGATCTCGGGGTCCAGCCGCTCGGCGACGAGCCCGGCGAAGCCGCCGCCCGCGACGTTGAGGAAGTAGCGTCGGGTGCCGGCGGCCGCGGCGCGCCCGACGTCGATCGCCGCCGTCCGCCCGCGCGCCAGCACGGCGACCGCCGCGGCGAGGTCCGCCGGCACGTCGATCGAGCGCGCGAAGTCGTTGCCGGTGCCGAGCGGCAGCACTCCGAGCCGGGGACCGGGCCTCCCCGGGCTTCCGCCTTCGTCGCCGCCCGGCGCGATGCCGTTGAGCACCTCGTTGAGGTTCCCGTCGCCGCCCGCCGCCACCACCAGCTCGTACCCTTGCGCGGCCGCCTCTCGCGCCAGCTCCTCGGCGTGCCCGCGCCGCTCGGTGAGGCGCAGCTCGGCGCCCGGCAGAGCGGCCAGCGCCGCCTCGATCGCCGCCAGGTCGATGGCGCTTTCCCCTCGCGGATCGCGGAGCTCACCGGCCTGCCTGAGCAGGCGGCCGGATCGCGGATTGACGATGACCCGGGTCTTCATCGGCGGGCCGAGGCGGCGCGGCGAGGCTACCGTCCGCCTCGCCGCGGCTGGTACGTCTGCGGCGCGACCCGCTCGGTCTCGATGACCCCGCGCGGGCCGCGCGGCGGCGGCTCGCCGAGATCGAACCAACGGGCGGCGAACCAGGCGATGGTGAGCGTGGGGATCGGCCCGGTGAACGGGACGAGGGCCTCGAAGGAGGCGATGTCGCGCAGCCCCTGGAGGCGGAGGCGCGAGAGGATCAACCAGATGATCGGCGTCGAGAAGACGTCGAGCGCCAGGTCGAGCAGGTCGAGGGCGACGACCAGCCCGAGCGGTACCAGGCGGATGGTGGTGAAGAAGCCCGCGCCCTCGGGGACGTTGAGGCGCTTGAGGCGGCGGTAGGTGTGCGCGAGGAGGACGGCGGCGCCGAGGAGCGACAGCACGGCGACGACCGCGAAGACGCCGACGACGATCCTGAGATCCGGGAGGCCCGAGTCCATCGCATCCCTCGGGTATGCAAGGGCTCGGCCGGTGGATTGACGTCGCCGTCATCCTGAGCGTAGCGCCCGGGCTACGTCCCGGGCGTTTTCAGAGGACGACCCGAATTCCCTCACACGCTCTGAGCGTAGCGAAGCATCGGGGTGGAGAGCGGCCTCGATCCTGCATGACGGAGCGCGGGCGATGAGGGCGTACGAAAGAATTCAGGTAGGGAGTGCGCGGCGGGGTGCCAGCCTGGCGCTTGGTGTCGCGACCGGCCTCTTCGCCACGCTCCTCCTCGCCCAGGAGCCTGCGAGAGGCGCAGCCGCTCCGGCCGGCAATCCCAGCCTCCTCCCCACCGAGAAGACCAACCCAGCGCCGTCCACCGCCTCCCCGTCCACCGCCGCCGCGCCCGCAGCCGCCGCGCCCGCAGCCGCCACCCCCTCGCCGCCGCCCGCCGGCCGCGCCCTCGAGTACCTCGAGCTCGGCCACGCTCAGCTCTCACGCCTCGAGCGGCGCATCAAGCGCCTCGGCGAGGACCGTGACGGCCTCGGCGCCCTGGCCGCCGCCGCCTTGGCCGCCGCCGGCCGCCCGACCGCGGCCGACGCCGCGCGCTGGACCGCGTCGGTGCTCGACGCCTGCCGCGGCCGCTGGGGGAAGCTCCAGTGCCAGCACGCGCAGCTCAGCCTGCAGCGCATCGCCCTCCAGTACCCGCAGGCGCTGCCGCCGCCGCTCCTCGTGCGGGTGCGGGCGGAGGGCGCCGTGGCCCCGCCGCCGCCCGGGCCCGAAGCCTGCCGCGATCCGTGGCGCTTCAAGGAGACCGAGAATCAGCGCGTGCTGCTGATCGCCAGGAGCCTGGTGGCCGAGGTGCTGGCGGGCAGGCCGGATTCGCCCGCGGCGCGCGGCTGGGCGGAGTACGCCGCCGCCTTCCTCGCCGCGCACGGGCGCGACGGTTGGTACGAGGCCGAGAGCCCGGGCTACATCGCCTCGTCGATGACCGCGCTCCTCCATCTCGCCGACCACGCGCCGCGACCCGCGGTGCGCGAGGCGGCGGCGCGGCAGCTCAGCATCCTCTTCGCGCAGTGGGCGCAGGCGCAGGTGGGAGGCTTCCCGGCCGGTCCCAAGAGCCGCACCTACGTCCACTGGGCGCTCGGCGCGCGCAACACCGCCTGGCAGGCCTGGGCGTGGCTCGCCGGCGGCCTCGCCGCGGCGGAGGGGATCAGCTTCATGGACTGGCCGGAGCTGCCGGCGAGCGGCTATCGCATCCCGCAGCCGGTGGCGGAGCTGGTGGCCGAGCGCCGGCGCCAGCCGCCCTACGAGATCAAGGGGCGCCGGCGGATCGACCTGGGGGAGCGGCAGGACCTCGACGCCGCCTTCTACAGCTACGCCACGCCCGACTATGTGCTCGGCGCGGCGCAGGCCGTCGACGACCTGCGCTTCACCGTCTCGGGCGGCCAGGAGATCCTGGCGACGCTCTTCCCGGAGCCGTCGCCGCCCGCCGCACCACCCCCCACCGCGCCGACCCCCGGCGGGCCGAGCTCGGCCATCGCCGCCGCCGAGCCCGCCCCCGCGCGCTGCGCCGCCTTCGCGCCGCTCTACCTCTGGAGCCGCACCGCCAACCCACGCCGCGACCGCTGGCGCTCCTGGGCGGACCAGGACTTCGCGGTCGCGCACCGCAACGTCGTCCTGGCGCGGCTCGGCGCCGCCGACTCGGCGGGCCACGCGTACCTCGCGCCGAGCTGGTCGCCGCCCGAGGTCGTGCGCGGCGAGGTGCTCTTCACCCGCTGCGGCGACACCTACGCCGCCCTCGTCACCGAGGGCGGCTGGGAGGCGGCGCCGGCGCCCCAGCGCTTCCCCGGGTACTACGGCGGCGACCGGGCGTTCCGCGACGCCTGGGTGGCGGTGCCGCGCGTGCAGCCGGCGCGAATCGCTCTCGAGGTCGGCCGTCGCGAGGAGGACGGCAGCTTCGAGCGCTTCCGGGCGCGCCTGGCGGCGGCACGCCTGGAGGACGTGGAGGGCGAGCTGCGCTACCGCGCCAGCGACGGCCAGCCGCTCGCCTTCCGCCCCGGCACGAGCGCCAGCGCCGGCGGGCGGCCGATCGCGGCCGCGGCCTACCCGCCGCTCGAGGCGCCGTTCCTGTCGCGCCCGGCCGGCGGCGCCTGGCGCTTCGCCTGGCGCGAGACCCGCCTGCAGCTCGCCGCGGCGCCATGAGGGTGCGGCCCGATCCGCTACGGATGCGGGCGCTGTGGCGCGCGGCGGCGGCCAAACAACAAGGGGGCGCCGAGGCGCCCCCTTTCCGTGCTGCCGTATAGCGGAGCCTAGAAGCGGATCCGCGCTCCGAGCTGCGCCAGGCGCTGCTCGCCCTGCAGCGGGTCGCCGGCGAAGGCCGACGGGTTCCCGTTGCGGTCGGGCCGCGCCGGGTTCTTCTCGTTCAACAGGTTGAACACCTCGCCGATGACCTCGATGCTGAAATCATCGGTGAAGCTGAACTCCTTGGCCAGCCGCACGTCGAACTGGCTGAAGTCGTCGCCGCGGCCGGTGTTGACGTGGGCGACTCCGGGCCGCAGGTCGAGGATGGTGCCGTTGCCGTCGAGGTCGGCGTTGGCGTGCTCGAGGTAGGGGAGCGCCGAGCGGTAGCGGAACATGCCGGAGAGGTTGACGCCCCACGGCCCGTGATAGGTGCCGCCGAACGTGATCCGATTCTTCGCGTCGGTGTGGAGCGGCCCGAAGCAGCGGCCGCACTGCGGGTCGAGCGGGTTGATCGACTGATCGCGACGCAACGTCGAGCCGCCGACGTCGGCCTGGGCGCCGGCATCGGTCAGGCGGAACTCGTCGGCCCCGGCGAGCACGTTGCCCTCGGCCTCGGAGTAGGTGTAGAAGCCCTGCAGCTCGAACTTGGTCTGGCGCACGCGGAAGCCGATGTTGAGGCCGTCGTAGCTGGCGCGGCCGCCGCCGTACCAGATGCGGAATCTGCCGAACTGCGGGAAGCGCACCGTCTCGCCCGCGTCGGGCTCGAACACCCCGTCGCCGTCCTTGTCCACGCCGGGGTTGCCCCGGAAGCGGTAGGGAATGTCGTGGTACTCGACCGAGAGCACCTCGAAGTTGAGCCCCAGCCAGTTGTTGACCTGCCACGAGTAGCCGAGCGAGATCTGGTCGGAGTAGGGAGTGGCGAGGGTGGGCGAGGCGATCTCGGTCGGCGCGCTCCCCAGCTCGGGGTTGGCGATCTGGTTGGGCGGCAGCGGCTGCCCGGGCTGGAAGAAGGTGCCGTTCGGGTTGCGGATGCCGGCCGGGTTCTGATGGCCGTAGACGGCGCCGAACGCCGACTGGACGACGATCGCCGGGAAGAGGATGGTGGCGTTGGTGTACGGGAAGTCGAAGTAGGTGCCGTAGCCGCCGCGCACCAGGTGCCGCCCGTCGCCCTTGACGTCGTAGGCGAAGCCGACGCGCGGGCTGATGTTGTCGTCGTCCTCGTCGAGCACGCCGTCGAAGCTGCGGAAGTCGACCAGGAAGGGCTCGTTGAACCGGGTCTGGGTGTGGAACTCCTGGTAGATCGGGTTCGCCCGCTGGTCGAGGTCGAAGCCGGTGAAGTAGTCGTAGCGCACGCCGAGGTTGAGCGTCAGCCGGTCGGTGACCGCCCAGTCGTCCTGGAGGTAGGCGCTCTTCTGCTCGGTCGGCGTCTCGTTGCCGGCGAAGCCGCCGTTGAACTGGATGTCCACGATCGGCGAGCCGAGGCGGTCCTCGGAGGCGGTGAACTGCCCCTTGGTGCCGACCGTGAAGTCGCCGCCCAGGCTGTACTCGTCGATGTAGTTGATGCCGACCTTGAAGTCGTGGCGGTCACCGGCGATGGTCTGGGTGAAGCTGAAGTCGTCCTTCCACTGGCGCTTGCGCTGGTGGGTGGACTGCGGCGTGTTGATGTTCTGTCCGGTGAAGAAACCGGACGGGTAGAGGACGAAGGGGTCGTCCGAGTCGGCGGAGATGATGTTGTCGAAGCTCGAGTACTGGAAGAGGAACTCGTTGAGCATCTCGCCGCCGATCTGCGAGTTCCAGCCGCCGAGCAGCGACTCGTACTCGTTGACCAGGGTGCCCAGCCCGGTGGGATGGGCGAGCGGGCTCGCGCCGTACTTGTCGGCGTTCTCCTGCGAGCCGTAGCGCACCTGCAGGAAGTTCTTGGGGTTGACGTCCCAGGTCGTCTTGGCGGTGATCAGCTCGTCCTCGAAGGGCAGCGGCACGGTGAGCCCGTCGAAGGTCGGGAACAGCCCGCCGGTGAAGACCGTGTATTCGGTCGTGCGGTCGGTCTTCTCGTAGGTGGCGAAGAAGTGGGCGCGGTCGCGCACGATCGGGCCGCCGATCGAGCCGCCCCACTGCTCGCGCTCGAGCTTGCCCTTGTCGATCCCCGCCAGCTTCTCGGTCTCGGTCTTCTCGGCCAGGCCGTCGTCGCGGAAGAAGCCGTAGACGCTGCCCGAGAACTCGTTGGTGCCGGTCTTGGTGACGACCGTCAGCACGCCGCCCGAGGAGCGGCCGAACTCGGCCTTGTACTGCTGGGTCTGGATCTTGAACTCCTGCACCGCCTCGAGGTTGAAGTTCTGCAGCGCGCCGCCGATCGTGTCGTCGGTGTTGTCGCCGCCGTCCATGATGTAGTTGACGTTGCGGCCGATGCCGCCGCCCAGGGCGATGGTGAGCTGCCCGGGCTTGGTCGGGTCGGCATTGACCGACAGCGTGGTGCCCGGCGCCAGCGCCGCGAGGTTGGCGAACTGGCGGCCGTTGAGCGGCAGGTTCTCGAGCTCCTGCTGGCTCACCACGGTGCCGATCGAGGGCTCGGTGGCGACCAGCGGCGCTTCGTCGACGACGGTGATCGACTCCTCGAGGGTCGCCGCCTGCAGCGTCACCTCGATCTCGCGCTGGGAGGCGACATTGAGCCGCACGTTCTCGACGATCACCGGCGCGAAGCCCGACAGCTCGACGCGCACGTTGTAGTTGCCGGCCGGCAGCGCGGTCAGGCGGAAGGTGCCGTCCTCGATGGTGACGCCGACGCGGTCATAGCCGGTGTCGGTGTTGGTGGCGGTGACCGTGGCGCCGGGGAGCGCGCCCCCCGAGCCGTCGTTCACGCGGCCGAACAGGGTGCCGCCGGCGGCCTGAGCGAAGGCGGCAGGCGGCAGCAGGGCCGTCAGGCAGGCCAGCGCGAGCAGCGCCGCGCCGGCTTTCCACAGGGATGCTTGGGTTCGTTCCATCGTTCCAATCTCCTTTTGTCCTCTGTCGTATGTGATCCAAGAGAAAAGGTGCCAAGCGAGAGCGACTGCGGCTCGTCGGGCGACGTCACCTCCTTCCTGACGGCGCCGCGCCCGCCGTCCCGGCGAGCCGGGCCAGGAGACGACGGGCGGCCTTGCGCTGCTCGGCGAACTCGGGAAGGTCCGCGACTGCGGACAGGAAATCGCGGTAGGCGGCGATGGCGGCGGCGCGCTCCCCCATGAGCTCGAGCGCGATGCCGCGGTTCAGGCGGATCTCGTGGTACGAGGGCGCGAGCGCGAGGGCGTGCTCGAAGAGCGGCAGCGCGGCGGCCGGACGGTCGCGCGCCACGGCCAGCGTGCCGAGGCCGTTCATCGCCTCGGCGTAGCCGGGGGCGGCGGCGAGCGCCTGCCGGTAGGCGGTCTCCGCCTCCTCGAGCCTCCCCATGGCGCGCAGCGCGTTGCCGAGGTTGTTGAGCGCCGGCGCGTTGCGCGGGTCGAGCTCGACGGCGAGCGCGAACTCGCGGTGCGCCGCCGCGGCGTCGCCCGCCGCGAGCAGCGCGCGGCCGAGGGCGTTGTGCGCCTCCGGCTGCCCGGGGTCGAGGCGCAGCGCCTCGCGGCTGGCGCGCGCCGCCTCCGCCGCCCGCCCCGCCTCCTGGAGCGTGGCCGCGAGGTTGTACCAGGCCTGGGAGTCGTCGGGCGCCGCGGCGGTCGTCTCGCGGTAGAGCGCCACGGCGCGCTCGAGGTCCCCCGCCTCGCGCGCCGCCTTCGCCAGCTCGCCGCGGAAGACCGGGTTGCCGGGGTCGGCCGCGACCAGACGGCCGAGCTCCGCCGTCGCCTCCGCCACCCGGCCCTCGCGGAGGCCGTTGTGGGCGCGCTCGTAGCGGCGGAAGAGCGGCAGCCGGGCCTTGGGGTCGGCGCCGCGGGGACCGGGCGCGGCGGGGCGGCGGGGCGGCGCGGCGGCGTAGCCGAGGCTCGCCAGGCGCTCGCGCGTCGCGGCGTCCGCCGCCGCCGCCGGCGCCGGCTCGACGGCCGCGCGCTCGAGCGTGGCGATGCGGGCCGCGAAGCCGCGGGTCTCCTTCGCGTGGTCCCAGCGGATACTGGGGAGGACGGCGCCGAGCCGCTCCCCGCCGGGGGGCCCGATCTCGCCGCCGGCCCGGGCCAGGTTGCGCCGCTCGCCGGGATCGCGCCGCAGGTCGTAGAGCTCGGAGTACGGCGCGTCGATGTATTTGCGGTCGCGGCGGCGCAGCGCGGCGAGGCGGCTCCAGCCGAAGACCTCGGGGTAGTGGGTCTCGGCGTAGAGATCGGCCGGCGGCGGCTCGGCGCCGGCACGGAGCTGCGCCGAGAGGTCGCGCCCGGCGAGCGCCGCCTGAGCGGCGGCGGCATTCTCTGAGGATTGACCGGGTGCGAAGCGCGCTCCGGCGAGGGCGGCGACGGTGGGCGCGAGGTCGACGAGACCGACGGGTGTCGCGATCAGCTTCCCCGCCGGCAAGGTGCCGGGCGCGCGCAGCAGCAGCGGCACCCGCAGCGTCGGCTCGTAGAGGAAGAAGCCATGCGTCAGCTCGCCGTGCTCGCCCAGTGCCTCGCCGTGATCCGCGGTCACCGCCACCACGGTCGTCGCCGCGAAAGCGAGCCGGTCGAGCGCGTCGAGGAGCCGCCCCACCTGCGCGTCGGCGAAGGCCACCTCGCCCTCGTAGGGTCGGCCGGCGTGGCGCTCGCGGAACGGCGACGGCGGCTCGTAGGGGGCGTGGGCGTCGTAGAGGTGGACCCAGAGGAAGAACGGGCGGGCGTCCTTCGCCGTCCGCTCCGCTTCGAGCCAGGCCAGGGCGCCGTCCACCACCGCGTCGCCGCGCCGCTCGGCCTCGAGCGCCGGCGCGGCGCCGCTGCCGCGCGGTATCGCGTCGTCGTAGCGCTCGAAGCCGCGCGCCAGGCCGAAGCGCCGGTCGAGCACGAACGAGCCGACGAAGGCGGCGGTGCGGTAGCCGGCGGCGGCGAGCGTGGTGGCGAGCGTCGGCGGCCCGTCGGGCAGGGCGCCGGCGCCGTTGTTGCGCAGGCCGTGCGCCGGCGGCAGCAGGCCGGTGAGGATCGAGGCGTGCGCCGGCAGGGTGAGCGGCACCGGCGAGGAGGCCTGGGCGAAGCGCACGCCCTCGCGCGCCAGCCGATCGAGCGCCGGCGTCTCGACGCCGCGGGCGCCGTAGCAGCCGACGCGATCGGCGCGCACGGTATCCAGCGTGACGAGAAGGACGTTGGCCCGCTCGGCGGTCTGCGGCGCGCGCGCGCAGGCGCCGCCGCAGAGCAGGCCGGCGGCCGCGAGCGCCGCCGCGACGAGCGCGGCCGGCGCCCGTCGTCGAGGGTGCGCGGCGCGCGGGCGATGGGTCATCGGAGGCATCGGCAGGAGCCGGAGACCATCCAGCATTTCATCGCAGGAAGCCCTGGGGGCGAAGAATAGCGAAATCCCCTCGGAGCGGGAAGAGCGCGGCTGCGTCCAAAGCATTGAGTCCAAATCTCTGAATCCGCCTTGTCGGACGAAACCCCTCTGATAGCATCGTGCCTCTCGGAGCGAGGACGAGACAGATGACCGACGGATATCAGGCGGCGCGCGAGCGCCGCAACGCGCTCGAGCGGCTGGGCGAGAAGATCCCGGGGTTCCGGGGCTTCCAGGATCGCGAGCTGCGGCGCGACGTCGACCGGCTGCAGCGCGAGCACCTGGCGGGCGAGATCGGCCGCCTGAAAGGCGCGCTGCGCGAGCGCGCGCGGGCCTACGCCGACCGCGGCCAGATCGGGGCGATGAGCGGCTTCGACCGCCTCGACCGGCAGCTCGACGGGCTCGCGCAGTCGGTCCGCTTCAGCGACTACGGGGCGTCGGGCTTCTTCGATCCCGTCAAGGTCGGCGAGCCCGAGCTCGAGCGCCTCTACGAGTTCGACCTGGCGCTGCTCGACGAGCTGGCCGCGCTCGCGCGCGCGGTCGAGGCGCTGCCCGCGCCCGGCGGCGAGCCGCTCGAAGCGCCGCTCGAGCGCCTGGGCGAGCAGGTGCGCGCGCTCCGCGAGCGCTGGAGCCGGCGCGAGCAGGTGATCTCGGACGTGGTGAGGACGGCGCGGTAGGGTACCGACGGCGCGAGAACGCCCGGCACGTGGGCCGGGCGCTACGTCACGGGCGCCAAAGCGCGTGTAGCGCCCGGGCCACGTCCCGGGCGTTTTCGGAGGCCGGCCCTTCTTTACACGCTCGGGATGACAGCCGGTAGGTAGAGGAGAACCCCAATGGACGTCATCCAACACCAAGACCCCACCGGCCGCACCATGGTCGCCCGCTGGCCGCGCGAGGGCACGGCGGCGATCCGGCTCGGCAGCCAGCTCGTCGTCGAGGAGAGCCAGCGCGCGGTCTTCCTGCGCGACGGCAAGGCGCTCGACACCTTCGGCCCCGGCCGCCACACGCTGGCGACGCAGAACGTGCCGCTCCTGGCGAGCCTCTTCGGCATCCCGTTCGGCGGCACCTCGCCGTTCCAGGCGGCGGTCGTCTTCGTCTCGAGCAAGACCTTCACCGACCTCAAGTGGGGGACCAAGGAGCCGGTCGTCTACCGCGACCGCGAGCTCGCCATGGTGCGCCTGCGCGCCTTCGGCAAGTTCGCGGTGCGGGTGGCCGACCCGCAGCTCTTCGTCAACACACTGGTCGGCACGATGGGGCTCTACACGACCGACGGCGTCGAGGCCTACTTCAAGGACGCCATCGTCGCCCGCCTGACCGACCTCTTGGGCGAGAACCTCCAGTCGATCTTCGACCTGCCGAAGGTCTACGACGAGCTGGCGATGGCGCTCAAGGCGCGCGTCGCCGACGACTTCGGCAAGTACGGCATCGACCTCGCGGACCTCTTCCTCGGCGCCATCACCCCGCCCGAGGAGGTGCAGAAGCTGATCGACGAGCGCAGCGGCATGGGCGCGCTCGGCGACCTCGACGCCTACATGAAGTTCAAGGCGGCGCGCGCCCTGGGCGACGCGGCGCAGGCGAGCGGCGAGGGCGGCGCGGTGGGCGCGGGGCTCGGCGTCGGCATGGGCGCCGGGCTCGGGGCGATGCTGCCCGGGATGATCCGCGACGCCGCGCAGTCGGGTGGTAGCGCGCCAGGACCCGGCGCCGGCGGCGGCGCGCCGGGAACCGGCGGCACATCCGCGCCGGGCGGCGGTGGGGCGCCCGCCGCCGCCGGTGCCGGCGCGGCCTTCTGCTCCCAGTGCGGCACCAAGCTCCCCGCCGGCGCCCGCTTCTGCCCCTCGTGCGGCGCCCCGGTCGCCGGCTGACGCTTTCTCATGTCATCCTGCGTAGCGCCCGGGCTACGTCCCGGGCGTTTTCGGAGAACAGCCCGAAGCATGACAGGGCTCTGCAAAGATCTGGGCGGCGGAAGCGTTCGCCGACCGTCAACATGAGCTCCACCGCCGAACCCCCGGTCACCAACCGCCTCGCCTGCCCGCAGTGCGGCGGCGAGAACGCGCTCCCGAGCGGCGAGCGCCTGCTCGCCTGCGCGTTCTGCGGCGCCACGCTCTTCGTCGACCGCTCGGGTCTCGTCTCGCACTACCGCCTGCCGCGTCTGCTCGACCGCGAGCGCGCCGCCGCCGCCCTGCGCCGCTGGATGGCCGGCAACGAGACGGTCAAGGACCTCGACACGAAGTCGACCGTCGAGGAGGTCGCACCGGTCTCGTTCCCGATGTGGCTCTTCCGCGTCCGCCGGCCGGCCGGCGAGGAGGTGACGGTCGAGCCCGCCGCGCCGACGCCCGTGCCGCAGCTCGCCGACCTCGACGTCCCCGCCGGCAAGCTCGAGCCCTACGCCGCGGGGGCCGACGGGGTGGAGGGCGTCGAGGAGGTGGCCGCCGCGGTGCCGCTCGAGACGGCGCGCCAGTGGCTGCCCGGCGTCGAGAGCAAGGACGTCGCCGAGACCGCGCTCGTCCACGTGCCGCTCTGGCGCTGCCGCTACCGTTTCCGCGACGCGCAGTACGTGGCGCTCGTCGAGGGCTCGACGGGCGCCGTCCTCGCCTCGGTCTTCCCGGCCAAGTCGGAGAGCCCGTACTACCTGGTGGCGATCGTCGGCCTGCTGCTCTTCGGCATCGAGGGACTCGTGGTTTTCTCCCTCCCAATCAAAGCGGCGCTGTACGCCCTGACGGCCGTGCCGCTGTCGCTCGCGGCGTGGTGGGTGAGCAGCAAGGTATGAGCGAGCCCGCGGCCGCGGCGCCGAGCCCACCGGCCGGCGAGGTCATCCCGAGCGCAGCGAGGGCTCTGGGCGGGGGTGCCTCTTCGCCGCCGGCCCGCGTCACCGGCCTCTCCTGCCCCGCCTGCGCCGGCGTCCTCGAGGTCGAGACCGGCCTGCGCGTCCTCGCCTGCCCGTACTGCGGCACCCACCTCCTGGTCGGCGGCGAGACCGGCGTGCGGCGCTTCGCCGTCGAGCCCAAGCTCGACGCCGCCGCGGCGCGCGAGGCGGCGCTGCGCTGGCTCGGCAGCGGCTGGAACAAGGACCGCCGCCTGCCCAAGGAGGCCGAGCTCGCCGAGTCCTTCCTCTGCTTCCTGCCCTTCTTCCGCGTCGAGGCCGACGCCGTGGGGATCGCCCTCGGCACCGAGGAGCGCCAACGCACCGTCGGCTCGGGCAAGAACCGCCGCACCCAGACCTACGAGGTGGACGTCGAGCGCGTCGTCGAGCGGCCGTGCGACTCGACCTTCGCCGCCGTCCAGGTGGCCGAGTGGGGGGTGCAGCGCGTCAACCTCGCCGGCGACCGCCTCCTCCCCTTCGACGCCGGCGCCCTCGAGCGCGCCGGCATGGTCTTCCCGCCGACGCGCTCCGAGAACGAGGCGCGGGAGGGCGCGCTCGCGCAGTTCCGCCAGGAGACCGACCCGGGCAAGGGCCTGAAGCGCGTCCGCTTCCGCTACCAGGCGATGCTGCGCGAGCGGATGAGCGTCATCTACTACCCGCTCTGGGTGGTGCGCTACCGCTTCCGCGGCCGCTCCTACCAGGTCGTGGTGGACGCCGAGGACGGCGGCATCGCCTACGGCAAGGCGCCGGGCAACGACCTCTACCGCGCGCTCATGCTGGTCGGCTCGGAGGCGGCGGCCTGCTTCATCGGCACGAGCGTCGTCCAGCACGGCTGGTCGAGCGACGACGGCTGCGGCGCCGTGATCGGCGCGCTCGTCGTGGCGGTGGTGATCCTGGGCTGGGGATGGAAGAGATTCAGGTGGGGAGGGGAGGTCGTCGAGGGGACCGGCGTGGTGGCGGAGGCGGGCCCGGGCGGCGCTCTGGCGGCGGCGCGCAGCCTGCTGCCGCGGGCGAGGCAGAGCGGATGAGCGCCTTCGAGCTGCTCCGCCTGCAGTGCCCGCAGTGCGGATCGCAGATCGCGGCCGAGGGGGAGGACGCCGTCTATTACTGCGTCTCGTGCCGGTCGGGATATCGGCTGAACGCCGAATCGCCGCAGAGGCTCGCTCCCGTCGATGTCGCCTTCGTCACCGCGCCGGCCGTCGCCGTCGAGCGCTGGCTCCCGTTCTGGGCCATCCCGGCGCGCATCGTCTTGCAGGAGCGGGTCGGCTCGAGCACCTTTCTCGGCGGTCTCTTCTCGCTCTTCGCCGAGCGCAAGGAAGCGCCGGCGGAGCCCGGCGAGGGCACCTTCGCCATTCCCGCCTTCGCCGCCCCGCTCGCCGAGCTGACCGCCCTCGCCACCCGCTACACGCAGGCGCTCCCCCACCTCGGCGAGCGGCTCGGCGAGCGCCTGACCGGCGGCCGCCTCGCGGTCGAGGACGCCGAGAAGCTCGCCCACTTCGTCCTCGTCGCCTCCGAAGCGGCGAAACCCGACACCCTGAAGGACCTCCGCTACACCCTCGAGTTCGGCCCCGCCCGCCTCCTCGGCGTGCCTTTCGTCCGCCGCGGCGAGGGCTGGGCCGACGCCCACTTCGGCCTCACGGCGACGCCGCAGGTCTGAAGCGCGTCTCATGCCCGACCCGTTCGGCCTGTGAGAGAATTGCCGTGCATTCTTCGTCATTCAGTTTGCCGGCGGCAAGTGGCGGTCATCCCGGACGACCACGAGGAGGGAGGGAACCATGGAGGCACAGGAACAGGTAGCGGCCGAGAGCGGAGGCCAGCAGCAGATCGACCCGGTGCTGCTCCAGATGGCCGTGGAGCGCATGAAGTCCGAGCAGAGGCTCGGCCCCGCCGTCGCCGCCGGTGGCGTGGCGGCCTTGGCGGGGGCGGCGGTGTGGGCGGCGATCACCGTCGTGACCAGCTTTCAGATCGGCTGGATGGCGGTCGGCGTCGGCTTCCTCGTCGGCCTGGCGGTCAGGTACTTCGGCAAGGGGATGGACAAGAGCTTCGGCGTCGTCGGCGCCGTGTGGGCGCTTCTCGGCTGCGGCGCCGGCAACCTCCTCGCCGTCTGCGCCATGGTCGCCAAGGAGCAGTCCATACCCTTCTGGTTCGTCGTCTCCCACCTCAATCTCGAGATCGCGACGGAGATGATGACGGCCTTCTTCAGCCCGATGGACCTTCTCTTCTACGGCATCGCCGTCTACGAGGGCTACCGCTTCTCGTTCCGCCAGGTGACGGAGGAGCATCTCCAGCAGTACATGACGGGTATGCCCGTCGGGTGATCCCGGCACCGAGCGGTGCTCCACCTGGCGCCGCGACCCCGACGGCAAGTGGCGCATCGCCCTCGACAGCGGCTGCCCACCCTGCCGCTGCCCCTGAGCGGCGGCCGCACGGGGCTGCTATAGATGATGATGGTCGTGCTGCTAATTTGCGGTGCTTCTACTACGATCGGAGGGGCAATGCCGGTGCAGGAACCTATGCCGAGTGCAGAACAGGTCGCGCGACGGGCTCTCGCCTTGGCCGCCATGGTCTGTCGGAGTGGTATTGAGGAGAACGCGGGTGATTCAGAGGCTGAAGCCTTCCGAGTCGAGGTGCTTCGGTGGTTGGACACCACAGGCGTCGCCTCCACTTTGGAACCCGAGGAGCTTGAAATCTTGGAAGCTCCGCTTGGCACCCTTACCGAGCAACAAGAAAGAAATCTAGGCTGGCGGGCTGAAGGACTAGGGGTTTTGGCTTGGGCTCTTAATCGCTGGGAACTCGACCCCTTCGATGTCCCGACCGACGCACCCGCTGTCGCGGAGGCACTAGGTTTTATGGAGCCCGAGGGGCTTGAGGTGGTGAAGTCTCCCATGCTGCGCTCCAAATCTGAGAGAGAAGAACTGGCTAGGGAACTCTACTTAATTCACAGGAGACTGCGGCAAGCTTACGACGACCAAGGATCAGCTTCAAATAATGTTACCGAATTGGCCAGAGAGCTAAAGGTAGACCCCGCCAAGCTGAGACTCGTGGACGATGATCTTGCAATTGGCGGTGTCCGTTTGGCGGGCGGCACCCCAAGAGATCGTAAGGTACGTAATCAGCACGGTCGCGGAACGGCATGTAGCTGTAAACTGGCTCCTCGGAGACAATCCTACTTACTCGAAGGTTTCGTATTCCCTCCGGGGAGTGCAATAGGACCTCGTGCAGTTTTCAGCGCCCAACCCTCGTTTCCACCGGCGGCGGCAGCGCCGTCCGCATGGTGAAGCGTCATGTCAGCGGCCTCACCCGTGCGCGCAGGCCCGTTGCGCCGCGAGGTGGGGGGCTTAGCGTCTACCCACCTCTGTTCACCTCGGGCGAGGGCATTTCCAAGCGGTCCCGAAGACCCGCTCCCCTCCGGGAGCTGTGGGGGCTGTTCGTGGAAGACATCCCAGCCCGCCTTGGTGACTCAGCCCGAGGAGGACTTGGCTGATCGGGTGAGCCCCAGGCGGGCCACGGAGGCGCTTGCGGCGGTCGCAGCGCGCTAGAAACAGGTCTACCGCGGGGTCACGAGCTCGCGGACGGGAAGAGAGTGCTGCGGAGGGCGGGTGCAACCGCCCTCCGCAGCAGTGCTTCTGGACCGACTACCTACTGCGTACTGCTGGACCCGGCCTAGCCCGACGAGCCGGCCTCGCCCGGGGGCGCCGGCGAGGACTCCGGCGCCAGGGTGACCGGCGTCGTCGTCTGCTCGGGAGTCGCCGGCTTACGGCGGCCGCCGCCGCTGCTCCGCGGGCGGATGCCGAACTCGAGCAACACCTTGGCCCGGCCACCGAAGTGACCGCGCAGGTTGTCGACTGCACGGGCGCGCAGCTCGACGCCACGAGCTTCGGTCGAACGGCGCACCGCATCGATCTGACGCAGCCGGCCCGTGTGGACTTCGCGCTGACTCTCGAGGTCACGGGCCTCGGCGAGCCAGCCCTCGAGCTCGGTCTGCAGGCCCGTGAGGTGCGTGACCTCGCCGAGCCGGGTCTTCAGGTGCGTGGCGATCGCGTCGACATCCGCCACGAGGGTGGAAATCCTCTTTCTGGCCATCACATGTCTCCTTCTCGAATGCGTTGACGGGCACCGCCGCGGGACGCGCGCCCTCGGCGGCTCGACGGCTAACTGGCCGGCGAGGGGAGGCGCTCGTGCGCCGGGAAGGAGGAGCGGAGAGCCGGCGCGGCCGCGCGGACGGCAAGCAACCGCATGGCGGTGGCTCGCAACCGAGGTCGCGGCCGACGACAACAGGGGACAGCCCGTCGGATCTGCATTACGGCTTCTCGAAGATCGGGGACAGCGGCTCGGAGCTTGGGGACGACAGGTCGGCGCCTGGGGCGCACGCCTCGAGGCGTGGGGACGCGGGAGCGAACCTCGTTGCAACGCGCTCGCAGCTCGGGGACAGGCGCTCCGAACCTGGGGACAGGGGCTCGGAACCTGGGGACAGGGGCGGCCCCGGAGCTCCGTCCGGCGGGGAACAGCTTCCGAGGCGCCGGCCCGCGGTTGCGAGCGGCGGTCCCCGGCATCCGAGGCGCCTGCACCGAGCTCCGAGGCGCCGTCCCCGAGCTGCGAGGCGCCGCCGCGCAGCTCCGAGGCGGTGTCCCCAACCTTCGAGGCGCCGTCCCCGTGCCGCGAGGCGGTCGCCCCGATCGCCGGAGCGGTCGCTTGCCTCATCGCGGCGCTCGCCCCCGGCTCCGACGGGCCGACCCACGCGGCTCCGGCCTCGGCCCCGAGATTCCCCGCGTTCGCCCGCACGAACGTCCTCACGCACCAGCCGTCGGCCGGTGCCGAGAGGATGCTCGTGTGGGTGCGACGCGAGATCGAGGACACGCTGCTCCTTTCTGTCCATGGCCCTAATGGGCTTGTTTGATGGGTGTAAGGGTAGACTTGTGATTCTCATTTTGTCAAGAGGCTGACTTATAGAGCGCGCTTCGACCTTTTAAGACTGTGTGACGTTGGAAGATCGAACTCCCTGTGGCAGCGGGGCTTGGAGCCGTGGCACGCCCATCGCCCGCAGCCGCCCGACGGGGTCCTCGGAGACGCCGGGGGTCGCGCATGTAGAGGCAGAATGACGGTGGTCGTCGGAGGCCGCGCCCTAGCGTCGGGAACGCCTCAACGGTCGCCTCCGGCCTTATCCTTGGGCCGTGCAGTACGTTTCCCGGCATCCCGCGCCGCCGCTCGGGGACTTCGTCGACTACGTCTGGCTGCTCAGCGACGCCCCGCCACACCCGAAGGAGCGCGTCTTGCCCAGCGGAACCGCCGAGCTAGTGGTCAACCTCCGCGACGACGAGATCCGGATCTACGATGCCCTCAACCCGGAGCGCTACCAGCGGTACTCCGGGGCGGTCGTATCCGGGACCTACCGCGGGTCCTTCGTCATCGATGCGCGGCAGCACGCTTCGATCATGGGCGTGCACTTCAAGCCGGGCGGTGCCTTTCCCTTCCTCGGCGCCCCGCTGGGCGAGCTGGCCGACCTCCACGTCGATCTGCAGACGCTCTGGGGCCGTACGGCCGTGGCGCTCCGCGCCCGGCTGTGCGGGGCGACCGCACCGGCCGAGCGGTTTCGCCTCATGGAGGAGGCCCTGGCCAACCACGCGTTCCGCCCTCTGGAGCACCACGCCGCCGTACAGACCGTCCTCGATGGATTCGGGCCGGGGACCGGCGCGTCGGTTCGCGAAACCGCCCGGCAGGTTGGACTGAGCCAGCGGCGATTCATCCAGGTGTTCACGGCCGAGGTCGGCCTGACGCCGAAGCGGTTCGGCCGAGTGCAGCGGTTTCGCAGGGCCCTGGCGCGGGTGCCAAAGACGTTGGCCCCGGACTGGGCGCAACTGGCCGTGGAATGCGGGTATTTCGACCAGTCGCACCTCATCCACGACTTCCGGGAATTCTCCGGCGTCAGCCCCACGGACTACCTTCGCCAGCGGAGCGACCAGGTCAAGGACCATCACGTGCCAGTGACCGGGTAGGAGGTCAAGTTTTTCCTATACGAGTCCTCCTCCCCGCCCCAGAATGAGGTAGAGGAGGTCGTGATGCTGGAGTCCCGCAGGTTTCTCGTCCCCGCGGTCGCCGCCCTGTTCATCGGCGGCCTCACTGGGTCCTGGCTGAAGGCGTCGGCAGGCTCCGCCCGGGCCGACATGGATCACCGCCCAGGAGAATCCACGATGGCACCTGTCAGCGTGCGCTACATCGTCAACGACGTCGAGGCCGCGGTCGCCTTCTACACTCGTCATCTCGGCTTCGGCGTCGAGAGCCAACCGGCCCCCGCCTTCGCCGTTCTCTCGCGCGGCGGCCTCCGCCTCCTACTGAGCGCGCCTGCGGGCCCCGGTGGAGCGGCCCAGCCCATGCCCGACGGGCGCAAGCCCGAGCCGGGCGGCTGGAATCGCATCCGGCTCGAGGTTCCGGACCTCGCCCGCGAGGTCGCGACCCTGCGCCGCGCGGGCGCGCGCTTCCGCAACGACATCGTCACCGGCTTTGGCGGCCAGCAGATCCTGCTCGATGATCCCTCCGGCAACCCCGTCGAGCTGTTCGAGCCGCGACGGGATTGACCTCGATGCCCGCAACGTCAAACCGATCCTCAGCAGCGACATCGGCCAACGCTGAGCGACGCGCGGGCGGTGGCGTGGGCAGGTCAGGGAGACGAGCGTGTAGACTAGGAACCACACACCCCTATGGAGGGCAAGTCGAGGCTGTTCGCGCTGCTCGGCCGCGACCACCAGCGGCTGGCGGAGCTCGCATACAAGGAGGGCGACCGGAAGCGCGCCCTCGACCTCTACGCCAAGGCGGGGAACCTCGCCGAGGCGGTGCGGGTGGCCGTCGAGCTGGGAGACGAGCGGCGGGCGGTCGAGATGACGCTGCGCGCGGTCTTCGGCGAGGTGCCGGAGGGGTACGGCGAGGCGACGGCGGTCGAGGCCGGCGAGCTGCTGGCGACCGGCGGCCACCACAAGGAAGCGATCCCCTTGCTCGAGATGGGCCAGGCGTGGCGGCGGGCCGCGGACTGCTGTCTCAAGCTGCAGCAGTTGGCGCGGGCGGCGCGGCATTACGAGCGCGCCCGCGCCTGGTCGGAGGCGGCGATCTACTACCGGCGCGCCAACCGCGACGACGACGCCCTGCGGGTGCTGGAGCACGAGGTCAAGCGGCTGCGCCAGGAGGTGCGGGTGCGGCCGGCGCTCGAGGGGAGCCTGCGCCATGTGGAGGTGGAGCGCGCCGAGCTGCTCGCCAAGCAAGGCAAGCGCGCCGAGGCCGCGGCGTCGCTCGACGCCACCGCGGCCGAGACGCCGACCGCGGCGCGCCTGCTCGAGCAGGGTGGGCGCCATCGCGAGGCGCTGGAGGTCTGGCTCACCATCGGCCAGCCGCAGGAGGCGCTCCGCCTGCTGCCCAAGATCCAGGGCCTCGAGCCGCGTCTGGCGGCGCAGGTCCACCTGCGCTCGGGCAACCCGGCGTTCGCCGGCGCCATCTTCGCGGCGAGCGGCTTGACGCGCGAGGCGGCCGAGGCGTTCGAGGCGGCCAAGGAGTGGGCCAAGGCCGCCGCGCAGTGGGAGGCGCTCAGGGACCTGCAGCGCGCCGGGGAGGCGTTCCTGCGCGCCCAGCGCTTCGCCGACGCCGGGCAGTGTTTCCTCGCCGGCGACAATGCGCTCCTCGCCGCGGAGTGCTTCGTCAAGGCGGGATACACGGTCCGCGCCGGCGAGGCCTACGCCCGCGGCGGCCGGCCGGTGGAAGCGGCGCTCAAGCTGCTCGAGGGACGCGAACGGGGGCGGGCGCTGGACACGCTGCGCGCGGTGTCGCCGCTGGCGCCGGAGGGTGAGCGCGCGGCGCTCCTGCTGGTCTCGCTGCTGCTCGAGGAGGGCCGGGCGGAGGAGGCGCGCGAGCGCCTGGACCGGCTGTCGCCGCTGCCCGCGGAGCCGGAGAAGGCGGGCCGGGTGGTCCTCGAGCGGCTCTACTGGAGCGGGCGGGTGCAGGAAGCCCTGGGCCGCGCCCAGGAGGCGGCCAGCGTCTACCGCAAGGTGGCGGCGATCGACGGCGCGCACCGCGACAACGTCGAGCGGCTGCGCCGGCTGGACTCGGCGGCGGACGCGACGGTGGCGACGCCCACCCGGCCGGAGGGGCCGCCGCCGATCGCGGCCGACGCCTTCGCGCCGGGGGCGGTCCTGCCGCCGGGGACGGTCCTCGCCGGCCGCTATCGCATCGTGGCCGAGCTGGGTCACGGCGGCATGGGCCGGGTGTACAAGGCGTTCGATCGCGAGGTGCGCGAGGAGGTGGCGATCAAGACCCTCCTCGGCGGCGCCGGCGACGACGTGCAGGAGGAGGAGCGCCTGCTGCGCGAGGTCCAGATCTGCCGCCGCATCACCCATCCCAACGTGGTGCGGGTCTTCGACCTCGGGCGCTTCGCCGGCGGCATCTTCATCACCATGGAGCTGGTGACGGGAGAGCCCCTGGACACGGTGCTGCGCCGCGAGGGCGCGCTGCCGCTCGGGCGCGCCCGGGCATTGCTCGGCGAGATCGTCGCCGGCCTCGCCGAGGCGCATGCGCTGCAGGTCGTCCACCGCGACTTGAAGCCGGGCAACGTCATGGTGACTCCGGGCCGGCTCAAGATCCTCGACTTCGGCATCGCGCGCATGGCGGGCTTCGACGCGCGCCTGACCCAGACCGGGTTCACGGTGGGGTCGCCGCACTACATGTCGCCCGAGCAGCTCCAGGGCCGGGAGGTCGACGGCCGCTCCGACCTCTACTCGCTCGGCGTCATCGCCTTCCGCATGCTCACCGGCCGCGAGCCCTTCGCCGGCACGAGCCCGGTGACCCTCGCCGTCGAGCACCTCCACACGCCGGCCCCCGACCCGCGCGGCTGCCGCGAGGACGTCCCCGCGCCGTGGGCTGCCTTCCTCGCGCGCCTCCTCGCCAAGACCCCCGACCAGCGCTACCCGTCCGCCCCGGCGGTCGCCGAGGCGCTGGCGGCGCTGCCGGTGTAAGGCCGCCGCCGGCCGGCTCTTGACAGCCTCCCGGCAGACCCCTAGACTGTTAGCAGTCTCCGCCGCTGAGTGCTAAACGCCTCGGCGGCGCACTTCCTCTAACCCGTTGAGTTTACGGATCCTGATAGCAAAGGAGGTCGAGAGTGAACATCCGTCCGTTACACGATCGAGTGCTGGTGCAGCGTGTCGAGCAGGAGGAGCAGGTGCGCGGCGGCATCATCATCCCCGACACCGCCAAAGAGAAGCCGCAGGAGGCCAAGGTCGTCGCCGTGGGCCCCGGCAAGATCGACGACGACGGCAAGCGCCTGCCGATGGACGTCAAGGCGGGAGACCGGGTGCTGATCGGCAAGTACTCGGGCAGCGAGATCAAGGTCGAGGACGAGGACTACGTCATCCTGCGCGAGGACGAGATCCTCGCCGTCGTCGCCTGAGCGCGCCGCTCGCCACGCACCCGATCAATCCCGATCCCGAGATCGCATACCTAGGAGAAGAAGACCATGGCTAAGCAGATCACTTACTCGTCGGATGCGCGCGCGGCCATCCTGCGAGGTGTCAACAAGCTCGCCGACGCGGTGAAGGTCACGCTCGGCCCGAAGGGCCGCAACGTGGTCATCGAGAAGAAGTTCGGCTCGCCCACGATCACCAAGGACGGCGTCACCGTCGCCAAGGAGATCGAGCTCGGCGATCCGCTCGAGAACATGGGCGCGCAGATGGTGCGCGAGGTCGCCTCCAAGACCTCGGACGTGGCCGGCGACGGCACCACCACCGCCACCCTGCTGGCGCAGGCCATCTATCGCGAGGGCTCGAAGGTCGTCACCGCCGGCGCCAACCCGATGGAGATCAAGCGCGGCATCGACCTGGCGGTCAAGGCCGCCGTCGAGTCGATCGACAAGCTCGCCAAGCCGGTCGAGGGCAAGGACATCGCCCACGTCGGCACCATCTCGGCCAACAACGACGAGGAGATTGGCCGCATCATCGCCGAGGCGATGGACAAGGTCGGCAAGGACGGCGTGATCACCGTCGAGGAGGCCAAGGGGCTCGAGACCACGCTCGAGGTCGTCGAGGGCATGCAGTTCGACCGCGGCTACCTCTCGCCCTACTTCGTGACCGACGCCGAGCGCATGGAGGCGGTGCTCGAGAACGCCAAGATCCTGCTCAACGAGAAGAAGATCAGCTCGATGAAGGACCTGCTGCCGGTGCTCGAGCAGGTCGCCAAGCAGGGCCGGCCCCTGCTCATCATCGCCGAGGACGTCGAGGGCGAGGCGCTGGCGACGCTCGTCGTCAACAAGCTGCGCGGCACGCTGCACGTGGCCGCCGCCAAGGCGCCGGGCTTCGGCGACCGCCGCAAGGCCATGCTCGAGGACATCGCCATCCTGACCGGCGGCAAGGTGATCACCGAGGACCTCGGCATCAAGCTCGAGAACGTCCGCTGGGAGGACCTGGGTGAGGCCAAGAAGGTCGTGCTGACCAAGGACGACACGACGATCGTCACCGACTCGGACGACCCCAAGCGCCGCGAGACGATCGCCGGCCGGGTGAAGCAGATCCGCAACCAGATCGAGGAGACGACCTCCGACTACGACCGCGAGAAGCTGCAGGAGCGGCTGGCCAAGCTGGTCGGCGGCGTCGCGGTGATCAAGGTCGGCGCCGCGACCGAGACCGAGATGAAGGAGAAGAAGGCGCGCGTCGAGGACGCGATGCACGCCACCAAGGCGGCGGTCGAGGAGGGGATCGTCCCCGGCGGCGGCGTGGCGCTGCTGCGCGCCGTCTCCGCGGTCGACAAAGTCAAGGCCGACGGCGACGTCAAGGTGGGCGTGCAGATCGTCCGCCGCGCACTCGAGGAGCCGACGCGGCAGATCGCCAGCAACGCCGGCGAAGAGGGCTCGGTCATCGTCAAGGAGCTGCTGGCGACCAACGGCGCCACCGGCTTCAACGCCGCCACCGGCAAGACCGAGGACCTGGTCGCGGCCGGCGTCATCGACCCGGCGAAGGTGACCAAGACGGCGCTCATCAACGCCGCCTCGATCGCCGGCCTCATGCTGACCACCGAGGCCCTGGTCTCCGAGGTCAAGGAGAAGGACGAGAAGGGCGGCGGCGGCATGCCGGGCGGCGGCGGCATGGGTGGGATGTACTAAACGCCAACCCGACGTCTTCAGTCTTCACATCGCGGCCGGCTCGGGAAACCGGGCCGGCCGTCGTGGTTCAGGCGGGTCTTTCCAACCTGATTTCTCGGCCGGTTCGACGTAACTTCTTCGGCTGAGCGGCACAAAGTTTGACGGAACGCGGTGTAAATTCCTTGCACCAGTAACCTGGTTCTTATCGTAAGTCACTCATCCGAAAGCACTTACACTTGCAAAGCCGGACGCTCCGCAGTAGATTGCGGCATCGTGTTCGAGCTCATCGGAGAAACCCTGCGCCGCTTGCGCAAGGAGAGCGGCAAGACCTTGGCCCAGCTCGGCGCGGAGGCCCAGGTCGGCAAGGGGCAGCTCTCGCGCATCGAGAACAGCAAGCAGGAGGCGACCTTCGGCACCCTCGAGCGGGTGCTCGCGGCGCACGGCATCTCGCGCCAGGAGTTCTTTCGCCGCTACGACCTGGTCGAGGCCGAGGCCTCCGCGCTGCGCCGCGCTCGCCGCACGCGCGAGGCCACGACGGCCGAGCCGACCTACCCGGTGCCGGCCGGCAGGGGCTGGCCGAGCGAGCTGCGCGACGCTCTCGGGCGCATCGAGGCGTTCGTCGAGTCGAGCCTGCGCCAGGGCGAGCCGCTCGCCCAGGGGACGGTCGAGATCGGCGACGTCGTCGTGGTGTTTCGCGTGCTGCCACGAGAGGCCGGTCCCGGCGCCCGGCGCGATGAGACGAGGCGCGACCCAACGCGCGGCTGAGGTTGATGACATTGGCCTTCAGAAGCCAAGACAGACGACTCACCATCCTTTTACGCCCTACACCCAGCCTTTCGTTGCTCGTATCGGCATCACGACTTCGCGCTAAGTCCTTCGCAGCAAGAGACTTACAGTTGTGCGCGGGGTGCCGTTCGGCTACATTCCCCGCATGTTCGCGAACCTCGGACGTACCCTACGGCTGCTGCGCGAGCTGCGCGACGAGAGCCAAGGCGAGGTCGCCCGGCAGGCTGGGATCGGCAAGAGCCAGCTCTCGAAGTACGAGAACGGCAAGGAGCTGCCGAAGCTCGAGTCGCTCGCCAAGGTGCTGAAGGTGCTGCGCCTCGGCCCCTACGAGTTCTTCTACACGATGTACATGCTCGATCGCCGCGAGGCGGACCTCGCGTCCAGCGATGCCTACCCGACCGGCGGCCAAAGCAAGATGCCCGCCGAGGTCCGCGACCGGGAGGTGCTCATGCGCTCGCTCCTCCCCGGCAGCCCGCTGCTGCCGCGCGAGATGGACAAGGCCTTCTCCAGGGTCTACGAGGACCTGCTGGGGGTCTACCGGCTGGTCTGCGAACAGCGCCTCTCGGCGGGGCTCGCCAAGAGCGGCGGCGCCCCCGAGCCGGCGAACGACTAGACGCCCGGCGCGAACGCTTTTGCGCCTGGCGGCACGACCCGGATCGTCAACGAGTCCCAGCGCGCGGCGGCCAGCTCGCCGCCGAGATCGGCGTCCCCCGCATAAGCGCGGCGCGGGATGCGCCGGCACGGCACCGTGAAGGTGGTGGCGCCGGCGAGCGGGAAGGGATCGAGCGCCAGCGCGCCGTCGGCAACGCGGCCGGCCACGCCGTGCCGGCGGAAGGGGTCGCGCCAGCGGTTGCAGGCGGCGAGCGAGGCGAGGTCGGTCAGGTCCACCCAGCGGTAGTCGCCGGCAAGCTCCTCGGCGGCGGCGCCGGTCGCCGCCAGCAGCTCGGCCTCGAGGTCGTCGAGGACGGCGAGCAGCCGCTCCCACTCCGGATCGCCGCGCCGCTCGGCGAAGAGCTGCCGCGCGTGGCGGGTGATGAGGAGCGCCGCATACGGGCGTCCCGCCGCATAGCGCGCCGTGCCGCGCTCCCAGACCTCCCGGCGGTCGCGCACCGGCAGGCTGGTGAAGTCGTGCGGCCGGCCGCGCGCCGCGTCCCAGCGCGGCGCCGCGTCCGCCTCGCGCCAGCCGTTGTCGTGCTCGCGCGCGGCGAAGAGCAGGTCGTCGCGCCGCGGATGGTAGGGCAGCCCGTCGGCGCGCCAGAGCGCCAGCAGCTCGCCGGCGAAGCGCGCGTGGTCGGACTGGGTGACGAAGAGGTAGGAAGTCTCCTCGGGAACGACGATCACGGGTCCCGCACCTGTCCTCCCGCGCCGCTCGCCGCACCCGTCGCATTCCTCGCCGCCAGCTCTTCGCGCACGGCCTCCTCGAGGATCTGCCCGAGCGTCTCGATCGTCGCCTCGCCCTCCGCGGCCGCGGCCGCCGCCGGGTCGCCGAAGTACGCCTGCGGTCCGCCGGCGTCGGCGAAGCTCCGGAGCCCGGCGCGGATCGCCGCCGACAGCGAGGCCGGGTTCGGCGGCAGCGCGCTCCGGACCTCCTCGCGCACCAGCTCCGGGCGCGCCGCGAGCACGATCGATCCCTCGTAGCGGCCGGCATGGCAGGCGCCGCTCCGAAACTCCTCGGTGAGGCGTGCCGCGAGCGCGCGGCGGGTGAGGTCGGGAAAGGCGACGCCGATCCGCCCCTCGGCACGCACCGCCGCGGCGGCGGCGTGGAGCGCCCCGACGTGCGCCGGATCGAAGTGAGAGTTGGCGAGGGCGAGGAGCGGCAGGCCGGCGTCGGCGAGCGAGCGGGCCAGCTCCACGATCAGGTCGGTCACCGTCTCGGCGCGCACCGACAGAGTGCCGGGAAAGGCGGACGCGAACGGCGCGGCGGTATACAAGATCCTGGGTAGGACGAGAGGCGTCAGGCCGTGCCGCTCCAGGCGCCTGGCGGCCGCATCCACCATCGCGCCGGCGATGATCCCGTCGGTGCCCAGCGGCAGATGCGGCCCGTGCGCCTCGACCGCCCCGACCGGCAGCAGCACCGGCGCCCTTGCCCGATCCATGGCCGCGAGCTCGGTCCACGTCAGCTCCTCCCAACGCACAGGCATCGAGTGATGTTATCGCCTCGCCGTCCGCGGCCCCATGGTCCCTGGCAGCTCGCCTCGCACACCAGCCGGCCGCTCTTTACCTGAAAGCTTTTCTTGACAGCCCCCCACCTCGGCTCTAACGTCCGCGCCGTGATCCTCGAAGGCCGCACGGCGGTGGTGACGGGAGGCGGGCGCGGCATCGGCGCCGCCGTCGGTCGAGCGCTCGCCGCCGAAGGCGCCGCGGTCCTCCTCGCCGCCCGCACCGTCGCCGAGGTGGAGGGCGTCGCCGAGGAGCTCCGCGCCGCCGGCCACGCGGCCTGGGGCGTGGCCTGCGACGTCACCGATCCCGACCAGGTGCGGGCCCTCGCCGCCGCCGCCCAGGAGCGCATGGGGCGCGTCGACGTGCTGGTCAACAACGCCGGCATCGCCACCTCGGCGCCGCTCAAGGCGATCACCCTCGAGACCTGGAACCGCGTTTTCGCGGTCAACGCGACCGGCACCTTCCTCTGCACGCAGGCCCTGCTGCCCGGCATGGTCGAGCGCGGCTGGGGCCGCGTCGTCAACGTCGCCTCGATCGCCGGCCGCACCGCCGCTCCCTACATCGCCGCCTACGCCGCCTCGAAGCACGCGGTCGTCGGCTTCACGCGCGCCGTGGCGGCCGAGGTGGCGGCGAGCGGCGTCACCGTCAACGCCGTCTGCCCGGGCTACGTCGACACCCGCATGACCGACGAGTCGGTGGCCCGCATCGCCGGCAAGACCGGCATGCCGCCCGAGGAGGCGCGCGCGCGGATCCTCGGCACGACGCCGCAGCACCGCCTGATCGAGCCCGAGGAGGTGGCGTTCCTGGTGGTCATGCTCTGCGACCACCGGGCGCGCGGCGTCAACGGCCAGGCCGTCGTTGTAGACGGGGGCGCGCTGCTGGCGTGAGTCGATCCGGCCCCGTGAGTCCGCCGTTCCTCACCGCCGTCCAACCGCCCGGGTTCCCCGCGCCGCGCGGCTACGCGCACGGCGTCGTCGCGCCGGCGGACGGGAGGCTGCTCTTCGTCGCCGGCCAGGTCGCGTGGGACGCCGCGCAGCGGCTGGTGGGGGAGGGCTTCGCCGGCCAGTTCGGCAAGGCGCTCGAGAACGTCGTCGCCGTCGTGCGCGCGGCGGGCGGCGCGCCCGAGCACCTGGCGCGTCTGACCATCTACGTCACCGACCGGCGGGACTACCTGGCCCAGCTCGCCGCCGTCGGTGCCGCCTACCGCGCGGTCATGGGCGGCCACTACCCGGCGATGGCCCTCGTCGAGGTGCAGGCGCTCCTCGTCCCGGGAGCCATGGTGGAGATCGAGGGCACGGCGGTGCTCCCCGGCGCCTGACGCCATGCCGATCGACCCCCGCAGCTTCCGCTACGCGCTCGACGCGGCGAGCGGCGTCGCCACCGTGACGCTCGACCGCCCGGAGCGCCTGAACGCTCTCACCTTCGAGGTCTACGAGGAGCTGACCGCCGTCTTCGGCGCCCTCGACGCCGAGCCGGGCGTGCGCGCGGTCGTGCTCACCGGCAGCGGCCGCGCCTTCTGCTCGGGCGGCGACGTCGACGACATCATCGGCGCCCTCTTCGCGCGCGACTATCAGGGGCTGCTCGACTTCACGCGCGTCACCGGCGCGCTGGTGCTCGCCATCCTGCACTGCCGCCGGCCGGTGGTGGCGGCGCTCAACGGGCTGGTGGCCGGGGCGGGCGCGGTCGTCGCCTCGGCCTGCGACTTCCGCGTCGCCGCCGAGGAGGCGAAGATCGCCTTCCTCTTCACCAAGGTGGGCCTCTCCGGCGCCGACATGGGCGCCTCCTGGCTGCTGCCGCGGCTGGTGGGGCTCGGGCGGGCCACGGAGCTGCTGATGCTCGGCGACTTCGTCGCGGCGCGCCAAGCGGAGCGCATCGGGCTCTATCACCGCGTGGTGCCCGCCGACCGCGTGCTCGCCGAGGCGACCGCGCTCGCCGAGCGCCTCGCCCGCGGCCCCGCCTTCGGCCTCGAGGTGACCAAGCGCCTGCTGCTGCGCGAGGCGGCGATGGACGTCGAATCGGCGCTGGCCGCCGAGACCGAGATCCAGGCCGCCTGCATGCTGCACCCGGACTTCCGCGAGGCGTACGAGGCCTTCAAGGCGAAGCGCGAGCCGCGATTCAAGTGAGCGACGTCGCGGCCGTTCGCGCCTTCCTCGACGACCGCCACCTGGCGCTCGCCGAGGCGGCGGCCGCCTTCGCCGCGCGCGCGATCAGACCGCTGCCGGCGCCGGCCGGCGACGAGGCGGCGCGGCGCCAGGCGCGCGAGCTGCTGGCGCTCCTCGGCGACGCCGGGTGGCTGCGCTACGCGGTTCCGGCGGAGGACGCGGGCGCCGGCGCCCTCGACCTCCGCGCCTGCTGCCTGCTGCGCGAGACCCTCGCCGCCGCCTCGCCGCTCGCCGACGCCGTCTTCGCCCTGCAGTGCCTGGGGTCGCTGCCGGTCGCGCTCGCCGGCAGCGACGAGCAGCGCCGCCGCTGGCTGCCCGAGGTGGCCGCCGGCCGCGCCATGGCCGCCTTCGCCATGACTGAGCCCGAGGCCGGCTCGGACGTGGCCGCCCTGGCCACCACCGCCTGCCGCGAGGGCGACGGTTACGTCCTCGAGGGCCGCAAGGTGCTCATCTCGAACGCCGGCCTGGCGGACTTCTACTGCGTCTTCGCCGCCACCGACCCGGCGGCGGGCGCGCGCGGCATCTCCTGCTTCCTGGTCGAAGCCGGCACGCCGGGGCTCCGCTTCGTGCGGCCGCAGGTGCTCTCCTCGCCGCACCCGCTGGGCGAGATCGCCTTCGACGGCTGCCGCGTGCCGGAAGCGGCCCGCCTGGGCTCCGAGGGCGAGGGGTTCAAGCTCGGCATGCGCACTCTCGACCGGCTGCGGCCGACGGTCGCCGCCGCGGCCTGCGGTATGGCCGAGCGGGCGCTCGCCGAGGCGGTCGCCCACGCCAAGCAGCGGCGCCAGTTCGGCAAGACCCTGGCCGAGTTCCAGCTCGTGCAGGAGAAGCTCGCGCGCTCGGCGGTGGACCTCGCCGCCGCGCGCCTGCTGGTCTACCGTGCCGCCTGGGAAGGCGACGGCGGCGCCGAGCGCCTGACCCTGCCGGCGGCCATCGCCAAGGCCTTCGCCACCGAGGCCGCGCAGCGCATCGTCGACGACGCCCTCCAGATCCTCGGCGGCCAGGGTGTCCTCGCCGACCATCCGGTCGAGCGCCTCTACCGCTCCGTCCGCGCGCTGCGCATCTACGAGGGCACGACCGAGATCCAGCTCCTCGTCATCGCCCGCGAGCTGCTGCGGCGCTAGAACGGTTCGAGGTGTCCGCCTCCACGACAGTGTCCGCCTCCACCGACTCGACTTGAACGATCTTGTTCACCAACCAGGAATGGATACCGAGAAGGGACTGGTCAACCTGATACCACACTTGTTCAATAGTCGCGAACGCAACATAGCCTCCCGGGCGGTTTGCCAACCCATGCTCTCGGAGGGCAACGAACTCGATTGAAAGCGGGTCGAGCGAGAGCACCTTCACGGCAGGCCATAGGCCCGCCCCATGGTTGAAATGATTCCGCGCTTCCCGCAGCTCTTCAAGCCACATTGCTGGTTCGTCCATGTCCGCCAGAACGCCTTCAACGGTCCATCTCTTTGGCTCTGCTAGAATCTCTTTGCAGAATCGCGTGACGAAGGCACACAGAAGATCATAGGTCGAGAGCAGTTCGACGAGTAGAGAGTCGAGATCCAAGGCGACCTGTACCCCCAGCAGCCCGTGGCAAAAGCCCTCTGGGTGAAAATCGACCTCTGATTCCAAAGGACTTACGGGCACGAATCGCGAACAAAACGAGTTCTGCATTGGCAGCATTGTCAGAGCTCGCTCCTGGGTGAATTTAGGGGTACTGAGGACGGGTCACCAACCCCGCACTTGGTCGCCACGTTTGATACCCCATGCTGTGTCTGCTACAGGTGTGCCGGCGCGGATTCTATGGCTTCGGCGCTGCCGCGTGCTTATTCCCTCGCGGTCCACCGTTGATTGTCATCGTTTCGGCTCTGTCTTGCAATTCCCCGAGGACGACGGGCAGGTAGCCAGAGAGGAGGTGGAGGCACCCAAGCTCCCCGCGTAGTGCGGCGGCGTGGGCGCGATGTCAGTCGGCGGTCGCCGGCTGCAGCCCCTCTCGCGCTGCGGCCTCGTTGAGGCGCCGGTCGTAGGCCAGGAAGGCGACCTGCTCCGGGAGGCTGTCGCGCAAGAGCAGGCAGGACGCGAGTTGAATCGCGTCGCTGGCGCGTAGGGGATGACGCTCCAAGAGGGTGGTGGCGAACGTCACGACTCTCGTTTCCAGTTCCACTACCTCGAGATCAGCGAGGTCCGCTCGCAGAGCTTGCGCGGCGCGCGCGTACTCCTCCGCCGGCAGTGAGCCGAGGCGCACGCGACGCATCAGCGCCGAGGCCACCTCGACCTCCGACAGACGGCTCACGGCCGCGCCGCCCCGCTCGAGGACGCGCCGCACGTCCTCTCTCCCCGGCTCGTCGACGTAGTTCTTGACCAGGGCGCTCGCGTCGAGAAAGTCGATCAGAATCGGTCCTCGCGGTCCTCGATGATCGTCTGTGAAATGGGCGGACCGCTGATCTTGATCGGTTCGAAGGGGCGCAGCGGTCTTCCCGTCCCGCGGCTGAGCAAGCCCTTGGCCGCCATCTGATTCAGGCGTCCCTCGAGGCTATCGGCCGGCTGAACCGGCCGTAGCTCGGCCACCGGTCGCCCGCGCTCCGTGACCACGATGGTCGCTCCCCCTTGCACCTCGCGCAGGTAGGTCCCCAACCGCGTCTTCAGCTCTCGCGATCCCACAGCGCGCCGCATGTGGTCATTGTGACCACAATCACGCCCTCTGTCAAGCCCCACGAGAGAAGACGGAAAAACGGTCCCCGAACGTGCAGGTTGGCCGCTGGTTGCGCTCCGCGGTTCGGGCGCAAACATGCGCCTCGGACGCCGCCGCTATACTGGCCGGCGGCATGTGGAAGCCTCCCGAGCGCATCAAGCACGAGCCGCCCCCCGGCGACTGGCCGACGCGCGAGGAGGCTGCCCTCTCGCTCTGGTTCTCGCCTATCCAGGTCGGCTCCGTCCGCCTCGAAGAGCGCACCTGGGTCCCGGCCATGGTCCCCTGGCGCGCCACCGAAGACGGCTTCGTCACCCCCGACGTCCTCGCCTGGTACGAGCGCTTCGCCCAGGGCCAGCCCGGCGCCCTGGTCGTCGAGGCCACCGGCGTCCGCGACATCCCGAGCGGCCCGCTCCTGCGCATCGGCCACGACCGCTTCCTCCCCGGCCTCCGCGACCTCGTCGACACCGTGCGCCGCGCGAGCCGCGGCCGCACCCGCCTCTTCATCCAGATCATCGACTTCCTGGCGATCAAGCGCCGTCCCGAGCCCGAGACCTACTTCCGCCGCTACCTCCAGGTGACCGACCGCCACCGCGCGGCGCTCGGCGCCCCGGCCGACCTCCCCGAAGCCGACGTCCGCGAGCGCCTCCTCGCGCTCTCCGAGCCCGCGCTCGACCGCGTCCTCACCGCGCGCGAGCTCGAGGCCCTCCGCTTCGGCTTCCGCGAGCGCGTCACCGACTTGGACCGCCCGCACGTCCGTGACCTGCCGCAGGTCCTCCCCGACATCTTCGCCGACGCCGCCTGCCGCGCCCGCGAGGCGGGCTTCGACGGCGTCGAGCTCCACTACGCCCACGCCTACACCATGGCCTCGTTCCTCTCCGCCCTGAACACCCGGCCGGACGGCTACGGCGGCCCGCGCGAGAACCGCGTGCGCCTGCCGCTCGAGGTCTTCCGCCGAGTGCGCGAGCGGGCCGGCGCCGACTACACCGTCGGCTGCCGCTACCTGACCGAGGACTGCATCGCCGGCGGCAGCACCGCGGAGGACGCCGTCTACTTCGGCGTCGAGCTGGCGCGCGCCGGCATGGACTTCCTGTCGCTCTCGCGCGGCGGCAAGTTCGAGGACGCCAAGCAGCCGAAGATCGGCTGGGCCGCCTATCCCTACACCGGCCCCTCCGGCTACGAGTGCATGCCGACCGCGATCTCCGACGCTCGCGGCCCGTTCGGGCGCAACGTCGAGCCGACCGCCGCCATCCGCGCCGCCGTGCGCGCCGCCGGCTTCTCGACGCCGGTCGTCGTCGCGGGCGGCATCTCCAGCTTCTCGCAGGCCGAGGGCATCCTGCGCCGCGGCGAGGCCGATATCGTCGCCGCGGCGCGCCAGAGCCTCGCCGACCCCGACTGGTACCGCAAGGTCCGCCTCGGGCTGGGCGCCGAGGTGCGGCGCTGCATCTACTCGAACGTCTGCGAGGGGCTCGATCAGAAGCACAAGCAGGTGACCTGTCAGCTCTGGGACCGCCTCGATCTCGAGGCGCCGGGCATTGCCCTCTCGCGCGACGGCTTGCGGCGCCTCGTGCCTCCGGCGTGGGAGCCGCCGGAAGAGACCGGCGCATGACGCGACTTTGGGTGGGCACCAGCGGCTACGCCTTCAAGGAGTGGTGCGGCAGCTTCTATCCCGAGAAGCTGCCCGCCGCGTCGATGCTCGGCTTCTACGGCGAGCGCCTGCCGGCGGTCGAGATCAACAACACCTTCTACCGCCTGCCCAAGCGGGCGGTGATCGAGGCCTGGGCCGCGGAGGTGCCGGAGGACTTCCGCTTCGCGCTCAAGGCGGCGCAGAGGATCACCCACATCAAGCGCCTCCGCGGCGCCGCCGAGGAGACCTCCTACCTCTTCCGCACCGTGGCCGCGCTCGGCGCGCGGCTGGGACCCGTCCTGGTCGGCCTGCCGCCGAACCTCAAGAAGGATCTGCCGCGCCTCCAGGAGTTCCTGGCGCTGCTCGTCGAGGAGGACGTGAGCGCCCCGGTCGCCTTCGAGTTCCGCCATCCGTCGTGGCACGACGACGAGGTCCTCGGGGCGCTGCGCGAGCACGGGCGCATCCTCTGTCAGGCCGACACCGACGAGGCGCCGCTCGGCGAGCTGATCGCGACCGCGCCGATCGGCTACCTGCGGCTGCGCCGCGAGAGCTATCCGGACGACGAGCTGCGCCGCTGGCTCGCCGCGGTCCGGGCCCAGGAGTGGCGCGAGGCCTACCTCTTCTTCAAGCACGAGGACGAGCGCGGCCCGCTCGCCGCGCGGCGCCTGCTCGAGCTCGCGGCGGAGAGCGCGGCCTGATGCGAATCGTCATCGTCGGCGGCGGCCCGGCCGGCCTCTACTTCGGGCTGCTGATGAAGCGCGCGGACCCGCGCCACGAGGTGACGATCCTCGAGCGCAACCCGCGCCACACCACCTTCGGCTGGGGCGTCGTCTTCTCCGAGCAGACCCTCTCCTACCTCGCCGAGCCGGACCCGCCGACCTTCCGCGTCCTCGACGGCCTGCTGGCGCGCTGGGACAACGTCGACATCGTCCACCGCGGGCAGAAGGTCACGATCCGCGGCAACCGCTTCTCGGGGATCGCGCGCCTGGCGCTGCTCGAGGTGCTGCAGCGGCGCTGCGAGGAGCTGGGAGTGGACCTGCGCTTCGCGCAGCCGGTGGGTGAGGCGGGCGACGTCGACGATCTCCCCGCCGCCGACCTCCTGGTCGGCGCCGACGGCGTGCGGAGCGTCGTGCGCGAGCGCTTCGGCGACGCCTTCGAGCCGCGCTTCGACGCCCGCCCCAACAAGTACATCTGGCTCGGCACGCCGCGCCTCTTCCACGGCCTCACCTTGACCTTCCGCGAGAGCGCCGCCGGCCTCTTCATCGCCCACTCGTACAAGTACGGCGCCGACCGCAGCACCTTCATCGTCGAGTGCGCCCCGGAGGTCTGGGAGCGCGCCGGCCTCGACGCACGGTCGGAGGAGGACGGGCTGCGCTATCTCGAGCAGGTGTTCGCGGACGACTTGCGCGGCGAGCCGCTGCTCTCGAACGCCTCGCGTTGGATCAACTTCCTGACCCTGCGCAACCGCCGCTGGAGCCACGATTGGAGCACGGCGCGAAAGCCTTCGCGCCTAGGCTGCACGGTGCTCCTGGGCGACGCCCTGCACACCGCGCACTTCTCGATCGGCTCCGGGACCAAGCTGGCGCTCGAGGACGCCATAGCCCTCGCTCGCGCGATCGGCGAGCACGCGGCGCTGGCGCCCGCTCTCGAAGCCTTCGAGGCGGCACGCCGACCGATCGTCGAGCGCTATCAGGCGGCGGCCGAGGCGAGCGCCGAGTGGTTCGAGACCGCCGCCCGCGACCTCCACCTCGACCCGCTCCCCTTCGCCTACCGCGCGATGACCCGCAGCGAGAAGGTGGACCACGAGAACCTGCGCCGCCGCGACCCCGACTTCGTCGCCGCCTACGAAGCCAGCCTTGCGCCGGGCTCGGATGCGCTCTTACGTCTTTCCAGCTTCAAACGGCCGCCGCAGCCATCACGGCGCCATACCAACTAGCGCCGGCACCGGCACCAGCTCAAACCTCGTGATCTGGCGCCAAGCTCGGGACACCTTGTCGGCCAGCACGATCACCAAGTCGCCCGCCTCGGCCAGCACCAGCGCCCGCTCGACCGACGCCTCCTCGCCCAGCACCCCGGGAACGATCCGCGCCGCCGGGAAGCCGGCCGCGAGGAGCCCCTGCCGCAGCAGCGCCGCGGTCTCGCCGGGAGCGCGGCCGCGCCGGTCGTCGTCCTCGCGCAGCAGCACGAGGTCGAAGGCCGCCGCCGCGGCGCGGCCGACCGCGCGCACGTCCTCGTCCCGCCGGTCCCCCGGGGAGGCGAGGACGCCGATCCGCCGCCCCTCGACCGGCATCGCCCGCAGCAGCTCGCCGAGCGCCGCCAGCGCGTGGGCGTTGTGGGCGTAGTCGAGGAGCACCCGGAAGGGCAGCCCGTCGTAGAGGTTGAGGCGTCCGGGGATGGCATCGAACGAGAGGTCGAAGGTACGGAGCCCGAGCCGGATGGTGTCGAGCCCGACCCCCAGCGCGTGCGCGATGGCGGCGGCGAACATGGCGTTCTTGACGTTGTAGCGGGCGCGCCCGCCGAGCGTCGCCGGGATCGACCGCGCCTCGAGCAGCGGCAGCGGCGCCTCGCCCTCGTGGAGCACGATCGTCCCTTCGTCGAGCGTCACCGCCTTGCCGCGCTGCCGGACGTGGTGGCGCACCAGCGGTCGCTTGGCGTCGAGCGCGACGAAGATCGGCGCCCCCGGGCTGTGCTCGGCCATGGCCGCCACCCGCGGATCGTCGCCGTCGAGGACGCAGGCATCGCGCGCCACCTCGACGACGATCCGCTTGACGCCGGCGAGGTCGTCGAGCGTCTCGACGCCGTCGAGCCCGAGATGGTCGGCGGCGACGTTGAGCACCGCGCCGACGTTGCACTCGCGGAAGCCGAGCCCGGCGCGCAGCAGCCCGCCGCGGGCCGTCTCGAGCACCGCCGCGCCGACCTGCGGATCGGTGAGCACCAGGCGTGCCGCCTCCGGGCCGGTCATGTCGCCGGGCACGGTGAGCGCGCCGCCGACGTGGACGCCGTCGGTCGTCGCCATCCCGACGGTGTAGCCGGCGAGCTGCAGGATGTGCCCGACCAGGCGCGTCGTGGTCGTCTTGCCGTTGGTGCCGGTGATGGCGGCGATCGGGATGCGCGCGCTCGTGCCGCGCGGGAAGAGCATGTCGACGACCGGGCCGGCGACGTCGCGCGGCGTCCCTTGGCTCGGCGCCACGTGCATGCGGAAGCCCGGGCCGGCGTTGACCTCGATGATCGCGCCGCCCGCCTCGCGCCAGCTCCGGCCGATGTCCGGCGTGATGAAGTCGACGCCGCCGACGTCGAGGCCGACCGCGCGCACCGCCCGCTCGGCCATCGCCACGTTGTCGGGGTGGATCTCGTCGGTGCGATCGATTGCCGTGCCGCCGGTCGACAGGTTGCCGGTCGAGCGGAGGTAGAGCACGCGGCCGGCGGGCGGGACGGACACGGCGGTCAGGCCGGCAGTGGCGAGCAGCCGCTCGGCCTGCTCGTCGAGCTCGATGCGGGTCAGCGCCTTCTCGTGCCCGGCGCCGCGGCGCGGATCGGCGTTGAGCCGCTCGACGAGCTCGGCCACGGTGTGGCGGCCGTCCCCCACCACGTGCCCGGGGACGCGCTGCGCCACCGCCACCACTCGCCCGTCGACGACCAGGATGCGGTAGTCGTGGCCCCGCTGGTGGCGCTCGACGACGACTCCCGCCGACTCCTCGCGCGCCCGCGCGTAGGCCGTTCGCACCTGCTCGGCGGTCGCGAGACCGGTCGCCACGGCGTTGCCGTGATGGCCGTCGACCGGCTTGACCACCACCGGCCAGCCCAGTTCCTCGGCCGCCGCCACCGCCTCCTCGGCCGAGCCCACCACCTCCTGCCGCGGCACCGGCAGCCCGCGGTCGCCGAGGAGCTGGTTGGTGAGCCGCTTGTCGGCGGCGATCTCGACCGCCAGCAGGCTGGTGCGGGCGGTGACCGAGGCCTCGATCCGCTGCTGGTATCGGCCCTGGCCGAGCTGCACGAGGGCGCCGTCGTTGATGCGCCGCCAGGGGATGTCGCGCTCCTCGGCCGCCCGCACCAGCGCCGCCGTCGTGGGGCCGAAGGCGCTCTCCTCGCCGCGGCGGCGGAGGTCTGCGAGCTCGGCGGCGAAGTCGAACGGCCCCGGCAGGTGTGCGGCGCGCTCGGGCGGCAGCAGGTGGCGGAGCAGGCGCAGCGCGAGCTCGCCCGCGCCGTGCCCCAGCTCCTCCTGCCGGTAGCTGTAGACGACGTGATACTGGCCGCGCGGCAGCCCCTCGCCGCGCGTCTTGCCGAAGCTGACGCGCGTGCCGGCGAGGCACTGGAGCTCGAGCGCCACGTGCTCGAGGACGTGCCCGAGCCAGGTGCCTTCCTCCTCGCGCAGGCGGCGCACGAACCCGCCCGGCCCCTCGTAGGAGCAGGTGTGCTCGCCGAGCGAGGGGATCAGCGCGACGAGGCGGTCGGCGAAGCCCGGCAGCCGGCCGGTCGGATACTCCTCGAGCTCGCCCAGGTCGAGCCGCAGCCGGATGACCGGCCAGAGCGCGTAGAGGTTCGGGCCGCGGTACGTGCGCGTCTCGAGGATCTGCATGCGAGGGCGGAAAAGCACGCCGCATGCCACAGAAGAGAGTCGGCCCGTCTTCATTCGGGCGACCGTTCGGGAGGCGCGAGAGTCGCAGCTGCTTCCAGCTTTCCTGCATTGATCCGATCTCCCTCACCCCTGGCCCCTCTCCCACATGGGAGAGGGGAACGTCTGCGTGGGCTCGGAGTCAGGGAGATCAGCCCTGGCTGGCTAGCGATCTTCCGTGAGAAACGGTTCCGCCGGCGTCTCCGTCTCGCGCACCGGGACGACCGGCGGCGGCTCGGCGGCGCGGCGCTGAATGTCGTACCGGCAGCCGGCGGTCAGCATGTCGAGGCGCAGGCCCAGCATCGCCACCGGCTGGCCGCGCTTGACCGCGTGGCTGTCGGTGAAGTGGAGGCGCGAGGCGTCGACCACGGTGACCGCTCCCGAGCCGATGACCCGGAGCTTGCCGTCCGGCTCGATGACGGCGGCGGTGTCCTCGTCGATACCGACGCCGAGCGGCGCCGGGTTGTAGGAAAGCGCCGTCAGCAGCCGCCCCAGCCGATCGCGGCGGCGGAAGTGCTGATCGATGATGAGCTCGGGCGCGAGCCCGAGGCCGGGCGCCAGGTGCACCAGGCGGCGGCGCGGCGTGCCGCCGCTCTCGCCGAGCGCGATCATGTGCAGCGACAGCAGCGACGCGCCGGCGCTCGTCCCCGCCACCACCAGGCCGGCGGCATGGCGGCGGTGGACGGCGGCCGCGAGCGGCGTGCCGCCGAGGGCCGAGGAGAGGCGGATCTGGTTGCCGCCGGTGATGAAGAGGCCGGTGGCCGGCTCGAGCGCATCCAGCGCCGCCGAGGTCGTCGTCAGCGCGTCCTCGCGGGTGAGGACCTGGAGCACCGCGACGTCCCGCACGCCGAGCTTACGGAAGAGGTCGCTGTAGCGCTCCCCCGTCTCGGCCACCTCCGACGCGGTCGCCAGCACCACGACGTTGGCGTCGTGCCCGCCCGAAGCCTCGATGAACGCGTGCAGGATGGCGCGCTCGCGCGTCTTGTCCTCGGCGCCGCCGATCGCGAAGAGGAGGCCTGGGGAGGAAAGGCGGGAAAGTGTGTGCTGCCGTGCGCCCACGCCTGGCGAATGCTAGCACGTACCCTGTTCCCCCTTCCGAGGTTGACACTCCTGTTGGGGGAAAATCCCCTTGACCAGGAGGCAGGATCGATGTCGGACCAGCGTAGGAAGGAAGAGGGACGGGTGGAGGGAGCAGGCCTCCGAGAGGCGCGCCAGGCTACTCGCTGTGGTAGTTTAGGCTAGACGGCGAACCTAATAGACGATTAGCTTGATGGCGATTGCCTGATCTATCGTCGAGCGCGCGTGAGTGGAGCCATCCAGCGCGGGGAGAACGCACATGAAATATCTACGGTCCACGATGCGGCTCATCGTCGCGGTCATCATTGCCGGCCCTCTCTTTGTTGACGCCGCGATCGGAGGCGAGCTCGAGCCGGGGCCAGACCCCTGCGCGACCGAGCTTGCCGATCTGTTCATGACGGTACCTCTGGTCTTTAGCACCGCGCTAATCATTCCGAGCGGCAGCGGGTGGTACGCCTATGGGGAGAGACCCTGTCCCTATTACATGGTGGACCTGCAAGTGATGCCTTATTCTCATTCCTTCAAGATAGGTGACGAATGGAAAGCGGAACCGTTCAGTGTGGATGCTGGTCCGTATGATCTACCGAGCTCGGTATCGTTCGGTGGAATGAAGCCTACAGTACAGGAGGACTGCAACCGTTGGATTGTGGCGAAGAAGATCTATGTCAGATTGCAAAACGACAGATGGTACACGTGGAAACGAACCGAAAAGCTGGTGGGCAATTGGGTGTCCGGCGACTGCCAGCTTGTCCTCGTGAACGGCTACGGTTACTTCTCGGGAGAGATCAAGCAACCCATTTCTGGATCGGACATCTATCGCATCGCGATTAGAACCAAGCTCCGTTCGACGTACCAAGAGGTAGCGGTTACATTTGGAGAGCTACCGCCCGGCTAGGTCTCTCCAGCTACCGCGTCCATGCCCGCTGCCGCCGCAGCACCCGCCCCGGCAGCGCGTCGGTCATCGCCCCGTCCCGCAGCACCGGCACGCCGTTGACCACGACGTGAACGACCCCCTCCGAGAACCGGTGCGGGTCCTCGTAGGTCGCGACGTCGCGGATCGCCGCCGGATCGAAGACCACGAGGTCGGCCTTCATGCCGGCGCGGACGACGCCGCGGTCCCACAGCCTGATCCTGGACGCCGCCTGCGAGGTGACGCGGCGCACCGCTTCCTCGAGCGGGAAGAGCCGCTCCCCGCGCGCGTAGCGGCCGAGGAGGCGCGGGAAGGTGCCGTAGGCGCGGGGGTGCGCGGGCTCGTTGCGGGCCTGGCCGACGATGGCGCTCGAGTCGGCTCCCAGCGACACCCAGGGCTGTCGCAGCGCCGTCCGCAGGTCGTCCTCGTGCATCGAGAAGTAGATGGCGCCGGGCGAGACCGGGCTCGCCTCGTAGAGGCGCAGCAGCGCCTCGACCGGCTCGAGGCCCATGGCGGCGGCGATCGCGTCCAGGCGCTGACCCTGGTGCGCCGCCAGCTCGGGCGCCGGGATGCGCGTCACCATGACGCCCTCGGGGCCGCCGACCCGGGTGTAGAAGCCGGAGGCGGCGACCTCGGCGGCGATGCGCGCCCGCTGCTCCGGATCGCGCAGCCGCTCGCGGAAGACCTTGTAGCCGCCTTCGAGGGCCCACGTCGGGACCAGGGCCGAGAGGCTCGTCGAGGAGGCGGTGTAGGGGTAGACGTTCGCCGCCACGTCGACGCCGGCGGCGCGCGCCGCCTCGATCTTCGCCACGACCTCGGGCATCCGCCCCCAGTTCTGCCGCCCGCTCACCTTGAGGTGCCAGACGTTGACCGGGATCGCCGCCTCGCGCCCGATGCGGAAGGCCTCGTCGAGCGCCTCGCCGATGCGGTCGGCCTCGTCGCGCAGGTGGGTGAAGTAGACGCCGCCGTGGCGGGCCGCGACTCGCGCCAGCCGCACGATCTCCTCGGTCTTCGAGAACACCGCCGGCACGTAGATGAGCGAGGTCGAGAGGCCGATCGCGCCGTCGCGCATCGCCTGCTCGACGATTGCCTCCATCTGCGCCATCTGCTCGGGGGTCGGGTCGCGGTCGTCGAGGCCGAGCACCATGGCGCGCGGGTTCGAAGCGCCGACGAAGAAGGCGAAGTTGAGCGCCGTGCCGCGGCGCTCCAAGAGGCGCATGAAGTCGCCGAGCGTGCGCCAGGTGAGCCCTTCGGGGCTCGACGCCGCCTGCTCGGCGGCCGCCGCGTCCGAGATCGGCCCGGGCGAGAAGCCCTCGCCCGTCGCCTCCGTCGTCACGCCCTGGCGGACCTTCCCCTCGAGGTGCGGGTCGACGAGCGCCGCGCCGTGCGACCAGCCGAGGAGGTCGATGAAGCCGGGGGCGACGATGCGGTCGCCGGCGTCGAGAGTGACCGCGGCTGCCATGGCCGAGAGGTCGCCGACGGCGACGATCGTGTCGCCGCGCACCCCGACGTCGGCACGGAACCAGGGGGCGCCGGTGCCGTCCACCACGCGGCCGCCGGCGATCTTCAGATCGAGCGGCGGCGCCCCCCGCCGCGGCGCCGTGGCGCACGCGGCGAGGAGCGCGAGGAGAAGTGCGAGGAGGGCCGCCCGCACCTCCGCGCCGGTGCCGCTAGTAGCGCGCGATCGCGGTCAGGACGATCGCCCGCGGCTGCGAAAGGTCGGTCGGCTTGCCGAAGTCGGGGTTGCCGCCGGCGGCGACGGGCGGAGGGACCGAGGGGAAGGGAGGGTCGAAATTGTCGATGGCCCGCCCGAGGATCAGCCGGTCGTCCACTGCCAGCTCGACCTGCTCGTCGAAGACGTTGGTCACCGCCCCCTCGATCTCCAGCTCCACCGGCCCGAGGTCGAAGGCGTAGGAGGTCAGCAGGTTCACGTTCAGCCAGTCCTCCATCCGCCGCGAGCCGGCCGGCTCGAGGTAGCGGAAGTGCGAGCTCGAGGAGACGTTCGCGTCCGGGACACCGCGCGCCTCCCAGGCGCCGCCGCTCTGGTAGCGCACGTAGCTGCCGATCTTGAGGTCGGGCAGCGCCGGCGCCGGACGGATGGTGGCGAAGATCTTCGCGACGTGCGTGCGGTCGCCGCGCAGCAGGCCGTCGCGGTTGTCGGTGATCAGCACGCCCGGGCCGTCGTGGATGAAGGACGAGTTGTAGAACGGCGAGTCGTTGGGGCTGAAGTCGATGTCCCAGTTGCCCTTGAGCTCGCTCCAGGTGTAGCTGGCGTTGAGCGCCAGGCCCATCCAGCGCTCGCGCGGCGCGTTGCTGAGCTGCACGGTGACCGCCTGGTACTCGCGGTAGGCGTCGTCGAGCTGGGCGACGCGGAAGGGTCCGTTGCCCAGGCCGTCGCGCGAGATGTCCTCCATGATGTCGCCGACCTCGCGGTACATCCCCCACAGCTCCAGCGACCACGCTGCGCCGAACGGCGTGGCGTAGCCGAGCACCAGCTCGTCGGTGTACTGCGGGTCGAGACCGGGGTCCACTGTCTTGGTCTGGGTGTTGGCGGCGGGAACCTCGCTGAGGAGGTTGCCGGCGTCGTCGAAGGTGGCGCGGGTGGTGAAGATGCGGGTCGGCGAGGCGGCGCGCACCAGCGACTTGTTGTCGGTGTTGTAGTAGCGGCCGACGTTGAAGAAGACCTTGTCCCCGACCTGCGGCCGCGGCACGTAGGCGACCCCCAGCCGCGGCTGGATCTGCTGGTCCCAGTCGAAGCTGAGGATCTTCTTCTTCACCTTGGTGCCGGCGGTCGCTCCGTTCGCCTCGCCGAAGTAGTCGTCGTGGCTGACCAGGAGCCCCGCGGTCAGCGTCGTGCGGTCGCCGATCGTCATCTGGTCCTGGAGGAAGACGCCGTACCCCTCGCCCCGCCCGGTGTGCGGCGGCTGCGTGGAGACGTAGGTGGCGGTGAAGCGCCGGTTGCTGGGGCTCCAGGTGATCGTCCCCCAGCCGTTGCCGCGCCGCTCGAGGCGCTCTTCGTCCTCGCTGTAGGTGACGCCGAAGCGCAGGTCGTGCGAGCGGCCGAACCACTCCTGGAAGGTCTGGAAGCTGGCCTTGACCTCGTCGCGCGTGAAGTCCTGGTTGTTGATCGCCAGGTCGGCGCCGCCGACGATCTGACCGGCCGCGGTGGCGCCGCCGATGATGCGGTCGGCGGTGGTGGTGAAGCGGCCCACGAGGTCCGGACGCGCAGCGTTGAACGTCGGCCGATAGCCCAGGTTGGTCAGCGGGTCGGTCGAGTTCTCCTCCTTGTTGTGGTTGAGCTTCACCTCGAGGAAGCTGTCCGGGGTGGTGAGCCAGGTCCAGCCGGCGGTGGCCAGCACGTAGTCGGTCGAATCGTTGCTGCCGGCGGAGGGGTGGCTGGTCTGGCCGATGCCGGCGTTCTCGTTCGTCGTGTCGCGGGCGCGGTAGGAGGCGACGACGGTGTGGTTCTGCGCCGGGCTGGCGCTCACCTTGCCGAAGAGCTCATCAGTCGTCAGCTCGCGGTCGGGGACGGAGCCCAGGCGGTTGAAGCGGTCGGTCTCGGTCAGGGTGGGCTGGCTGTAGGAGCCGTACCACCAGAGGCGGTCGCGCAGGAAGGGTCCGCCCAGGCCGATGCCGAAGGCCTCGCGGTCGGTCGTGTTCTGCAGGTTTGCGAGCTCGCTGTCGGACACCCAGTCGGCCGGCTGGACCTCGACCCGCGCTTCGCCCTTGAGCTGGTTGGTGCCCGACTTGGTGATGGCGTTGACCACCATGCCGCCGGTGCGCCCGAACTCGGCGGTGACGCCGCCGCGCGTGATGCTGACCTCGTCGATGTCGAGCTCGGTGACGTTGGGCAGGATGTCGCCGTAGTGCGGATTGGTGATGTTGATGCCGTCGAGCAGGTAGGTGTTGTCCATGCGCGAGCCGCCGGCGGTCGGCGACAGGCGATTGTTCTCGGTGACCCCCGGCGCGAGTTGGAAGAGGCCCTTGTAGGTGCGCGGGATCGGCAGGTCCTCGATCTGCTCATGGCGGAAGTTGGACTGCACCTCGGTCGATTTGACGTCGACGACCGGCACCGCCGCGGTCACCGAGATCTCCTCGGTGATCGCCGGGTTGAGCGTCAGCTCGACCTGCGTGTCCCTGTCGAGGGCGACCACGACCTCGCGGCTCACCGAGCCGAGGCCGGAGAGCTCGGCCGAGACCTGATAGACCCCGGGGATCAGGCGCTGGAAGCTGAAGGCGCCGCCGTCGTCGGTGGCGCTGGTGCGTCCGGCGGGCAGCAGGTCGCCGCGCACGGAGACGGTCGCCCCCGGCAGCGCCGAGCCGTCGTCGGCCTTGACCGTGCCGGAAATGGAGCCGGTCTCCTGCGCCAGCGCCGGCGCGCCGGCGAGGAGCAGGGCGATGAGGGAGGGGATGAGGAACCTGGGACGCATGGCGAGCCTCCTCTCGGTCGGTCCGGGGAGGTGTCGTGGCGCTCCCCGGGGCTGTGCTGTCGGGTGACGGGAGTGTTACCGCGGCGAGGATAGCACGCGGCAGTCAGAGCAGCTCGACGGCGCGGGTCGAGGCGGCGATGACGAAGCAGCGCTGGTTGTTGGACTGCGAGTTGGCGGGAACCACGAAGAACCCCGGGCGCTCCGCCTGGTAGCCGTGCGTGGTGCCGATCATCACCTCGCCGTCCTCGAAGACGACGCGGATCTTGCGGCCGATCACCGGCTTGTCGGGCTCGAAGTCGTTGCGGTCGCGGAGGGCGGGGTTGCCGGTCAGGTCGCGAACGAAGAAGAGGGCCTTGAGCTCGCCGTGGCGCACGGCGACCGGCGGCCCTCCGCCTTCCGGCGCGATGTGGAAGACCTCGCGCGCCGTCAGGAAGTCGACGGTCGTTCCCTTGAGGAGCTGCCCATCACGGTAGTGTGCGACCACCCGGTTGCCGGCCATTCCTCCTCCAACGGTCCCGAGCGAGAACAGCGTCCCTCGATGCCCGCTCTGGGTCCGCGGAAGGATAGCGCAGCCGAATCGCTGAGTTGTCCCCTTCTAGCCGGCCCGCAGCTTGCCGCGGTCGACCTTCCCCAGGTGCGTCCGCGGCAGGGCGTCGACGAAGACGATCTCGCGCGGGTGCTTGTAGGGCTCGAGCTCTTGCAGGCAGAGCGCCTTGAGCGCCTCGGCGAGGCCGTCGCTCGCCGCTTCCTTGGCCACCACGTAGGCGCGGGGCTTGGTGAGGCCGTCGGCGTTGACCACGCCGACGACCGCGCACTCGGCGACCGCGGGGTGGCGAACGAGGCAGCTCTCGACCTCGCCGGGGTTGAACCAGCGGCCGGCGACCTTGAGCGCGTCATCGGAGCGGCCGCGGTAGGTGAAGTAACCGTCGGCGTCGCGCGACAGGAGGTCGCCGGTCACCACCCACTCGCCGCGGAAGGTGGCGGCGGTCTTCTCGCTCTCCTGCCAGTAGCCGATCGCCCGCGAGCGGCCGCGCACCCAGAGGCGGCCCACCTCGCCCGCGGGGAGCTCCCGGCCCTCCTCGTCGCAGACGCGCACCTCGAACCCGGGCACCGGCTTGCCGAGCGTCCCCGGCCGCACGTCGCCCGGGCGGTTCGAGAGGAAGATGTGCCACATCTCGGCCGTGCCCAGGCCGTCCAGCAGCTCGACGCCGAACGTCTCCCGCCAGCGCTCGTAGAGCGAGGCCGGCAGCGCCTCGCCGGCCGAGGTGGCGAAGCGCAGGCTCGAGAGGTCCTGCCGCGCCGCCCCGGGGTGGGCCACCATGTGGTGGACCATCGTCGGCACGTTGATCAGGATCGTCGGCCGGTGGCGGTGGATCTTCTCGAACAGCACCTCGGCGGTCACCCGCTCGGGGAAGAGCACCGCGCTCGCGCCGGCCGAGAAGGGGAAGAAGAGGTTCGAGCCGGTGGCGTAGCCGAAGAAGAGCTTGGGGACCGAGAGGGTGACGTCGTCCTCGCCGTAGCCGAGGCAGGCCCGGGCGTAGCAGGCGGTGGTGTTGGCGAACGAGAGATGGGTCTGGACGACCGCCTTCGGGCGGCCGGTCGTGCCGCCGGAGAAGAGCCAGATCGCGGCGTCGTCGCGGTGCGTGGGGAAGGCGGGCAGGTCGTCGCCGGCCCGCTCGCGCTCGTCCTCCCAGGCGGCGGCGCCGGAGGCGGCCGCACCCACCGTGAGGAGCGCCGGCGGCCGCTCGAGCGAGCCCGCGGCCTCGAGGAACCCCGGGAGCGCCTCGGCGCCCACCACCGCCAGCCGCGCCCGCGTGTAGTCGACGAGGCGCACCAGGTCGGCCGCCGGGAGCTGCGAGTTGACCATCACCACCACCGCCCCGAGCTTGAGCGTCCCGAAGAGCGCCGCCACGAACTCGGGCCCGTCCGGCAGCGCGATCAAGACCCGCTGCTCGGGCAGCACCCCGAGCCGCTCGAGCACGCGCCCGAAGCGGTTGGCGAGCGCCTGCACCTCGCGGTAGGTGAGCGTGCGGTCGTCCAGCCGCAGCGCCACCCGCTCCCCCCGCCCCTCGCGCACTCGCGCGTCGAGCAGCCAGTCGGCGAGGTTGAGCTGCTCGGGAGGGTCGAAGGTCACGCCGGAGAAGCTATCCGGCGCGGCGCGCGCGGGTCAACGGCGGCAGCGGGAAGCCTCCCGGGCTCAGGTAGTGTTTCTCCGGCTATGAGCCGCCTCTCGACTCTCGCCGGGCTCCTGCTCGTCCTGCTCGCGCCTGCCGCGGCCGCGGCCGAGACCCCGTCCATCCTCGAGGACCCGCTCTTCCGTGACCAGGCGCGGCTCGGGCTCGAGTACATGTACGGCATGGACCTCGGCGCCGCCGCCGACGTCTTCGGCGAGCTCGCGGCGCGCTATCCCGACCATCCGGTCGGCCCGTATCTCCAGGCCCTGCTCCCCTGGTGGGGCGTGCAGCTCGAGCCGGACGACCCGGCGCAGGACCCGCTGGTCCTCGACGCCATGGAGCGGGTGATCGAGATGTGCGAGCGCCGGCTCCGGCGCGATCCCGGAGACCTCGACGCGATGTTCTTCAAGTCCGGCGCGCACGCCCTCCGCGGGCGGCTCCACGCCGACCGCCGGCGCTATCTCCGGGCGGCGCGCGACGGCCAGCAGGCCCTGCGGCTCCTCCAGGAGGTCGTCGAGCGCCACCCGGACAACGACGACCTCTACTTCGGGCTCGGCCTCTTCGACTACCTGGTGGAGGTGGTGCCGCAGCAGCACCGCATCCTGCGTCCGTTCGCGCGGCTCTTCCCGGACGGCGACAAGCAGCGCGGCATCGCCGAGCTCGAGCGCGCCATGCAGAAGGGGCAGTTCGTCTCGACCGAGGCCGCCTACTCGCTGCTCCAGCTCCACTACGTCTTCGAGCAGGACTACCCGGCGAGCCTGCGCTACGCCCGCTGGCTGCGCGCGCGCTACCCGGGCAACTCCATCTTCCATCTCTACGAGGGCCGCATCTACGAGCGGCTGGGGCGCCTGCCGGAGGCGAGGCGGATCCTGGAGGAAGTGCGGGTCCGCCACGCCACGGGGCAGAGCGGCTACACCGACGCCATCGCCGAGCGCGCGCTCTACCTGCTGGCGCGGGTGGAGATGCGGCAGCGGCGCAACGCCGAGGGGCTGGCGCTCATCGACCAGCTCGAGCGGCTCACGGCCGCGCGGCCGATCCTCAGCGAGTACAAGGCGCTCGGCCGCCTGCGCCGCGGCATGGCGCTCGACGCCCTCGGCCGGCGCCAGGACGCGGTGCGCTGCTACCGCGACGTGCTGGCCATGCAGCGCGGGTACGACGGCGACGACGACGTCCGCAGCCGGGCGAAGGGCTACCTCAAGAAGCCGTATCCGAGCTAGCGGGCCGTAGGAGCCAAACTCTTCGCTGTCATCCTGAGCGAAGCGAAGGATCTGGGTGGGGGAGGTGCAGCTCGTGCACCACTTGACCGAGCAGGTCCATCGCCGCTTCGAGCTGACTGTCCGATAGGTAGGGCGCCGGGCCCAGGCGCAGGCGATCGTCGCGGAAGTCGGTGGCGACGCCGCGCGCGGCGAGGGCGCGGCTCAGCTCTCCGGCTCGCGGTGAGCGCAGCGAAAGGAAGCCGCCGATTCGCTCGAGCGGCACCTCGCGGTCACGATCCACCAGCGCCGGCGGAAGGTCGAGGGCGTCGAAGCGGCGCGCGAGGAGCCCGACCTGGTGCTGCGACACCTCGCGCAGCAGCTCCGGGGTGAGCCCGTGCTCGGCGAAGAAGTCGAAGACCTCGGCGGCTCGATAGTGGCTGGTCGGGTCGTAGGTGGCGCCGGCGAAGCGCGCGCCGCCCTCCGCGTAGGCCACGCGCCCGTCGGCCTTCTCCGCCAGCGCCTCGAACTCCGCGAACCAGCCGGTCACGACCGGCCGCAGCGCGCAGCCTTCCGGCAGGCGCAGGAAGCAGTTGCCCTCGCCGAGCTGGCAGTACTTGTAGCCGCCGCCCACGACGTAGGCGCCGTCGAGGCCGAGGCATTTGATCGGGTAGGGGATGGCGTTCAGGGCGTGATACGCGTCGACCACGATCTCCGCTCCGACTCTCGCGCAGGCAGCCGCCACCTCCGCCAGCCCCTCAACGATCCAGCCGGTCTGGAAAAGCACCGCCGAGACGAAGACCGCGGTGGTGCGCTCATCGACTGCGCGCGCGAGCCGCGGCGCCAGCTCGTCGGGGTGCTCGCCTACCTGGACCTTGACGACCTCGATCCCTTCCTCGGCCAGCCGGTCGAGCTGCCGCCTCAAGGTGTGGAACTCGCCGTCCGTCGTCACCAGCCGCGGCCGCTCGCCGAGCGGCAGCGCCGAGAGGAAGCGCACGACGAGATCGTGGGTGCTTGCCGCGAGCGCGTAGGCGCCTTCGCGCTCCGGCTCGCCCAGCAGCCCAGCAAATCCTCGCCGCACGCGCGCCGCCATCGCGAACGCCCGTTCCCACTTCCCATCGACCAGCTCAGCGGCGTCCTCGAACGCCCGGAGCTGCCCCGCCAGCGCCCGGTTGGGCCAGGCCTGGTGGGAGTGGCCGGTCAGCAGCAGGCGCTCGGCGACGCGGAAATGCGCATAGTGCGCCGCCAGGGCGTTGGGAGCGGCGTAAAGGGTCTCTGGGCGCACGGCAGCCACTCAACCCCGCCACCCAGATCTTTTGCCGCGGTCTTCCGAAAACGCCCGGGACGTAGCCCGGGCGCTACGCTTAGGATGACCTTGCGGGGGATTCACAGCCGTGGCCGGATCGCCCAGAGGTCGGGAAAGAGCGGCTTGAAGAGCGTCGTCCGCAGGTACTCCGCCCCCGCCGAGCCGCCGGTGCCGCGGCGGGTGCCGATCGTCCGCTCGACCATCTTGACGTGGCGGTAGCGCCACTCCTGGAGCCCCTCGTCGAGGTCCACCATGCGCTCGCAGACCTCGCGCGTCGAGGGGTCCTGGTGGTAGATGCGGACCAGCAGCTCCTGCACCTCCGGATCCTCCTCGAGGGGTTGCGTGCGGTCGCGGGCGAGCGCCGATTCCGACACTTCGTACCCAGCGCGGGCGAGGTAGAGGAGGAAGGAGTCCCAGAGGCTGTTGGCGCGCCCGTGCTCTTCGAGGACCGGCCTCGCCTCGGGGTAGTGCTCGAGCATCCCGGGCCGGCGCACGCCGAGCACCAGCTCGAGGCGCCGGAACTGCACCGACTGGAAGCCGCTCGCCGTGTCGAGGCGGTCGCGGAAGCTGAGGAACGAGACCGGCGTCATGGTCTCCAGGATGTCGACCTGCGCCACCAGCGTCTTGAAGATCGTCAGGATGCGCTTGAAGGCGGCCATCGCCAGCGCCCCCTCGCCGGCCTCGAGCGCGCGCTGCAGGTGGATCACCTCGTGCAGCACCAGCTTGAACCACAGCTCGTAGACCTGGTGGATGACGATGAACAGCATCTCGTCGTGCTCGGGCCCCGGGGACTGCGGGACCTGCAGCTCCAGGAGGTCGTCGAGCTTGAGATAGTCGCCGTAGGTCAGGGGCAAGAGGTCTCCTCGCGAGTCGCCGGGCAAGGTTAGTCCGCCCCCGGCGGAGGGTCAAACCGCGACCCGGCCGCGCGCCGGCGGCCAAAACGCGGTACAATCCCGCCTCCCGAACGTGGATCCGAAACCCCCGGAGCCGGCGGACCGGCTCCAAGTTGTCAGGAGAACAGAGTCATGAAGCGTGTCCCGAGTTTCCTGCTCATCGCCGCCCTGCTGGCGGTGGCGACGCTGCCGGCGTTCGCCGCCGACACCAGCAAGCCCCGCATCGCGGTGCTCGAGTTCAAGAGCAAGGCCGAGAACCAGTGGTGGTACCACAACGGCTCCGCGGCCGCCCAGGACGTCTTCGTCACCGAGCTGGTCAAGAGCGGCAAGTTCCGGGTCGTCGAGCGCGAGCAGCTCGCGGCGCTGATGCAGGAGAAGAACCTCACCCTCTCGGGCGACCTCGACCCCTCGACCGCGGTGCGGATCGGCAAGCTCCTCGGCGTCAACTACCTGCTGACCGGCGCCGTCACCGAGTACGGGGTGACCGACGTCGGCGCCCACGCGCCGGGCATCAGGCGCCTGCCCGGCTTCTCGGCCGGCAAGCGCAACTTCGTCGCGGCGATGAACGCCCGCTTGATCGACACCTCGACCGGCGAGATCCTGTGGGCCGACGAGGCGCGCGGCGAGGAGAGCAGCGTCAAGGTCAACGTCGGCGGCTTCGGCGGCGGTGTCGACGACGACCGGATGTTCGACAAGGTCATGAAGCCGGTCATCCAGCAGCTCGTCGCCAGCATCAAGGCCGCCGACCTGTAGACGGCACGCTTCCGCGGAGTGACCGAGGACCCGGCCGCGGCCGGGTCCTCGCGCTTGTGCGCCGTCTTCCAGCCATGCGTGAGCGCGACGGCTACTGGGCCGACCGGATCGAGGTACAGTGCCCCTGGTGCGGCGAGCGCGTCGAGATGACGCTCGAGCCCGACGTCTGGGGGTCCTTCGTCCAGGACTGCGAGATCTGCTGCAACCCCTGGCAGGTGACGGTCGTCCGCGACCGCTGGGGCGATGCGGACGTGCGCGTCGAGAGGGCGGGATGACCTCGGGCCGGCGCCAGTGATCCGGCGGCGGCGCCGAGGGCGCCGCCTATGCGAGACTGCCGGCATGCGCCGCGCCCGCCGTCTCGCCGTCCTCGCGGCGCTGGCCCTCGCCGGTGGTGTGGGAGGGGAGCAGCGGAGCTAAGCCCGCTGCCCCCTATCTCGATTGGTCGACGGCATGCGCGAGCGCGCCCCCCGCGCGCCGGGTGACCTCGCCATCCTCCGCGATGTCGCCGGATCATTGAGGACCAGCACTCCCGGGCGGGTGACACGCCGCACTGTTTGTGGTAAGATATTTTCGTACTCAAAGAACAGAAAGGCAAGGCTATGAACGGCGTCGGGCCTAGCCAGCCTCTCCAGCGCGGAACCGCCAGGTTCACGGCGGTTGTGGCATGCGCCTTGGCATGCATCTCGGCCAGCCCGGTTGCGGCGAGTCAACCGGACGAGAACCCCGACGGCTCGGTGTCGTTGGAAACGACCGGGCCGGTCGCCGCCCAGATCCTCTTCAGCAAGGCGTTCTTCCGCAACGCGATCCAGATCGCCTCTCCGACCAACCCCACCATCGCTGGGCTCAGGTGCAAGGTGGGCAGCACGGAGATCCCAGGGTGTTTCTTCGACACCCAAACTTGCTCAGGGTGCCCGCAGGGGGACAAGGAAGAGTTCAATTGTCGCTGCATCGAGCTGAAGGAGACGGATCTCGGCACGATGGACGCCGGCGACGCCTTGGCGACGAACCTTCACTCGGACACGGACCGCAACGGGACGGTCGATCAGGTGTGGTCCTCCGACGAGGCGAAGAACAGCGACGGGATGCTCGATCACCTGCGGACCAGCAAGATCTTTCCCGGGACCTGGCTGTTCGAGTGGGAAGACGCGGCCAGGCCGATCTCCGACCTGGACTTCAACGATCTGGTGTACGTCGTCAGGCAAGTCCCCTCCGGGTTCCCGCTCAATGCCGCACCGACGCCATGTCGGAGCTTTGAGGACCGCTCAGAGCGTCCTGATGAGGATAAGTGCCCCGGCCAGGATGTCAGCTACCTCTCGAAGCTCACCATCGACCCGCCCGGCACGCCTGATCGGAAGCTGATCCTCACAGTCGTAGCTCTCAACTTCGGTTCCGCTCCCCACGAGCTCGCCATCTGTACGATGCTCAACGTCCCCGAGAACTTCGCAGCCCTTGGCCCACGCGACTGCTCTAAGCCTTCCCGCTGCACCCGCTACGCCTTGACGCATTACATCTTCGAGTCCGGAGACGGACTGGCCGACTGCGATCCCCTTGGCGGCGCATCTCATCCACATGGCGCAATCCGGTTCTCCAACCTCCTACAGACCGGAGAGCCGTCCTGCCCGAGCGTGCCGGCGCCGCCGGCAGGAGTGCCGGACGATGTGCTCATGGTTCCCGCGGCAGGGACGGAGGGCGCAGGGAGGGCGGAGTACGTGCGCTCGGTGAGGATCGCGGATCTCGACGCGCGCCTATTAGCCGAAGACCGACTCGGCGGCTTGACCAGCGAAGAGATCCGCAAGCGACTCGCCGAGCTGGGAGGTCACCACACGCAGCTCTACACCGACATCTTCTACGACATCGGTTACCGGCCGTTCCTTTGTCCCAGCGGCTTCAACGTGACCTTCGGCGAGGGTTTCTCCGGTCCGAGCGTGGCGCCCGATGTAGGCAAGGTGGTATGGACGTGGAACAACCTCACCACCGCAAAGGTCGCCTCGCCGGTGGAGGTGGTGACGGAGCTGTCGAATGCCGAGGTCATGGGGCCGGGCGGGAAGGATACCCGCGTGTTCCTGGACGTGATCTGGGACGACAACCTCGAGGAGCACCTGTTCGGCCATATCGGGCCGATCATCTTGGAATCCGCCCCAGGGGGTACTGCGCAGCCGGAGATCCGCGTGCGCGAGCTGTTCACTCTGCTCGGCGGCCGTGATAACCCGGCGCGAGTGCGGCTGAACTTTCCCGATGATCTGCCCACGGGCTTCATGGGACGGGCCACGCTGCTCGTCTACAGGGCCGATACCGAGGAGGTGCTGGTCTCGAGCGTGCTCCACTTCGCCAAGGACAGCGACCCGCCGGTGCTTGCCGGCAGCAGCACCCTCCGCACGCCGAACGGCGTGACCCTCGAAGTGACCGCCCGCGATGCTGCACCTGGCCTGCAGGAGGTGCTGGCCTTCCCGTTCGTCGCGTTCTTCGACCGTATGCCGCTGCTGCTGCGCTACGTCAGCGGCGATTTTCTGAGCGACACCAGCTACACCGGCCAAGTGGGCACCCCTGACTCCTCGACTCCCGTCTCGCTCAGTGTGAGCTTGACCGACGAGCTCGGCAATGCCACCACCGCCGCGGTGCCAGTCGCCCATGCCGGCAAGAATCGCACCGCCGTGGCCGACAGGAGCGGCAAAGCAATGGTCACTCTGAACGGACTTCGGTCCACCAACGACCCCGCTCATCCACTCACCTTCGAGTGGTCTGGGCCCTTCGGCACGGTCACGGGGGTGCGGCCTGCCGTCAGTCTGCCGATCGGCGAGCACACGATCCAGTTGCTCGTGCGTGATGATCGCGGTTTCGAAGGACGAGCCACGGTCAAGGCCACGGTCGTAGAGGCGAAGTGTCGTCCCGGGCCCGGTGGGTAAGTTCGCTCGACACGGTGCGTGATTCGGCTCAGTGCTCCTGAGCCCGCAGCGAGGAGTCTGTGTGCGAGACTCTGAGGATGCGCCTCACGTCGTCGCTGGCCCTCGCCACTGCGCTCCTCCTCGCCGCCCTCTCCTCGCCGCCCCTCCCCGCCGCCGTCCCGCCTCCCGCCCGCGGCGCCGGCGGCGCCGTAGCCTCCGAGCAGCCGCTCGCGACCCAGGCCGGCCTCGACATCCTCCGCGCCGGCGGCAACGCCGTCGACGCCGCCGTCGCCACCGCCCTCGCCCTCGCCGTCGTCTTCCCGGAGGCCGGCAACCTCGGCGGCGGCGGCTTCGCCGTCGTCAAGGTCGGCAAGGAGGTCACCACCCTCGACTTCCGCGAGACCGCCCCCGCCGCCGCCCATCGCACCATGTTCGTCGACGCCCAGGGCGAGCGCGTGCCCGACGCCTCCACCGCCGGCCCCCTCGCCGCCGGCGTCCCCGGCTCGCCCGCCGGTCTCCACGAGCTCCACCGCCGCCACGGCCGCCTGCCCTGGGCGCGCGTCGTGGCGCCCGCGATACGTCTGGCAGCCGACGGCTTCCGCGTCAGCACCCAGCTCCACGACGTCCTCGAGCGCGAGCGCAAGCTCCTGACGCGCTTCCCGGAGACGGCGCAGCTCTGGTTCCCGGACGGCGAGCCCCTCGTCGCCGGCAGCACCCTGCGCCTCCCGGACCTCGCCGCCACCCTGACGCTCTACGCCGAGCGCGGCCCCGCCGGCATCACCGAGGGCCGGGTCGCCGCGGCGATCGAGGCGGCCTCGCGCGCGCACCATGGCGTCCTCCGCGCCGCCGACCTCGCCGCCTACCGCCCGGTCTGGCGCGAGCCGGTGCGCTTCAGCGCCTTCGGCTGGGAGCTGGCGGCCATGGGGCTCCCGTCCTCGGGCGGCGTCGTCCTCGGCGAGACCCTGGGCGCCCTCGAGCGCCTCGGCTGGGGGAGCTTCCCGCGCCGCGGCAGCGACCGCTGGCACCTCCTCGCCGAGAGCTTCCGCCGCTCCTTCGCCGACCGCGCCCTGCTCGGCGACCCGGCGACCAGCCGCGCCACGACCGCCGAGCTGCTGGCGGCCCGCCGGCTCGACGCCCTGGCCGCCGGGGTCGAGCGCGGCAGGGCCGCGCCCTCGGCCGAGGTGGCGCCCTGGGGCGGCTGGGCCGCGACCACCGCCACTTCGCCGGAGTCGACCGACACCACCCACCTCTCGGTCGTCGACGGCGCCGGCAACCTGGTGGCCCTCACCACGACCGTCAACGACCTCTTCGGCTGCGGCCTCTACGTCCCCGGCGCCGGATTCTTCCTGAACGACGAGATGGACGACTTCGTCACCGCGCCCGGTCGCCCGAACCTGAACGGCCTGGTCATGGGCGACGCCAACACGATCGCCCCCGGCAAGCGGATGCTCTCCTCGATGACCCCGGTGGTCGCCTGGCGCAAGGGCGAGGCGCTGGCCCTCGGCGGCCGCGGCGGCCCGCGCATCCCGACCTCGGTCGCGCAGGCCCTCCTCGCCCTCCTCGTCGACGGCGACACCCTCACCGACGCCCTCTCCCGCCCGCGCATCCACCACCAGTGGCTCCCCGACCGTTTGGAAGTCGAGGCCGACGCCCTCGCCCCCGAGACCCGCGCCGAGCTCGAGCGCCGCGGCCACGCGATCGTGCTGACCAAGGAGCGCGACCGGCCCAAGCTCACCGCCGTACGGCGTCTCGCCGCCGGCGGCTTCGAGGCCGCCACCGATCCGCGCGGCACCGCGCCGCACGCCGGCGCCGGCGTGGTGTCCCCGCTTCCCTGACGGCCGTGGCCTGAAGCTTGCTGCACCCCCGCGCGCAGGGCGGAGGGTGCGCGATGGCCCAGCCGGAGGAGCCGCGGGAGCGGGATCCCAGCCTCGAGATCAATCAGGACATGGACTTCCAGCGCCGCGAGTGGCGGGTGCAGGCAGTCGCGCGCGTGGTCATGATCCTCGTGGTGCTCGCCGCCCTGGCCGGGCTCTTCGGTCGAGGGCTCCTGAGCAGGACGACCGCCGGTGAGCCGGCGAGCCTGACGGTCGAGTACGACCGCTTCCTGCGTCTCGAGGGAAAGAACCGGCTGACCCTGCGGATCGGCCCGCGCGCCGCCGCCGGGCGCGAGGTCCGGCTCTGGGTGCATCCGCGCTACGTCGAGCGCATGCACTACGAGCAGACGGTCCCCGAGCCGGAGACAATGGTCCCGACGCCCGACCGGCTGTGGCTGGTCTTCCCTGTGGCGCGGCCCGGCACCTCATTCGACGTCGTCGTCGACTTCAAGCCGGAGCGGATCGGGCCGGCGCGCGCCACGCTGGGCGTGGCCGGCGGCCCGTCGCTCGCGCTCTCACAGTTCGTCTACCCCTGACCAAGGAGGCCGGCCATGGACTCCGTGCTCCGCGGCGCCGCCGTCTACCTCTTCCTGCTCCTCGTCTTCCGGGTGACCGGCCAGCGGTCGCTGTCGCAGGTGACGACCTTCGACTTCGTCCTGCTGCTGATCATCAGCGAGACGACGCAGCAGGCCCTGCTCGGCGAGGACTTCTCGGTCACGGGCGCGGGCCTGCTGATCCTGACGCTGTTCGTGCTCGACCAGGCCCTCGCCTGGCTCAAGGAGCGCTCCGAGACCGTCAAGCGGGTGACCGAGGGGCTGCCGCTCGTCGTCGTCGAGGACGGCAAGCCCATCCGCGAGCACCTCGACCGCTCGATGATCGACGAGGACGACGTGCTCCACGCCGCCCGCCAGCTCCAGGGGCTGGAGCGGCTGGATCAGATCAAGTACGCCGTGCTCGAGCGCAACGGCGGGATCTCGGTGATCCCGAAGGAGCGGTAACAGGCTGGAGCGCCCGGCACGTAGGCCGGGCGCTAGGCCCCGAACTTCGCCAGCCGCCCGGCGTTGGCGAGCAGCAGCCCCATCAGGTGGTACGACGGCACGGTCCCGAGATGGCCGCGGGCGGCGGCCGTCTCGGTGAACTCCGTCGAGCCGTCGACGAAGCAATAGGGGCCGTGGAGGAGCAGCGGCACCGGGTGCCAACTGTGCAGCTTCATCGGCGCCGGCGTCGAGTGGTCGCCGGTGACCGCCACCACGTCGGGGCGCCGCTCGAGCAGGCGCGGCAGCTCCCGGTCGACGTCCTCGAGCACCCGCACCTTGGCGTCGAGGTCGCCGTCCTCGCCGGCGGCGTCGGCCTGCTTGACGTGCACGAAGAAGAGGTCGAAGCGCTCCCAGCTCGCGAGCACGGCGTCGAGCGTCTCGGCCGGCTTCTTGCCGCAGGGCACGACCTCCATGCCGCAGGCCGCCGCCACGCCGCGGTAGAGCGGGTAGCCCGCGAAGGCGCCGCAGCGCAGGCCGTAGAGCTCGTCCATATCGGGCAGGTGAGGGAGCCTGGAGAAGCCGCGCAGCAGGATCCGGTTGGCCTTGGGCTCGCCGGCGATCGCCCGCTCCATGATCGCGATCGCCCGTCGCAGCCGCTCGACCGTGTGCCGCGCCCTCGACTCTTCGGCCTCCGGGGAGAGCGGCGGCACACCCAGCCGCTGCGGATCGGTGTCCGAGACCGCGGGCGAGAGGTCGTCGCCCTTCAAGATCAGCACGAAGCGGTGCCCCTCGCCGGCGACGATCTCGACCTCGAGCCCCGGCACCGGCTCGGCGGCGAGCGCCGCGCGCATCACCTCGACGAGGCGGCGGCACTCCTCGGTCGAGATGCGCCCCGCCCGCCGGTCGGTCAGGTTGCCGGCGGCGTCGGCGGTGGCGAAGTTGCCGCGCGCCGCGACGTCGTGCGGGCCGAGGCGGATCCCCGCCCCCATCGCCTCGAGGACGCCGCGGCCGATGTCGTGCTCCGGCAGCATCGGGTCGTAGCCGAAGAGCGCCAGGTGCCCGGGGCCGCTGCCGGGGGTCACCCCCTGGGCGACCGGGACGATCCGCCCCAGGGCCGAGCGCGCGGCCAGGGCGTCGAGATTGGGCAGGTTGGCGCGTTCGAGCGCGGTGGCGGTCTGCGCGGCGGTGCGGATGTCGCCCAGCCCGTCGATCACCAGCAGCACGATCCGGCTCGCCGCGGGCTGGGCGAGGCGCGAGAGGAGCTCGATCTGGTTCACGGCACCAGATAGGCGCTGGCGCGCACCTGGAGGCGCGCCCGCGACTCGAAGCCGCTGCCCACCAGGCTGAAGGCCGAGACGGCGCCGAGGATGGGGAGGACGATCCAGCCGTCGAAGCTGTCGCCGCCGGCGTAGGGCGGCACGACGGGCTCGATCTCGGCGATCTTGGTCCAGTGCTCGTCGTCGGGGTCGAAGGAGGCGCGCAGCTCGACGTAGGCGCGGTCGAGGTCGATCGTCCGCTGCCCCGAAGGGTGCCAGACGGAGAAGACGAACCGCACCTCGTCGTAGGCGCTGGTCGGCAGATAGGCCTTCGCCGCGACGATCAGCGGGAACGAGAAGCTGCCCGCCGTGTCGGTGGCGAAGATCTCGGGCGTGGGGTCGAAGACGATCTGGCGTGGTGGCGGCGTGTTCGTGCTCATCGCGCTCCGTCCCCGCCGCCCCGCGCCAGCTCGATGGCCCGCGTCACCCGCCGGCGCGTCTCCTCGGCATCGGCGCCGACGAGCGGCGGCCCCATGCCGAAGGCCGCCGCGCCGGCGGCGCGGTAGGCCGGGATCTCCTCGACGCCGAAGCCGCCGGCGGCGAGCATGGGGACGTCGCCTAGGGGCTGCCGGACGGTTGCGAGGTAGGCCGCGCCGCCGACCGCCGGCAGGGGGTAGACCTTGACCACGTCCGCGCCCAGCTCCTGGGCCGCGACGATCTCGGTCGGGGTCAGGGCGCCCAAGACGAGGAAGAGGTCCGCCCGGCGGGCCTCGGCGGCCACCTCCGGCGCCACGTTCGGGGTGACCAGGAACTCGGCCCCGGCCGCGACCGCCTCGCGCGCCCGCGCCGCGGTGGTCACGGTCCCGGCGCCGTAGAAGGGGGGGCCGTCGCCGCCGCGGGCGGCGATCAAGTCGCGGATGAGCCGCGGCGCCCCGGGGACGGTGAAGGTGACCTCCACCAGCTCGAGGCCGGCGGCGGCGAAGGCGCGGGCCTGCCGGAGGGCTTCCTCGGGGGAGCCGGTGCGGACGACCCCGACGACCGGTGTCCGGCGCAGCCCCCTCGCGACGTCGGTCCTGGTGCCGAGAGTTGTCGCCATGCGGCCGGGGAGTTTATCATCCCCTTCTTCGGGACCCGGAAGGCGGTTGGCGGCTCGCGAGCCGAGATCGGCACCTGGACACCGCCCCTTCGTTGTTGGGACCGAGGACGGGAGACCATGGCCGTTCCTGGACAGCCGATGGCCCGGGAGCCGCTGGAGGAGCTGCTGCCCAGGGTGCGCCCGCGGCTGAAGCAGGTGCTCGCCCGCTATCGGGTGCCGGCGCACGACGCCGAGGACCTCATCCAGGAGGCCTTGATGTCGACGGTCCAGAAGTGGGAGCAGATCAACGATCCCGAGGCCTGGCTGCTGATCACGCTGCGCAACCGCTGCGTGGTGTACTGGCGGAAGCGGCGGGCGAGTCTCTACAACGCGGTGGACGCGACCATCCTGGAGTTGTTGTCGGAGCCGCAGTCGGCGCCGCAGGAGAAGGCGGAGCTGCGATGGGACTTGAACCTGCTGCTCCAGGCGTTGCCGGTGCGGTGCCAGAAGCTGCTGCGGCTGCGGTACAGCTTGGGGTATGACTCGGACGAGGTGGCGGGGGAGATGGGGTATCACCCGTCGAGCGTGCGCAAGGTCACGCGGCGGTGCATGTCGGCGCTGCTGTACCAGATGGCCATCCGCGGGTATACCAAACCCGACTAAGACAAAGACAAGAGGAAGAAGAGCCCGCGCGGCACCGACAGTCGCCGCGTGGGGTGCCGGTCCTCCGGTCGCTCCAAGTCGCGCCGCTTCGCGGTGCTGGTAGGAGGGGGTGGAGGACTGCGGTTCGCACGCCGCTGGCGCGGCGTGCATCACGACGGTCGTGGTGGCTGTGGGGGGCGCGCTCCGGTCGCTCCCTGCGGACCGGCACCCCACGCGGCTGCACGGTCCGGATAGCTCCGGCGACGTCCGAAAGACCGCTTGTCATCCTTACCGTAGCGCCCGGGCTACGTCCCGGGCGTTTTCGGAGAGCGGCCGAAGTCCTTCACACGTCTTCCTACCCAGAAGTTTTTCGCGACAGCGCGTGGTGCACCCGCCGGCAGATGCCGCGGAGGATGGTGACTTCGCGCTCGGTGGCTTGGGAGCGGGCGGCTAGCTGGCGGAGGTCGCGGAGGACGCCGGGGAAGGTGTCGTCGCGGGCGAAGCCGGCGGTGGTGAGCAGGTCGGTGAGCTGGGTGAAGAGGCCGTCCAGGTCGCCGGCGGTGGCGGGGGGCTCCGAGGGAGATGGAGCGCTTGGGTCGAGGCGGCTCGTGTGGAGCTCGTAGGCCAGGAGGAGGACGGCCTGGGCCAGGTTGAGGGTGGGCTGCTCGGGGGCGCAGGGGATGTGGACTATGGCGCCGGCGAGGGAGAGGTCGTCGTTGGTGAGGCCGCCGACTTCGGGGCCGAAGACCAGGGCGGTGGGGGTGTTCGGGTCGTGGGCCAGGAGGGCGGGGAGGTCGCGGGGGAGGAGGAGGGGCACCGAGAGGTGGCGGTCGCGGGTGGAGGTGGTCGCCACGACGCGGCGGAAGGGGGCGAGGGCGGCGGGGAGGGTGGGGTGGCGCTCGGCGGCGTCGAGGATGTGGCGGGCGCCGACGGCGAAGGCGCGGGCGACGTTGCCGAGGGGGGCGGCGGGCTCGACGAGGAGCAGGCGGCCGAGGCCCATGTTGGCCATGGCGCGGGCGGCGGCGCCGACGTTGCCCTCCTCGCGCGGGCGCACCAGCACGACCGCGGGGGGCATCCAGGCCGGTTCCATGCGGGCGGACTCTACGGCAAGCGCCTCGGCTCCACCGGCGGTCGCCTAGGCTACAATCGGTCGCACTCTTCTTTCTGCCAGGTCGTCGTCCCTGGAGCTGTGTGAGCGCTGCCTCGGCCGTTCGCCGCCTTTCGCAGGAGGAGCGGCCCGCCGGGCGGCGCGCCGCCCTCCTGGTTCTCGCCCTCGCCGGGGTGCTCCTCGCCCGGCCGGCGGCCGGGCTCGATCCGACGCTCTCGCTGGCGCAATACGTCAGCGACACCTGGACGACCGAGGACGGTCTGCCGCAGAGCTCCGTCACCTCGATCCTGCAGACCCGCGACGGCTATCTCTGGCTCGCGACGTTCGGCGGTCTGGCGCGCTTCGACGGCGTCCGCTTCACCGTCTACGACGCTTCGACGCCCGGCTTCGCCAGCAGCCGGCTCCTGGCGCTCTACGAGGACCGCGCGGGCCGGCTGTGGATCGGCAGCGAGGACGGCGGGCTGATCCGCAAGGACGGGGACGCCTTCACGACCTTCACCACGCGCGACGGGCTGCCGGACGACCGCGTCTACGCGCTCAGGGAGGACACGGCGGGCCGCCTCTGGGTGGGCACGAACGCCGGGCTCGTCCAGTTCGCGCCGCCCGGCCGGCCGCGGGTCTACACGCGCGCCGACGGTCTTCCCGACGACGTCGTCCTGGCGATCGCCGCCGGGCGCACGCCCGGCGAGCTCTGGATCGGCACGCGCAACGGCGCGGCGCGCCTGCGCGGTGGCCGCTTCACGGCCTACGGCCGCGAGAGCGGGCTGCCGCACGCGTGGGTCTACGCCTTCGCCACCGATCGTTCCGGTGCGCTCTGGGCGAGCACCCACGGCGGCCTGGCGCGATGGGAGGGCGAGGGCCGGGGCTTCCGCGCCGCCGGCGGGACGCTCGCCGCGCGCAACGAGGTCACGGGCGCCCTCGTCGCCGATCGTGACGGCAGCCTGTGGTGGACCGCTGGCGGCCTCCAGCGTCTCCGCGCCGGCGCCGGCGGCGTGGTCGAGCGCCATGCGGGGCTCGGGAGCACGGGTCTGCGGTCCGTCTACGAGGACCGCGAGGGGAACCTCTGGGTCGGCACCGACGGCGCCGGGCTGGTGCGGCTGCGCGCCGGCAGCTTCGTCAGCTACGGCACGGCCGAGGGGCTGCCGGAGGCGGCCGTCGTGCCCATCACCGAGGACGCCGCGGGCACCGTCTGGGCCGGCGCCCTGTGCGGCGGCCTCGCCCGTCTCGCCGCCGGCGGCTTCGTGCGCGAGCCCCTCGATCGCCGCGCCCTCGGCTGCGTCACCGCGCTCTACGCCGATCGCGACGGCAGCCTATGGGCCGGCGCCAACGGGCTCTGGCGCCACGCCGGCGGTCGCTGGCAGGAGGTCGGCATCGCGCGCGGGCTGCCGCACGTCGTCAGCCGGGCCATCCTGCGCGACCGCGCGGGCGTCCTCTGGGTGGGGACGATCGCCGGGCTGGCGCGCCTCGAAGGCGAGCACTTCCGCCTCTACACCACGGCCGACGGCTTGGTGGACGACGAGGTGCTGGCCCTCGCCGACGCCCGCGCGGGCGGCCTCTGGATCGGCACCCGCCGCGGCCTCGGCCGCTTCCGCGCCGGCCGCTTCACGCGCTACACCGCCGCCGACGGCCTGCCGCACGACCACGTGCGCGCCCTCCACGAGGACGCCGGCGGCGCGCTCTGGATCGGCACCTACGGCGGCGGCCTGGCGCGGCTGGAGCGCGGCGTCTTCACCCGCTGGGGTAGCCGCGAGGGGCTGCCGAACGGCGTCGTCTCACGCATTCTCGACGACGGCCGCGGCTACCTCTGGCTCACCACCAACCGCGGCGTCGTGCGGGTGCGGCGCGCCGAGCTCGCGGCCGCCGCGGCCGGGCGGCGGCCGCTGTCGCTGCGCGTCTTCGGGGTGCGCGACGGCATGCGCAGCGCCGAGTGCAACGGCGGCGGCCAGCCGGCCGGCTGGCGGGGCCGCGACGGCCGGCTCTGGTTCCCCACCGTGCAGGGCGCGGTGGTCGTCGATCCCGCGCGGCTGCGCGCCAACGCGCGGCCGCCTCTCGTCCACGTCGAGCAGGTCGTGGCCGACGGCGAGCCGCTGCCGCTCGGTCCGCCGGTGCGCCTGCCGGTCGGCGCGGGCGAGGTCGAGATCGCCTACACCGGCATCGGCCTCGCCGTGCCCGGGGCGGTGCGCTTCCGCTACCGGCTCGACGGCTTCGACCGCGACTGGCAGGAGGCCGGCGCGCGGCGCGTGGCCTATTACATGAACCTGCCGCCGGGGCGCTACGACTTCCGGGTGATCGCCGCCAACGAGGACGGCGTCTGGAGCCCGGCGGGGGCGAGCGTCGCGCTCCGCCTGCCGCCGCGGTTCCATCAGACCGTCTGGTTCCTGGGCCTCGGCGCGGTGACCCTGGTGGTGGTGGGCGGCGGCGCCTACAAGCTGCGCATGCGGGTGCTGCGCGCGCGCCAGCGCGAGCTGCGCGAGGCCCGCGACGTCGCGGTCTTCACCCTCGCCAAGCTCGCCGAGCTGCGCGACGGCACGACCGGCCAGCACCTCGAGCGGATCGCCGCCTACAGCCAGCGCCTGGCCGAGGAGCTGCGCGCCCGCGGCCACCGCGGCGTCGACGGAGCCTTCATCGAGCAGCTCGGCCGCTCGAGCCCGCTGCACGACATCGGCAAGGTCGCGACCCCCGACGCCGTGCTGCGCAAGCCGGGCGGGCTCGACCCCGGCGAGCAGGCGCTGATGCGCGAGCACACGACGGTCGGCGGCGACGTCCTGCGCTCGGTCATCGAGCGCCACGGCGGCCGGAGCTTCCTCGCCCTGGCGATGGAGATCGCCTACAGCCACCACGAGCGCTGGGACGGCTCGGGCTACCCGCGCGGCCTCGCCGGCGCCGCGATCCCGCTCGCCGCCCGCATCGTGGCCCTGGTCGACGCCTACGACGCGATCATCAGCCGGCGCCCCTACAAGCCGCCGCTGGCGCACGACGAGGCGGTGCGGCGGATCGCCGCCGACCGCGGCCGCCACTTCGACCCCGAGCTGGTGGACGCCTTCCTCGCCGTCGACGCGGATTTCCTCCACATCGCCGACTCGCTGACCGGCGAAGCCGGTCAGGGTGGGCCGCGAAGCGGCAGGGGGCTTGATCGAAGTAGCAAAACGGTACCAGGAGAGAAGCCGTCCGTTTCTTGACACTGCGCGAGAGCGGAGGGTAGCGTCCGTGCCGGTGAACGGACCGACCCGCGCCTATCTCCTCTTCACCGGCACCGGCCCCATCCTCGCCCTCTCGACCTATCCCCAGATCACCGACGGCCGGCTGATCGAGAAGCTCCGCTACAAGGGGATCGACAAGTTCATCGCCTACGAGGTGGACCTCGGCGTGGTGCGCGAGCGCTACAGCCACTCCTATGACAGCATCGCCCGCGACCTCGAGGGGGAGGAGGACCTGCGGGTCCTCGACTTCAACGGCCACCAGATCATGGCCAACTTCTCGCTCGACTCGCTGGGGGACGCGATCAAGGTCGGGTGAGGGGGCCCCCCGCGCGGGACGGATAGTCGCCGCGTGGGGTGCCGGTCCGCAGGGCGCTCCACAGGCACGCCGCTTCGCGGTGCTGATAGCAGGGCGTGGTGGCCTTCGGTTCGCACTCCGCTACGCGGAGTGCATCACAACGGTGTTGCCAGGCGAGGGGGCGCGCGCCGGTTCCGCGCCCTGCGGTCCGGCACCCCACGCGGCTGCACGGTCCATACGGGCGTCGGCGACGTCGAAGGACTAGCTAAGTCATCCTGGGCGCAGCGAAGTCCATGACGTCGTAGCCCAGCTCGCGGAACAGGCGAGCTGTCGCCGGCAGCGGCAGGCCGACGACGTTGGTGTAGTTGCCGTAGACCGCTTCCACGTACAGGGCGCCGAGCCCCTGGATGGCGTAGGACCCGGCCTTGTCGAGCGGCTCGCCGGTGGCGACGTACCAGGCTGCCTGCTCGCGGGTGAGAGGAGCCATCGTCACCCGCGAGGTCTCGAGCGTCGCGGCGCGGCGCACGTCTCCATCCCCCTTGCCCAGCCGCTCGCAGAGCGCCACCCCCGTCAGCACCGTGTGCTCGCGCCCGGCGATCCGCAGCAGCATCTCCACCGCCTCCTCGGCGTCGCGCGGCTTGCCGAGCACCGCCTCGTCGAGCACCACCAGCGTGTCGGCGCCCAGCGCCAGCTCGCCCGGCCGGGCGCCGGCCGCGGCCTTGGCTTCGGCGAGGCGGCGGACGGTCGCCCCCGGCTCCTCGCCCGGGAGCGGCGTTTCGTCGAGGTCCACCGGGCGGACGGTGAACGCGAGCCCCAGCCCAGCCAGCAGCTCGCGCCGCCGCGGCGATCCCGACGCGAGCACGAGAGACGGAAGCTGGCTCAGTGCTCGTAGCGCCCGGGCCACGTCCCGGGCGTTTTCGGATCGTGCCGCCCGGGCCACATCCCGGACGTCCGTGGGCTCACGGGTAGTACCCCCGCAGCGTGCGCGCCTCGAGCCCGGGCCGCTTCACCCGCACCTCGACCGTGCGGTACTTGTCCGCCGCCGCCTCGCTCGCCGACTGGTAGGCGAGCAGGTACTGGGTGCGCAGGTCGCCCTCGATCTCGGCGTAGACGCGCTTCAGGTCGCTCGCCTGGTCGATGAAGAAGTAGCGGCCGCCGGTCTCGCTCGCCAGCCGCTCCATCTTCATCCGCGCGTCGGCCTCCTTGGTGCCGATGTCGATGCCGACCGTGTAGAGGGCGACGCCGCTGCGGCGGGCGTACTCGAGGGCGTTCTGGAAGTCGTAGCGGCTCCCTTCGTCGACGCCGTCGGTGAGCACCACGAGCGCCCGCTTGCCGGTGATGCCGCCGAAGTAGTGGAGGGCGAAGATCAGGCTGTCGTAGAGCGCGGTGTTGCCCTCGGCGGCGAGCCCGGCGAGGCCGCCGGCCAGGATGGTGGCGTCATTGGTGAAGCGCACGGCGAGCTGCGGCTGGTCGCTGAAGGTGAAGACGGCGGCGCGGTCCTTGGGCTGGATCACGGTCTCGAAGAAGGCCAGGGCGCCGCGCACCGCCTCGTGCAGTTCCTCGGCCATGGAGGCCGAGGTGTCGAGCATCACCCCGGCGTAGATCGGCAGATCGGTCACCCGCTCGAAGCGGTGAAGGCGCTGCTCGGCGCCGTCCTCCAGCACCGTGAATTCCTCGCGCGCCAGGCCGTCGACCGGGCGGCCGCGGCGGTCGACGACGGTGGTGTAGAGCTCCACCATGTGGACGTCGATCGCGGTGCCGTACTCCGGGGCGTTGACCAGCACCACGTCCTCGGTCGAGTTGCCGTCGGCGAGGAAGGCGACGGCGCGCACGTAGGAGAGCGTGTTCCCCTGCGGCAGCACCAGCGGCTGCGCGAACGGCGGCTGGTAGAGGGTCGCCATCCGGTCCTCGTTCAAGAAGATCTCGACCCGCTCGAGCGTCTCCCCCTCCGGCACCTCGACCTCGGCCTGGGCGCGGAGGCTCGTGCGGTAGGTGCGCCCGGGCTGCGGCTCGACCAGGCGCAGCGAGAAGCGGTGGGGGCCGGCGTTCAAGCGCAGCTCGTCGCTCGCCAGCTCCTCGCCCTTGGCGCCGAGCGCCACCGCCGCCAGGCGGTGCAGACGCGGGTCGGGCCCGAGGTCGAGCTCGACGCTGTAGGGCGCGCCCCTCTTGCTCATCACCGGCTTGCCGTCGAGGTCCCAGCGCACGCGCGTCACGCCGTCGCCGGCGACGATCGCCTCGACCCGCGCCCGTCCGGTCAGGAGGCCCGACGGCGGCGGCAGGATGCGGATCGACTGCTCGCCCTCGGCCGGCGCGTCGGCGCCGGCGAGCCCGGCGTTGGCCTCGGCGAGCAGTGGATGGGAGGGGGGTGGGCTGATCAGGGGCGCCGGCGCGGTCATTGGATTCGGCGCGCCGGGCGCCGCCGCCGCCACCTGGTCGAGCGCCGGCACCTCGAGGTCGCGCTCCTCGCGGAAGTAGCGCTGCGAGGCGGTGTCGTGGAGCCGCACCACCAGCCGGTAGGCGCCGGGGCGGAGCGAGCGCTCGAAGACGAGCGGGATGCTGTCGCCGGCGGCGCCCGCCTCCGGCAGCGTGAACTTGACGCGGAAGCTCTCGAACAGCTCCCCCTTGCGCAGCACCTCGCCGTCGAGGACGAAGGTGTAGATGCCGGCCGTCCCGAGGCGCTCGGCCTGCGCCTCGGCGCGCGGCACCGAGAGCACTCCCTGGACCAGCGTGCGGCTCTGCCGGCGGGCGGGGAAGGCGAGCTCGAGGCGGGCGGCGAGCGGCGCGGCGTCCGCCGGCAGGTCGGTCGACTTGGCGAGGAAGGTGCGCAGCCACTCCTGGCTCGGCTTGGGCAGGACGTGCGACTCGATCTGCCCCCAGTCGGCGGCGCCGAGGAGCTGGCCCGCCAGCTCCTGGCCGCGCATGCACTGGCCGGCGATGGCCTGCAGGATCGCGTGGTCGCTGGCCGTGACGTCGACGCGGAAGTCGAAGGCGAGGAGCGGCCGCAGGCCGTCGCTCGGAATCCACAGCCGGTAGCGGCTGCCGCCCGGGCGCGCGAAGACCAGGTTGAAGCTTCCCTTGACGCCGGCGGCCTCGGCGTAACGCCAGATCTCGAGCGGCATGAGGACCTCGGGGCAGCGCGACTCGACGGTGTCCGCCGGCGGCCCGAGGAAGAGGATCACCTTGGCGCGCTCGTCGGCGGCGTCGCGGAAGCGCTCGCGGACCATCTGCACCCGCTCCTCCCAGCGCTCGGCCAGCTCGTTGCGCGCCGTCTCGGGATAGGGGTCGCGCACCTGCCAGAAGCGGCGGATGAAGGCGTCGCGCTGGTAGTCCTGGGAGAGCCCGAGGAATGCCTCGCGCTCGGCCGGCATGATGAGCGGCGCCACCTCGTCGAGCCACGCCTGATAGCGCGGCGGGAGGTCGGTGGCCTCGGCCCCGAACGCACAGACGGAGCAGAAGAACAGGTAGGAGAGAACGGCGCGCAGTCGGCGATACGGCCCCGACATCGCGCCGATCCTACGCATCAGCAGTGAGCCGGGCAAGGTGGCTGGCACCCGTCATCACCTGGGTCGACAATCGGGCGATGGTGCGAAAACGCCCGGCACGTAGGCCGGGCGCTACGTGGTTCCGTAGCGCCCGGGCCACGTCCCGGGCGTTTTCGGAAGCCGCCCCGCATGCCTCGACGCGGGCCGCCTCTGCGCCTACGGGTAATACCCCCGCATCGTCTTGGCCTCGAGGCCGCCTCGTGCGAGCTTGACGTCGACGGTGCGGAAGTCGTCGCCGGTGGTGTTGGTGGACTGGTAGGCCACCAGGTACTGCGAGCGCAGCTCCTGCTGGATCGTGGTGTAGATCGCGGCGAGCTGCGAGGCGTCCTTCAGGAAGAAGCCGCGGCCGCCGGTCTCCTCGGCGAGGCGGGTGAGCTTCTTCTTGTCCACGTCCTCGCCGAGGCCGATGGCGTAGACCGTCACCCCCGCCCGGCGCGCGTACTCGAGCGCGTCCTCGTAGGTGAAGCGGCTCGACTCGTCCTTGCCGTCCGAGAGCAGGATCACCGCCTTCTGCCCCTTGACGCCGTTGAAGTAGTAGAGGCTGAAGATGATGCTGTCGTAGAGCGACGTGCCGCGCTCGGCCTTGAGCCCGGCGAGGGCGGCGGCGAGCGACTTCTGGTCGCTGGTGAACTTGGCGCCGAGGGCCGGCCGGTCGTTGAAGGTGATGACCGCCGCCCGGTCCTTGGGCCGCACCGCCTGCTCGAAGAAGCGCAGCGCCGCGTTCTGGGCGCGCTCCATCTCCGGCTCCATTGACGCCGAAACGTCGAGCAGCACCGCCGCGTGGTAGGGCCGGTCGCTCACCGTCTCGAAGCGCGCGATCTCCTGCCTGACCCCGTCCTCGACGACCGTGAAGTCGCCCTTGCCGAGCCCCGCGACCGGGTGCCCCTGGCGGTCCACGACCGTCGTGTAGAGCTCGACGAACTCGATGGCCAGCTCGTCGAGGTAGTCGGGCGCGTTGACGAAGACCGTGTCCTCGGTCGAGTTGCCGTCGGCCAGGTAGGCGACGGCGCGCACGTAGGCGAGGTCCGCATCCTTGGGCAGCAGGATGGGCTGCGCGTAGGGCGCCTGGTAGAGGGTCGCGATCAGCGTCTCGTTCAAGTAGAACTCGACCCGCTCGACCGCCTGCCCCTCCGGCACCTGCACCTCGGCCTCGGCGCGCAGGCTGTTCTCGTAGCGCTTGCCCCGCCGCGGCTCGACGAGATCGACCGCGAAGCGGTGGCCGCCGGCGTTCAACGTCAGCTCGTCGCGCGCCAGCTCGGCGCCGGCGGCGTCGAAGGCGACCGCCGAGAGGAGGTGGGTGCGCGGCAGCGACCCCAGGTCGAGCTCGACGCTGTAGGGCGGCTTCTTCTTGGTCAAGAGCGGCTTGCCGTCGAGCTCGAAGGTCACCTTCTCGATGCCGGTGCCGGTCGTCATGGTCTCGAAGCGCAGCATGCCGGTGTGGAGGTCGCCGTGCGGCTCGATCAACTGGATCGTGCGGTCGCCGGTCGTGATCGCGGCGTTGGCCTCGGCGAGGAGGCGCGCGCTCTCGGCGTCGGCCGGCGGCAGCGGCGGCATCCCGCCCGCGACCTGCGGCACGGCGAGCTGCCTCTCCTCGCGGAAGAAGCGCTTGCCGTTGACGTCCTCGAGCTTGAGCGTCAGGGTGTAGTCGCCGGGCCGCAGGCTGCGCTCGAAGATCATCGCCAGCGACTCGCCGGTCACCTCCTCGACCGGGAAGTCGAACTTGTAGCGGAAGCTCTCGAAGAGCTGCCCTCCCTGGAGCATCTCGCCGGTGAGCACGAAGTTGTAGGAGCGGAACTCGCCGAGCTGGACCGCCGTCGCCTCGGAGACCGGCACGGTGACCACCCCCTGCACGACCGTGCGCGCCTGGTGCCGTCCGGGATACTCGAGGGCGACGCGGGCCGGGAAGGTCGCCGTGCCCTCGGCGAGGTCGGTCGAGTAGGACTTGAAGGTCGAGACCCACTCGCCCTTCGGCGCCTCGGGCCGCGTCTCGACCTTCGACAGGATGACGGCGTAGGAGTGGAAGCCCTGCCGCGCCACCCAGCCGATGCCGGCGGCGAGCTTGTCGCCGTCCATGCAGCCGTCGTAGATCGCCTGCACGTTCGCGCTTCGCTGGCCGTCCTGGAACAGGGCGTCGAGCCCCTCGGAAGGCTCCCAGAGCCGGAACTTCCCCGCTCCCCAGCGCTTGTAGAAGACGAGGAAGAACTCGAACCCCACCGTCTCGCTGCCGCGGTAGTACCAGACCTCGACCGGCCAGAGGATGGTGTTGCACGTCGAGACGATGCGCGCCAGCGGCGGCCCGTTGGTGAGCAGCATCTTGCCGCGCGCGTCGTCGAGCGCCCCGAACTCCGAGCGCGCGAGGGCCACGCGCTCGCTCCAGCGGTCCTTGAACTCGTTGCGCGCCGTGTCCGGGAAGGGGTCGCGCGCCGCCCAGAAGCGCTGGATGAAGGCGTCGCGCTGGTAGTCCTTCTCGAGGGCGAGGAAGGCCGCCCGCTCCTCGTCGGTGAGGATGTAATCCACCTCTTCGTACCAGGCGCGGTACTTCTCCGGCAGCTTCGCCGCCGTCGCGGCCAGCTCCTTGCGTTCCTTGCGCGAGAGCTTGTCGGCCGCGGCCGCCGGGGCCGGAGCGGCGAGGAGGGCCAGCAGGGCGAGGGCGGAGAGTGCGGTAACGAGGCGCGAGCGTGGGGTCATCAGCGGTTCGTCATGCAGTTCGTAGCGCCCGGGCTACGTCCCGGGCGTTTTCGGGAGGACATCCGACGGCACACGAGAGACGGTTCCTCCCAGATAGTGACCGAAGGGAGGTCGAGCCACAAGGCGCAGACCTCACTAGAATACAGCCGCCATGCAACCGGTGTACCTCGACCACAACGCCACCACGCCGCTCCACCCGCGGGCGCGCCACGCCATGCTCCCCTGGCTCGGCGGGCAGTGGGGGAACCCCTCCTCGCGCCACCGCTTCGGCCAGGCGGCGCGTAACGCGGTCGAGGTGGCCCGGGAGGAGGTGGCGGTCCTCCTCGGCGCCCGCCCGCCGGAGATCGTCTTCACGGCGAGCGGCACCGAGGCCAACAACGCCGTCCTCTTCGGCATCGCCGAGCGGGCCGGCTTCCAGGGCGAGATCGTGGTCTCGGCGCTCGAGCACCCCTCGGTCCGCGAGGGCGCGGCGCGCCTCGCCCGGCGCGGCATGCGCGTCGTCACCGTGTCCCCTCGGGGCGACGGCGTCGTCCCCGCCGCGGCGGTCGCGGCGGCGCTGACGGCCGAGACGCGCCTCGTCTGCCTGATGCTCGCCCACAACGAGCTCGGCACCCTCCAGCCGGTCGCCGAGGTGGCGCGGGTCTGCCGCGAGCGCGGCCTGCCGGTCCTCTGCGATGCGGTGCAGGCGGCCGGCAAGGTGCCGGTCGACGTCGCGGCGCTCGGGGTCGATTTCCTCACCATCGGCGCGCACAAGTTCTACGGTCCGCTCGGGGCGGCGGCGCTGTGGGTGCGCAAGGGCGTCGAGCTCGCGGGCCTCCTGGTCGGCGGCGGCCAGGAGCGGCGGCGCCGCGCCGGGACGGAGAACGTGCCGGCGCTGGTCGGCCTGGGCGCGGCCGCGGCGGCGGCCTACGAGGAGGGCGACGGCCGCACCGCGAAGCTCGCCGCGCTGCGCGACCGCTTCGAGACGGGCCTCGCGCGCATCCCGGGCGCGGCCGTCCACTGCGCCGGCTCGCCGCGCCTGCCCAACACCTCGCACGTCGAGCTGCCCGGCGCCGACGGCGAGGCGCTGATGATCCGGCTCGACCTCGCCGGCTTCGCCGTCTCGACCGGCTCGGCCTGCGCCTCGGGGGCGGTCGAGCCGTCGCACACCCTGCTCGCCGCGGGGTTCCCGCGCGCGGCGGCGCTCTCGTCGCTGCGGGTGAGTTTCGGGATCGCCAACACCGAGGCGGAGGTGGATGCGTTCCTCGAAGCGCTGGAGCGCGAGGTGGCGGCGGTCAGGACGATGACGAGGCGCTCCGAGGCCGCGGCCGGCGCGGGGGCGGTGCGGTGAGCGCGGGCAGATCTGCCCGCCGGCATGCACCGGTGGCCCGTAGCGCCCGGGCTACGTCCCGGGCGTTTTCGGTACACCCCCGAGGCGGCGCGGTGAGCGGGCGCATCGCCGTCGCGATGAGCGGCGGGCTCGACTCCTCGGTCGCCGCGCTCCTGCTGGCCCGCGGCGGCGCGCCGGTCGTCGGGCTCTCGATGCTCCTCTGGGACCGCTCGGAGGAGGCGGTGCACGGCCGCTGCTGCGGCGCCCTCGACTTGGGCGACGCGCGGCGCGTGGCGCAGCAGGTCGGCATCCCGCACTACACGCTGCGCCTCGACGCCGAGTTCCGGCGGCAGGTGGTCGAGCCGTTCGTCGCCGACTACCTCGCCGGCCGCACGCCGAGCCCGTGCGTGCGCTGCAACACCTGGATCAAGTTCGACCTGTTGCTCGAGCGGGCGCGCCTCCTCGGCGCCGAGCGGGTGGCGACGGGGCACTACGCGCGGATCGTCGAGGGGCCGGAGGGGCCGGAGCTGCACGCCGCGGCCGTCGCCGAGAAGGACCAGAGCTACTACCTCTTCGAGCTCACCCGGGAGCAGCTCGCGCGCTCGCTCTTCCCGCTCGGCGGGATGAGCAAGACGGAGGCGCGGGGGATCGCGCGCGCGGCGGGGCTGGTGGTGGCGGGGAAGGGCGAGAGCATGGAGGTGTGCTTCGTCGCGGGCGGCGTGCGGGAGTTCGTCGAGGGGCAGGTGGCGGCGGACCCGGAGCGCTATGCGATGGCGGTTCCGTTGGGGGAGCCGGCGGCGGTGGTGACGAGCGGCGGCGAGGAGCTGGGGCGCGGGGAGCCGTTCTATCGCTACACGGTGGGGCAGCGGCGGGGGCTCGGGGTGGCGGCGCGGCGGCCGCTCTACGTGCTCGGGATCGAGGCGGAGGCGAACCGGGTGGTGGTCGGCGAAGAGGAAGAGCTGATGGCGCCCGGGCTCGTCGGCGAGCGGCTGCACTGGATCGGTCCGGCGCCGGGTGGCGAGGTCGAGGCGACGGTGAAGATCCGCTCGCGGCATCCGGGCGTCGCTGCCCGCATCCGATCTGGCGTCGGTGGTTCTGCCGAGGTCGAGTTCGCGAATCCGCAGCGCGGCGTGACTCCTGGCCAGGCCGCCGTCTTCTATCAGGGTACGCGCGTGTTGGGTGGATGCTGGATCACCGGGCGGTTGTAGATCCCGTGATCCCCGGCGTGCGAGCAACCACCGCCCTCCGACGTGCGCTCCCCTCCGGCACCGGCGGGCGCTCTGAGGACTTCTGATCTGAGGCGCCCGCCTCGGGTTCGCTTCGCGCCAACACGCTCGTGACTGCGAGGGGGCTTGCCAGCGCTCGCTCACACGTGCCTCCAGAGAGCGCACGCCGGAGGGCTACCGTCTGTGGACACAAACGGGCCGATGTCATCTTGAGCATTGTGCGAAAACGCCCGGCACGTAGGCCGGGCGCTACGTCACAACCACCGCAGGGTTCCTGTAGCGCCCGGGCCACGTCCCGGGCGTTTTCGGAGACCAGCCTGAGTCCTCCACAGGCCCCGAGGGAAGAACGAGTCCGGTGGGGGCGATGTACCACGACGGTAGCGCTCCGGGTGCGCTCCACGGAGGGACGTCTGAGCGCAGCGCCTGGCAATGAACGCCGAAGGCCACGAACGATGACGCGCGGAGCGAAGCCGAGGCGCGCGCCTCAGATCCCGCAGGCAACAGAAGCGCGCGCCGTTCCCGGAGAGGAGCGCACCCGGAGCGCGGCGGTCCCGGGGCTTCTCTTCTTGAGCTGCCTCCTCTTCCTCAGTGCCTGCCAGCGCGAACCGCAGTGTCTGATCCGGATGGGCGATCTCATCAAAGCGCCGCCGGGGGGGGTGGTCGAGCTGCCGGCGGGTGGGGTGGTCGATGGCCGGCCACGGGTGATTCCGGCGGAGCTGTCGGCGGCGCGGGTGGCGCGGGTGACGGTGGTGGCGCGGGGGGATGCGCGGCTGGCGACCTTGTCTTGGCGGCTGGCGCAGGATCGGGGATTCTTGCCCTATCGGACGCTCTCGTTTCCGCTGCTGGCGGATGGGCGGGAGCACTCGTACGACGTCGAGCTGGGGCGCGAGCCGTACTGGACCGGGAGGGTGGCGGCGCTGCGGCTGTCGGTCACGGGCGGGAAGGCGGAGCTCCTGGGATTGAGCGGGTGGCCGGCCGCCGACGCCTATCGGCTGATGTGCCTCGAAGGGGAATGTCTTCCCTCCCTGCCGGGGCTGTCTTCGGTTGCGATCGACCTGCCCGGCGGTCTGCCGCGCGGCGCGCGGTTCGAGACGCGGCTCGGGCTGGTGCCGGAGTTCGATCGGGCGGGGGTGACCGCGACCTTCCGCGCCTTCGTCGAGAGCGGGGGCGCGCGGCGGCCGTGGTTCGAGACGCGGCTCGGCGGCGGCGGGAAGCGGGCAGGCTGGCGGCGGGTCGCCGAAGAGCTGCCGCCGGCGGCGCGGGCGGGCGGGCGGGTGGTGCTCGAGGTGGAGGCGCGGCGGGGCGGGCGGCCGCTGCCCGAAGGTGTGGCGCTGTGGGGCGATCCCGTCCTCGTGGCGGCGGGGCGGCGGGCGGGGCCGCATCTGGTCGTGCTGCTGATCGACACGTTGCGCGCCGACGTCGTGGGCGCCTATGGGGACCGCACGGGGCTGACGCCGAACCTCGATCGGCTGGCCCGGGAAGGCATTCGCTTCGCCGACCTGTCGACGCCCTCGCCCTGGACTCTGCCCGCGGTCGCGACGCTGATGACCGGCCTCGAGCCGCAGACGCACGGCGCGGGTCGCCGCTTCGGCGAGTTCGCTCCCACCGGCCTGTCCGGCGGCGCGCGGACGCTCGCCGAGACGCTGCGCGGCGCCGGCTTCTACAACCTCGGCGTCTACCACAACATCTACGTCAACCCGGCCTTCGGGCTGCAGCAGGGGTTCGACGAGTACGTCTCGCGCGAGGAGCGGGCGGGGGTGCTGGTCGAGGAGACGCTGGCGCGGCTCGAGCGCTATGGCGACGAGCGGCGGCTCTTCCTCTACCTCCACCTCTTCGATCCGCACAACCCTTACGAGCCGCCGGCCGCGGACTGCGCGCGCGTCGCGCGCCGGCTGCTACCCGCGTACCGGGGGCCGCTCGGTTGCGCCGCCGACCGCCGGCCGGAGAACCCGATCCCGCCGCCGCGCGACCGGCGGTGGCACGAGGCGCTCTACCGGGCCGAGGTGGCGGCGACCGACCGCGCCGTCGGGCGCTTCCTCGACGGGCTCGAGGAGCTGGGCATGGCCGAGGACACCGTGCTCCTTGTCCTCTCCGACCACGGCGAGGAGTTCTGGACGCGCCTGCCGCAGGAACAGGCGGGCGGCTACGAGACCAATGCCGACCACGGCCACACGCACTACCAGGAGCTGCTGCACGTCCCCGGCATCTTGCGCGCGCCGGGGCTTCCGCCGGGCGTGGTCGAAGCGCCGGTACGGATCGCCGACTTCTTCCCGACCCTCCTCAAGCTCGTCGGCGTCGAGCCGCCGCCGTCGCAGGGGAGCGACCTCTCGGCCGGCCTCGCCGGCCGCCCGCTGCCGCGCCCGGCGCTCATGGCCGACGTCATCCTCCACGGTCCGGAGCGCTGGGCGGTGCGCCGCGGGCCGTGGAAGCTCATCGTCCCGCGCCAGCCCGGGCTCCCGCTCGAGCTCTACAGCCTCGCCGCCGACCCGGGCGAGGCCGCCAACCGCGCCGCCGCCGAGCCCGCGGTCGCCGCCGCGCTGCGCGCCTGGGGCGAGCGCGAGCTCGCCGCCCGCGCCGCCGCCCGCCGCCGCTTTCTCGCCGGCGACGAATCGCTCGGCGCCACCTATCTCGAGTGGAACCACATCACCAAGCTGCGGTCGCTCGGGTACCTGCGCTAGCTGACGGCGGCTTGGTACGCCGGTCTTACATCGCGCCGTGCACTAAAGCACCACTCGCGGGCGCATTCCGCCCGCGCCGCCACCCGCCCTTCCCAGGGCACACCGCTCATCACCCCCTCTTACCCGTCTGGCACGCGCCTTGCCCTTCTCATCACGCGCGGGGTTCCGAGCCCCCGCACCTTTGTAGCAGGTCGACCTGCTCTTTTTCGGGAAGGAGGAAGTCCGGTGATCGCGCAGCTCGCGCCCGAGCAGAAGGATTTCGCGCTGACCCTCGGCGCCGCGGCCGCGGTGGTGTGGGGCATCGCGGTGAGCCTCTACTCCTTCGGCCCGCGACAGATCGACTGGGGGCAGTACATGGTCGCGCTGATCGGCGGCATCGCCGCCTGTCTCGCGCTACCGCCGCTCGTCGTCTTCGCCCGCTCCTGGCTACGTCTCCACCGCTTCCGCCACGACTGAACGTTCCTCTTCCCGGCCGCCCTCGCCGCCGACGACCACCACGTATTCCCCCCTGAGAGCCGGTCGGCGGCGTAGGGCGGCCGCGATGTCCGCGAGCCGCCCCCGCAGCACCTCCTCGTGCAGCTTCGTCAGCTCGCGCCCGACCGCCGCCGGGCGGTCGCCCAGCTCGGCGAGCGCGTCGTCGAGGCTCGCGAGGAGGCGGTGCGGCGACTCGAAGACCACGACCGTGTGCCCGAGCGCGGCGAGCCGGCGGTAGAAAGCGCGCCGCCGTCCCGGCTTGGGCGGCGGGAAGCCGGCGAAGGTGAAGGGGTAGGGCGGCAGACCCGAGACGACGAGCGCCGCGAGCACCGCCGACGGGCCGGGAATCGCCTCGACCCGCGCCCCCTGCGCCGCCGCCTCGCGCACCAGCAGATACCCGGGATCGGAGAGGAGCGGCGTGCCGGCGTCGCTCGCGACCGCGATCGTCCGCCCCGCGGCCAGCTCGCCGAGAAGCCGCGGCAGCCGCTGCCGCTCGTTGTGCTCGTGGAGCGAGACGAGCGGCTTCTTGATCCCGAGCTGCGCGAGCAGGCGCCCGGTGTGGCGGGTGTCTTCGCAGGCCACCAGGTCGGCGCGCTCGAAGGCCTCGCGCGCCCGCGGCGAGAGGTCGTCGAGGTTGCCGATCGGCGTGGCGACGACCAGCAGGGTGCCGGCCATCGCTCAGTCTCTGGGAATCTCTTGATCCAGGTTGATCGCGCTCCCCGACAGCCGCGCGATCAGCATCAGCCGCCGCTTGTAGCGGTTCTGGCGCTCGAGGTTGACGAGGTGCCGCACGCACGTCTCGTCGTAGCCGCGCGCCACGACCTCCTCCGGCATCAACCCGACGTCGAAGAGCAGGTAGAGCACCTCGTCGGCGGTGTTGTAATCGCACCCGAGATCGCCCTCGTCGGTCTGCCCCGGCCAGAGGTCGGCCGAGGGGGCCTTGCCGACGACGATCTCGGGCAGCTCGAGGTGCCGCGCGAGCTGCCAGACCTGCTGCTTGTAGAGGTCGCCGAGCGGGTTGAGCGAGCTCGCGTTGTCACCGAAGACGGTCGAGTAGCCGAGCAGGATCTCGGTCTTGTTCGAGGTGCCGAGCACCAGGCACCGGAGCGCCTTGGCCTGGTCGAAGAGGATCGCCATCCGCTCGCGCGCCATCTTGTTGCCCAGGCGCACGCGGTCGGCGGGGCCGGCCTGCTCGAAGTAGGCGTCGACCATGGGCGAGATGTCGAAGGTGCGGTGGGGCAGCGCGAGCTGCTCGGCGACCTGGCGCGCGTCCTCGGCCGAGCTGGCGGTCGAGGTGCGATACGGGAGGAGGAAGGCGTGCACCCGCTCGCGCCCGAGCGCGCGGGCGGCGAGCGCGGCGGCGAGCGCCGAGTCGACGCCGCCCGAGAGCCCGACGACGACGCCCTCGGCGCGCGCGCCCTCGACGGCGTCGCGGATGAAGCCGGTCAGGACCGCCGTCGCCAGCGGCGCGTTGAGCACCAGCCGCGCCGCCACGTCCTCGCGCCGGATCACGCCGGCCCCTCGACGTCGCTCCGCTCGTCCTCGAGCAGCGGCAGCCGCCAGCGCAGGCGGTCGGCCTCGCGCAGGTCGAGGTCGGCCATCAGCAGGTGCTCGTCGACGTACGGCGCGCGCGCCATCACCTCGCCGCCGGGCCGCACCACGTGGCTGCCGCCGGAGTAGAACGACCCCTCCTCCCAGCCGACGCGGTTGCAATAGACCACCCAGCAGGTGTTGTAGAGCGCGGCGGCGCGGGTCAGGACCTCCCAGGTGTCGGAGGACTCGGGCACCGGGCCGGGGCCGATCCGCCCCGGGCTCGCCGAGGGGACGACCAGGAGCTTCGCCCCGCCCACGGCGAGCCGGCGCGCCAGCTCCGGGTGCCAGAGGTCCTCGCAGATGAGCACCCCCATGTGGCTGCCGGCGATCGCCACCAGGCCCAGCCGCCGGCCGCGGCCGAAGAAGCGCTCCTCCTGGAAGATGCCGTAGGTCGGCAGATAGACCTTGCGGTGGATGTGCGCGATCGCCCCGCCCTGCAGCACGACGGCGCTGTTGTGAAGGCTCCCCAGCTCGTCCTCCTCGACCATGCCGACGACGAGCGTCATGCCGCCGGCCGCTTCGGCCAAGCGCGCGAGCTGCGGCGCGCCGTGCGGCCGCAGGGCGACGCGCGGCGTCAGGTGGAGGAGGCGATAGCCGGTGAGCGACAGCTCGGGGAAGACCAGCAGGTCGACGCCGGCGTCGCGGGCCTCCGCGATGCGGGCGAGATGGCGCTCCAGGTTCTCGTCCAGATCGCCCAGTCGGGAGTCCACCTGGGCCAGGCCGACGCGCAGCGCTCCGCTGGTGTCCGCCATCGGGCAGGATGCTAGCATGCGGGTGATGGACCGCCTGGCGACGCCGGTAGCCCTGGCCGCCGCCTTTTGGATTCTTGGCGCCGCGGCGGCCGCCTCCCAGACCGAGCCCTACACCCTCCGCGACCGCATCGTCGCCGTCGTCGACGAGGACCCGATCCTCGCCTCCGACCTCGAGCGCCTGATCGCGCTCAAGATCGTCGAGCGCGAGCCCGGCGAGAGCGACGACGCATTCCGCCGCCGCGTCCTCGACCGGCTCATCGACAACCGCCTCCGCACCCACGAGATCGACCGCTTCGGCCTCGGCCAGGTGGAGGTCGAGCGCGTCGACCGCAGCGTCGCCGAGATCCGCTCCCGCTTCGCGAGCGAGGAGGAGTTCCAGCGCCAGCTCGCCGCCGTCGACCTCGACCTCGAGAGCCTGCGCCAGCTCGTCGCCCGCCAGCTCGCCGTCCTCGACTACATCAACGAGCGTCTGGCGGTCCGCGTCTTCATCACCCTCGACGACATCCAGCAGTACTACGACCAGGTCCTGGTGCCCGAGATGCAGCGCCAGGGCGCCCGCGTCCCGCCGATCGCCGAGGTCCGCGAAGACATCCGCGAGCTCCGGCGCCAGCAGAAGCTCAACGAGGAGATCGAGACCTGGACCGAAGGCCTGCGGCGCGAAGCCGACGTCTCGCGGTTCCTGGAGGAGCCGCAGGGGCCGCTGCCGCCGGTGGTGGAGACGACCGGGGAGCCGTAGGGCGGCTTGCCGGCGATGCGGTTACGCCGGTTGTGGCCGCAACGGGTTCGGTGGCGACCGCAGGGCAGCAGGTGGTGGGGGGCTGGAGGCCCTGTGGCGGTGCCCGGAGGCCTGGGAGGGCCGCGGGAAAGCTCGGGATGGCTGCATGGCGACCCGGGACGACCGCATGGAGACTCGGGACGACCGCATGGACTGCTGATGGCCGGGAATCCCCCTACGATCCGAGCAGCCACCCCTACAGCCAGCCAAGCCACCGCTGCTGTCCGAGTAGCTACCCCTGCGACTTGCCAACCCACCCCTGACGCCTTCGCGAGGCTTTCTGGCCACCGCACCAGCTCAGGAGCCGTCAGCCGTCGCGTCGGGCCGAGCGCCGCGTCTCTTTCCGACGGGCGCCATGTCTCTCGGCAGGAGCCGCGCCACGGCGGGATTTCTTCTGCGTGAGCGCGGAGCCCGCGACCGTCTTGGCTCGAGCTGCCGGCCCCGAGAGCTTCGCGCTCACCAGCCGGTTGAGCGACACCTGCTGTTCCGTCGCCTCGAGCACCAGGTTGCGGTGCACCTCCGGCGGCACACGCACCATGAAGGTCCCGCTGTAGCGCCGCGCCGAGAGCGGCTCCGGCACGGGGTCGCCGTCACGGCGGAAGATTCCCACCGCGGCTCGCGCGAGCCTCCGGATGCCGTGGAGCGCCTCATCCGAGTCGGGCTCGATCGAGCTCAGCCCGGGAATCTCGGCGCAGAGCGCCACGTACTCCTCGTCCTCGGGCGACCAGAAGACGCGATACGTATACTGCTCCCAAACTTCCATCTACTGACCTCCCTTGAGCTTGGCCTTCACCGCGGCAGCCACCTGCCTGCACTGGTACGGCTTCGCCATCTTGCCGCACGGCTGAATGTTGACGATGGCACGTTCCGGCACCCCCGTCTTGTAGATCCGATGACTCCCCTCCTGGCGATCGAAGGTGAAGAAGAAGTCGCAGACATCACGGATCTCCGCGAAGGTGACCGTCTGCGGGGCCTTCGCCAGCCGGGTGACGAGTGCCTCGATCCGGCCCTTCCGGCTCACTCGCGGATGATATCATTATCGCTACCAAAGTCCGTCGCCCGTGACCCGCCTCTCGTGCCCTCCGAAAAAAGGGCCAGCGGGGACTCACGCCGCGGCGGCCGACTAATCCTCCGGCCGTGGACCGTGTCAACCTCTCCGGAAGGAGCGCTCACTGGCGCGGGGGCAAGGCCCCGCGAGACCATCGATGCGTCAAGGAGTACGCTCCTCCACTCAGCTCATGCACCACGAAGCCGCCATCCTCGACCTCAGCCCCTCCGATCTCGCCGGCCACCTGGCTTGCCGCCACCTGACGCAGCTCGACCGGGCGCTCGCCGAGGGCCGCTTGCGGGTGCGGCTGCCGGTCGACCCGGCTCTGGAGGCCATGAGGGAACGAGGCCGTGCGCACGAGCGGGCGTTCGTCGAGAGACTACGGGTGGAGGGGCGGTCGGTCGTCGACCTGAGGGGCACGGCCGATCCGGCGGCCACGCGCGAGGCGATGGCGGCGGGGCATGGGGCGATCGTCCAGGCGCCGCTCACGGCAGGTCGCTTCCGGGGGCGCGCCGACGTGCTGCTGCGCATCGAGACCGGCTCCGCGCTCGGGCCGTTCTCGTACGAGCCGGTGGATACGAAGCTCGCGCGGGATACGCGAGCAGGCACGATCCTCCAGCTCTGCACCTACGCCGAGCTGCTCGCCGCCCTCCAGGCAGAGTCCCCCAGGCAGGTGCACGTGGTGACTCCGGCGGCGCACGAGACCTATCGCACGGCGGACTTCGCCGCCTACTTCCGCTTGGTGCGTGACCGGGCGCTCGCGGCGGTGGACGCAATGCCGCCGCCGGAGACCTACCCGGACCCGGTGCCCCATTGCGACGTGTGCCGCTTCTGGGCGCTCTGCGGCAAACGGCGGCGGGACGACGACCACCTCTGTCTGGTGGCGGGCATCCGCACCCTGCACGTCCGCGAGCTGCAGCGCCAGAACCTGCGCACCCTGGCGGCGCTCGCCGAGGCGGACGGGGAGCTGCCGGAGGCGCCGGCGCGGGGGAGTACGGAGGTCTTTCGCCGACTCGGGCAGCAGGCCCGCCTCCAGCTCGCGGCGCGGGCGGTGCCCAGCCCGCCGTGGGAGCTGCTGCCAGTCGAGGCGCTGCGCGGCCTCTGCCGCCTGCCGGAGCCTTCGCCCGGGGACGTCTTCCTTGACCTCGAGGGCGACCCCTTCGTGCCCGGCGGCGGGCTGGAGTACCTCTTCGGCTGGGCGTGGCGCGTCGGCGAGGAGCGGCACTACGCCGCACGCTGGGTGGCCGACCCGGCCGCAGAGAAGGCGGCGCTCGAGGCCTGCCTCGACTTCGTCAGCGAGCGCTGGCGCCGGTTCCCGGATCTTCACGTCTACCACTTCGGCGCCTACGAGCCGTCGGCGCTCAAGCGCCTGGTGGGGCGCTATGCCGTCGGCGCCGCCGACCTTGACCGCCTGCTGCGCGGCGAGCGCCTGGTGGACCTGCACGCCGTGCTGCGCGAGGGCGTACGCGCCGGCGTCGAGCGGTACGGGCTCAAGGAGCTGGAGGCGGTCACCGGCTTCGCGCGCTGCCAGGCGCTGCGCGACGCGGCGCGCGCGCGGCAAGCGGTGGAGCTGGCGCTGGAGCTGCGGGCGCCGGAGGTGATCGAGCAGGCCGACCAGGCCACCGTGCTCGCCTACAACGAGGACGACTGTTGGTCCGCCGCCGCGTTGCGCGACTGGCTCGAGGCGCGGCGCGCGGAGCTACTGGCGCGGGGCGACCCGGTGCCGCGTCCGCCGGCTGCGGAGGCGGAGCCCAGCGAGAAGGTCTCGCTCCGAGAGAGCGCCATCCGCAAGGTCGCCGAACCGCTGCTCGCCGGCCTGCCCGGAGTCGGCGAGCCGCGCACGGAAGACGAGCATGCCCGCTGGCTGCTGGGTCAGATGCTCGGCTACTTTCTGCGCGAGGAGAAGTGCGCCTGGTGGGAGCACTATCGCCTGTGGGAGCTGGGCGAGGAGGAGCTCTACGAGGAGCGAGAGGCGGTCGCGGGGCTCGAGCTCGTGAGAGAGCTGCCGCGCGAGGGCAGGCAACGCTGCTCCATGGTGCGTTATCGCTTCCCGCCGCAGGAGACGGCGCTCGATCCCGGAGACGGCGTGCGGGCGCCGGCGAGCGACGACCCCGAGGGCGGAAGCTTTGGCGAGGTGATCGCCCTCGACCTCGCCGCGGGAACCATCGACCTCCGACACAGCGCGCGCACGACGGCGCTGCGGCCGCGGTCGGTGTTTCGAGACCAGGTGGTCAAAGGCGAGGTCCAGGAGGCGGCCCTGCTGGCGCTCGGTCAGCAGGTGGCCGAGCGGGGTCCCGACGGCGCCGGCCCCTCCCGCGCCGCCCGCGATCTGCTGCTGCGGCGCCCGCCGCGGCGGCGGGAGGAGACCGGCGGGCCGCTCCGGCGAGGGGGCGAGGAGCTGCTGTCCGCGGCGGTCCGCCTCTGCCGGGAGCTGGATGGCGGCGTGCTGCCGATCCAGGGACCGCCGGGTTCCGGCAAGACATACACCGGCGCGCGCGCCATCGTCGCGCTGGCGCGCGAGGGGAAGAGGGTCGGGATCACCGCCGTGAGCCACAAGGTGATCGACAACCTGCTGGCGGAGATCACGCGCGCGGCGGCGGAAGCGCGGGTCACCTTGGAGCTGGTGCACAAGGACGATGGCGGCTCGGTAGCCGGCGTGCTGTACGTGAAGGACAACCAAGCGGCGGTGGATGCCGTAGGGCGCGGCGCGGTGGTCGGCGGCACCGCCTGGCTCTGGGCCCGCGACGACCTCGCCGGCAGCCTCGACTACCTGTTCGTCGACGAGGCGGGCCAGATGGCGCTCGCACAGGCGCTCGCTGCGGCGCGCGCCGCGCGCAATCTCGTCCTGCTCGGCGACCCGCAGCAGCTCGAGCAGCCGCGGCGCGGCGCCCACCCCGAGGGCACCGACGTCGCCGCCCTGGTCCACGTGCTCGGCGCCGAGCGCGCGACCCTGGCCGACGACCAGGGTCTCTTCCTCGACCGCACCTGGCGCCTGCACCCGGAGCTGTGCGCCTTCACCTCCCAGGTCTACTACGAGCACCGGGAGCGCCTTCTGCCCGTGGACGGCCTCGAGCGGCAGGAGCTCCGGGGCACGGCGCCGTTCCTGGGCAGCGGCCTGTTCCTGGTGGAGGCGCCCCACGAGGGTAACCAGGCCAGCGCCCGCGAGGAGGTCGAAGCGGTTGCGCTCGTGGTGCGGCGGCTGCTGCAGAACGGCGCCCGTTGGGTCGACCGAGAGAAGGGCGAGCTGCCGCTGAGGCCCGAGGGCGTCCTCGTCGTGGCACCCTACAACGCCCAGGTCGCCGCCCTGCGCCAGCGCCTGCGCGAGCTGGGCGTCGAGCGCGTCGGCACCGTCGACAAGTTCCAGGGCCAGGAAGCGCCGGTAGTGATCTACTCCTGCACCAGCTCGTCGCCCGAGGACGCGCCGCGCGGTATGGCCTTCCTCTACGACCCGCACCGCTTCAACGTCGCCACCAGCCGCGCCCGCTGCGCCGCGATCGTCGTCGCCAGCCCGCGTCTCTTCGAACCCGACTGCCGGACCCCCGAGCAGATGCGCTGGGCGAACGGGCTGTGCCGCTTCCGCGAGCTGGCGACGGTGGTGCCAATCGAGAAGCTGTAGGCCTCGCGGCCCTCGCCTTCACCCCGAGTCCGCCCCCAGGGGCCTCGGAGCAAGAATGTCGCGGAAGCAGTATACCTTGACGCAGTATACCGTACCCAGGTATATTGCGCCGGCGTGGCGATCCGAGGCTTCGCCAACCCCGCCGTGCAGCGGTTCTTCCGCGAGGGCCGGCTCCCCAAGGGCGCCGGTTGGGCGAACGTGGCGAGGGTCGCTGTCAGGAAGCTGGACATGCTGGATTACGCGACGGTTTTGGCTGATCTGGCGTCGCCCCCGGGCAATCGGCTGGAGGCCCTGAGAGGGAACCTGACGGGGTTCCACAGCATCCGGATCAACGACCAGTGGCGCGTGGTCTTCCGCTGGACGGACTCCGGCCCTGCCGACGTCGACATTCGCGACTACCACTGAGGCGGCACCATGAGGACCATGATCAAGCGCAGGGAGCCGACCGGCCCGGGAGAGATTCTCCGCGAGGAGTTCCTGATCCCTCTGGGAATGACCCAGAAGCAGGTGGCGGACCATTTGGGCTGCGACGTCAAGGTCGTCAACCGCATCGTGAACGGCCGCACGTCGGTCACCGCCGAGATGGCGCTCAAGCTCGGCGCCACCTTCCGGACCACGCCCGAGTTCTGGCTCAATGCCCAGAAAGCGGTGGATCTTTACCGCGCGGTTAGACGGATGGAGGAACTCCCCAGGCCTCTGCTCAAGGTGAGCTGATCGCCAGGGCGAGGCGCAGCACCACGAGGGCTGGCGGGCCCGCGGTCGCGTTCGGGAAGGACCCAAGCTGAAGGTTGAGCAAGAAACGGCGCGGCGGGCGCCTATACGGCAA
>JBIOUG010000135.1:0-13899 GCA_044866775.1 Thermoanaerobaculia bacterium | reverse complement strand
ATCCCTCGCTCACGCGCGGGATGACTTCCAGGGGACGTGCTGATCGGTGGGCTGTCACAGTCCACCAGCGTCCAGGCACGCTCACGCCCGACACCATCGGCACCGCCATGGCGCCGCGCCGCCCGCGCCTCAGCGCATGCCACGGTCGGCCTATCCGCCCTACCCACCCTGCCGCGGCAGCCGGATCGTCACCGTAGTCCCCACCCCCGCCGTGCTCTGGATCGCGATCGTCCCGCCGAGCCCCTCGACCAGGCGCTTCGAGATCGACAGCCCGAGCCCTGAGCCGCTGCGCTGCCTTGCCGGCGAGGACTCCGCCTGGGCGAACTTCTCGAAGAGGCGCTCCTTGAACTCCTCGGCGATGCCCGGCCCGCGGTCGCGCACCACGAGCTCGAAGTCGTCGCCCAGCTCGCGCGCCGCGAGCACCACCTCGTCGCCGGCGGATGAGAACTTGATGGCGTTCGAGAGCAGGTTGTAGAGCACCTGGGCGAGGCGGTGGCGGTCGGTGACCAGGGGGCGCATCGCGGCGGAGGTCGTGGTGCGGACGTGGACGTCGCAGAGGTCGGCGTAGCCCTGGATGCCCTGGACGGCCTCCTCGAGCACCGCGCCGAGCAGCACCTGGGCCGGCTCGAAGCTCAGCTCGCCGCTCTCCAGCCGCTGCAGGTCGAGCAGGTCGTTGATCAGCCGCAGCAGGCGGTCGCCGTTGCGCTCGGCCACGGCGAGCATCTCCTCGGCGCGCTGCGGGTGCGCCTTGAGGCCGCCGCTCCGCAGCAGCCCGACGGCGCCCAGGATCGAGGTCAGCGGCGTGCGCAGCTCGTGGCTGACGGTCGAGAGGAAGTCCTGCCGCAGCCGCTCGAGCCGCCGGCGGCCGGTGATGTCGCGGTAGATGCCCAGGGTGGCCACCGCTTCGCCCGCCTCGCGGCGGACGCCGACGCTCCCCTCGACCTCGATCTCCGCCCCCGTCCTGCTGCGAAAGACGGTCTCGATCCGCTCCGGCCGGCCCTCGCCGAGGATGCGCCGGAGGGCCGCCCGGCCCGCGGCCTCGTGCGCCGGGTGGATCACGTCCCAGACGGTGAGCGCGCCGACCTCTTCGCGGCGGTAGCCGAGCGTCTTCAGCCAGGCGGGATTGACGAGGCGGAAGTGGCCGTCGGCGCCGACGCTCTCGATCAGGTCGCTCGTGCCGTCCACGAGCTGGCGGTAGTCGGCCTCGCGCAGCGCCAGCGCCGCCGGGTCCTCCGGCGGGTTGCCGTCCCGGGGCTGCCCCGGGATCTCAGGAAACGCACCCGGAGGAATCGGCATAGAGTCTGGAGGTTACTCCATGCTCGATCAGGCAGTGCCGTACGGCCTCGGCGGATGCATCGACACGGGCGTATACTTGAATATCGTCCGCTCCGCTGCCATGGCCCCCACGCCCCAGGTGGTTGGCGTCCGGCCGCGCATCCTCTGCGTGGACGACGACCCCGACGTGCGCCGCGTGCTGCGCTACGCGCTCGAGGACGCCGGCTTCGCGGTCGCCGCCTGCGGCTCCGGCGAGGCGACGCTCGCCTGGATCGAGCGGCACGGGCTGCCGGATCTGGCGGTCGTCGACGCCGGCCTGCCGGGCGCCGACGGCGTCGAGCTCTGCCGCCGCATCCGGGAGCACGGCGACCTGCCGGCCATCCTGCTCACCGCCGCGCACGGGGAGCCGGCGCCGGCGGAGGTCCTCGGGACGGTGGCCGCGGGGTTCATGGTCAAGCCCTTCCGTCCCGCCGAGCTGGTGGCGCGGGTGCGGCGGACGCTGCGGCGGGCGACGGGCCGCGCGGTCTGAGAGATGGCCAGGATTCTGCTCGTCGACGACGACCCCGACATCCTGCGTGTCCTCGCCGCGACGTTCGAGAGCGCGGGGCACGAGGTGCACGCCACCTCCAACCCCGATCTGGCCGGTCCGCTCGCCCACGCGCGCCTCTTCGACGCCGTCGTGCTCGACGTCATGATGCCGCGGCGCTCGGGGTGGGAGGTCCTCGAGGACCTGCGTAACGACCGGCGCACCGAGCGGCTGCCGGTGCTGATGCTCTCGGCCATCGGCGACGCGCCGAACCGCGTCCGCGGGCTCCGCCTCGGCGCCGACGACTTCCTGCCCAAGCCCTTTCACCCGGAGGAGATCGTCGTCCGGATCGAGGCGATGGTCGACCGGCGCGCCATGGAGCAGCAGGGGCTGCAGGGGGACTTCGCGACGCTGAGCGTCCCCGACGTGCTGCAGACGCTGGAGAGCACGACCGCCTCCGGCGAGCTCGAGTTCGCCACCCCCGGCGGCGAGGGAGCGCTGCGCTTCGCCTCCGGGCGCTGCACGGACGCCGAGTTCGCCGGCCTCTCCGGCAGCGAGGCGGTGTTGGCCTTGCTCGAGCAGCGCGCCGGGAGCTTCCGCTTGGTCCCGGAGCGGGGCGTGGGCGGCACTGCGGGCGAGCTGCCGCCGCTCACCAGCCTGCTCTTCGTCTCGGCGTGGATCGAGGACGAGCTGCGCCTCCACAGTCCCGCCCTGCCGGCCGACGACCGCGGCCTCGCCGCGGTGCCCGGCGGCGCCGCCCCCGCCGGGCCCGACGTGCTTCCCGAGCTGCCGCTCGCGGCGGTCCTCGCCGAGCTCGCCGCGCGGCCCGGCACCACGCTCGCCGAGCTGGTGGCGCTGCGCCTGGCCGCCCCGGCGCGGGTGCGGCTGGCCCTCGCATTGCTGGTCGAAGCTCAGCTCGTCTGCGACGCGCCGCCGGCGAAGCGGTAGCGGTTCCTGCCTTCCCGCTTGGCGCGGTACATGGCCGCGTCGGCCAGCGCCAGGAGCTCCTCCGCGGTGGCCCCGTCCTCCGGGAAGAGAGCCACGCCGGTGCTGGCGCCGACCGCCAGCTCCGCGCCCTCGTGCACGAACGGGTCGGCGAGCGACTCCACCACCCCCCGCACCAGGCGCTCGATGTCTTCGGGCTCGTCGGCGCGCGGGAGGACGAGCGCGAACCCGCCGCCGCCGAGCCGGGCGACGGTGTCGACCCGGCGCACCGCGCGGCGCAGCCGCGCCGCGGCCTCGAGCAGCACCGAGTCGCCCGCGCCGTGACCGCGGCGGTCGTTGATCGCCTTCAAGTCCTCCAGCTCGAGGAGCGCCAGGGCGACGCGCTGCGGCGTCTCCCTGGCGTGACCGAGGCGCGCCGCCTCCGCCACCGCCTGCGCCAGCCGGTCTTCGAAGAGGAGGCGGTTGGCGCAGCCGGTCAGCGGATCGTGGAGCGCCTGGTGCTGCAACACGTCCTCGGCCCGCAGGCGCTCGGTGACGTCGAGCGCGTTGAGCAGGACGTACGGCGGCTCCGCCTCCGCCACGAAGCGCTGGCGATAGATCAGCGTGCGCTCCTCGCCGCGGCTGGTCGAGAAGGTGATCAGGCCCTCACCGCTCCCGGACGCCGCCGCCTGGGCGAGGTAGTGGGAGAGGCGCGGCTGCTGGGACGGGGGGACGAGCTCGGCGAGATGGCGGCCGGCGAGATCTTCGACCTCGTAGCCGAGGATCTCGGCCGCCGCTGGGTTGAGCGAGAGGATCGCCCCGTCCGGCGTATGGGTGGCGACCATGGCCAGGCTCTGCTCGAAGAGGTCGCGGTAGCGCCGCTCGCTCTCCGCGAGCGCCTTGTGGGCCTGGCGCAGCTCGGTGATGTCGATGGCGTGGCCGAGGACGATCGCCGGTCCGCCCGCGACCTCGATGACGCGGTTGCGGTAGGCCCAGACGCGCTCGACGCCGTCGCGGGTGCGCACCAGCATGTGGCCCCCGTCGCGCCCTGCCTGCGCGAGCCGCGCCAGGTACTCGGGGAGGAGGGGGCGGGCGCGGTCGGCCAGCACCTCGGCGAGGTTGCGGCCGGCCAGCTCCTCCGGCAGCCAGCCGAGCGCGGCGGCGGCGGCGGGGTTGATGGCGAGGATGTTCCCTTCCAGGTCGTGTGTGCAGACCAGGCCGAAGCCGTGCTCGAAGAGCTCACGGAAATGTTCCTCGCTCATCGCCGCTCTGCTGCGAGTGGTGAACTCATTATAAACGATCGGATACAGGCAAGCGCCGCCCTTTCCACATCGCGAAGATCGCCGGGTACACCGTCAGCTCGAGCAAGAACGAGGTAGCAAGCCCGCCGACCATCGGGGCGGCGATGCGCTTCATGAGGTCGGCGCCGGTGCCGGTCGCGAGCATGACGGGCGCCAGGCCCACCATGTCGGTGAGCACGGTCATGAGCTTCGGCCGGATGCGCTGCGCGGCGCCTTCGACGATCGCCTCGCGCAGGTCGCCGAAGGTCTGGAGCCGCCCCGCCTCGCGCCGCCGGCGGTGGGCGATGGTCAAGTAGAGGAGCATGACGACGCCGGTTTCGGCGTCGATGCCCGCGAGCGCGATCAGCCCTACCCACACCGCGACGCTCATGTTGTAGCCCAGGAGGTAGAGGAGCCACACCGCGCCGATCAGCGAGAACGGCACCGCCAGCAGCACGATGCCGGTCTCGACGAGCGATCTGGTGTTGAGGTAGAGCAGCAGGACGATGAGCAGGAGCGTCACCGGCACCACGAGCTTCAGCCGCTCCTTGGCGCGCTCGAAGTAGGTGAACTGCCCGGCCCACTCGAGCCGCATGCCCTGGGGTAGCGCGACTCTCGCCGCGACCACCTCCTTGGCCTCCGCCACGTAGTCGGCGATCGGCCGCTCGCCGACGTCGACGAAGACGAACCCCACGAGCCGGCCGTCTTCGCTGCGGACCATCGGCGGGCCGGTCGCGAACTCGACCCGCGCCACCTGGCCGAGCGGCACCTGCGCGCCGCCGGGCGCCGGCACCAGCACGCGCTCGAGGAGCGCCTGCGGGTCGTCGCGGAACTCGCGCGCGTAGCGCACCGAGATCGGGTAGCGCTCGCGGCCCTCGACGGTGCGCGAGACCTCCATGCCGCCGATCGCCGAGGCGACGACCGCGTTGACGTCCGCCACCCGGAGGCCGAGGCGGGCGGCGCGCTCGCGGTCGATCCGCACGTCGAGGTAGAGGCCGCCGGTGGCGCGGTCGGCGAAGGCGCTGCGGGTGCCGGGCACGGCGGCGATGGCGCGCTCGATCGCGACCGCCGTCCGCTCGATGGTTCCCAGGTCGTCGCCGAAGACCTTGATGCCGAGCGGGCTGCGGATGCCGGTCGAGAGCATCTCGGTGCGGGTCTGGATGGGCATCCACCAGACGTTGGGCATGCCGGGGAACTGCAGGGCGGCGTCCATCTCGCGGATCAGGCCGTCCCAGGTGAGCCCGTCCCGCCAGGCGTCGCGCGGCTCGAGGACGACCACCGTCTCCACCATGCCGATCGGCGCCGGGTCGGTGGCGGTCTCGGCGCGCCCCATCTTGCCGAAGACGCGCGCCACCTCGGGGAAGGCGGCGAGGCGGCGGTCCATCTCCTGGAGCACGCGCACCGCCTCGGTCGCCGACATCCCGGGCGGCGCGGTCGGCATGTAGAGGATGACGCCCTCGTTGAGCGGCGGCATGAACTCGTGGCCGAGCCGGAAGTAGGCCGGCAGGGTGACGACGAGGAGCGCCACGGCCGCTACGACGACCCCCCGGCGGTGGTCGACGACGAAGCGCACGACCGGCGTGTAGGCGCGGATCAACCAGCGCGAGAGCGGGTTGCTCTCCTCGCGGCGGAGGCGGCCGCGGATGAAGAGGACGGCGAGCGCCGGCGTCAGCGTCACCGCCAGGACGGCGGCGAAGGCCATCGAGTAGCTCTTGGTGAAGGCGAGCGGGCGGAAGAGGCGGCCCTCGACTCCCTGCAGGGTGAAGACGGGAAGGAAGGCGACGGTGATCACCAGCATCGAGTAGAAGAGGCTGGGCCCCACCTCCTGCATGGCGTGCAGGATGGCCTCGCTGCGGCTGGGGCGCGGCGCGCCGCGCTCGCCGGCCTCCTGCCACTCCTCGAGCCGCTTGTGGATGTTCTCGATGACGATCATCGAGGCGTCGACCATCGCGCCGACGGCGACGATGATGCCGCCGAGCGACATGATGCTGATCGTCAGCCCCTGGTAGTACATGGGGATGAAGGCGAGGAGCACGGCGACCGGCAGCGACACGATCGGCACGAGCGCGCTGCGCGCGTGGAGGAGGAAGACGAAGATGACGAGCGAGACGACGAGCATCTCCTCGACGAGGGCGCGCTTGAGGGTGCCGACCGACTCCTCGATGAGACGCGAGCGGTCGTAGGTGGCGACCACCCGCACGCCCTCCGGCAGGCTCTTCTCGACCTCGGCGAGCCGCGCCTTGACGGCCTCGATGACGCGCAGCGCGTTCTCGCCGTAGCGCATGACGACGATGCCGCCCACCGTCTCGCCGCGGCCATCCAGCTCGGCGAAGCCGCGGCGCTGGGCGGGCCCCAAGGAGACGAAGGCGACGTCCCGCACCAGGACCGGCGTCCCGCCCGGGCCGGCGCGCAGCGGCACCGTCTCGAGGTCCTCGGGGCGCTCTACGTAGCCGCGGCCACGCACCACGTACTCGTGGCCGGCGAGCTCGAGCACGCGCCCGCCCAGTTCCTCGTTCGACTCGCGCACCGCGGTCACGACCTCGCCGACCGTCACGCCGTAGGCGCGCAGGCGGTTGGGATCGAGGTGGACCTGGTACTCCTTGACGAAGCCGCCGACCGAGGCCACCTCGGCGACGCCGGGGATGCTCTCCAAGGCATAGCGGAGCGAGAAGTCCTGGAGGCTCCGGAGCTGCTGCAGGTCGAGCCGGCCGCTCGCGTCCACCAGGGCGTACTCGAAGACCCAGCCGACGCCGGTCGCGTCGGGGCCGAGCGTCGGCGTCACCCCCGGCGGCAGCGCGGCCTGCGCCTCGGCGAGGTACTCGAGGACGCGCGAGCGCGCCCAGTAGATGTCGGTGCCGTCCTCGAAGATGGCGTAGATGAAGGACATCCCGAACATCGACTGGCCGCGCACGAACTCGACCCGCGGCGCGGCGAGGAGCGACGTCGAGATGGGATAGGTGATCTGGTCCTCGACCAGGTTCGGGCTCTGCCCCGGCCACTCGGTGAAGATGATCACCTGGACGTCGGAGAGGTCCGGGATCGCGTCCAGGGGGGCGTTGCGCATCGCGAACCAGCCCCAGACGGCGAGCGCCGCCACGGCGAGGAGAGTGAACCAGGGGTTGCGGCCGCTGCCGGCGATGACACGGCCGATGAAACCGCCGTCTCGTTGCGGCGCGCTCATCACCAGAGCTCCGTGGCCGTTTTGAGGCGGCTCTCCGCGGCGATCAGGAAGTTGCCCGAGGTGACCACGAGGTCGCCCTCCGCGAGACCGGAGACCACTTCGTAGGCCTCGCCGCTCTTCGCGCCGAGCCGCACCTCGCGGGGCCGGAACCGGCCCTCGCCGAGGGCGAGGAAGACGAGCGCCCGGGGGCCGGTGTAGAGGACGGCCGACGCGGGCACCAGCAGCGCCTCGCGTGCGGGGCTTTCGAGCAGCACGTCGACGTACATCTCGGGGCGGAGCTGGAGCCCGCCCGGCCCCGGGCGGTTCGCCACCTCGATCCGCACCCGCCCGGTACGGGTCTCGGCCGTGAAGGTCGGGTAGACGAGGCTCACCCGGCCGCGGAGGGTCTCGCCGGCCTGGTAGGGGAGAGTGACGATCGCCGGTTGCCCGAGGGCGACCCGCGGCAGCTCGGCCTCGAAGACCTCGGCCTCCACCCAGACCCGGTCGAGCCCGCCGATGCGGAAGAGCGGCATGCCCGGCTGCACGGCGGCCCCCGCGACCACGTTCTTCTCCAGCACGTACCCGGAAGCGGGGGAGAAGACCGGTACCTGCTCGAGCGGCCGGCCGCGCGCGGCGAGGTCGCGGATCTGGGCGTCGGTCAGGTCCCAGAGGGCGAGCTTCTGCCGCGCGGCCCGCACCAGGTAATCGGCGCGGTCGGGTGCGGCCGACCCTTGCGCCGCACCCTGGCTGCGCAGCGCCGCCAGGTACTCCTGCTGCGCGGCGTAGAGCTCCGGGCTGTAGAGGGTGAAGAGAGTCTGGCCACGGCGCACTGGCTGGCCGGTGGCGTTCACCCGGAGGTCGCCGATGTAGCCGGCGAACTTGACGGTCACGTCGGTCAGGCGGGTCTCATCGGGTGCCACACGGCCGGTGGCGCGGATCGTCGAGCTGGTGACCCGCCGCACCACCGGGCCGGTGCGCACCCCGATCTGCTGCACCTGCCGGGTGTCGAGCCGGATGGTGCCGGTCTCCACCTCCTCGCGGCTGACCGGCACCAGGCCCATGCTGCAGATGGGGCAGGTCCCCGGGCCTTCCTTCCGCACCGAGGGGTGCATCGAGCAGGTGTAGTGGGAGATCTCGTCGCCGTGGGCGTGCGCCCCCTGCCCGTCCGCCGCCGCCCCGCCGCCCACCGGCGTGAGGCCACGGCTGCCGACGGTGAAGGTGTAGCGAGGCGACGCCACGCCGGCGGGCGCGGCCACCTCGACCTCGATCGTCCAGGTGCCGGTCATCTGCACGTCGAAGGTGGCGCGGTAGCGGCCGTCACCCTCCGGCTCGACGTCGGCGCGGTTCCGCATCTCGGCCATCGCGCCCATGGCGGGCATCACGACCTCGACCGCCACCTCGGCGTCCTCGACCGGCTCGCCGCCGGCGCGGCGGACGGTGAGGAGGAGCGCGTTGTCTGCGAGGCGCGGCGGGTCGGGTCGGAGGGCGGCCTCGATCTCCAGCCCGCCGGCCGTGGTGGTGACCGCCTCCGAAGTGCGGCCGCCGACCGGCTTGCCGGTGAACCAGGCGACGAGCGGCCGCCAGAGCAGGACCAGCAGGAGGACAGAGGCCGCTCCGGCGGCGAGATAGATCCAGAGCCGCCGCCGCGCAGCGAGCGCCGGGGGCTCGGAGGGAGTCGTGTGGTCAGGCCCGTCGAGGCTCATCGTGCGTCTCCTTGGCCGCTGCGCTCGGGCGCGGCTCCGGGGGGTACGTCGTCGTCGGTCGCATCGAGGGGCACCGCGTCGAGGCCGGCTGGCAGGCGCCCGATGGCGCGGTCCAGCTCGGCCCTGCGCCGCTCGAGAGCGGCCAAGGTCTCGGCGTAGCCGAGCTCGGCGCGGCGCACGGCCCGCTCGGCTTCCAGCACGGCGAGGGCGGTCACCAGCCCAGTCGTGAAGCCGGCGCGAGCCGCCTCGACCTGGTCGCGCGCCGCCGGCAGCAGGCGGCTCTCGTAGAGGAGCGCGGCACGCACCCCCTCGGCGAGCCGCGCGTGCGCCTCGCGCACCTCGCCGCGCACTTCGTGCTCGAGGTGCGTGCGCTCGGCCTCGACCTCCGCCAGGCGCGCCTCGGCCTCGCGCCGGACCGCCTCGGTGCGCCGCCGCCAGACCGGAAGGTTCACGGTCACGCCGGCCATCCAGCGGTGCTCGGGGTCGCCCCACATCGAGTTGTACGAGCCCATCAGGGCGAAGTCCGGCCGCCGTTCGAAGCGGGCCAGCTCGAGGCCTGCCCGCCGCGCCGCCAGCTCGGCGAGCCGCGCCTTGACCTCCGGCCGCGCGGCGAGGGCGGCCTCCTCCAGCGCTGTCGCCTCGGGCAGCTCGGGGCGCGTTGTGAGGGCGCTCTCGCCGGGCGGCGGCAGCGGCAGGCCGGAGGGGCGGTGGAGGAGGGCGTTGATCCGCGCCGTGAGCGCCGCGCGCTCGGCCGCGAGCTCGGTCTCCCGCACCTGGAGCTCCGCCCCCTCGGTCTCCGCCAGGAGCGGATCCTGCTGCGACAGGAGCCCCGCCGCGTAGCGGCCCGTCGCCACCTCGCGCACCTCCTCCAGCAGCCGCCGGTGGTCGGCGTTGATGGCGAGGGCGCGGTGGACGAGCGCGTAGTCCGCGAAGAGCAGGGTGGCGGTGGTGGCGAGCTCCAGGCGCGCTGATTCCAGCTCGGCGCCCGCCACCGCGGCCTCCGCCTCGGCCTGCGCGCGCCGGAGGGTGCGGCGGCCCGGGTAGGAGAGCGGCTGCTCCACCCGCAGCTCAAAGCCGAAGTCGACGTCGGGTTTCGGAGCCGCGCGTCGGCGCGCGGCGCCGATCGAGAGCGGCGCCACGGAGTAGGTGACCATCGGATCGTCCAGCGCTCCGGCCTGCGCCGGCCGCTCGCGGGCGGCCAGCCAGGCCTGCCGCGCCGCCTCGAGGTCCTGGTTGCGCGCCAGCACGGCGCGCACGAGCGCCTCGCGGTCGAGGCGCGCGGCGCCGGCGAAGGGGTCGTCGGCCAACGGGTGCTCGGCGGCGAACGCGAGTGTTCCGGTGGCCGCCGCGGCGGCGAGCGAGAGCGCGGCCAGCGCCCAGGCTGCGATCAAGCCAGGCGGGCGGTTGCGGAACCGGACCGAGACAAGGCTCCGGGTAGAGAGAAGAGACGTCGTTGCGCGCATGCGTCCTCCGGGAACGTTGCCGCGCCGCGTGCGGCGTGCCGCACGCCCGGCGCGCGCCAGGCCCCAAGGCCCGGCAGGACAGACGGGTTCCTGGAGACGCTTAGATCAGGAAGACGGAGAGCAGCGTGTGGAGGCCGATGTCCTGGCCCGCGGCGAGCGGCGGCGGGTGGTCCGCGAAACGGGCGAGCGCCGCCGCGCCGTGCGCAGGCGCCGCCGCGTCGAGCGGGCTGGCGCAAGCCACCTGGACGAGCGCCGGCAGCGCCGGTGCGCTCGAAGTGCGTTCGGCGGCCGCCTGGCAGCAGTCGGACGACAGCCCGTCGCACGTGCCGGCCGCCTGCGTCTGGTCCATCGGGCAGCTCGCCGGGTCGGAGCAGGGCGGACCGCTGGCGACCGGCGCCAGAGTCACGGCGGCGAGCGCCAGGGCGAGCAAGCGGAGGCGCGCGTGCAGTGGCATCGAGGGGATGATACTCCAGCCTGCCGGAACCCCGGAAACCGCCCCCGAATTCCCTGCGCTGCTGGGCAGGCAAGCTGCCTCCCTCCCTGGATCTCTTCCTAGAAGATCTGCGCGTACCCCACCTTGAAGAACAGCGTGCGGTTGGCCTGCGTCAGGTCGACCGACGGGTCGCCGAAGTGGTTGTCGGAGTAGCCGAGGAAGAGCACGGTCTGCGGGTTGAGCTTGTAGGAGAAGAGGAGCTGGTTGAAGAGGTGCTTGCTCTCGGCGTCGACGTCGGCGAGGTAGAGGTCGGGGTTGCGCTCGATGTCGCGGTACTGGGTGACCAGGCGCACGAAGGTGCGGACGTTGAACTGCCAGGTGGCGCGCAGGTCGGTGACGTTGGCGGTGAAGAGCTCGCCGTCGTCGACCGTGAAGCGCTGGAAGTTGTGGTTGAGCTGCAGGCGCAGGTGCTTGCCGACGTCGAAGCGGAACGCCGGCGCCAGGCGCAGCGAGTCGCCGCTGCGGCTGTTGGCGAAGTCGACGTCGTCGTTGACGAGCGTCGAGTCGAAGGTCATGAACAGCCAGCTCGTCGGCCGCACCTCGCCGTAGAACCAGAGGTACTCGTCCTCGAAGGTCTTGCCGTCGAAGAACCGCTCGCCGGCGCCGGCGCCGCTGCTGAAGAAGCTCTGCCGCGGGCCGTTGCCCCACATCCAGAACTCGCCGAGCTGCCGCAGGCGGTTGCCCGAGTGGTCCACCATGTCCGAGAGCTGGCTACCGAAGTTGATGCGGGTGAAGCGCGCCCCCGGTTGCTCGTTGTAGAAGTAGCGCTCGTAGATCGCCTGCTCGCGGCGGTAGTCGACCTGCGGGATGAAGCCGAGGTCGGCGCGCAGCCCGTCGCCCATGTCCTGGTGGAGGAAGTAGATCATCTGGTTGCGGTCGGTGTGCTGGTAGACGGCGCGCAGGCCGTAGTCCTCGAACCCGCCGGCGGGCTGGCCGAAGTCGTCGTGGAACGCCAGCGGGTACTCGGTCTGCGAGCCCAGGACCTCGATGCGCACCGCCTCGGTCCCCCGCCAGCGGAAGAGGGCATCGATGCCGCCGACCCGGTTGTGGTAGCTGTCGCCTTCGCGGCCGGTGTAGAGGACGCCGATCGTCGACGAGCCGGCGAGGTCGTGCCGGTAGCGCAGGATGGTCGAGGTGTTTTCCTCGTCGAGTGAGGTGAGCGAGGAGCCCTGCGGCCCGGGGATCAGGATGTTGCTGATGCGGTCCTGCGCCGCGACCATGCCGACCGCGCCCTTGCCCTCTTTGCCGGTCAGCTTCACCCCCCACTCGGGGTCGGCGATGTTGCGGCTGTGGACGGCCTGGATGCGGGTGTCGAAGAGGTCGGCGGCCTCGAGGAAGAAGGGCCGCTTCTCGGGGAAGAAGAGCGCGAACTGGGTGTTGACGTCGAGCTGCGCCGCGTCGGCCTCGACCTGCGAGAAGTCGGGGTTGAGGGCGCCCAAGAGCGTCATGTTGGGCGTGATCCCCCAGCGCGCCGTGAGCCCGAGGTCGGAGTCGACCTCCCCCTCGGCGACGGCGCCGCTCGGGAAGTCATCTCGGGTGTCGGTGCGGGCGGCGGTGAGCGTCGGGTCGAGCTCGATGTTGCGCCCCGGGCTCACCCCCTCGATGCCGGTCAGCTTCGCCTCCTGGCAGAGGTAGCAGTTCATGCCGCGCTGCTGCGGCACGAGACCGATGCGGCGGCGCTGGTCGCGCGGGTGGACGCGCACGGCGTCGATGCCCCAGGTCTGGACGCCGCTCGCGCGCGGGAAGCGCAGCGAAGAGAAGGGAAGGGCCATCTCGATGACGTACCCCTCCTCGGTCACCCGCCCGGCCGAGGTCCAGATCGCGTCCCAGGACTCATCCTCGCCGCCGCTCACCTCGTTCTGCGTCAGATCCATCTGCACGCCCAAGGGGTTGACGAAGAACTCGAAGGCGCGGTTCTCGTCGTTGAAGGTGTCGAGCACCACCCCGGCGAAGTCGTCCTGGAAGGCGCTGTCGCGGTCGGTCAGACGGGCGCGGATCGCCTGCGGCTCGGGGTCGAGCGCCTTGATGGCGACGTAGAGCCGGTCGGAGTCGTAGGTCACCCAGAAGTGGGTCTGGACCTCGGCCGGCGTGTTCTCGCTCGGGCTCGTCTCGTAGCGGAGGTCGAAGGTGGGCTGCCCCTGCCAGGGCGCCTCGTCGAGCCGCCCGTCGACGGCGATCGGGGCGTCGGTGCGGTGGATCTCGTAGGTCGGCCGCGGCGCGGCCGGGGTCTCCGGGGCCTGCTGGCGCGGCGCCGCGCCGGCGGGCGCTCCGCGCGCCGCCCACAGGGCGAGCGCGAGGAGAGCGGCGGCCGGGCGACGCCGGCGCGGGTGGCTGGGGCGGTGCGGCATGGGGCATCCCTCCAAAGACGTCACGGAGAGAGATACCGCCGGCGGCGGCGAAGGTTTCATCGCCGCGCGGCGCCGCCGGGGCTTTTACGGAAGATTTACCGCCCCGATGGAGACCGGCCCGCCGTCCCCCGATGCGGGGGGTCCGGCACCAGTACTGGCAGACGAAGGGAGGAACTCCATGCGCTTCCGCTCGCCCCTGCGCCGGGCCGGCATGCTGGCCGGCTGCCTGTCCGCCACCGCCCTGCTCCTCGACACCGCCGCCGCGGCGCCGAAGGTCAAGCCCGGCGCTCTCGTCGAGATCCAAGACCAGGAGAACCGGGTCGTCCGCTTCGAGCTGCGCGAGGTGCTGCCCGCGCACCACGGCGCGACGCTCATGCGCTTCGCCAAGAAGCCGGGCGCGAGCCTCGAGGAGATGGCCATGTACCAGGTGCCGATCAACGCGCGCGATACCGGCAACCTGCGCGAGATCCGGATCTCGCCCGACCCGGCGGTGCGCCTCGCGCTCACCGGCGTCGACGGCGACGTCAACCTCCAGCCGGTGATCATCGTCCCGCGCCAGGGATTCACCTCGGAATGGTACTGGGTGGGCGAGCGGCTGGCCGGCGTCGAGCGCGGCAAGGGGATCCGCCCGCGCCCCTACTCGATCGCCTTGAGCGACGTGAAGGTCGTCCGCTTCGTCGTCGAGCCGCAGGGGAAGTAGGGAGGCGGGAGCCGGCCGGCGCGCGAG
>JBIOUG010000134.1:0-4716 GCA_044866775.1 Thermoanaerobaculia bacterium | reverse complement strand
AGACACTCAACATCGAGCCATAGCGAGATGTGTCTGGCGAGGGGCACCCACCCCTCCCCTAAGCGACTGCAGACAATCCCGGTGCTTCGCCCTCGTCCTCGGCGTCTTCGCCCACTTCGCGCGGGAGGCGGCGGGAGACCACCTTGGTGACGCCGTCGCCGCCCATGCTGACGCCGTAGAGGACGTCAGCGGCGTCCATCGTCCGTTTCTGGTGGGTGACGATGACGAACTGGGCCCGGTCGGAGAAGCGCCGGATCAGCTGCAGGAAGCGGTCGATGTTGGCGTCGTCGAGAGCGGCCTCGACCTCGTCCAGGATGTAGAAGGGGCACGGCCGGGCGAGAAAGACGGCGAAGACGAAAGCCAGCGCCACCAGCGACTTCTCGCCGCCGGAGAGCAGTTGCAGTTTCCGCGTCGACTTGCCGGCCGGGGTGACCTCGATCTCGACCCCGAGCTCCTCGCGTTCTTCTTCCTCCTCCTCGGGCTCCGGCTCGGCGTCGCTCGGCGCCTCCTGCTCGCCCGCCGGGCGCTCCTCGTCGCGCACCGGCCGCAGGCTGACCCGGCGCAACCGGCCGCGCCCACCCGGGAAGAGGTGCTCGACCATCTCCTCGAAGTTCTTCGCGGTCGCCTCGAAGGTCTCCTCGAAGGCGCGCTCGATCTCGGCGTCGATGTCGCGGATCAGCGACTCCAGCTCCCGCATCGAGCGCTCGATGTCCTCGCGCTGCACCTGCAACTGCTCGACGTGCTCGCGGGCTTCGTCGTACTCCTGCTCGGCCAGCGGGTTGACCGGGCCGATCTGGGCGCGGCGGCGCTCCAGCCGCTCCAGCTTGCGGTCGATCTCCGCTCGCGCCTCCTCGCTCAGGGCCTCCTCGGCGGGTGGGATCTCCTCGCCGAGCCGCTCGGCGATCGAGGCCAGCTCGCGCTCGGCCTCGGCCCGGCGGTCGCCCAGGTGGGCGGCCTCGACCTCGGCCCGGGTCAGCTCGTCGGAGGTCTCCTTCATCTGTGCCTGCAGCTCGAACTCCTGCTGCGAACAGGAGCGCAGCTCTTCGGCGATCGCGTCGCCGTCGTCCTCGCCGCCGACCACCTTGCGCTCGATCGCGTCGACCCGGCCGCGGATCGCCGCCCCGGCAGCCTCGGCCGCGGCGCGGGCGGAGCGGACGTCGTCGAGCAGCGCCTCGCCGGCGGCGACCCGGGCGCGCAGCGCCTCGCGGTGGCGCTCTCCGAGCAGGCCCTCGGCGCGGCGGGCGTGGCGGGAGGCGCGCTCGGCACCGGCGCGAACGTCGCCCAAGGCCGCCTCGCGCGCCGACTCGGCGGCGGCGTCGGAGCCAGCGACCTCAAGCCCCTCGGTCGCCGTACGCAAACCGGCGCCGATCTCGCCCAGCTCCTCCTCCAGCTTCTTCGCCCGCTCGCCGGGAGCGGCGCCGTCGCCGACGTCGAGGGTCAGCGGGCCGAGTTCGGCGCGCAGCCGCTCCAGCGCCGCCTCCAGCTCGGTCTCGCGGCTGGAGAGGCTGTTGACGCGGACCGCGACCTTCTCCTGCTCGCCGCGCAGCTTGGTCAGCAGGCCCCAGGCCTGGGTCCGCTCGCGGTCGCGGGCGGCGAAGCGCTCCTCGGCCGCGGCGCGCCGTTTCGCCACCTCGGAAAGCTTCTCCTCCAGCTCCTGGCGCACCCCGCGCGCTTTCGTCGCGGCTTTTTCCGCCGCCGCCGCCCGGTCGGCGCCGAAGCGCAGCTCCTCGGAGACGATCCGCGCCCGCAAGCCCAGCTCCTCGCGCTCGATCCGCGCGCCCAGCTCGGCCGCCTGGGCCTGGCGCTTCAGCGGCCGAAGACGCGCCCGCGCCTCGCGCTCGACGTCCAGCGCCCGGTCGAGGTTGTCGCGCGCCGAGCGCAGCTTCAGCTCGGCCCGTCGGCGGCGTTTGCGGTGCTTGCCGAGCCCGGCGGCCTCCTCGACCAGCAGCCGGCGCTCACGCGGTTTGGAGTGGACGATGGTCTCGACCCGGCCCTGGCTGATCACCGAGTGCATCTCGCGGCCGAGGTTGGTGTCGGAGAGGACGTCGGTGACGTCGGCGAGGCGACAGCGGGCGCCGTTCAGCCGGTAGCCGCTGTCGCCGGAGCGGTCGAGGCGCCGCTCGATCGCCACCTCGGAGAACTCGGTCGCGGCGCGTCCCTCGGAGTTGTCGATCGTGACCTCGACCTCGGCGGCGCGACGCTGGCCGACACCCTTGCCGCCGGCGGAGATCACGTCCTGCATCGAGGCGCCGCGGATCGCGCCCGGGCTCTGCTCGCCCAGCGCCCAGAGGACGGCGTCGGTGATGTTGCTCTTGCCCGAGCCGTTGGGGCCGACGATCACGCTCACCCCGGGGGAGAACTCCAGCGTCGTCCGCTCCGGGAAGGACTTGAAGCCCTTCATCGAGATCGACTTCAGATACACGCGCGCGCTCCTCGCATCCCCTCAAGGCTCCCGGTCGCACCGGACGCAACGGCTGCTCGATTAACCCCCAAGATGCGCCAAAGCCTCCTCGGCGGCGATCTGCTCGGCCGCCTTCTTGCTCCGCCCTTTTCCCGTCCCGACGCTCTCCGAGTCGACGATCGCGGCCACCTCGAAGGTGCGCCGGTGCGGGGGGCCCGTCGCCGCGATCACCTCGTAGGTTACGCGCGCCCCGCGCTGGGCCAAAAGCTCCTGCAAAGCGGACTTGAAGTCGATCCGGGTCTCGGCCGCCAGCTCGATCCGCGGGGCGAAGGCCTCGGCCACCGCCGCGGCGGTGCGCTCGAAGCCGAAGGCGACGTAGCAAGCGCCGATCAGCCCCTCGGTCGCCTCCGGCAGCGGCCGCCCGCCGTCGAGCAGGATCGCGGCCGGGATCGCGCCGATCATCTCCTCCGGCTCGTTTGCGCGCAGCATCTCCGGAACCCCCAGCTGGTTCCCCACCTCGGCGCATGAGACGCCGCTGACCGCCTGGTTGTGGACCTTGGTGAGGCCGCCAGCCGCAAGCTTCGGATAGGTCTCGTAGACGCGGGTGGCGACGGCAAGTCCGAGCACGCTGTCGCCGAGGAAGGCGAGGCGCTCGAAGGAGTCGACCCGGCGCTCGGTCCAAGAGGAGTGGGTCAGCGCCTGATGGCGCAGGTCCTCGGGCAGCTCGTCGATCAGCGCTTTCAGCGCGGCGACCGGCGAGTCAGGGTCTGGCGCCAAACCTCAGGCCGGCGCGTGCTCGACCACGAAACCGACCGCGTCGCCGACCGTCTTGATGTGAGTGGCCTGCTCCTCGCTGACGCTCACCCCGTAGCGGTCCTCCAGCTCCATCACCAGCTCGTAGAGGTCGAGCGAGTCCGCGTCGAGGTCCTCCTTGAAGCGGGTGCCCTCGTCGATCTTCTCGATGTCGACCTCGAGCTCCTCGGCGAGGTGCTCGCGGACGAGGGTGAGGACTTCGTCGCGGGTCATTGCTTCGCGTTGTTTATCAGGGCGGCCGTACGGCCCACCGCGTCGACCTCGGCGCAACGGGCGGCGAGCCGGACCGCGTTGGCGATCCCCTCCGCCCCGGAGCTGCCGTGGCCGACGACGGCGACGGCGCGCAGGCCGAGCAGGATCGCGCCGCCGGTGGTGTCGGGGTGCAGCTCCCGGCGCAGGCCGTTCAGCGCCGGTTTCAGCAGCAGGCCGCCGGCCGCGGCCATCGGGTTGGAGCGGGCGGCGTCGCCGACCGCGGCGGCAACGGTCCTGGCGGTTCCCTCCAGCAGCTTCAGCGAGACGTTGCCGGTGAAGCCGTCGGTGACGACGACGTCGGTTTTGGCCGCAGGCAGGTCGCGACCCTCGACGTTGCCGGCGAAGTTGATCCCGGGCGCCTCGCTCAGCAGGCGGTGCGCCTCGACCACCTCCTCGCGGCCCTTGCCCGACTCCTCGCCGACGGTCAGCAGGCCGACCGAGGGGTCCTTGACGTCGAGCACGGCGGCGCTGAAGGCGGCGCCGAGGAAGGCGAACTGGACGAGGTGCTGGGCGCGGACCTCGACGTTGGCGCCGACGTCGAGGAAGAGGACCGGTTTGCCGGGGACCGGAAGCTGGACCGCGAGCGCCGGCCGTTTCACGCCCCTGAGGCGGCGCAGGCCGAGGGTCGCGGCGGCCATCGTCGCCCCGGTCGAGCCGCAGCTGACCATCGCCGCCGAGTCGCCCTCGCTGACGTCGCGGGCGGCGCGGACGACCGAGGCCTCCTTCTTGGCGCGGACGGCCGGCACCGGTTCCTCGTCGTTGCCGATGTGGTCGGCGGTATGGACGACCTCGACCCCGTCGACCCCGTCGAGGCCAAGCGCGCGCTGGGGGCCGAAGACGCGGACGCCGATGCCGTCGGCGGCGGCCAGACGGGCGCCCTCGGCGAGGACCTCAAAACCCCGCTCGGCTCCGTAGCCGTCGAGTGCGACCGTAACCGCGCGCCGGCGCGCCACCGCTAAGCGGAGTCGGCGCTGTCTACGGTCGGATCTTTGATCCGGTGGGAGACGACCTCGCGGCCGGCATAGGTGCCGCAGGTCGGGCAGACGCGATGCGGCAGCCGCGGGCTGTGGCAGCGCGGGCAGCTGTTGATCGTTGCCTTGCCAGCCTTGTGCTGGGCGCGGCGCTTGTCGCGGCGGGCGCTTGAAGTTCGCTTCTTGGGGACGGCCATTGGTCGCGGGATGGTAGCGGGTTGGGGAGGGGTCGGGACCCCCTCTCCAGACACATCTCGCTATGGCTCGATGTTGAGTGTC
>JBIOUG010000133.1:0-17136 GCA_044866775.1 Thermoanaerobaculia bacterium | reverse complement strand
CCCTCGCACAGGAGCGCCCTTCGGGTGCCAATAGGTGGCGATCGTGGCCTCCGGCTCCGGCGACGCTGCGCGTCGCAACGCCGCGACGGGGAGTGGACTCCGCACCGGGCGCGCTCCGGTTCGTGGGCCGGAGGACCGGCCAGGCACGCGGCGGCACGGTCCGAAGAGGTCCGGCGACGTCGAGAGTCTCATATCCCTACGTGAGCCCTTTCTTGGGCATCAGAATCCCCAACGACGTCATCCCGAGCGGGAGCGAGGGGTGTGGGACGCGATATCAGCCAGACGAGGGCGAGCGCGAGGCCGGCGACGGAGAGGGCGGCGCCAGGGAGGAGTCCGGGGGGGCGATAGCGGAGGGTGAGGCGGCCCTCGCCGGCGGGAAGGCGGACACCGAGGAGGACGCCGTCGACTGCTTCGATCGCCGCCGGTTGCCCATCGACTGTGGCGCGCCAGCCCTTCTCGAAGCTTTCCGCGACGAGAAGCTGGCGTGGACGCGGCGTGGACCAGGCAATGTCCCAGAACCCTGGACGGCGGTCGAGGACTTTCGTCCCCACCCAGCCGTCCTTTTCTTCCTTTCCAGCAGGCCCACTTCCGGACTGCACGAGAGGCGGCACCGTCGAGCGCTCCGTCGTCCCTACCCAGCCTGCTTTTTTCCCATTTCGTGCAGCCCCCCATCGCACGAGCGGCAGCGCGGTCGGGCGCTCCCAGACGCGCGCTTCGGGGCCGTCGAAGGCGAGGCGCCAGGTGGAGCTTGGGGGTGCGGCTGCCGGGGCGGCGACGACCCAGCGCACGCCGAGCCGATCGAGCCAGGGGTCGTCCCAGCGCTCGATCGGCTGCGAGTAGACGGGGTCGGGACTGGCGAGGCGGGAGTAGAGGCGCTCGTAGCGGGCGAGCTTGATCGGGTCGTCGCCGCGGACGTCGGCGAGGCCGTAGACGGTCGCGGCGTTGGGGCGGAGCGCCTCGCCGACGCCGGCGACCCTGCCTTCTTGGGCGCGGAGGAAGCGGACGGCGGGGGTCTCCGGGTAGAGGCGCGGGAGCGGGAGGCGGCCAAGGATTCGGCCGTGGGCGGCCAGGAGGTCGACACAGATGATCGTTAGGAGGGGCGGGAGGAGGCGCCAGCGGCGCTCGGGGCGGAGCGCGAGGGAGGCGACGAGGAGGAGCGCTACGGCGGCGGCGGCGGCGGTCCAGAGAATCTGCTCGCGCAGCAGGCCGTGCGCGGACCAGTCGTCGTGGAAGAGGAGCCACGCGGTGGTGAGCAGGGCCGCCACCACGGCGGCGCCGGCGGCGATGCCGCGGCCGCCGCCGCCTAGGCGCGAAGGCTTTCGCGCCGGGCTCCAATCAATGCTAGGAGCGCCTTCCGTCGCGCGACCAGCGCGACGGGCTCCTAGCCAGCGGTCGCAGCCGGCGCCGGCGAGCAGGGCGAGCGCCAGCTCGATGCCGAAGATCAGGCGGTGGTGCGCGATGCGGCCGAGCGGCGGCACGGTCAGGAGCTCGCGGACGCCCGGCAGGTGGTAGGCGGCGAGGAAGGAGAAGGCGAGGAGCGCGGCGACGGCGGCCCAGCGGCGATCGGCGCGCAAGCGCGGCAGGCCGGCGGCGGCCAGGGGGAGCGCCGTGGCGCCGGCGTAGACCGCGGTCGCCGAGTAGTTGAAGGGACCCCACCAAGTCCCCAGCGCCGGATGGCCGTAGAGCTGCGGCAGGACGAGGCGCAGCGGCTGGGCGAGGCGTAAGGCGAGCGGCGGCACGGCGTCGCCGCCCGCCGCCTGCCACTTGCTCGTCGCCGGCAGGAGCAGGGCGAGCGGCAAGAGGTGCACCGCCGCGATCGCCGTCCCGACCGCCCAGGCGGCGGCGAACCGCATCCAGGCGCGGGCGGGGCGCTCGGCGCCGCGCACCAGGAGGTAGAGCGCGGAGAGGAGCGCGGTGTGGATCGAGGTCTCGGGATGGCCTCCCAGGAGCTGCGCGCCGGTGAGGAGCGCGAGCGCCGCCGCTCCCCGTCCCGACGCCAGCCGCTCCACCGCCCAGAGCACCCACGGCACGAGCGCGAGGGCGTTGCCCATCGGGAAGAGGAGGAAGCTCACCAGCATGCCGGAGAGCGGGAAGAGGAGGGCGGCGACCGCCGCACCCGGGCGTCCGAGGCCGAGCGCGCGCGCCAGCGCCCAGGCGCCGCAGCCGGCGAGGACGAAGCGCAGCCAGGGGAGCAGCACGAAGCCGAGCCCGAGCGGCAGGACGGCGAAGAGGAGATGGAGAGGGAAGAGCGGCGCCGACTGGCCGTTCGCCCAGAACGGCGTCCCCGCGAACTGGTGCGGGTTCCAGAGCGGCAGCCGGCCGCGGTGCAGCTCGCCGCGCAGGAAGAGAAGCCACGGCTCGATCTGGAAGGTGACGTCGCGCAACAGCGGATTGCCGTCGGCCGGCGAGCCCGTGCCGAGCCAGGGCGGGAGCTGCGCCAGGGTCGCCGCCGGGCTGGGGATGCCGTCCGGCAGGCGGAGAGCGGGAGCGAGGAGCGCTGTCCCGGCGAACCCGACCAAGGCCCAGGGCAGGGCGAAGTCGCGGGCGGCGCGCCCGGCGCGGGCGAGCCCCGCGGCACCGGCCGCCGTCAGCAGCGCCAACAGCGGCAGCGCCGGGTTCACGTGGCGCGCGTCTCGGCAGCCGCCCGCCGGCGGCGCTCGCCGCGGTGGCGGAAGCGGATGAGGACGATGTCGCGCAGCATCCGCAGGGGGTCGCGCAGCGGGTGGACCTTGGAGGCCGGCGAGTTGGCCCAGGTGACGCCGACCTCGAGCACCCGGTAGCCGCGACGCCGCGCCAGCCAGACCAGCTCGACGTCGTAGGCGAAGCCGTCGATCTGGAGGTCGGCGAAGAGCTCGCGCGCCGGCGCGCCGGCGAGCAGCTTGAAGCCGCACTGGGTGTCGCGCAGGCCGCGGACGCCGAGGAGGCGGATCAGCAGGTTGAAGGTCTTGCCCATGACCTCGCGGTAGAGCGGCTGGTGCTGCTCGATGCGCGCGCCGGCGACGGCGCGGCTCCCGAGCACCAGCTCGGCGTCGGCGAGGCGCGGCTCGAGGCGCTCGAGGTCCTCGATCGGGGTCGAGAGGTCGGCGTCGGAGAGGAGCACGGCGGCCCCCCGCGTGGCCAGGACGCCGGTGCGCACGGCGGCGCCCTTGCCGCGGTTCCGGTCGTGCCGCAGGAGCGTCACGCCCTCGGCGGCGAGGCTCTCCGCGACGCCCGGGGTGTCGTCGCGGCTGCCGTCGTCGACCACCAACAGCTCGTACGCGGCGCCGCGGCGGCGGAGGTATTCGACGACCCGCCGCAAGGTGAGACCCAGGCGCTCCGCCTCGTTGTAGGCGGGGATCACGACGGAGATTGCGGGCGCCATTCGGGGGATTCTATTAGCCGACCTAGACCAAGTCCGAATCCCCGAGCGTGAAGTAAAGGCGCGGGGCGAGGGCGGCGACGTCGAGGGCTGAGTCGAAGGGGACGAAGGTGACGTGGAGGTCGTCGGGTTGCGGCAGGCGCTCCCAGCCGCGGCGGGAAAGCTCTGCTGCGGCGGCGGGGTCGCCGGCGAGCCAGAGGTCGAGGCGGGAGGCGCCGGCGGCGCGCGCGACCTCGGCGGCTGCGCTGTCGAGAGCGGCTACGGCGCGTGGGCTGGCGCCGTCCCAGATCAGCTCCACCCAGTGCACGGTCTGTTCGACCACGCGCAGCACGCCCCAGGCCTCGCAACGCCGCCAGCGGCGAGCAGCAAAGTGGAGGTACTCGACTCCGGGGCGGGCGGTGTAGCGGCGCCGCAGCCAGGTGGCATCGCGCACGGCGGCGAACGGGTAGCGCGAGCGAGAGCGCTGCCAGAGACTGTCTACCGCGACCGCATCGAAGCCCTCCTCTACCCGATAGCTGTTCCAGAGAGATCGTGGCGCGGTAGTTCCACTGATCGTCCGCCGCCAGTACGGAACCGGCTGCGGCGCGACGTAGCCGAGCTGCGCGAGGCCGAGGCGGAGATGCCGCGTGCCGGGGAAGCCGTAGAGCAGCGCGATGCGGTCGGGAGCGCAGTAGAGGTCGTAGAAGGTGCGGACGGTACGCTCGAAGAGGCCCTGGCGCGCCAGGCCCGCGCGGCGGAGGGCGTAGGAGTCCACGGCTTGGCCGGCGAGGATCTCGCGGCCGGCTGCCTGCATGCGGACCGGCACGACGGCGAAATGGGCGACGATCGTGCCTGCTTCTTCGGCGACCACGATCCAGCGGCCCCCCGGACCTGGCGCGAACTTCCACTCCCATTCGGCGAGCGGCCGCGCGAGGCCGAAAGCGGCATTGAACCCGGTATTGATCGCCGCCTCGTCCCCCGGCCGAACCGGGCGGATGATGATCGCCTCTACCACTCGTGCTCGTGCGTCTTGCGGAACAAGGTGTCGTGCGGCGCCGAGCGCTCCTCGGCCGGGCGGCCGTTCGAGTAGTAGTAGAAGGAAACCGACTTCCGCGTCGTGCCTGCGGGACAGGCGAGGGGCGTCGGGTGGCCGTGGTAGGAGAAGTCGGTGGTGTTGAAGACGATCGTGCGGTTCCATACCGGCAGCGCCTTCTGCTCGCAGCGCGTCATCTCGCGGTCCCAGAGCTCGATGTGGCCGCCGTACTCCTCGCGCCAGTCACGGTTCAGGTAGACGATCAGGTTGAGGCGCCGGTCGAGCTTGAGCAGCGGGTGCCAGTTGAAGTCGGCGTGGATCTTGAGGAAGCCGCCGCGCTCGATCTGGTGCGGCCCGGCGCCGCCGAAGTAGGGGTCGGGGATCAGCCCCTCGATGCCGGTCAGCGCCTCCAGGAACTGCAGCACCGGCGGCGCGCTCATCTGCCAGAGGAACGCCTGCAGGGACGGCCCGAGCGGCGTGCCGTAGGTGTAGCCGAGCTTGCGCTCGGTCGGGCTGTCGAAGTGCCGCCACGGGATCTCGCCCGGGCGCGGGAAGTCGGCGAGGACGTCGTCGAGCAGGACGTCGTCGAAGAGCCCGTCGAGGACGATGTGGGGGAACGGCTGGGCGCTCGTGTACCGCTCACGGAGCGCCTGCGGATCGGCGTTCAGCTTCAAGGAGTCCTCCTTGACCAGCGCTGGCGCGGGGCACGCGCGAAATCCATGGTCAGCTCCGGCGAGTAGGTGACCCAGCCCGACGGAGCCTCGTAGCGCACCTTGAGCGAGACGACGCCCGCCCCGGGCAGGTGGAGGCCCCCGCGCCGCGGCACCGCGAAGGCCTGCACGCCGTCGCCGAGCACGAAGCCGTAGCGGCCGTCGCGATAGGGGCCGAGCTGCCAGCGGAGCGCCGTGCCGGCGCGCGCGAACCGCGCCGCGAGCGGCGCTCGGCGGCGGATGCCGCCGCAGACGGCGGCGCGCAACGCCGTGAGCCGCGGCGTCACCTCGATCACCCGCGCGCGCGCCGCATCGTACTCCCAGAGACGGCCGATCTCCGAGCCGTGGGCGCAGAGGTAGAGGTCGTCGAAGAACCAGCCGCTGCCGCGCGGGCGTCCCAGGTGCTCCTCCTTGAGCCAGCGCAGCTCGGGGAACGAGGCCGGGTGGCCGAGCGGCCGGCGCAGGACGTCTCCCGGCCCGAGCGCCAGGAAGGCGCGTCCTTCGGCGGCGATCCGCTGCATGCGGCCGGCGGTCTCCCGGCGCAGCGGCAGGAAGGCCCAGAGGCCGCTCGCGCAGGCCAACACGGCGAGGCCGAGCGCCGCCGCGCGTCCCGCCCGGCCGCGCCGCGCCAGGCGCTCGCAGCCGGCGGCGAAGGCGACGACGACGGCGATCCAGGCCGGCACGGCATAACGCGGCTCCATCTCGGTCGAGACCGGGAGGACGGGCAGGACGGCGAGCAGCGCCGCGACGGCGAGGAGCGCGGCGGCGCGGCGGCCGGCGAGGGCCGCGAGCAGCAGGCCGGCGGCGACCGCGGCCAGCATGATCCAGGCCGCCGGCGATGGGCGCCCGAGGAACGCCGCCACGAGCTTGCCGGGGAGGGCGAGCAGGAGGCGCGGCAGATCCGCTGCCTCGACCGCCCAGCCGTAGCCGCCGAGGAGGCGGCCGAGGAGCGCGAAGCGGAGCAGCAGATAGGCGGCGAGCGCCACGGCGTGCGGGGCGGCGAGCCGGAGCCTGGTGCGCGCATCCGCCACCGGCAGGAACGGCAGGAGGAGGGGCAGCGGGACGGCCACCTCCTTGGCCAGCGCCGCGGTGAAGTAGACAGCGGCGGAGGCGAGCGCCCATGCCGTGCGGCCGGTGCGCGCGGCGCGCACGAAGCAGGCGACGGCGAGGAGCGCCAGCAGGGCGGCGCCGACGTAGTGCCGCACCATGAGCAGCGGCACGAGCGACGCGGTCGGCGGTCCGACGACGAAGAGGCAGGCGCCCGCCGCCGCCGGCACGCGTCCCATCCAGAGCCGCAGCACGCCGTAGAGCACGGCTGCGCCGGCGGCGAAGGCCGCGAGCTGGTGGAGGTAGAAGGCGCGGGCGTCGAGACCGAAGCCGGCGAGGTCGCCGCGGAGCGAGGCGAAGAGCAGGGGCGTGAACATCCCCTTGGCGCCGAGCTGCCGCCAGAAGTCGCCGCCGCAGCAGAGCTCGAAGGGACTGCGGGTCAGGACGTGGCGGAGGTGCCAGAAGTCGTCGTAGGAGAACCAGAGCCGCAGGACGTAGCGGTGGAGGACCCAGGCGAGGGCGGCGAGCGCGGCGGCCGCGGCGACGTCCGCGGCGCGGCCGGAGGCGGGGCGCGGCGCGCGTCCGGCCGCCAAGCCCGCGCCGGCGACGCGCTCGGTCATCGCGCGCCGGCCGCCGCCCGCTCGCCCGCGCTCACGGCGCGCTCGCGGGCCCATTGCACCGCCCGCTCGAGGAGCGGCGCGACGTTCCGCGGCGCGTAGGCGCGCGCCCGCGCCGCGCCGGCGCGCCGCGCCCGCCGCCAGGCCCGCGGGTCGCGAAGGAGCGCGTGCGCGGCGTCGGCGAAAGCCGGCGCGGCGTCGGGCGGCACCAGCGGCACGGCGCCGCCGGCGAGGTCGAGCGTCGAGGGGATGCGCGAGGCGACCGCCGGCACGCCCGCCGCCATCGCCTCGAGGAGCGGCAGCCCGAACCCTTCCGCCTCTCGCGACGCCAGGAGAAGCAGGTCGCAGCGGCGCAGGGCGGCGGCGATGACCGCCGGTGGCACGCCGCAGAGGTAGCGCTCGGGGGCGAGGAGCCGGCGCTCCGCGTCGCACAGCGGCAGGACCGAGAAGCGCAGCACCTTGCAATCGACGCCCCGCCGGCGCAGCTCGCCCACCGCCGCCAGCGCCGTGCGCACGCCTTTGACCTCGGCGGCGAAGATCCCCGGCACGGCGATCCGGGGAGCGCGCCGCGGACGCCACCGGCGAGCCGGACGGAACAGCGGATCGAGAGGCGGCGGCACCACCACGCTGGCGCGCCCGAAGCGCGCGGCGAGGAGGTCGGCGAGGTGCGGCGCGACCGTGAGCGTCGGCAGCGGCAGCGCGTAGGCGGCATCGATCGCCGGCCGCTGCGACGCGAGGTGCTCGAGCTCGCCCTCGTACCCCTGGCAGAAGTGCGCCAGCGGACCGAGCGCGAGGCGGCGGGCGGCATCGATCGTCGTCCAGTAGGTGGCGATGACGAGGTCTTGCGCCGGCGCCCGCGGCGGCGCCGCGCCGAGGTCCTCGTACGGGGCGTCGATGCGGATCCAGTCCGGCTTCGGGCCGTGCGCCAGGACGGTCGGTTCGTGCCCCAGCTCGCGCAGCAGGCCGACGTGCTGGAAGATGACCTTGTTGCCGCCGTTGAGCTCGGGGAAGGGCAGGACGTAGGCGATGCGCACTCAGACCGCCCCTCGCTGCTCGCTGCGGCGCCCCGGGACCGGCAGGGACCAGCGGCCGAGCTCGCGCCCGTCGCCGTCGGTGACCTGGAGGACGAGATCTCCCGCCGGCAGCCGCGCGCGGATCTCCTCGGGCAGGGTCCAGCCGCGCCCGCGGCCGGCGAGCGGCTCGGCCGCCGCCGGGAAGCCGGAGGCGTTGGGCGAGACCTCGACCCAGTACGGCGGCACACCCGCCGCGGGCAGGTCGAGCCCGTGCGGGGGCGCCGGCGGCAGCGCTGCGGCCGCGTGCCGCGGCAGCCGGCGGTCGAGCCCTTCGAGGGCGCGCGCAAAGAGGGCGCCGTAGTGCCGGCGGCGGAAGCGGCGCGCCGAGGCCTCGAACCACGCCGCGGCGCGCGGCTCGCCGGCGGCGCTCTGGGCGTAGAGGTGGACCGCCTCGGCGGCGGGCACGTGCTCGGCCCGCAGGCCGCGGCGCCGGGCGCGCAGCAGCCAGTCGGTCTCCTCGAAGTAGAGCCGGTATCCGGCGTCGAAGGGGCCGACGGCCTCCCAGGCCGAGCGCCGCACGGCGAGCAGGCTTCCCGAGAGGGCATGGCTCGCGAGCGGACCCTTGGCCTGCCAGTGGCGGCGGGCGTGCCGCCGCCAGCGGCGGCGGGCGCGCTCGGCCCAGCGCTCGCCGTGCGCCGCGAGCATCGCCGCGACCTCGTGGCGGCGGCCGCGCGGCTCGCCCGGCGGCAGCAGCAGGCGCCGGCCGCCGTCCCAGTAGAAGCGCGGCCCGGCGATCGCCGCGCCGGCGCGCAACCGCTCGAGCAGCGCCGTCAGGCAGCCGGGGAGCACCAGGACGTCGGGGTTCATCAGCAGCACCGCCTCGCCGCGCGCCCGCGACACTCCCAGGTTCACGCCGCCGGCGTAGCCCAGGTTCTCGCCGGGGTCCAGGCGCTCGACCGGCAGGCTCTCGAGCAGCTCCCGTCCGGCCGGGTCGCTGCCGTTGTCGACCAGCAGGAGGTCGGCGGTGATGTCGCCGCGGGCGATCTCGGCGCGCAGCGCCTCGACGGCGACCCGCGCCAGCTCGGGGGTGTGGTAGTGGACGAGGACGACGCTCAGGCGCATGGTGCGCTCGGCAGGGTCGGCGCGACGGCCAAGGCGCGGAGGCTTCGCGCCGCTACGCGGGTCGGTTGAGGGCGAACGTGCAGCCTCTGCAGATGAAGTCCTTGGGCGCCTCCTCGAGACCGTACACCCAGCGCCGCAGGCGCGCCAGCTCAGGCCCGCGCAGCACCTCGTCGACGCTGCTCGCCGTGAGATCGCCGACGACGAACTTCTCGTCGTAGTCCTCGCAGCAGAGGACGCACTTGCCGCGCGGCGTGATGTGCAGGTGCTGGAGCGGGCGCGAGCCGACGTTCTCGCAGCCGCACAGGCGCTGCCGCGGCTGCGCCGGCCGGGCGCCGATCTGCAGGTAGCCGGCGCGGTCCATGACCTCGTAGTACTTGACGTCGAAGCGGCTGCCGGCGAAGCGCTCGCGGATCTCCTCGTAGTCGCTGCGATGGCGTGCGTCGCCGGTGCCGAGCACGACCATGTCCATCTGCTCGGCGAGCGGCCGGTCCTTCAGGTACTCGAGGTTCGCCGCCACCTGGCGCAGGTGGTCGCCGCCGCGGTCCTGCCGGTACTTGTCGCGGTCCATCGTCGAGAGGTTGACCGACAGGTAGCGCAGGCCGCCGAGCGCCACCAGGGCGTCGACCCGCTTCGGCGTCAAACCGGTGGCGTTGGTGAGCACCGCCGGCGGCAGGCCGGCGTCGCGCAATGCCCGCACCTGGTCGACGAAGCGCGGATCGACCGTGGGCTCGTTGTAATTGATCATGAAGACGGCTTCGATCGTGTCGCGATACGCCGCGAGCTCGCCCACGATGCGCTCGTAGAGCTCGGTCGGCATGAAGTAGTCCTCGCGCGGCGCCACCGACACCGGGCAGAAGTAGCACGCCTGGTTGCAGACCGTGTGCGCCTCGAGCGAGGCGTACTTGAGGAGGAACCGCTGGCCGTCCTCCTCCGCCGGCAGCAGCCAGCCGGCGGCGGCGAGCTGCGCGCGCTCGTCCGCCGGCAGCTCCTCGACCGTCGCCACGCCGGCGAGCAGCCGCGCCAGCGTCGCCCAGCCGGGGGCGCCGCTCTCCAGCATGCGGTCGGTGAGCGGGTCGTAGACCCGGTCCGGTCCGAGGTGGAGGAAGGGGTTGAGCCGCAGCGCGGCGGTGAGGACACCGGTGCTCATCGACTTATCTCACGCCCGCGCTACCGCCCACTCGACCGCCGGCGCGAGCCGGCTCGCGACGTCCCAGGTGTGTTCGAGGCGGACCAGGCCGAAGGCGTACGACGGACTCTCGAGGACGAGGGCGCCACGCAGCGCCCGCCGGTCGTAGATGTGCAGGCCCTCGGCATCCAAGAGGAAAATATACAGGGTGAACTGCCCCTTGACGATGGGAAAGCGCGGCACGAGGAGCCGCGCGTGGTACCGCCCGGCGCCGCGGGTCGGTGGCTCGCCGCTCTGCAGCGTGCCGAAGGAGCAGATCTCGACCTCGTCGAGCCGGTTGACCCCCACCCCGAGGTGGAAACCGAGTCCGCTGTCGGCGCACTCCCACTCGATCTCGACCGCGAGCGGATCGCCGCATTGCAGCAGGCGCGGCACCGCCTCCGACCCGTTCACCCGCACGGCGGTGAGGCGCGCCGGGCCGGTGCGCTCCTCGCTCCGCGGCGCCGCCGGCGCCGCCGCCTCCGCGCGCGGGGCGCTCTTCTCGAGCAGGAAGTCCTCGTAGCGGCGCACCACCTCGTTGGCCTCGCCGAGCCCCGCCACCTGGCCGTTGCGCAGCCAGAGGGCGCGGCGGCAGAAGGCGGTCACGTAGTACATGGCATGCGAGCAGAACAGCAGCGTGCCGCCGCCGGACAGGAAGGCGAGCAGGCGGTCGATGCACTTCTTCTGGAAGTACCCGTCCCCGACCGAGAGCGCCTCGTCGATGATCAGCACGTCCGGCTCGACCTGGGTGGCGACGGCGAACCCCAGGCGCATCGCCATGCCGGTCGAGTAGGACTTGACCGGCTGGTCGATGAACGGCCCGAGCTCGCTGAACTCGACGATCGCCGGCAGCTTGCCCGCGAGCTCCGCCTCGGTCAGTCCCAGCATCGCCGCGTTGAGGACGATGTTCTGGCGGCCGGTCAGCTCGGGATGGAAGGCCGAGCCGAGCTCGAGGATCGAGGCCACCTTGCCCGTCACCGCGAAGCCACCGGCGGTCGGCGCGGTGATGCCGGCGAGGATCTTGAGCAGAGTGCTCTTGCCGGCGCCGTTCTCGCCGACGATGCCGAGTCCTTCGCCGCGCGCGACGGTGAAGCTGACGTCGTCGAGGGCGGCGAACGGGCGGTGGTGCGGCCGCCCGGTCACCAGCTCGCGCAGCCGGTCCCACGGGGTGCCGTAGACACGGTAGACCTTGGACAGCCCGCGGGCCGTGATCACGTCGGCGCTCATCGGTGACTGATTGTACGGCCCCGGGCGGTGCGCCGTCGCGGCGCGCCGCGTCGTGAAACGAGCGGGCCGCCGGAGGGGGCTCCCTCCGGCGGCCCGGGCGTGTGCAGCGTTTGCGGGCGTCAGCGCGTCTCGCCGTCGATGAACGCCGGGTCGTTGGTCTGGTTGTTGACCACCTGCCCGCCGGCCACGACCTTGCCCGCCTTCACCTTGATCTCGACGCTGAAGCCGTCGTCGACACCGGCGGCCGGCAGCGGGTGGTGCGACGGGTTGAGCTGCCGCGACCTGCCGGGTCCGAGCTGGACGTTCGCCATCGTCTGGAGCGGCGTGCCGTCGAGGCGGCGGTAGATGACGTCGAACAGCGCCTGCTCGGTCGAGGGGTTGAAGAGCGAGATCGTGGCGCGGTACTCGCCGTCCTGGCGCAGTCCGATGAGGTGCTGCGACTGGCCCGCTCCGGCGGCCTCGTCGAGCGCCCGCCCGCGCATCGACTGGCCGAAGCGGCGGTTCGGATTGGCGTTGTCGTAGATCTCGCCGGTGATCGTCGGGAAGACGCTCGACTGGCTGTCGCTGTCGAACGTCAGCACGCCGACCGCGCTGGTGAGGCCCCAGAGCGACTGGAGCACGTTCTCGTACCGCTTGGTCTCGCGCGGCTGCAAGGTGATGTGCACGGTATCCGTGGGCGGCGTCTCGACGCCGACGCCGCGGAAGACGGCGTCGACGATCACGACCTCGCTGCTGCTGTTGGCGAGCACGACGTCGGTCTGCCACAAGCTGCCGTTCAACCCGGCGGTGCCGAAGACGCCGACCAGGTGGACGACGGCGTCGTCCGCCGCGCCGCCGCCGACGAACGACGGGTCGGTCGAGGCAACCCGTACGTTCGCGCCGTAGGGGAAGAGCTGCCCGCCGCTCACCGTCTTGACCTCGACCCGGTAGTCGTCGAGGTTGGCGATCCCGAACTGCGTCTGGAGCTGCTTGGGCTGGAACTGCTGCTGGCCGAAGCGCGCCAGCACGATGTCGCCCGACTCGGAGACCTTCGCCCCGAGCTTGTTGAAGAACACCAGGCGGTAGGTCGCCGGCGTGTCGTGCGGGTTGCTGACGCCGATGTAGGCCAGGCGGTCGGTGGTGGCGTTGAGGCCGACCAGGTGACGCACCGGGTCCGTGCTCGCGTCCTGCTGCGTGCCGATCGTGGCGCCGGCGATCGTCTGGCCGAACTTGCTGCCGTCCGTCTGCAACGTCGTGTTGAACGAGGTGATGATCGGCGACGGCCCGCTGCCTTCCGGATCGACGGTGATGAAGCCGGCAATGTTCTCCTTGTCGAAGAGCTCCTTGATCACGTCGCCGTAGAACATCGTCGCATGCGCCGGGATCGTCACCGGCACCTGCGGCGGGTTGACCTCCGGCGTGCCGCGGCGGAGGAAGGTGACCACCACCTCCAGCGCCTCGTCGCCCGGATTGTGGATGTAGAGGTCGCTCGACTGGACGAGCGCGCCGCGGGTCTGCGCGATCCAGGGGAGCACGATCGACCGGCTCTTCGCCGGCGGCGGCGGCGCCACGACGAAGGTCCGCATGGCGGAGCTGGCGCCGCCGCCATTGCCGACGGTCAGCGCGACGTTGTACGTGCCTGCCGCGGTGAAGGTGTGCGTCACCGCGGCGTCGGTGGCCGTCTGCCCGTCGCCGAAGTCCCAGGTGCGGGTCGCCACCGTCCCGGTGCTGGTGTCGGTGAAGGTCACCGCCTGACCGGCGCCGACGTTACAGGTGACGAGGCTGAACTCCTGCGTGCAGGTGGCGCTGGTGTTGTAGCTCGCGACCGGCGGCGTGATGCCGGTGGCGACCACGACCGTCTGAGTCGTCGAGTGCTCGCAGAACGGCGCCGGCGGGCAGGTCTTGTTCGTGTTGACGACGCTCAGGGTCACCTGATAGCTGCCGGCGTTCGGGTAGGCGTGGGTCGCCGTCGCCGTCGCCGAGGACGCCAGCGGCGAGCCGTCGCCGAAGTTCCACGTGTAGTTCGTCGGCGAGCCGGTCGACGGGGTGCCGTTGAAGGTGACGGTGTCGCCCGCCTTCGGAGCTCCCGGCGAGAAGGTGAACTTCGCCTCGAGCGTTCCGACCGGCGGCGGCGGGGGCGGCGGCGGCGGCGGCGGGCTCGACCCGATGGTGACGGTCTTGGTTCCGGTCGCGCCCGCACAGGCGGAGTTGGTGACCGAGATGCTCTTGCTGCCGGTCGTAGTCCACTTGATCGTCACCGAGCTGCCCGTGCCGGTCAGGGTGCCGCCGGCGGGGTTCCACGTCCAACCCTCGCTGCTCGGCGTGCAGTTGGTGGCCGAGGCAGAGAAGGAGAGCGTGGCGTTCGGCTGCCCGGCGTTCGGTCCGCCGATGGTGATGGAGGACGGCTGGGCGGACTCGACCTGGAGGTTCTGAAGCAGAGTGAAGACGTCCTGCTCGGAAGCGCCCCGCCGAACGCGCACGCGCGGCTTGAACGAGGTGCTCGTGGCCACCGTGTAGACGTGCGAAGTCTCGGCCGCGGTATTGTCCGCGTCCTCGAACGTGCCGTCGCCGTTCCAGTCGTAATCCCAGAACTCCGCCCCCGTAGAGAGATCGTTGAAGAGCACGGGAGTGCCGACGACCGCATTGCAGGGGAAGTTGTCGCCACCCAAACAAGAAGCTCCGCCGGCGAGCGCAAACTCGGCCTTGAGCGGCGTGGTCTGCGTGATGTTGATCTCGAGCGGCGCGCTCGTGGCGCCGGCCGTGTTGACGCAGTTGCGGACCTTCACCCGCACCTGGCGGATGCCGGTCGTGCTGTAGGTATGGACCGGGTTGGGGCCGGTGACCGGATCGTTGGTCCAGTCGGCCTCGATGAAGCCATCGCCGTCGAAGTCCCAGTTCCACTCCGTCGCGCCAGGCACGCTGGAGTGGAACTGCACGGTCCCGGCGACGAAGGCGTCGTTGGTGGGCGTGAACCCGTTGTCACCAGGCAGGTCGGCGAGACCGAAGACCGTCACCGGCTGGCTGGCCTTGGTGGCCTGCTGCGGCACCGGCTGGCCGTTGGTGACCGTGACTTCCGCCCGGTACGATCCAGGCGGCGTTGCGGGGATGATGTTCCAGGTGAACGTGTTGTCGTCGCTCACCGGCCCGGCGACGACCCCGTTGCTCGCGTCGAGCACCTTCCAGGAGTAGGCGAGCGGCGGCTGCCCCTTGATCGCGCCCGGCCCGGTGACCGGGATCGTGAAGCTCACCGGCTGGCAGACGAGCGCCGGGCTCGGCGTGCCGCCGTAGTCGGGAATGACCGGCGCCGGATCGAGCACCGTCAACGTCTTGGTCTCGGTGTCGTCGGCGGTGGGGTTGAACGCCTGCAGAGTGATCGTCTTGTCGCCGGGCGTGGCGAACGTGACCGTCGGGTCCTCGAGACCGGAGGTCCCCGGGTCGCCGCCGCCGAAGACCCAGCTCCAGACGTTCGGGTTGCCGGTCGAGGAATCGCTGAAGCTCACCGCCGTCCCCGGGTAGACGTCGCTCGGGCTCCAGGTGAAGTTGGCCACCGGCGGCTGTGCGCCCGCCAGCTCGTGCACGTCGAGCAGGCTGTAGGCGGCGCGGTAGAAGTTGCCGCCATGGAACTTCCCCACCCGCGGGTCGACCCAGTTGAAGCCCGGCCCCCCCGGGACGTCGTCGCCGCACCCTTCGTAGTACCACCCCCAGTAGCCGTCGGGGTGGGCCTGCGGCGTGACGTCCTCCGGGGCCGCGGGGTTGCTGACCTTGAACAGGTACTCGCGCTGCTTCTTGCAGGTGAAGGTGTCCGAGCCGCCGACGTAGAGGAAGGGGTTCCCGTTGCTCGAGGAGAAGGTCAGGTTCGGGAGCGGCCCCGTGCCGCCGTTCACGTTCACCGTGGCGAGCGGGTTGGGGACGCTGCACGGACCCGAGGCGATGCAGCTCACGTCGTAGGTGCGCAGCTTCTCGGTCTCGCTGAGCGAGGCGGCGTAGTACGACGAGCCGCTCTTCCACATCGCGACGCCGTAGGCCCAGGTGCTCGCGGTCATGACCAGCGCCGGCGACATCGGCGTGGCGACGTTCCAGATCTGGAAGCCGAGGCCGTAGCGGCCGAGGATGATGAAGTCGCCGACGCCGTCGATGAACTCGGTGCCGGGAACTCCCGGCAGCTTGCCTTTGAAGACGCCGGTGCACTGGCCCGTCACCTGGCGGCACCGCGACAGGCCGCGGGCCGCCGAGAGGTCGTAGAGGTAGACGCCGTTGCCGTTGCTCGAGAAGGCGTAGTGAGTGCCGCCCAGGGTCGTGCTGTAGACCGCCGTCGAGCTGATCAGCTCGTCCTGGTAATGGACCGACAGCGCGCCCTTGTTCGCGGTGTTCCAGGCCGAGAAGCCCTGCTCCCGGCCGGCGATCGCGACCACCGTGTCGACATCCGGCGGGGCGTCGACGTCGCGGAGGAACCAGTCCTCGTCCGAGTGGTTCCAGCACGGCATGAGGCCGTTCTTCTGCGGGCTGCCGTCTTGCGGGCACCAATCACCGCGCTGCGTGTCCGCCGCATAGCCGTAGGCCGTCAGCTCCGGCGCGTCGCCGTTGGTCCGCGCATCGTAGACCTGGAGCCCGCGGCCGGTGACCGCGAAGACCCAGCCGTTCTCGACGTCGAGCGAGAACCAGAAGGGTTGGTCCGGGCCGGGGTCATTGTGGTAGGAGAAGGCGGTCTGGTCTCCGAGGATCGTGCGCGGCTCGAGCGCCCCCCACCGCGCCTCAGGGACCGGCTGTGCAGGCGTCCTGGCGGGATCGAACGCGCTGGCCGGCGGCGCGTGCAGCGCGAGAGCCAAGCCGGCGATGAGGAGCGCCCCCGAGAGGCGACGGCACGAGGGACTCTGGAGCTGACTACGACACATCAGTTCGTCTCCTTCATTCGTCGATGAACCGCACTGTCCCCGGCTGGGAACTCCAAATCTAGCCTATATAGCAATAAGGGCATATCCCGGCGGGCGGAGGCACGCCGTGCACATCGCTTCCGGGATCTTTCCCCTTCTGCGCTGCTCCAGGGGCTCGCTTGAGGCACCTGCGGGGGAGCACCGCACAAGGGGCGGAAACGCGGTGGGCCCGCCGCAGCGGGCCCACCGGAACGTCTTGGCTTACTGCACCGGCAGGATGGTCGTGTTCGGGGTGTTCGCGTTGTCGAGCTGGATGGCGTCGAACCCAACGCTGAACCGACCCTCGGCGTCCATCTGCACAGTCACCCAGGCCTGGGCGTCATCGTCGCCGTAGCCGGGGATGAGCTGGCTGTGCTGCAGGTTGAGGTACGCCCAGCCGAAGTCGAACGGCGTCAGCAGGTCGTTGGCGACGTCGACGCGCTGAGCCTCGTTCGGGATGCCGATCTCCTGCTCGCAAGTCGGGTCACCCGACGGGCAGTCTTCCTGCTGCACCGGGTTCTCTTCCTCGTCGAACAGCACGATCTGCACCGCGTCGAGCGGGAACCACGCCGCCGTCGGGCCCGCCAGCGTGCAGGAGTACCCCGCCGCCGCGTTGTCGCCCTCACGCCAGACCAGGAAGTCCGTGCCGCCGTTGAAGGCGCCGCCGTTGATGTAACGGCCGGCGAAGGTCGTCGCCAGCGGCTCGCGGTTGTTGGTCACGCCCGCGGCCTCGTAGCGGCCGTAGAAGGTGTGGTCGCCGGTCACGAACGGGCAGCCGACCGCGGGTGTTCCGCCTGCGCCCGAGAACAGCGTCGGGCAGGCCTCGATGTGCACCAGCGTCTCGCCCTGGGCGAAGTTCTGCCCCGGGTTCACGTAGAAGTAGTCACCCCAGATGATGTTCTGGTCGGTGAGCACCGCGTCGTAGGCCGGGAACTGCGAGGGGAACAACAGGTTGCAGGCGTTGACGGTGTCCACC
>JBIOUG010000132.1:0-21753 GCA_044866775.1 Thermoanaerobaculia bacterium | reverse complement strand
CCGGCGAGCGCGACCGGCTCTATCTCGAGCTCGACTCCTGGCGCCGGCGGGTTACCTTCATGGAAGGGACGTGGGCCTGGAAGCTGCGCCGCCTCGTCGTCGAGTGGCGGCGGCGACTCGGTACGCGGTAGGCGCAGGGTGCTGGCCCCGCGCCTACCACTCGCCGCCGCGAGCCGCGCCTACTGCTGGGGCTGCGGCGTGATCGTCCCGGAAGTCTGGGCCGTCGCGTTGCCCAGGATGCGGTTGTTCCCGAACGAGACGATCGAGCCGCCGTTGTTATTGGCGCCGATGTTGTTGCCGAAGATCAGCATGTTGCTCATGCGGACGAAGGCCCCGACGCCGCTGGCGAGGACGCCGTCGTTGACGTTGTGGGTCGCCGGGCTGTCGTCGAGGGCCAGGATGGCCGCGGTTGTCGTCGAGGTCGCCAAGTAGCCTGCGGCAAGATTGCCGGACGCGACGCTCTGGGTCACCGTCGCGTTGCCCCGGGCCTCCACCTGAAGGCCAACCCGGCTGCCTTGCAGCCGGGTGTTGTGGATCTGGGCCCTCGCCGAGCCGGTCGCCGTCGGCTTGACCAGGATGCCACCGCCGGTCGCGCCGGTCGGAGCGTTGTCGGAGATGATCGAGTCGTCGACGTAGAGCTTGGACGCTCCGGAGGGCTGGAAGTCGATGCCGAAGGTCGTGAAGTTGCGGATCACGCAGTCCTGCACGTGCAGCGCCGCCCCGGCCAGGAAGCGGACGCCGTTGAGGCCGTTGTTCGCCCCGTCGATGTCGAGCCCCCTCAAGACGACGACGTCGTTGACTCCGGCGTTGATGATGACGCCGTTGGTCAACGAGGCCAGGATGCCCCCGACCGCGCCGTCGTTGACGATCGAGATCGACTTGGTGATCGTCACCACGCCGAAGCCACCGGGATCGAGCACGTTGATCTCGCCCCCCGCGGCGGTCTTGCTGATCGCGCCCGCGAAGGTTTTGCATGGCGCGGTGCGGCTGCACGGGTTGGCGTCGTCACCGACGCCGGACACCCAGGTCCGCGTCGCCTGGGCCTGAGCCATCGAGCTGGCGACCAGCAAGCCGGCGACGGCGAGGATGGCGTTGAGCGTGAGCTTCGGGTTGCGCATGGACCTCGTCCTCCGTTCTCGGGAAAGCTCGAAGCGCGGCTCGCCTCGGAGCTGATGGGATGCCCACATGGCAGTGATGGCACAGTGTACCACGATGGGAACACCCCGGCGACTGCACCGGCTCTACTCCTCGTTCTGCGGCGTGATGATCCCGGAGGTCTGGGCCGTCGCGTTGCCCAGGATGCGGTTGTTCTGGAACGAGACGATCGAGCCGCCGTTGTTTCTGAGGCCGATGTTGTTGCCGAAGATCAGCATGTTGCTCGCGCGCACGAAGGCCCCGGCGCCGTCGGCGAGGACGCCGTCGTTGACGTTGTGGGTCGCCGGGCTGTCGTCGAGCGCCAGGACGGCGGCAACAGACGGCGAAACCGCCAAAAAGCCCGCGAGGACGTTGCCGGACGCGACGCTCTGGGTCACCGTCGCGTTGCCCCGGGCCTCGACCTGCAGGCCGAAGCGGTTGCCTTCGAGCCGCGTGTTGTGAATCTGGGCCCGCGCCTGCCCGGTCGCGGTCGGCTTGATCAGGATGCCGCCGCCGGTGGAGCCGCCGCCGTTGTCGGAGATGATCGAGTCGTCGACGTAGAGCTTCGCGGCGCCGGACGGTTCGAAGTCGATGCCGTGCGTCGCGAAGTTGCGGATGACGCAGTCCTGCACGTGCAGGGCCGCCCCGGCGAGGAAGCGGATGCCGTTGAGGCCGTTGGTGGCCCCCTCGATGTCGAGCCCCCGGAGCACGATGACGTCGTTGGCCCCGGCGTTGATGACGACGCCGTTGACCAACGAGGCCAGGAGGCCGCCGATCGCGCCGTCGTTGACGATCGAGATCGACTTGGTGATCGTCACCGCGCCGAAGCCGCCAGGATCGAGGACGTTGATCTCGCCGCCCGCCGCGGTCTTGCTGATGGCGCCGGCGAAGGTCTTGCACGGCGCGGTGCGGCTGCAGGGGTCGGCGTCATTGCCGACGCCGGACACCCAGGTCCGCGTCGCCTGGGCCTGCGCCATCGAGCTGGCCGCCAGCAGGCCCGCGGCGACGAGGACGGTGTTGAGCGTGAGCTGCGGGTTGCGCATGGATCACTTCCTCCATTTTCGGGAAAGCTCGAGACCTGAAGTCGGCCCGGAGCGTTGATGGACACCTCGTGGCACGAGCCTAGGCACGGGACTCGGGCGCCGGCACTGTCGAAAGTTGGGAGCTCTCCCTGACTTTCGTCAGGGGGACAGGCGGGAGTGGCGGGCCCGACGTTACAGGGAGGAGAGGGTCAGGGACGCGGCAGCGGCCGGCTGCCCGGCTTCTCGGCTACGCCGCCGGCGCGGCACAGCGGGCAATCGGCGGCGCCGTAGGCCGGCAGGTCGAGGGCGACGAGGGCGCGGAGCGGGACGTCGAAGCCGTGCCGCCCGCCGCTGCGATCGATGATGGCGCCGGCACCGACGACCCGCGCCCCCCGCGCCGCGGCGACGGCGATGGTCTCCCGGGTCGAGCGGCCGGTGGTGACGACGTCCTCGACTACCACCACCCGCTCGCCGCTCGCCAGCTCGAAGCCGCGCCGCAGCTCCATCGCCTCGCCCTTGCGCTCGGTGAAGCGGAACGGCACGCCGAGCGCCGCGGCCACCTCGTGGCCGATGATCACGCCGCCCAAGGCGGGCGAGAGCACCGAGTCCGGGCGGAGGTCGCGCAACAGGCCCGCCAGCTCGCTCCCGACCTGCCGCGCCCGGGCCGGATCCTCGAGCAGCAGCGCGCACTGCACGTAGGCCGGCGAATGGAGCCCCGAGGAGAGCTGGAAGTGACCGCGCCGCAAGGCGCCGCTCGCCTCCAGCATGCGCTCGAGCGGCGACGTGTCCGCGGGCACGCTCAGTGCCCGCCGCCGTGCGGCTCGTCGCGCCGGAGGTGGTACTGGTCGAGCTTCTTGTAGAGATTGCTGCGCGGGGTGTCGATCGCCTGCGCCGTGGCGGTGACGTTCCAGTTGTTCTCCTCGAGCTTGTGCAGGATGAAGAGGCGCTCGGAGAGCTCGCGGAACTCGCGCAGCGTCGAGACCGCCATCAGCGCGCCCGATAGCTCGGGCCGCGCGCCGCCGGTCGCAGCGATGACGTCCTCGCGGTCGATCGGGTCGCGCTCGGTCAGGATGAGCAACCGCTCGACGAGGTTCTTGAGCTCGCGCACGTTCCCCTTCCAGGGCAGGGCCTGGAGGTGGGCGATGGCCTCGGGCGAGAAGGTCTTCTGCCGGTAGTTGTTCTGCTCGGCGTAGCGCCGCACCATGTGGTCGACGAGGAGCGGGATGTCCTCGAGATGCTCACGCAGCGCCGGGGTGTGGATCGGGATGACGTTCAGGCGGTAGTAGAGGTCCTCGCGGAAGCGGCCGGCGGCGATCTCGTCGTCGAGCGCGCGGTGGGTGGCGGCCACCACCCGCACGTCCACGGTCACCGTCTTCTCCGCTCCCACCGGCTCGACCTCGCCGTTCTGCAGCACCCGCAGCACCTTGGCCTGGGTGCGGGCCGACATGTCGCCGATCTCGTCGAGGAAGATGGTGCCGCCGTCGGCAGCCACGAACTTGCCGGTCTGCCGGCGCATGGCGCCGGTGAAGCTCCCCTTCTCGTGGCCGAAGAGCTCCGACTCGATCAGCTCCTCGGGGATCGCGGCGCAGTTGACCTGCACCAGCGCCCGGTCGCGGCGCGGGCTCGCCTGGTGGATGGCGCGCGCCACCAGCTCCTTGCCGGTGCCGCTCTCGCCGGCGACGAGGACGGTGGCGGTGGTGGGCGCGGCCTTGTCGATCGTCTCGCGCAGCCGGCGCATCACGAGCGAGCTGCCGATCAGCGGATCGGGCTCCTGCCGCAGGCTGCGGTTCTCGGCCGCCAGGCGCCAGCTCTCGACGGCGTTGCGCAGCGACAGCAGCACCCGGTCGCGCTGCAGTGGCTTCTCGAAGAAATCGAAGGCGCCGCGCCGCGTCGCCTCGACCGCGGTCGTGACGTCGGCGTGGCCGCTGATCATCAGCACCGGCATGTCGTAGCCGCGCTCGCGGAAGGCGCGCAGCAGCTCGAGCCCGTCCATCTCCGGCATCTTGATGTCGAGCAGCACGGCGTCCGGCGGCCGGTCGGCCACCCGGGCGAGCGCCTGCGCCCCCCCGGGGGCCTCCTCCACTTGATACCCCTCGTACTCGAGGATCATCCGCAGGCTGTCGCGGATCGCCTTCTCGTCGTCGACGACCAGGACGGTCGAGCGGTAACCGGTCTTGCGCGGCTCGGGCATGGCGTCATCTTAACAGGACGGTGAAGCGCGAGTAGCATTGCCGGGCGGTGAGCACCACCCGTCTCTACCTCGTGCGCCACGGCGCGACGCAGCTCACGGCCGAGGACCGCTTCGCGGGCGCCGTCGGCGTCGAGCTGTCGGCGGAGGGGCGCCGGCAGGCCGCGAAGCTGGGAGAGCGGCTGCGGCAGGAGGGGATGACGGCCGTCTACAGCAGCCCGCTGTCGCGCGCGGTCGAGACCGCGCAGATCGTCGCCGGCTCGTGCGGCCTGGCGCTCGAGACCCGGGACGGGTTGCGCGAGATCGGCCACGGCCACTGGGAGGGGCTGACGCGCGCCGAGGTCGAAGCGCAGTTCCCGGACGAGTACGCCGCCTGGGAGGAGGATCCGTTCACCCTCGCCCCCGAGGGGGGCGAGTCGGGCGTGGCCGTCCTCGCCCGCGCGCTGCCGGTCGTCCGCGAGGTGGTGACGCGGCACCCCGGCGAGCGCGTCCTCGTCGTCTCCCACAAGGCGACCTTGCGCCTCGTCTTGAGCAGCCTCCTCGGGTTCGACGGCCGCGGCTACCGCGACCGGCTCGACCAGGCCCCCGCGAACCTCAACGTCGTCGACTTCAAGGACCCCGTCCGCGCCCGTCTGATGCTGTTCAACGACACCTCCCACTACGCCGAGCGCCCGCGCACCGCCGGCCAGAGCCTGTCGCGGTGGTGGGACGGCGTTGCGTCCCGCTAGGCCTCGGAGGTCAGCCGCGGGAGCGGCAGCCTAGGGCACCCGCACCACCGCGAAGAACGGTTGCGCGCGCTCGCCGCGCTGGCCGCCCAGGCGCAGCACGTAGAGGCGCAGGAACGAGCCCGAGCGGGCGCCTCCGATCCGGCGCTCGAACTCCTCGACGCTGCCGACCGCCTGGCCGTTGACCTCGGCGATGACGTTGCCCGGGCGCACGCCCTCCTCGTAGAGCGGGCTGGTCGGCGCCACCTGGGTGACCCAGATGCCCTCGACGTCCGCGGGGATGCCGTGCATCTGGCGCAGGCCCTGGGTCAGGTTCTGGTACTGGAGCCCCAGCCAGTCGATGCCGCTCTCACCCGGCGACGGGCGGGCCTCCGCGGTGTCGCCCTGACCCGGCCGCTCGCGCAGCTTGACCCGCTTCTCGAGCCGCTTGCCGTCGCGCAGGATGTCGAGCGCGACGGTAGCGTCGGGACCCTTGGCCGAGACGTAGCTGATGAGGTCGCGGGTGGTCTTCACCGGGTGGCCGTCCACGCCGACGATGATGTCGCCGTGCTGCACGCCCGCCTCCTCGGCCGGCGTGTCCTCCTCGACCGATTGCACGAGCGCCCCCTCCGGCCGCTCGAGCCCGAACGCCTCGGCGGTCGCGAAGTCGAGGTTGCCGATCGAGATGCCGAGGTAGCCGCGGCTGACCTTCCCCTTCTCGCGGAGCTGCGGCAGGATCTCCTTGAGGGTGTTCACCGGCACCGCGAAGCCGATGTTCTCGGCCCCCCAGTTGATGGCGGTGGCGATGCCGACGACCTCGCCTTCCATGTTCACCAGCGGCCCGCCGGAGTTGCCGAAGTTGATCGCGGCGTCGGTCTGGATGAAGTTCTCGAAGGAGATGTCGCTGATGCCGAGCGACCGCCCCTTGGCGCTGACGACGCCGGTGGTCACGGTCTTGTCGAGGTTCAGCGGGTTGCCGATCGCCATCACCCAGTCGCCCACCCGCACCCGGTCGCTGTCGCCGAGCTCGAGGAAGCGCAGGCCCCGGCCGGCGTCGATCTTGAGCAGGGCGATGTCGGTCGCCTGGTCGGTGCCGCGCACCTCGGCCGTGTAGTCGCGGTCGCCCAAGTGGACCTTGACCGTGCTCGCGCCTTCGATGACGTGGTAGTTGGTCACCACCAGCCCGTCCTGGGTGATCACGAAGCCGCTGCCGCCGGCGTCGGAGCGGAACTCCTCGGGCTGCTGGCCCTCGTCGTCCTCGCCGTTCGGCCCCGGGGGCCGGCGGTCACGGAAGAAGAACTCGAACGGATCGAGCTGCTGCCGGCGCCGGTTCGGACCGCGCTCGATGGTCGCCGCCTGGATCGAGACGATGGCCGGCTCGACCGCCTCCGCCAGGTCGGCGAAGCTCGGCAGGTTGCGGAGGGGAGAGGTCTGCGCCGCCTGGGTCGCCGACAGCGACGCCTCGGGCGCGGTCAACCCCGGCGCCGTCATGTCCAAGCCCCCGGCGAGGACCATTCCGAAAACCACCGCCCCGACGACGAGAAGGGCGGAAACGACGTGCCGACTGCGGGTCGTGCTCATGGCCGCGTGCTCTCCTTTCTGATACTCCTCACCCACCGCGTGCGCATCCATCGAAGCAAGGCGCTTGCCACGGCCTGCGGCGGGAAGACGCCTGGACCAACCAGACCTGACACGCGCCCGCACGGCCCGCCGGCGCCCCACGAGCGTGCCGGAATGGCACGCGAGCGGCTCCCCCCTTGAAGCCCGGCGCCGCCTCGGCTACACTACTGCGGCTCAGCTTGCCCGAACCGGGAAGAAAGTGGGCATCGTTGCCCACTTTTTTTGTTTGGGCCGGGCGAGCGACGTGAAGGAGGCCAGACCGACGAGCGCACGCGGGTTGGAGGACGAGCTGGTGGCGGAGCTCGAGCAGATCGCCGCCGCCGCCGGCTGCCAGCTCGAGCACGCCGAGTGGAAGGGCGGGGTGCTGCGGCTGGTGCTCGATCGGCTCGAAGGCGGGGTGAATCTGGCGGACTGCGAGCGGGTCGCCAAGCAGGTCTCGGCGCTGCTCGACGTGGTCGACTTCGGGAAGAACCGGTACACGCTGGAAGTCACCTCGCCGGGGCTCGACCGGCAGCTCTATCGGCCGCGCGACTACGCGCGCTTCGCCGGGCGGCTGGCGCGGGTAACCTACCGGGTGCCGGAGACCGGCGCCAAGCGCACGGTCGTCGCCCGGCTCGAGGCGTTCGACCCGGAGCGCGAGGAGGTGGCGCTGGCCGCCGCGGGCGGCGAGCGCCTGCTCTTACACCTGCACGACATCGAGATGGCTCGACTGGAGGTCGAGCTTTAGGAAGATAGAGATAGAGACCATGCCCCAGGCACAGACGACCGACATCAACGTCAACGAGATCCTGCGCCAGGTGGCGCGCGAGAAGGACATCGACCTCGAGCGCTGGATCGCGGCGCTCGAGGACGCCATGGCCTCGGCGGCCAAGAAGCAGCACCGGATCAAGGAGCCGGTGCGGGCCCACCTCGACCGCGACAGCGGTCACTTCGACGCCTTCATCGTCAAGAAGGTGGTCGAGACGGTCGAGGACCCGCTCGCCGAGTGGACGGTCGAGGAGGCGCGCGACCACAAGCCCGACGCCGAGGTGGGCGACGAGATCCACCTGCCGATCTCGACCGAAGGCCTCGGCCGCATCGCCGCCCAGTCCGCCAAGCAGGTGCTCTACCAGCGGGTGCGCGAGGCCGAGCGCGAGAACATTTACAACGAGTACATCGACCGCGTCGGCGAGGTGGTCAACGGCACCGTCAAGCGCTTCGAGCGCGGCGACATCATCGTCGACCTGGGGCGCACCGAGGCGGTCGTGCCGCGCCACGAGCAGGCGCGTCACGAGCGCTACAGCCAGGGCGAGAGGATCCGCGCCGTCATCGTCGAGGTGCACAAGCAGCCCAAGGGGCCGCAGGTGGTGCTGTCGCGCACCGATCCGCGCCTCCTGGTCAAGCTCTTCGAGATGGAGGTGCCGGAGATCTACGACGGCACGGTGATCATCAAGGCCGCCGTGCGCGCCCCCGGCGAGCGCGCCAAGGTGGCGGTCTACAGCCGCGAGCGGGACGTCGATCCGGTCGGCGCCTGCGTCGGCATGAAGGGGTCGCGCGTGCAGTCGATCATCCGCGAGCTGCGCGGCGAGAAGATCGACATCATCGAGCACAGCGACGACCTGGTGACCTTCGCCCAGAGCGCTCTCGCGCCGGCCAAGATCACCCGTGTCTCGATCACCCACCAGGGCGAGGTGCCGCACCTCGACGTCATCGTCGAGGACGAGCAGCTCTCGCTCGCCATCGGCAAGCGCGGCCAGAACGTGCGCCTCGCCTCGGAGCTGATCGGCGCCCGCATCGACATCAAGAGCGAGAGCGACGTCAAGGACGAGGTGGCCGACGCGCTGGCGCGGATGCTCCAGACCGCGATGGAGCAGGCGGGCGAGCCGCAGCCGGCGGGCGAGCCGGACGTCGCCGCGATCCCCGGCCTCTCCGGCAAGACCGCCGAGAAGCTCAAGGAGGCCGGCTTCGGCACGGTCGACGAGCTCCTCGCGGCGAGCGTCGAGCAGCTGACCGAGATCGAGGGGGTGGGGCCGAAGACGGCGCAGTCGCTCCTCGCCTGGGCGCAGGAGCAGGGCGCCAAGCGGACGCAGGGCATCGCCGAGAGCTTCGCCCGGCCCGAGCCGCGCTCGTCGTCGATGGGCGACGAGGACTTCATGGCGGCGCTGTCGCGCGCCTTCCAGGAGAGCGAGCAGCAGCGCGCCACCGTCGCCGGGCGCTCCGGAGCGGCGGACGAGGAAGGAGAGGCCGGCGAGACGGCGGCAGCGGAGGGCGAGGGCGAGCCCGCCGCCGCGACTGACGAGGAGCCGCGCGAGTCGTAGCGCCGGGCCTGCCCGGCGGTTGCAGCAGAGAAGGGACGGTTCGAGGAGAGAAGGGACGGTTCGAGGAGACTATGGGAAAGATTCGGGTCCAAGACCTGGCGCGGATGATGGCGATCTCCAACCAGGACCTCGTCTTCAAGCTGAAGTCGATCGGCGTGAGGGTCGAGGGGGACGACGCTCACATCGACACCGACATCATCCAGGCCATCCTGGCGGGGAAGAAGCTCCCCCATCCGAAGGAGGTCATCCTGCGCGACGAGGCCGCGCCGGCGGGCCCCCCCGGCCGCCGCACCGCGGCGCCGCAGATGCCGCGCCGGCCGGCCCCGAACCCGCTGCGCCCCGGGCGTCCCCGCACGCTCATCCAGCGGGTCGAGCCGCGCATCCAGACCATGCCGGCCTCGGAGCGCCCGGCCGCGCACGCGCCCGGCCAGGCGGCGCCGGCCGGGGCCGCCGCCACGGCGGGGCATGGCGCCACGGCCGCGGCCGGACATGCGGCGGCTGCCGCGACCGGGCATGCGGCCGCCGAGCCCGTGCGGCGTGAGACCGCGCCTGCCGGCGCAGCCGCCGCCCCGGCGGCGCACGGGGCCGCCGCGACACCCGCAGGAGCCGCGGCTCCGGCTGGGCATCGCGCCGCCCGTCCGGCCGCCGAGGCCGCGCCGCGCGCCGCGGCCGGCGTGGGGACGGCGACCGGCGCCGCGGAGCAGGCACGGCGGCCCGCGGCCGCGCCGCTCGAGCGCCCGGACAAGGACAAGAAGGTCAAGAAGGGGAAGAAGCCGCCGGTGCGCGCCGGGGTCGAGGAGGACCTCACCACCTTCAAGGGCACGCTCAGGGACCTCGAAGGCGACGACGAGGAAGGCTCGGCGGCCAGCCTGCGCCGCGGGCGCCGCGCGCTGCGCCGCGCCGACGAGGAGAAGTCGCGCGAGGAGGGCGGCAAGCTCCTCACCTTCAAGAAGGCGCCGCCGCAGGGACCGGTGATGATCGCCGAGGGGATGACCCTGCGCGAGTTCGCCGAGAAGCTCGGGGTCAAGACGCGCGACCTGATCCAGGCGCTGTTCAAGCGCGGCATCGTCGCCAACATCAACCAGACCCTGGAGCCGGAGCTCGCCCAGGAGCTCGCCCGCGAGCTGGGGATCGAGACCATGGTCGTCTCCTTCGAGGAGGAGGTGCAGCTCCGCGAAGAGCAGGCGCTGGCGCCCGAGGTGAGCGAGAACCGGGTGCCGCGCGGGCCGGTGGTCACCATCATGGGGCACGTCGACCACGGCAAGACGTCGCTGCTCGACGCCATCCGCTCCTCGAAGGTGACCGAGAGCGAGTTCGGCGGCATCACCCAGCACATCGGCGCCTACCAGGTCGAGGTCAACGGCCGGAAGATCGTCTTCCTCGACACCCCGGGCCACGAGGCGTTCACCATGATGCGCGCCCGCGGCGCCCGGGTGACCGACGTCGTCGTCCTGGTGGTGGCGGCCGACGACGGCGTCATGCCGCAGACCATCGAGGCGATCGACCACGCGCGCGCCGCCAAGGTGCCGATGGTGGTGGCGATCAACAAGATCGACAAGCCGAACGCCAACCTCGACCGGGTCAAGAAGGAGCTGTCCGACCGCGGCCTAATGCCCGAGGACTGGGGCGGCGACACGGTCATGGTGCCCGTCTCGGCGATCAAGCGGGAGGGGATCTCGGAGCTGCTGGAGATGATCCTGCTGACCTCCGACATCCTCGAGCTACGCGCCAACCCGGACGTCTCGGCCCAGGGCACGGTGCTCGAGGCGCGCAAGGAGGTCGGGCGCGGCGTCGTCGCGACCGTCCTGGTGCAGAACGGCACGCTGCAGGGCGGCGACGTCTTCGTCGCCGGCGCCACCTGGGGGCGCGTGCGCTCGATGAGCGACGATGTCGGCCGGCGCATCACCAAGGCGCCGCCCGCCACCCCGGTCGAAGTCAACGGCTGGGACGGCCTGCCGGAGGCCGGCGACACCTTCCAGGTGCTGCCGGAGGAGGCGCAAGCGCGGACCATCGCCGAGTACCGCCAGGAGCAGGCGCGCGGCCGCGGGCTCGCCCCGGTGCAGGCCGGGATGTCGCTCGAGCAGCTCTTCAGCCGCATCCAGGAGGGGGACGTCAAGGAGCTGCCGGTGGTGCTCAAGGGCGACGTTCAGGGCTCGGTCGAGGTGCTGCGCGACGCGCTCGTCAAGCTCTCCACCGAGAAGGTGACCGTGCGGGTGATCAGCGCCGGTCTCGGCGCCATCTCGACCAACGACGTCCTGCTCGCCTCCGCCTCCGAGGCGGTCGTCGTCGGCTTCAACGTGCGCCCCGAGCGGAGCGCCGCCGAGCTGGCCGAGAAGGAGGGGGTGGACATCCGCCTCCACACGGTCATCTACGAGCTGATGGACGAGCTCAAGAAGGCGATGACGGGCCTGCTCGAGCCGACCTTCCGTGAGGTGACCTCCGGCCGCGCCGAGGTGCGCGAGACGTTCAAGGTGCCGAAGGTGGGGACGATCGCCGGCTGTCACGTGGTCGAGGGGGTGATCCCGCGCACGGCCGCGGTGCGCCTGCTGCGCGACAACCGCGTCATCTACGAGGGCAAGATCGCCTCGCTCCGCCGCTTCAAGGACGACGCCTCCGAGGTGCGCATGGGCTTCGACTGCGGCATCGGGCTCGAGCGGTTCCAGGACCTCAAGCCGGGCGACATCATCGAGGCCTACGTGCGGGAAGAGGTGGCCCCGACGCTGTAAAGTAAAGCTGTACGACAAGAGCTGGGTAAGAAGAAAGAGCTGGGTAAGGGGAAGCCGAGGGGCCGACGACGGGCCTGGCGAGTCTGGAAGCGCCAAGCCTCGGCATACTGAGCACCAAGCGATCCGGGGCCAGCTCCCGCGCGGGCTCTTCCCCACCCAGATCCTTTGTCTTTTCTGTTTCTCATCGTCATGTACGTCGGGATCAGCGTCTTCGAGCTCCACCTGCCCTCGTCGCGCAGCCTGAAGGACAAGCGGCGCGTGGTGAAGGCGCTCATCGATCGGCTGCACCAGCGCTTCCGGCTGTCGATCGTCGAGAGCGACTTCCACGACCTCCACCAGCGGGCCGAGATCGGGCTCGCGGCGGTGGCGGTCTCCGAGGGCGACCTCGACCGCATGCTCGAGGAGGTGCGCGGGATCGTCGACACCGTGCCCGAGGTCTACCTGACGCGCTGGGAGCCGCAGATCCTCGAAGGGACCGAGTGATGTCGAGACGCACCCACAGGGTCGCCGACCTGCTGCGCGCCGAGCTCTCCGACCTGCTGCTGCGGTCGGTGCACGACCCGCGCATCCGCCTGGTCTCCGTCACCGGCCTCGAGGTCTCGCCCGACCTGCGGCACGCCGTCGTCAAGGTCTCGGTCCTGGGCAGCGACGAGGAGCGCGAGGCCACCGTCGAGGCCTTGCGCCACGCCCGCGGCTTCCTGCGCAGCGAGCTGGCGCACCGGCTGCGGACGATGCGGGTCACGCCCGAGCTGGTCTTCGAGCTCGACCGGGGCGCCGAGCACAGCCAGCGGATCGCCGATCTCTTGGAGAGCCTGAATGCCCGGGACGAAAGCTCCTGAAGACCTGCTGCGCCGCATCCGGCAGGGCAACCGCTTCCTGCTGACCAGCCACGTCAACCCCGACGGCGACGCCATCGGCTCGGAGCTCGGGCTGGCGCGCGTGCTGCGCAGCCTCGGCAAGGGCGCCCTGGTGTGGAATCGCGACCAGACCCCGACGCTCTACCGGCCGCTGCCGGGGAGCGACCGCATTTACGGCGGCGCCGAGCCGCCGAGCGGCTTCCCGCAGATGTTCGACGCGGTGGTGGTGCTCGAGTGCCCGAGCCTCGACCGCACCGGGCTCGAGGAGCACCTGGCGGGCACGACGCTGATCAACATCGACCACCATCTGGGCAACCAGCACTACGGCGCCTTCAACTGGGTCGACTCGGCAGCGCCGGCGGTGGGCGAGATGGTCTATCGCCTGGGGCAGGGGCTCAAGGCGACGCTCGACCCGGAGACCGCGACCGCGCTCTATCTGACGCTGGTGACCGACACCGGCGGCTTCCGGTTCTCCAATGCGACGCCGGCGGCGTTCGAGGCGGCAGCCAACCTGGTGCGCGAGGGCGCGCATCCCGAGCAGGTGTCGCAGTGGCTCTACGAGAGCCAGCCGCTGGCGGTGGTGCGGCTGCTGTGCGAGATGCTGCAGACGCTCGAGCTGCACGAGGGGGGGCGGGTGGCGACGGCGGCGCTCACCCCCGAGATGTTCGCGCGCGCCGGCGCCTCGCCCGGGGACTCGGAGGGGCTGATCGACGTGCCGCGGTCGATCGCCGGCGTCGAGGCGGTGGGGCTCGTGCGGCGGCGTGACGACGGCAGCCACAAGGTGTCGCTGCGCAGCCGCGGCGAGGTGGACGTCGAGAAGATCGCCCGCCACCACGGCGGCGGCGGCCACCGCAACGCCGCCGGCTTCACCCTGGCCGGCGACACCGACCAGGTGCGACGCGAGGTGGTCGGCGCGCTCGCCGCCGCGCTGTCCTGAGGCGCGAAAGCTCCGGCGCCGGGCCCTCGTATGCAAGACGGACTGCTCCTCGTCGACAAGGATCCCGGCGGCACCTCGCACGACGTGGTGCAGCGGGCCCGCAGGCTTCTCAAGCAGAAGAAGGTCGGGCACTGCGGCACGCTCGACCCCGACGCCACGGGGCTCCTGCTCCTGACCCTCGGCGCCGCGACGCGCCTGACGCGCTTCCTGATCCGCGCCCCCAAGGTCTACGCCGGGACGCTGCGGCTCGGGATCGCGACCGACACCTACGACGCGGCCGGCAAGGTCGTCGCCACGGCGCCGACCGGCCATCTGACGACCGCGGAGGTCGCCGCCGCGATGCGCCGCTTCGAGGGGACCTGCGAGCAACAGCCGCCGCCCTACTCGGCCAAGAAGGTCAAAGGGGTGAAGTACTACGAGTTGGCGCGGCGCGGCGAGGAGGTGCCGCAGGAGACCAAGGAGGTCACGGTCTTCGAGCTCGCCCCGGTGGGCGAGCTCGGGCCGGCCGACGAGGCCGGGGCGCGCAGCCTGCGCTTCCTGCTCTCCTGCTCCTCGGGCACCTACGCGCGCTCGCTGGCCCACGACGTCGGGCAGGCGCTCGGCTGCGGCGCTCACCTGGCCGGGCTGCGGCGGACCCGGATCGGCCCGTTCGCGGTCGAGAGCGCCGTCACGCTCGCCGGCCTCGAGGAGCGGCTGGCGGCGGGCGAGTCGCTCGCGGGGGCGTGGATCCCCTTCGACCACATCCCGCTCCCCTTCGGCGAGGTGAGCGCCGACCCGCAGCAGGAGCAGCGGATCAGCCACGGACAGACCGTGCTGGTGCGCGAGCTGGCCGGCGAGGAAGGCGACTGGGTGAAGCTCGTCAACCGCCGCCACGAGCTGATCGCCGTCGGCACGGTGACCGAGCGGATCGGCAGCGGCGGCGTCGGGATCGTCCAGCCGCGGGTGGTCTTCCGCTGAGCTTCCGCCCCTCTACCCCGCTGTGCTACACTCCAACCGGAAAAATAGAGAGCGAACGAGTCAAGAGCCAAGGAGAGAGTGTTTTGCAAGACCGAGTGACGAAGGAACGGATCATCCAGGACTTCCGGGTCCACGAGGGGGACTCGGGGTCCCCGGAGGTGCAGGTGGCGCTGCTGACCAACCGCATCACCGAGCTGACCGAGCACTTCAAGACCCACACCAAGGACCACCACAGCCGCCGCGGCCTGCTCAAGCTGGTCGGCCGCCGGCGCCGCCTGCTCGACTACCTCAAGGGGCAGGATCTCGAGCGCTACCGCACGACCATTGAGCGCCTCGGGCTCCGCAAATAGTCGCACCAACTCCACCTCCAGGACGCGCCTCCCCGCTGCGCTCTGGTCGAAGGCCGAGCCGATCTACGTTCGGGCTCGGCGGCCGACCGAGGTGCGTCCCGCTCCCCACGCATGGGCGTGACGGGAGCCGCGGCCAACCATAGATAGGCAAGCGAACGAACGAGAAAGACAAAGAGACGACAACCATGAAGCAGAGAAAAGAGATCCACGTCGGCGACGGCACGCTGGTCCTCGAGACCGGCTACCTCGCCAAGCAGGCCGACGGCGCCTGTACCGTGCGCTTCGGCGACACCATCGTCCTGGCCACCGCGTGCATGGACACGCGCGCCGGGATCACCCGTGACTTCCTTCCCCTGACCGTCGACTACCGCGAGTACACCTACGCCGGCGGCCGCATCCCGGGCGGCTTCTTCAAGCGCGAGGGGCGGCCGAGCGAGAAGGAGATCATCACCTCGCGGCAGATCGACCGCCCGCTGCGGCCGCTCTTTCCCGACGGCTACACGGCGGAGACCCAGATCATCTCCTTCGTCCTCTCCGCCGACGGCGAGAACGACCCCGACGTGCTGGCGATCAACGGCGCCTCGACGGCGCTGGTGCTCTCGAACATCCCCTTCTACCACCCGGTGGGCGCGGTGCGCGTGGGGCTGATCCAGGGCGAGGTGGTCATCAACCCCACCAACAGCCAGCGCGACGTCTCGGACCTCGACCTCATCGTGGTCGGCACCGACGAGGCGGTGGTGATGGTCGAGGCGGGGGCCAACCAGATCTCCGAGGAGGTCCTCCTCGACTGCATCTTCCGCGGCCACCTCGAGATCCAGAAGATCATCAAGGCGCAGCACGAGCTCTACCGCGAGGGGAACTGGCAGAAGCCGGTCTGGGACGTCCCGCCCGCCTACCCCGAGACTCTCTACGAGCAGGTCCGCGCCGAGATGTGGGAGCCGCTCAAGCGCGCGCTCTTCACCAAGCAGAAGCACGAGCGGAAGGCCGCGGTCTCCGCGGTGACCAAGGCTTACCTCGAGCGCTACTCCGAGCCGGAGCAGGAGGAGACCCGCGCGCAGGTGAAGAAGATCTTCACCCGCCTCGAGGAGGAGATCCTGCGCGACGTGGTGCTCAACGAGCGCATCCGCTTCGACAACCGCCGCCTCGACGAGGTGCGGGACATCGCCATCGAGGTGGGGCTGCTGCCGCGCACGCACGGCTCGGCGGTGTTCACGCGCGGCGAGACGCAGGCCCTGGTCTCCTGCACCCTGGGCACCGCGCGCGACGCGCAGATCATCGAGGAGTACGAGGGCGAGACGCTGCAGAAGTTCATGCTGCATTACAACTTCCCGCCCTTCTCCGTCGGCGAGGTGAAGTTCCTGCGCGGCCCGGGCCGGCGTGAGATCGGCCACGGCGTGCTGGCGCGCCGCGCCCTGACGCCGATGCTGCCGCACGAGGACGACTTCCCCTACACGGTGCGCGTGGTCTCCGACATCCTGGAGTCCAACGGCTCCTCGTCGATGGCCTCGATCTGCGGCGGCTCGCTGGCGCTCTTCGACGCCGGCGTGCCGATGCTGTCGCCGGTGGCCGGGGTGGCGATGGGGCTGATCAAGGGCGACGACAACTTCGCCGTCTTGACCGACATCGCCGGCCAGGAGGATCACTACGGCGACATGGACTTCAAGGTCGCCGGCACGCGGGAAGGCGTCACGGCGCTGCAGATGGACATCAAGATCGCCGGCGTGACCCGCGAGATCATGCAGCAGGCGCTCGAGCAGGCGCGGCGGGGGCGGCTGCACATCCTGGAGAAGATGGAAGAGGTGCTGCCGCGGCCGCGCGGCGAGATCTCGCGCTTTGCGCCGCGCCTCTACACGCTGGTCATCTCGCGCGACAAGATCCGCGACGTCATCGGCCCAGGCGGCAAGACGATCCGCTCGATCCAGGAGGAGACCGGCTGCCAGATCGAGATCGAGGACGACGGCAAGGTGATCATCGCCTCGCCCGACGAGCCGGCGGCGCGGCGGGCGCTCCAGATGGTGGAGCGGCTGACCGAGGTGCCGGAGATCGGCAAGGTCTACAGCGGCACGGTGCGGCGGGTGGAGCCGTACGGGGCGTTCGTCGAGATCATGCCGGGCACCGACGGGCTGGTGCACATCAGCGAGCTGGCGCCCTACCGGGTGCGCGAGGTCTCGGATCTGGTGAAGGAAGGCGACGAGATGACGGTCAAGGTCATCAACATCGACGACACGGGCAAGGTGCGGCTGTCGCGGAAAGCCGTGATCATGGAGGCACCGGACTACGATCCGTCGCACTACGAAGGGATGGGGGAGCCGGTGCCGGCGGGGGGCGAGGGGCGCGAGCGGGGGGACCGTGACCGGGGCGGCGACAGGGACCGCGGGGGGTTCCGCGGCGGGCGGGGTGGGGGCGGGCGCGGCGGTGATCGCGGTGGGCGGGGTGGCGGGCGCGGGCGGTAACTAGTTCGCAGCCCGGCCGCCAGTAAGGGAGTGGTGCTAACGAGGGGGGCGCAAGCTCCCCTCTTCTGTTTTGGGTCGCGTGCTACCCAGATCTTTTTCTTGCCGTAGCTCGCCCGATAAGCTGGCATCATGGGCACGAACGGGAGCATCTCTCTAGCTGATCTGGTCTCGTATCTGGACGAGCTGCTGGACGCGCGGAGCGGCCGGGACTATGGGCCGAACGGGTTGCAGGTCGAGGGGCGGGAGGTGGTGCGCAAGCTGGTGACGGGGGTGTCAGCTTGCCGGGAGCTGTTCGAGCGGGCCGAGGCGGTGGGGGCGGATGCGGTGCTGGTGCACCATGGGGTGTTCTGGGAGTGGACGCCGCGGGTGTTGACCGGGTTTCAGTACCGGCGGGTGGCCGGGCTGATCCGGTCGGGAATGAGCCTGCTCGGGTACCACTTGCCGCTCGACCGGCACGCGACCTTCGGCAACAACGCGCTGGCGGCGCGGGCGTTCGGCCTCGAAGGGATCGAGCCCTTCGCGCCGGAGGACGGGGTGGCGATCGGGTTCAAGGGGCGGTTTCCGCGGCCGGTGGCGGCGGCGGCGCTCGCGGCGCGCTGTCGCGAGGTCTACGGGCAGGAGCCGCTCGCGTTCTCGTACGGACCGGACCCGGTGGCGACGCTCGGGATCGTCTCCGGCGGCGCGCAGAAGGACCTCTACCACGCCATCGCCGACCGGCTCGACGCCTTCGTGACCGGCGAGGTGAGCGAGTGGGTGATGAACGTGGCGCGCGAGGCGGGGATCCACTACCTGGCGGCCGGGCACTATGCGACCGAGCGGCTCGGCATCCGGGCGCTGGGCGAGCACCTCGGCGAGCGGTTCGGGCTGGAGGTCGAGTTCGTGGACGTGCCGAACCCGGTGTAGCGGCGCCGCCTACGCGGTCGTCCGGGACGCGCTGGGCAGGTACGGGCGGGCGTTCAGTGCCGCGGCGAAGCCTTCCTGTTGAGCGTAGAACTCCCCGAGATGGCCCTCGAAGGCGTCGAGCAGGTCGGGATCGAAGTGATTGCCCCGGCCTTCGCGCAGGATCTCGAGCGCCTGGGCGTTCGAGAGCGCCCGGCGGTAGGGACGATGGCTGGTCAGGGCGTCGAAGACGTCGACCAGCGCGCAGATCCGCCCCCAGCGCGGGATCGCCTCGCCGGCGAGCCCGTGCGGGTAGCCGGTGCCGTCCCACTTCTCGTGATGGGTGAGGGCGATCAGCTCGCCGGCGCGCAGCAGCTCGGAGTTGGAGCCGGCCAGGAGCTGGCTGCCGATCAGCGTATGGCCCTGCATCACCTCCCGCTCTTCCTTGGTGAGCGGGCCCTCCTTGAGCAGGATCGAGTCGGGGATGCCGATCTTGCCCACGTCGTGCATCGGCGCGGCGTGGCGCAGCACCTCGATCTCCGCCTCGGGCAGGCTGGCGGCGCGCGCCAGGGTGGTGCTGTAGTGGCTGATGCGCTGGATGTGCCCGGCGGTGTGGCGGTCCTTGAACTCGGCGGCGAGCACCAGGCAGCGGATGGTGTCGAGGTGGGCCGCCCAGGTGCGGCGCTGGGCGTCGGCGGTCTCCTCGAGCGCCCGCCGCAGCTCGGCGGTCCGCTCCTCCACCGTCCGCTCGAGCTCGGCGCGGTGGCGCTTCAACGCGTCCTGCGCCTCCTTGAGCCGGAGCTGCGAGCCGATCCGCACCACCAGCTCGGTCTTGTCCACCGGCTTGGCGATGAAGTCGTTGGCGCCGGCGGCGACGGCCTGGACGCGGTCGGCGCGGCTGTCGAGGGCGGTGACCATGATCACCGGCAGGTCCAACCACCTCTCGTCGCGGCGCATCCGGCGCAGGACGTCGAAGCCGGAGAGCCCGGGCATCATGAGGTCGAGCAGCACGAGGTCGATCCCGTCGGCGAGCTTGGCGAGCGCCTCGAAGCCGTCGTTCGCGGTCTCCGCCTCGTAGCCGAGGGCTTCGACCAGCGCGCCGACGACGACGCGGTTCTGCTCGACGTCGTCGACGATCAGGATGCGTCTGCGGTTCCCGGTCACGAATCCCTCCTCGTCACACCGTCGGCGCAGGGCGCGGCCACCGGGATGGCGACGTGGAAGGTGCTGCCCTTCCAGCCGTCACTCACGGTCCAGATGCGCCCGCCCTGGAGCTCGACGACCTTCCTGGCCAACGCCAGCCCGGTCGCGAGCGCGGGACTCGAGCTGCTGACCGACGCGACGACCTCGCGCGCCGCGCCGGCGGGCGCCGGCTCGCTCCGCGCTCGCACTTCGAGACGCACACGCTCGCCGGCCGGCGTGCCGTCGAAGGCATGGTCCAGGAGATGGGAGATGGATCTCTGGAGCTGCCGCGGCTCGCCGAGCACCGGCGGCAGGTCCGGCGCGACGTCGATCTCGAAGCGAACCCCCTGCTGCGCCGCGCGCCCGACCGCCCGCGACGCCGCCTCCAGCGCCAGCGCCCCGAGGTCCACCGGCGCCAGCTCGAGGTCGCGCAGCTCGGCGAGGTCGAGCAGGTCGTTGACCATGCCGAGGAGCTGATGGCCGGAGTCGAGGATGTGCTGGACGTACTGGGCCTGCACCCGCGTCAGCTTGCCGCAGGTGCCGTCGGCCAGCACTTCGGAGAAGCCGATGATCGCGGTCAGCGGCGTGCGCAGGTCATGACTCATGGTGGCCAGGAACTCGCTCTTGGTCTGGTTGGCCGACTCCGCCCCCCGGTGCGCTGCGCGCAGCGCGTTCTCGGCCTCGGCCAGCCGCTGCCGCAGCCGGCGCTCCTCGCTGCGCTCGCGCCGCCGCAGGATCAAGGGCGCGATTCCTCGGGCGGCGTGTCGAGCACCTCGCGCACGCGGCGGGCGACGTCGGCGGCGCTGAACGGTTTCTGCAGGAAGGGCGCTCCGGCCTCGAGGACCTTCGCCAGCGCCTGGCCGGAGTAGCCGGAGACGTAGAGCACGCGCACCTCCGGCTGCAGCGCCCGCAGCCGCCCCACCAGCTCGCGGGCGGACATGCCGGGCATCATCACGTCGGTCATCAAGAGGTGAATGCGCTCGCCGCAGCGCTCGGCGACCTCGAGCGCCTCGCGCGCACCGGCGGTCGTGAGGACACGATAGCCCCAACGCTGCAGCAGATGATGGACGAGCAGCCGCACCGATTCCTCGTCTTCCACCAGTAGTACTGTCTCGGTGCCGCCGGTGCCCGGCGAGCGGGACACCGCCGGCAGGTCGTCCGTCCCGTTGCGCGAGGTGGCCATGAGCTTGGGGTCGGCGCGGCCGGGGCAAGACCCCACCGGGCGTGCAACAGCGTAGGGGCTGACGTCCGCCCTCTGCATCGGTGGATGTCGGATTCGAATGTCAGTGTCCGTCCTACAGGCATGGAGGTCGCCCTGCGGCATCATGCAGGCATGAGCGGCGAAGAGGAAGCGGGTCCGGCGGCCCGGAGGATCGTGCTCGTCGAGGGCGGCGGGGCGGAGCTCGCGAGCGGCCGGGCGGTGCTCGAGGCGGCCGGGCACGCGGTCGAGGGCGTGCGCACGCCGCAGGAGGCCGTCGCCTTGGCGCGCGGCGAGGAGCTCGTCCGCGCCCACCGCGTCGAGAGCCTGTCGGCCCTCGCCAGCGGCATCGCGCACGACCTCAACAACGTGCTCGCCTCGGGGTTGATGGCTATCGATCTGCTCGCCGGCGAGGCCCCGGCGCAGCCGGCCGCACGCTTGCTGGCGGCGCTCGAGGAGTCGTTTCGCCGCGCGACCGGTCTGGTCCGGCAGCTCCTCTGGTTCGCCCGCGGCAGCGAAGGCGGCGACACGCTGTTTCAGCCCAAGCACTTGCTGGCTGAGCTGCAACGGCTCGTCGCGGCGCTGCTGCCGCCCGGCTCCGAGCTCGAAACCGCCTACCCGCCCGAGCTGCGGCTCCTCTCGGCCGACCCGCTCCAGGTCTACGAGCTGCTCTTCGGGTTGCTGCGCGCCGGCTGGACCGCCCTGCCGCCGGCCGGCGGGAGGCTGACGCTGTCGGCCGAGGACGCCGAGCTCGACGCGACGTTCGCCCAGATGCTCCCCGGTGCGCGGCCGGGCAGCTTCGTGGCGTTCGCGGTGTCTCCCGCGCCGCCGCAGGGGTTGCCCGACGGGCTGCGGGCGCTGCTCCACGCTCTCGGCGGCGTCGCGGCGGCTCCCGGCCTTGACACCTCCCTGCGGGTCTACGTGCCGGCCACGGCGGCGCCCGCGCCTGGCCCGGCCGCCGCGGGGACGATCGCCCGGGGCCGCGGGGAAACGGTGCTGCTCGCCGAGGCCGACCCGGTCCTGCGCGATCTGCTCGCCGCCGCCCTCGAGCGCGGCGGGTACCGGCCCCTGCCGGCCGCCGACGGCTCGGAGGCGGTGGCGCTGTTCTCCGCCCACACCGAGGAGGTGGTCGCGGTGGTGGCGGCGCGCGACCTCGCCTGGCTCGACGGCCCGGCCACGCTCCACGCCATCGCCCATCTGCGGCCGCGCGTCCGCGGGCTGCTGCTCGAGTCCGAGCCGCGGGGGGGGG
>JBIOUG010000131.1:0-23450 GCA_044866775.1 Thermoanaerobaculia bacterium | reverse complement strand
CGGCGGGACGGAGGGTCGAGCCGATCGTCTGGCTGCCGAGGGCGAGCGGGCAGAGGCCGGCCGCGACCGCCGCCGCCGAGCCGCTGCTCGATCCGCCGGGCGTGTGCTCGCGGTTGCGCGGGTTGCGCGTCGGGCCCGGGGCGAAGTAGGCGAACTCGGTCGAGACGGTCTTGCCGAGCACCAGCGCGCCGGCGCGCTTCAACGTCGTGACCGCCGCCGCCTCCGTGCCGGCGAGCGCCTCCGGCGGCAGGCGGCTGCCGGCGCGCGTCGGGAAGCCGTCGGCGTGGAAGATGTCCTTGACACCGAACGGCACGCCGAACAGCGGCGGCCGCGCGGCCGGGTCCGCGTGCGCCGCGAGGACCGCCGCGGCCTCGCGGCGCAGGCGCTCGAAGCGGCCCTCCTCGGGCAGGAAGGACTCGATCTCCGGCTCGACGGCGGTAAAGCGCGCCGCGAGGAGGTCGAGGTAGTCGAGGAGCGGGCGCTCGCCCGTGCGCAGGGCGCGGGCGAGGCCTACGAGATCGTTGGAGGGATCGACCGCCGTTCCTCCTCTACGGCAGGGCCGTGAGGAACTCCACGTCGGCGCGAAAACGCCCGGGACGGGGCCCGGGCGCTACGCACATGACCGCACCCGCAGCCCGGACGGGCCCGGGCGCTCCGCTCAATGCCGCACCCGCAGCCCGACCTGGATCTGCCGCGGGTCGCCCGCGCCGCTCTGCACCGTGCCGTCGAAGTTGAAGACCAGGTTCGTCACCTCCGGGCGACGGAAGTTGGGCTCGTCGAAGACGTTGAAGACCTCGAAGATCGGCTCCAGGGTGAGCTCGCCGAGCTCGAAGGCGCGCGAGAGGCGCAGGTCGAGGGCGTTGAACTTGTTGTCCTTGCGCCCCAGGTTGCGGCGGGTGACCGAGCCGTCGGGGTTGATGCGGTCCTGCGGGGTGGCGGCGTCGGTGCCGTCGGCCTTGATCGACTTGGGCTGCGCCGAGCGGTAGGAGTAGCGCAGGTTGACGTCGATCCCGAGCGGCGCCGCCCAGAGCAGCCAGGCGTTGACCCGGTGGCGCTGGTCGCGGTCGGAGTAGCTGTACTCCTTCTCGAGGTCGGTGATCTTGGCGTAGCGGAAGGAGAACGGGTCGCGCTCGTTGTCGTCGTCGGACTTGTCCTTGGAGTAAGTGTAGAAGGCCTGGAACTGGAGGTTGTCCGCGAGGTGGCGCGTGATGCCGCCGGTGACGCCCCAGTAGCGGCTCTTGGCGTTCGAGGCCACCGTGGTCAGGGTGCTGACGCCGTTGGCGCCGCCCGGCGGCAGCCCGGTGCTCCAGGGCGAGCCGTACAGCGGGTCGTTGCGGTTCAAGAACCGCGTCACGTGGTCGGTCTTGGCGTAGTTGCCCTTGATCAGCCAGGTGTAGTTCTCGCCGAGCTGGCTCTCGTACGACAGGCTGTAGGCGTAGGTGCGCGGGTTCTTGAAGTCCTTGTCGAAGACGAAGACGTCCGGCAGGAAGGGCGAGCCGATCTGAGATTGCGGGATCAGGTTCGGGTACGCCGGCACCGGCCCCAGGATCGGCGTCAGCGCGCTGTTGCGGAACAGCGTCTGCCCGATCGAGCCGTTGGTCGAGCGCGTCGAGGCGAGCGAGAGGCCCGGAATGCGCGCGGCGAAGACGCCGGCGGTGGCGCGCACCACCGAGGTGCCGTTGTTCGTGGGATCCCAGGTGATGCCCAGGCGCGGCTGGAACATGTCCTCGTCGTCGGGGATGGTGCCGTCCGAGGGGAAAGTGAACGTGCCGCGGGAGTTGGTCACCGTCTTGCCGATGAACGGGAAGTAGAACAGCTCCTCCTTGGGGATGCGGTTGTCGGGCTGGAGCTGGGCCTCCCAGCGCAGGCCGTACTGGAGGGTGAGGTTCGAGCGCGGCTGCCACTGGTCCTGGGCGAAGAGCGCCGGCTCCTTCTGGCGGATCTTCTGCGTCCCCGCCTCCTCGACGCTGTAGTCGCCGACGCCCGCCTGCTGCAGGTAGAGCAGGACCGGCCCGGTGACGCTGGCGCCGGGCGGGCAGGTCCCGACCTGCGAGGAGCTACCGTCCGAGCACTCGACGTAGTTCGGGTTCTTGGCGTAGTTGAGGAAGCCGTCGGTCGAGCTGAAGATGAAGCGCCCGTTGGCGAAGCCGATGAAGGTCTGCGAGGAGACGACGTCGTTGTACTCGAAGCCGGCCTTGACGGTGTGCGCGCCGCGCAGCCAGGTCAGGTTCTCGACCAGTTGGTAGCGCTCGTCGTAGTACTCGACCGGGATGAAGAAGGGCATGCCGAAGCGGTAGGCCCTGACGAAGTCGAAGGCGGTGTCGGGGAGCGGCCGGCCGGTCGAGGCGATGATCGGGCCGTTGTACGGGCGCGGGCGGTTCTCGTGCGCGAACTGGCCGCGGGCCTCGTTCAGGAGGTTGCTCGAGAGCGTGCTGTAGAGGCTGCCGGTGAAGGAGTACGAGTCGTCCTTCTCGATCGCGTTGGCGCTGCGCCCCCAGGAGTCGACGTCGAAGGTGCCGTTGACCTGCTCGGAATCGGTGTAGGAGTAGCGCAGCGTGGCGAGGTTGTTGGCCGAGGCCTGCCAGTCGAGCTTGGCGAGCGCCACCGCGGCGTCGTTGGTGCGGGTGATCGGGCCGTTCTCCGCCGGGCTGCCGATCGAGGCGAAGTAGTCGACGACGCGCGGCTCGATGCGGGCGGGGTCGGTCTGCTTGGTCTTGTCGGCGTCCTGGAAGTCGGCCGACAGGAAGTAGAAGAGCTTGTCGCGCTTCAGCGGTCCGCCGAGGGTGAACCCGTACTGGGCCTGCTCGGAGTCGCCCTTGTCGGCCTTGCCGCCGCCGGGAGCCGCCGGGTCGGAGGAGAGGCTGTCGTTCTGGTAGAAGACTTGGCCGGTGTAGTGGAGGTCGTTGGTGCCGGACTTGGTCACCACGTTGACGAAGCCGCCCGAGGAGCGGCCGAACTCCGCCGGCGCGCCGTCGGCCACCACGACCACTTCCTTCACCGCATCGAGGTTGAATGTAAAGGGCGGCCGCTGGCCGCCGCGCTGCTCGCCGAAGAAGGGGTTGTTGAAGTCGGCGCCGTCGACCGAGACGTTGTTGTGAATGCCCTTCTGGCCGTTGATCGACAGCTCGTCGCCGTCCGGCCCCTGGACGATGGTCACGCCGGGGGTGAGCTTGGTGAACTCGAGGAAGTTGCGGCCGTTGTTGGGCAGCGACTCGACGGCCACTTCGGGGATTCTGGTCGACCCCTCGGCGCGGGTGGTCTCGACGGCCGGCGCCGCGCCGGTGACCAGGATCTCCTGCTCGAAGGTCGAGAGCTGGAGCGGGAGGCGGAGGCTCATGGTCTGCCCCACCGCCAGGTCGATCCCCTCGCGCACCAGGTCGGCGAAGCCCTCGAGGTTGACCTCGATGCGGTAGGGACCGAGCGGCAGCAGCAGGCCGCGGAAGCGCCCGGCGGCGTCGGTCGTCAGCACCTTCTCGTAGTTGGTGGCGGTGTTGCGGAGGGTGACGGTGGCGCCCGGCAGCGCGGCGCCGTCCGGATCCACGACCGTTCCCTCGATGACGCCGGTGGTGGCCTGCGACTGGGCGAGCGCACCGGGTGCCAACAGCACCAGCAGAGCCAGGCTGATCAAGCCTGAGCGCCAGGTCCTCGACATGTGCGACCTCCTCGCCCGAGCCGGGCGGCGGAAAGCTGCGAAAAGGGGGAACCGCTGGCGGCGAATATAGCCAGCCCGTGACACGCGGGTCAAGGAACGGTGACGGGACGGCGTAAGAGCTACTTCGAAGCGAAGCGCAGCACGGCGTCGACGATGTGCTGGTAACCGGTGCAGCGGCAGAGGTTGCCGGAGAGGGCGTGGCGGATCTCGTCCTCGGTCGGGCTCGGGTTCTCGGCCAGGAAGGGGACGAGGGTCATCAGGAATCCCGGGGTGCAGAAGCCGCACTGGAGGGCGTGGGAGTCCCAGAAGGCCTCCTGCAGCGGGTGGAGCGGCCCCGCGGCGGGGGCGAGCCCTTCGACGGTGGTGACCTCGTGACCGTCGGCCTGGACGGCGAGGAGGAGGCAGGAGCGCACCGGCTCGCCGTCGAGGAGCACCGTGCAGGCGCCGCAGACGCCGTGCTCGCAGCCGACGTGGGTGCCGGTGAGGCCGAGGTCGTGGCGCAGGAAGTCCGAGAGCAGGAGGCGCGGCTCGACCGCGCGCTCGTGACGGCGGCCGTTGACGGTGACGGTGACGGTGCGTGGGGTGGTCATGATTCGAAGAACCAAGACAGCGGGACCGCCGCGCTTCGGGTGCGCTCCTCTGCGGGGACGGCGCGCGCAATGGAGGACTGCTGGATCCGAGGCGCGCGCCTCGGCTTCGCTCCGCGCGTCGTCGATCGTGGTCTTCGAAGGGGCGTGCCAGGCGCTGCGCTCAGACGCCCCTCCGTGGAGCGCACCCGAAGCGCTACCGTCGTGGTGACTCGCCCCCCACCCAGCATCAGTTGGCGTCCCTCGCGCGAGTGACGGCGCGGCCGAGCGCCCGTTCGGTCAGGATGCGCGCCAGATGGCGCTTGAAGGCGGCGGTGGCGTGGATGTCGGCGGTGGGCTGGATCTCCTCGGCGGCGGCCAATGCTGCCGCCTCTGCGATCGCTTTCTCGCTGAGCTCTCGCCCCGCTAGCGTCTCGCCCGCGCGCTGCGCCACGACCGGCGCGCTGCCGACGCTCAGGTACGTCAAGCGGGCTTCGCGGCAGCGGCCGTCCTCGTCGAGCGTCACCAGCGCCGCGATCCCCACCTGCGCGTAGTCGCCGTGGCGGCGGGCGATCTCCATGAAGGACCAGCCGGTGCGCGGGGGGAGCGGCGGCAGGGCGATCTCGACGAGCAGCTCGTCCGGCTCGAGCGCCGTCGTCAGGAGCCCCTGGAAGAAGTCGCCGGCCGCGACCCAGCGCTCGCCGTTCGATCGCGCGAGGCGGAGGCGGGCGCGGAGGGCGACCGCGATCGCGGGCAGCTCGGCCGCCGGGTCGGCGTGCGCCAGGCTGCCGCCGACGGTGCCGCGGTTCCTGATCTGCGGGTGGGCGATGAACGGCACGGCCTCGGCCATGAGTGGCGCGCGCTCGGCGACGAGCGGGTCGCGCTCGAGGCGCCGCTGGCGGGTCATGGCGCCGAGCGAGAGGCCGCCGTCGTCGCCGGCGCGCACCCAGGCCAAGTCGGGGACACGGTTCAGGTCGACGAGCAGCGCCGGCTGCGCCAGCCGGAAGTTCATCACCGGGATCAAGCTCTGGCCGCCGGCCAGGACCTTGGCCTCGCCGCCGTGCTGCGCCAGCGCGGCGAGCGCCGCCTCGAGCGAGTCGGGCGCCAGGTAGTCGAAGGGCGCCGGCTTCACGCGGCTTCCGTGGCTGGGGTCAAAGTGCGCGGATGATAGCAATGAAACCTCCGGCCGCGGCGCCGGCCGAAACTCCGCCCCTCCGCGCGCCGTAGAGGGCACTATGCCGACCCTCCACGTCGCGACGCGCTCCCTGCTCAAGCGGCCGGGGCTGACCAGCCTCGTCGTCCTGACGCTCGCCCTCGGCCTCGGCGCCAACGCCGCCATCTTCGCCATCATCGACGCGCTGGTGCTGCGGCCGTTCCCGGCCGCCGACACCGAGCGCATCGTCACGGTCGCCCAGACCGCGCCCGACTCACAGTGGCGGCGCGGGACGGTGGCGCCCGCGAACTTCCTCGACTGGCGGCGCCAGGCCGACGTCTTCGCGCACCTCGCGGCGTTCGACTGGTGGGACGTCAACCTGGTCGGCCGCGACCAGCCCGAGCACGTGCAGGGCTTCTTCGTCTCGGCCGGCTTCTTCGACGCCCTCGGCGTGCGGCCGGCGCTCGGGCGCTCGTTCGCGCCCGACGACGAGACCTTCGGGCGGCATCGCGTCGTCGTGCTGAGCCACGGGCTGTGGCAGCGCCGCTTCGCCTCCGACCCGGCGATCGTCGGCAAGCCGGTGCTCATCGACGGCCTGCAGCACGAGGTGGTGGGCGTGGCGCCGGAGCGCTTCGACTTCCCGATGGGCTCGGACGTCTGGGCGCCGCTCGCCTTCGACCCGGCCGAGCCGGTCTCGCGCACCGCCCACTACCTCTCGGTCGTCGGGCGCTTGGCGCCGGGGAAGACCCTCGAGGACGCGCAGGCGCAGATGGCGGTCGTCGCCGACCGGCTGGCGCGCGACTACCCGGAAGCGAACCGCGACCGCGGCGCGCGCGTCTACACCTTCGAGCAGGGAATGCTGGACGAGGGCCTGGGGCCGATCCTGTCGCTCTGGCAGGCCTCGGCGGGGTTCGTGCTGCTCATCGCCTGCGCCAACATCGCGAACCTCCTGCTGGCGCGCGGCGCCGAGCGGCAGCGCGAGATCGCGGTGCGGCTGGCGCTCGGGGCGGGGCGCGGCCGGCTCGTCCGCGAGCTGCTCGTCGAGAGCGCTCTGCTCGGGCTCGCCGCCGTCCCGGTGGCGCTGGTCGTCGCCGCGGTGAGCCTGGAGCTGGTGCGCGTCAACCTGCCGGCGCGGATCGTCCGCTTCGTCGCCGGCTGGCAGGAGATGGGCGTCGACGGCCGGGGCCTCGCCTTCACCGTCGTGCTGGCCCTCGTGACCGCCATCGCCTCGGGGCTCCTGCCGGCGCTCCAGGCATCCCGCCCGCGACTCGCCGAGACGCTCAAGGAGGGCGGCCGCTCGACGACCGGCGGCCGCGGGCGCCAGCGGCTGCGCCGGGTGCTGGTGGTGGCGGAGATGGCGCTCGCGTTGCCGCTCCTCGTCGCCGCCGGCCTGAGCGTGGTCAGCGTCTCGCGCTTCTTGAACGGCCCGCAGGGCTACGAGCCGGAGAACCTGATCGGCATGCGGGTCACCCTCTCCGACCCGCGCTACGAGGAGCGCGCGCGGCAGACCGAGTTCGTGGAGCGGGCGCTCGAGCGGCTGGCGGCGCTGCCGGGGGTCGAGCAGGTGGCCGCGGCCAACACCCTGCCGGCGACGGGCTACAGCCCCTCGCGCGCCTTCGAGGTCGAGGGCCGGCCGGCGGCCGACCCCGCCAACCCGCCGACCGTGGATTCCCGCGTCGTCACGCCCGGCTACTTCGCGACGCTGCGCCTCCCGATCCTGGCGGGCCGCGCTTTCACGGCGGCCGACCGCGAGGGCAGCTCGCCGGTCGTCCTGGTCAGCCAGTCGCTGGCGCGGAAGCACTTCCCCGAGGGCGACCCGATCGGCAAACGCATCCGGCTGGGCGACGCCGAGCAGCCGTGGCTGACGGTGGTGGGCGTCACCGGCGACGTCATCCAGCACTGGTTCGCCAACCGCAACCAGCCCACGGCCTACCGGCCGTTCGCGCAGGCGCCGACCGGCGGCGTGGCGCTGGCGGTGCGGACGGCGAACGACCCGGCGGCCCTCGCCAACCCCGTGCGCGCGGCGCTGCGCGGCGTCGACCCGGCGCAGCCGGTCTTCGACCTGATGACGCAACGCGCTCTCCTCAAGGAGACCACGGTCGGCCTCCAGTACGTGGCCGCGATCATGGGGGTGTTCGCCGGCCTCGCGCTGCTCCTCGCCACGGTCGGCGTCTACGCGGTGATGGCGTACCTCGTCACCCAGCGCACGCACGAGATCGGCGTCCGCATGGCGCTCGGCGCCACGCCGGGCGACGTCGAGCGGCTCGCCGTCGGCCAGGCGGCGCGGGTCACCGCCGTCGGGGTCGCCGTCGGGGTGGCGCTGTCGCTGGCGCTGAGCCGGCTGATGGAGGCCGGCCTCCTCGGCGTCGTCGCGAGCGACGTCCGCCTGCTCGGCGGTTTCGCCGCGCTCCTCGTGGCGACCGCCCTCGCCGCCGGCTGGGCGCCGGCGCGGCGGGCGGCGGCGGTGGATCCGCTCGACGCGCTGCGGGCGGAGTGAGAGGCCTCTGAAAACGCCCGGGACGTAGCCCGGGCGCTACAGAAAACCGCCGGCGGTTGTAGCGCCCGGCCCCCGTGCCGGGCGTTTTCGGGATACCGTCCAGCACGTCTCCCAGGGCCGACCAGCGACGAGCCTCACCCCAGCAGGTGCTTCTGCACCTTGCCGAGGGCGTTGCGCGGCAGGGCGTCGAGACGGTGGACGGCGCGCGGCACCTTGAAGCCGGCCAGCTCGCGCTTGCAGTGGGCGAGGAGCGCCGGCTCGTCGAGGGCGTCTTCGGCCACCACGTAGGCGACCGGCACCTCGCCGCGGTCGGCGTCGGGACGGCCGACGACCGCCGCCTCGCGCACGCCAGGGAAGGCCGCCAGCACCTCCTCCACCTCGCGCGGGTAGACGTTGTAGCCGCCGCAGAGGATCAGCTCGTGGCGGCGACCGAGGAGAGTGACGTACCCGCTCTCTGGATCGCGGCGGGCGAGGTCGCCGGTCGCGAACCAGCGGCGGCCGTCGGCGCCGGCACGGAAGCTCGCCGCCGACGTCTCCGGATCGCGCCAGTAGCCGGCGAAGACGTTGCCGCCGCGCACCAGCAGCTCGCCCTCGCCGCCCGGCGGCACGTCCTCCCCAGCCGCGGCGACGATGCGGATCGACACCCCCGGCAGCGGCACCCCCACCGTCCCGGGCCGCCGCGGACCGGCGTAGGGGTTCGAGAGGTTCATGCCGGTCTCGGTCATGCCGTAGCGCTCGAGGATGGCGTGGCCGGTCAGCGCGGCGAAGGCGGTGTGCGTCTCGGCGGCGAGCGGCGCGCTGCCGCTGCAGAAAAGGCGCATGGCGGCCAGGCGCGCGCCGACGTCCTCGCCGGCCTCGGCCAGGCGCGACAGCTCGTCGACCAGGCGGACGTACATCGTCGGCACGCCGAAGAAGAGGGTCGGAGCGCCGCCGACGAGCTCCGCGGCGGCCGCGGCGGCGTCGAAGCGGCGGCGCAAGAAGACGGCGGCGCCGGCGGCGAGCGCGCCGTGGAGCCCGACGACCAGGCCGTGGGTGTGGAAGAGCGGCAGGGTGAGGAGGAGGGCGTCCTCGGGCCGCCAGGCCCAGGCGGCGAGGAGGCCGGTGACCGTCGCCAGGAGGTTGTTGTGGGTGAGCATCGCCCCCTTGCTGCGGCCGGTCGTGCCCGAGGTGTAGAGGAGGAGCGCGAGATCGTCGCCGTCGACGAGCGGCGGCGCGAAGGCCGCCGCCGGGGCGCCGCCGGCGCCGCCGGCCCACGGCAGCTCCTCAACCACCAGCACCTCCTCGAGACTCGCCCTCTCCGCCGGCGCCAGCTCGGCCAGGCGCTCGCGCTCGGTGGAGTCGGTGACGAGGAAGCGCGGCTCGGCGTCGCCAAGGATGTGGGCGATCTCGCGCCGCCGGTAGGCGAGGTTCATCGGCACCGCGACGGCGCCGAGCCGGAGGACGGCGAGGTGGGCGACCACCAGCTCGGGGCGGTTGCCGAGGAAGAAGGCGACGCGGTCGCCCTTGCGCAGGCCGCGCGCCGCGAGCGCCACCGCCACCTCCCGCACCTGCGCGAGAAGGTCGCCGTAGGTCAGCTCGGTCCCGTCCTCGGATCGCAGCGCCGCCCTGTCCGGCGCCCGTGCGGCGGCTAGGGCGAAGAGGTCGAGGAGGTTCACGACGGTCGTCGTCGCCCGAGGGCTGCTCGCTCAGGAAGCAGCGGCGCTCCCGGCCTGCGCGAAGAGCTCGTGAGGAGGAAACCCGCGGCGCCCGAGGATGTCGTGGACCGCGGCCGCCACCTCCTCGAGCGAAGCGGCGACCGTGACCCACCGTGCGAGCGCCGGATCACGCGCGAGGTCCGCCGCCGCTCGTCCCTGCACCCTTCCCTCCGTACCCAGAAAGAGGACCGCCTCTCTCCCGTACTGTGCCGCGAGCTGGATCTCGGAGGCGGTGCCGGCGTTGCCGGGCAGGACGACCAGGGCGTCGGCGGTCAGGACGTTCAGGTGGTTGCGGCTGTGGATCGAGGTGTCGCTGGTGTGCAGATGGGTCTGGATCGCGATCTCCAGCCATTCGTTCTGCCGCGGCCGATGCCGCAAGAGCCCCGTCGCGGGGTCCGGCCGCGGCGCCTCGCCGCTGCGGACGATGCCGATCGAGAGTCCCCGCCGGCCGGGGACGGAGCAGAAGGCCGTCGCCGCCGCCGCCATGACGCCGCTCCCGCCGCCGGTCAGCAGATGGCAGCCGGCACGCGCGATCCAGGCGCCGAGCGGCGCCGCGAGCTCGGCGTGCGGGTCGCCCCCCGAGCCCATCACCCCGACGATCGGCAGCCGCAGCAGGGGACGCTCGGGCGTCACGGCTTCCCGGCGGTGTAATAGACCGTGAGGATGGCGCGCCGCGCCTGCGCGGCGGAGCGGTTCTCGAACGCGGCGGTGATCGTGGTGCCGTCGGCGGCCCGGCGCAGCGTCGGGTCGGCGGGCCAGAGGCTCGCTCCGACCGGGCACTCGCGCCCCGCCAGGCAGTCGCCGCCGCCGGTCCCGTCCTCGGCCTCGTAGCGATAGCCGGTGTACTTGGCGCCGGCCGGCAGCCGCGCTTCGAGCAGACGGCAGCTCGCCGGCAGACCGGGCGCCAGCCCCATCGCCGACCCGCTGCGCGCCTCGGCCAATGCCTGGCGCAGCGCGTCGCCGCAGGACGGCGCGCCGGCGGCGGCCGGCGCCGCGACCTCCGCGACCGAGATCGCCGTCTCGCTCGGGCGGCAGTCGGCGCAGGTGCCGTCGGAGTAGGAGCGGCGGAGGAGCTGCTGGGCCGGCGGCACTGCCGGCGGGGCCGGCGCCGGCGCCGGTGCTGGCGCGGGAGGGGTCGCGACGGAAGGAACAGGCACGGAAGGAACAGGCACGGAAGACGGCGGCGGCTGTGTAGGAGGCGCCGATGTCGCGGTGCGCGGCTGCTCGGCCGCCGGCGGTGGCGCGGCGGGCGGAGAGACGGGCTGGGCGGGAGGGGCGGCTGGCTTCGGCACCGGCGCCGGTTGTTCCGTGGGCGGAGCGGCGGCAGGCGGAGCGGCGGGCTGGGTAGGAGGGGCGGTTGGCTTCGGCGCCGGTGCCGGCTGCTCTGCGGGCGGTGGCGCGGGAGGCGGAGAAGCGGGCTGGGCAGGAGATGGCGCTGGACGTGCGGCGACTGGAGGCGTGCTCGGCGGCGGCTGGGTGGCCGGCGCGCTGGCCGGCGGCACAGGCGCGGCCGCCGGCGCCTTCTCTTGCCGCCCTGCCTCCGTCTTCCCTACCTGATCTCTTTCTTTCTCCGCCTCCTCCGCCGACCTCCCACTCTCAGGCGCTCGCGGCGGCGCGCTCGGCACCACGGCGACGGCCGGCGGCGCCGCCGCGCCGCCGCGGGCGCGTGCGACCTTGACGCTCATCGTGTGCACCGCTCCCGGCACGTTGTGCTGGCCGGCGGCGAGGATGCGCGGCTTGTCGGAAGCGCGGACGTCCACCTCGGCGCGATAAGTCATGTACCCCTGCCGCGCGACCTCGAGCCGCCAGGCTCCGTCGGCCAGGCCGCTCACCACCGCCCGCCCGCGGGCGTCGGTCGTCACCGGCGCCGGGCCGTCGGCGGGCTCGAGCGCCAGGTACAGCAGGCGTACCTCGGCTCCCGCCGCCGCCTTCCCCTGCTGGTCCTCCACCCGCACCTCGAGCGCGGCGGGGCCGCGCCAGAGCTGGGCCTCGACGAGAGCCGGCCAGGCCAACAGGCAACAGAGCGCGCAGGATCGAATCAGACGCACGGGTTCACCCCCTCGTGGAGCACGGGCACGGCGATGGGCGCATACGCCGCAGTTTGCCACAAGGCGGAGCCGGCCCGCGCCCCGCCCGTGGCGCCTATGACGGAGCCATAGATCCCATGATCCGCCCGCTACCGGCGCCGTGCGGCGCGGCCTCCCGTTGCACAGCTAAATCTCGCTGCTCCAGCGACTTGCGCGTTAACCGCTAAAGCGCCTTGGAACGGCACGATGCTTGCTCCAGCGGCCGGAAGCACTAGGAGGAGGTGTCTATGAAATGGCGTATGCCTTCACTCAGGCAGATCCGGAGTGCCTTCGTCGTCGGCCTCGCGCTGGTCGGTTTCTTCCTCGCCACCCCCCGTCACGCCTGGGCCCAGGGCTGAGTCGCCGCACGCCTGGACGCGCCCGTGCCCGGCGCGTACGAAAGCTCGTACAGCGGTCCCAACAAGTGGCAGTTCTCGACCACTTGGCGCTATCAGAAGTCCGACCGTCATTTCGTGGGCTCGGAGGAGCAGGAAGAGCGGCAGGAGCGGGGGAACGAAGTCGTCAACACCATCAATCTCATGGAGCTCGGCATCCGCTACAACTACTCGGATCGCCAGAGCTTCTCGGTCAGCATTCCTTATCTGATGGCGGAGCGGTCGAGCGCGCTGACCGTCTCGGGGACGGTGATCGGCCGCACCATCACCCACGCGAGCGGTCTCAGTGACATCACCTTGACCGCGCGGCGGTTGCTCTGGAAGCCGGCGGAGCACCCGAACGGCAACGTCTCCTTCGGCCTCGGAGTCAAGCTTCCCACCGGGCGCGACAACGTCGTCGACTCCCGGGCGCGCATCGTCAACGGCCAGCAGGTCGTCACGGTCGAGACCGTCGACCAGTCGATCCAGCCCGGCGATGGCGGCTTCGGCGCGATCCTCGACTTGCAGGTGCTGCAGCGCGTCCTCAACAACAAGGGCACGGCGTACCTGGCCACCAGCTACCTCGTGAACCCCGACGAGACCAACGGCGTCCGCACCTTCCGCAACGGCGCCGGCGAGCAGATCATGTCGGTCGCCGATCAGTACCTGGCGCGCGTCGGCATGGCCTACGCGGGGCCGGGCTGGAAGGGGTTCGGCGTCAGCCTCGGCGGCCGCCTCGAAGGGGTGCCGGTGGAAGATCTCATCGGCAGCAGCAAGGGCTTTCGCCGGCCGGGCTACGCGGTCTCGGTGGAGCCCGGAGTCAGCTATTCGAAGGGCCCGCACTCGGTCTCGATCAACGTACCCTACGCGCTCTACCGCAACCGCACGCGGAGCGTGCCCGACCGCGCGGTGCCGGGTCGCCACGGCGACGCGGCCTTCGCCGACTACATCATCATGCTCGGCTACTGGCGCCGCTACTGACCTTTCTACACAAGGAGGATGTATCGATGAGATGGAGTATGCCTTCCTTCCGGCCGACCCGGAGCTGGTTCGTCGTCGGCCTCGCACTGGTCGGTTTCTTCCTCGCCGCCCCCCGTCACGCCTGGGCCCAGGGCTGAGTCGCCGCGCGACTTGACGCGCCCGTGCTTGGCGCGTACGACGGGTCGTACACCGGTCCCAACAAGTGGCAGTTCTCGACCACCTGGCGCTATCAGAAGTCCGATCGTCACTTCCGCGGCTCCGAGGAGGAAAAGAACCGTCAGGCCGAGGGGAGCGAGGTCGTCAACACGATCAACCTCGCCGAGCTCGGGATCCGCTACAACGTCAGCGAGCAGACCAGCGTCTCGGTCGGCATCCCGTACCTGATGGCCGAGCGCTCGAGCCCGATCCGCAACGCCAGCCGGGCGGTGGTCGGGCGCAGCATCACCCACGCCTCGGCGCTGAGCGACATCACCATCATGGGGCGGCGGCTGCTCTGGAAGCCCTCGGAGCACCCGAACGGCAACGTCTCCTTCGGCCTCGGGATCAAGCTCCCCACCGGCCGCGACAACATCACCGACGCGCGCACCCGCATCGTCAACGGCCAGGAGGTCGTGACGATCGAGACCGTCGACCAGTCGATCCAGCCGGGCGACGGCGGCTTCGGCGCGATCCTCGACCTGCAGGTGCTGCAGCGCGTGCTGAACAACAACGGCACCGCCTACCTGGCGACCAGCTACCTTCTCAACCCCGACAACACCAACGGCGTCCACACCTTCCGGGGTGATGGCGAAGAGATCATGTCGGTCGCCGACCAGTACGTGGCGCGCGTCGGCATGGCCTACGCGGCGCCGGGCTGGAAGGGGCTCTCGCTGAGCCTCGGCGGGCGCCTCGAAGGGGTGCCGGTGCACGACCTCGTCGGCAGCAGCGACGGCTTCCGCCGCCCGGGGTACGCGGTGTCGGTCGAGCCCGGGATGAGCTACTCGAAGGGCGCGCACTCGGTCTCGCTCACCGTGCCCTACGCCCTCTACCGCAACCGCACGCGGAGCGTCCCGGACCGCCTCGACGGCGGCCACGGCGACGCCGCGTTCGCCGACTACATCATCATGCTCGGCTACTGGCGCCGGTATTAGAAAAGAGGAACGAGCGAGCGGGCTCCACCCGTCGTGGAGGAGCCCGCCCTCTGAGCTGATCCCACCTTTACTGCGCTGATCCGATCTCCCTCACCCCTGGCCCCTCTCCCACATGGGAGAGGGGGACGCCTGCGCCCCTCGGCACTGGGGCGCTCCTCCGAACCACGAAGGAAGGCAGCTCTTATTCTGTCCTCCTAAATCACGTCGATCTCGCGGACGCCGTAGCGGGTGATCATCTCCTGCACCTGGGCGCGGATGGTGGACTGCAGGTCGTCGGGACGGGGGACGGCGCGCAGGGTGACCTGCGGCATCGAGAGGTCGGCCGAGAAGAGCTCGACGTTGCCGAGGCCGAGGAGACGCAGCCAGAACGGCCGATAGACGGCCGAGTCGCGCACCCGCCGCAGCTCGATCTCCTCGGTGCGGGTCGAGAACAGGCCGGTGGTGATGCGCAGGCGTTCCGTCGTCAGCAGGTAGCGCGTCGAGCGGCGGCGGATGTGGCCGGCGAGCGACACCGCGACCGCCAGCACCCAGGCCGCGAAGACCAGCCACGGCACCGCCGGCGCGGCTTCCAGCGCCGCCGCGCCGAGCGCCAGCAGCGCCACGGTGGCGACGATCGCGCCGAGCGCGAGGAGCAGATCGACGGGGAGGTTGAGCAGGGCCGACGGCCTGCCCTGCCAGATGGTCGCCTCGGCGGGCCTCGTGCTCGCACGCTCCATGAGGGCCTCCACGCGCGGCGCGCGCGGAGCGCGCCGCCTCAGAGCCGGCCTACGACAGGAAAGATTGGTCGGGACGCCGGGATTTGAACCCGGGACCCCCTGAACCCCATTCAGGTACGCTACCAGGCTGCGCCACGTCCCGACCGAACGGCAAGGCTACTTGATTGAGTCTTTGGAGTCGAGGAGCGCGAGGATCTCGCGCGCCTCGCGCAGCGCGCTGCCGAGCCTGGCGCGCAGCCGCTCGACCTGCTCGCCGGCGCGCGGATCGGGCGCCACCGGCAGCTCGGCCTGACGCTCGCGCCGCCGCTCCGGCCGCAGGCGGAGCTGCGCCGCGGCAGGCGCCGCGTCGGGCTCAGGAGCGGGCGGCGCGGCCACGGCGACCCGCTCGACCGGCGCGCCGGCGGCAGCCGCGAGCGCCGGGTCCGCCTCGGCGGCGGCGGGCACGGGCGGCTCGCCCTCTTCCGGCTGATCGCGCCCCTCCGGCGCCGATCCCTCCGCCGCCGCTATCGCCGCCGCCTCCGCCTCCCCGGCGCCCTCGTCCTCCTCCTCCTCCTCCACCGCCACACTCTTCCCCACCATCCCCGCCGCCAGCTCGCCCTCGAGCTTCTTCTTCGCGCCAGCGATCGTGTAGCCCTCGTCGTAGAGCAGCTCCTTGATGCGGCGGATGATCGCCAGCTCCTTCTCGTTGTAGACGCGCTGGCCGGAGCGGCTCTTGGCCGGCGAGAGGGCCGGGAACTCGGTCTCCCAATAGCGCAGGACGTACGGCTGGACGTCCAGCAGCTTGCACGCCTCGCCGATCTTGTAATAGAGGCGCTTCTGCACTCGCAGCCTGGCCGGCATCGACGGCTAGTCTTCCTTGCGGCGGGAGGGGACCATGACCGTGCGCAGCCGGCGCGAGGGGCGGAAGGCGAGGCCGCGGTGCGCCGGGATGAAGATCTTCTCGCCGCTCACCGGGTTGACCCCCATGCGGCCGGGGCGGGCGGTGATCTCGAAGGTGCCGAAGTTCTTGATGCGCACGCGGCGGCCGCTGCCCAGGTTGTGCTTGACCGTGTCGAAGATGGCCTCCACGATCTCCGCCGCCTCGTCCTTGGTCAGCCCGCCGTGGCGGTCGTAGACCACGTCGACGAGGTCCGCCTTCGTCATCCCCGGCCGCTCGGCGTCTGTCTTCCGCGTCACCATGCCGCCCCCAGGAGAGCGCTCGGGACTGAAAGCGATACCTCAGCATAACCGAGCAAACCAGCACCCGCAACAGCGTTTCGGCTATCTAGGCGCGCTGCGCGCGCTTCTCCCCGCGCTTGCGGATGACCAGCCGGATCGGCACCCCCGGCAGCACCAGCGTCTCGCGCAGGCGGTTCTCGAGGTAGCGGCGGTAGGTGTCGCTGCGCGCCAGGGTGCGGTTGGCGAAGAGCATGAAGGTCGGGGGGGCGGTCGAGACCTGGGTCGCGTAGTAGAGCTTCCACGGGCGCCCGTGGACAGCCGGCGGGTGGCGGCGGGCGAGCGCCTGCTCGAAGAGGCGGTTGACCTCGCCCGTGCCGAGCTTGGTCGTGTAGGCGGCGAGGGCGGCGTCGATCGCCGGGAAGAGCTTCTCGACGCCGCGCCCGGTGAGCGCCGAGACGTTGACCCGCGCCGGCTCGGCGAGGAGCCGCCCCAGCCGCTCCCACGAGGTCTCCAGGTCCTCGCGCCGCTCGGCGTCGAGGAGGTCCCACTTGTTGACCGCCACCACGGCCGCCCGCCCGAGCTCCCAGATCGTGCCGGCGATCGCCAGGTCGCTGCTCGTCACCCCCTGCGCGGCGTCGACGACCAGGACGGCCACGTTGGCGCGCTCGATCTGGCGGCGGGCCATCATCACTGCCAGCCCCTCGGCCACCCCCGTCACCTGGCTGCGGCGGCGGATGCCGGCGGTGTCGATCAGCAGGTAGCGCTTCTCGCCGCGCACGATCAGCGTGTCGACCGGATCGCGCGTCGTCCCCGCCTGCGGCGAGACCAGGGCCCGCTCCCGGCCGGCGATCTGGTTCAAGAGCGACGACTTGCCGACGTTCGGCCGCCCGACGATGGCGACCGCCGGCGCGTCGGCCTCCGGCGCCGCCGTCGCCTCCGGCAGCGACAGCGCCAGCGCCTCGCGCAGGTCCTCGACGCCGCCGCCGTGCTCGGCCGAGAGCAGGAGCATGCGGTCGATTCCCAGCCGGTAGAACTCGGCGAAGCGGTCGCGCGCCTCGCGCGTGTCGCCCTTGTTGACCACCAGGATCGCCGGCTTGCCGTAGGTCCGAAAGCGGTGCCAGACCTCCTCGTCCGCGGGCACCAGGCCCTGCTTGCCGTCGACGATGAACAGCAGGAGGTCGCTCTCCTCGACCGCCAGGAGGACCTGGCGGTTGAGGCCGAGCGGATCGTCCCCGGGCACCAGCCCGCCGGTGTCGACGAGCTGGAGCGGCCGGTCGTCGCCGAGCTGCGCCAGGCCGACGATGCGGTCGCGGGTGACGCCCGGCAGATCGTGGACGATCGCCTGCCGGCGGCCGACCAGCCGGTTGAAGAGGGTGGACTTGCCGACGTTCGGCCGGCCGACGATGGCGACGGTCGGAGTCAGCGGCATCGGCGCAATCGGGTGCGCCCTAGAGCGGGACGACCGGGAAGTCGGGCAGCCGCTCCGCGGCGGCGCGCTGGCGGATGGCGGTGTAGCCGGCGAGGGACTCCTCGATCCGGGCTTTCGGCTGCCGGAGGCCGGCGGCCAGCGCCTCGAGGGTGCAGGTGTCGTGCTCGCAGATGTGGGCGGCGAGGAGGGCCGTCTCGTAGTAGTCGCGGAAGGCCCGCCCCTCCTCCGTCGTCACGAAGCCCGAGCCGTCGGCGTCGGCCAGGCGCCTGATGCGGTCGACCTCGTGCGCGATCAGCTCCTGCTCCTGCTTCTTCAAGGCGGCGACCTTCTCCGGCGCGACGCCGGGCAGCCCGCAGTTGACCGGCGTGTAATCCCGAATGTAGAAGCCGCTGTCCGCGTCCTTCTCGAACGCCACGAGCATCTGCCGGGTGCGGATGGCGGCGATCATCTGCAGCGAGCTCAGCGCCATCTCGGTCATCCCCTGCCCGCGGATCGAGGCGACGTACTGGTCGAAGTCCGAACCCGCCGCCTGCGAGGAGCGGCAGCCGGAAGCGAGGGTGGCGACGGCGAAGACGGCGACGGCGGCGGGCAAGGATCGGCTGACGCGGTTCATCGGCTCCTCCTGCGGTTGCCGGGATGATACCGCGGGGCGGACGCCGAGGGCCGGAAGTCGGGAAGTTCGTTTGACTCCCGCTGGTTGTGTCTCTAGAATCCGCTGCCTGCCGCAGCCAGGCGGCGCCCATCAGTCCCGTGCGAAAGTGGCGGAATTGGTAGACGCGCAAGATTCAGGATCTTGTGGTCGCAAGGCCGTGGGGGTTCGAGTCCCCCCTTTCGCACCATCCTCCGCTCCCGCTCTGTAGCTGCCACCTCTCGATTTTCACCGCGCTCCAGGAACGAAGCGGCGCTGCCTCGCCGCCATCTGGAGCGTGGGCTGGGAACTACGAACCGATCACTTAGCTCTTCCGCGCCGTGAGCGTGGCGATTCTTGGCGAGCCGGCGCAGGAAAGGCGACTACGAGCGGGCACCAGCTCCCCTGGCCGGAGTTTACCCAGCCACTCTGACACTCTCGACCGCCACCTGCGCCTCCAGCCGCCGCCCGGCGAAGCGCGCGGCGGTGTGGAGCGATTCCCAGCCGAGGGCGGCGAGGACGTGGCGGAAGCGGGTGTCGAAGCCGTCTCTGCCGGTCTCGTGGACGAACCAGGCGAGGCCGGTGAGGCGGCCGGGCGTCGGCCTACCGGACACCTCCCAGGGATGCACCACCGCGACCGGCAAGCCACCGGCGGCGCGGTGCTCGAGGGCCGAGCGCACCAGGCGCTCGGGGCTCGCGAGGCGGCCGGGCCAGCTTCCTGCAGGGAGGCGGAAGAGGCCGCCCCAGGTGAGCGGCGGGAACTCGAGCAGACGGGCGCCGCTCCCCCAGCCGAGGGCCGAGGCGAAGCGCGGGTTGTCGAGGCTGCCCGAGAGCGGATAGGGGGCGAGGGAGCTGTCGTAGAGATAGCCGGCTTCGGCGACCAGCGGCAGGCGGACGTTGCGCAGGCCGCGCAGCGACCACTCCGGCGCGCGGAAGCCCCAGATCGGCGCGCCGATCAGGTCCTCGAGGAGAGCGCGGGAGCGCTCGAGGTCGCGGCGGAAGGCCTCGGGCGTGCGGTCGGCGGCGCGCAGGTGGAGATAACCGTGGCTCGCCACCTCGTGGCCGGCGGCGGCGATCTCGCGCACCCGCCGCGGCAGCCGCTCCGCCACCTCGCCCAGGACGAAGAAGGTGCCGGTGCGGCGGGCCTCGGCGAAGCGCAGGAGGAGCTCGGGCAGCAGGCGGTCGAGCTCCTCGGCGAGGACCGGCCGGCGCTCGGGCCGGACGTACCCCGGCACCTGGCACGTGTGGTACCACTCCTCGACGTCCACCGTCATCGCGCAGCCGAAGCGGCCGCGCAGCGCCTCGACGCGAGGCGACGGCTCAAGCGCCATCGACACTCCTCTTGATCCGAGCCCGGCGCGAATGTGTTCGCGCCTCAAGCTTGTCTCCGCGCACAGCTTGTGACATTCTTCACGAGCCCTGAGCGGGCGTCGGATCCGGCGGCTGGCCGCGCTGCACGCCCCGTGCCCGACCCGCCGCCGCAGCCGGGTGTAAGTCCCACTTTACCGCCTCAGGGAGGACGGCGTGCCCGAGCAGTACTTCCCGGTGCTGTTGGCCCTGGGGATCGCGATCGCCCTCGGCCTCGGCATCCTCACCGTCTCCTACCTCCTCGGCCGCCAGGTCGGCGGCCGCGTCAAGGGGACGACTGTCGAGTCCGGCATGCCGCTGCTCGACCGCTCGCACAAGCGGATCTCGGTCGCCTTCTTCCTGATCGCCCTCGACTTTATCGTCTTCGACCTCGAAGCCGCGTTCCTCTACCCCTGGGCGCTGGTGCTGCGCGAAGGCGGCTGGCCGCTCTTCAACGCCGTCATGGTGTTCATCGGGCTCATTCTCGTCGGCTACGTCTACGTCTGGAAGAAGGGCGGGCTCGAGATCGCCACGCGCCGCGAGGCCAAAGCGTGACCGAGCCGGAGGTCAAGACGCTCCCCCGCCTCCCCGAGGCGGCGCGCGCCGAGATCGACGCGCTGCGCCGCCGCTACCCGACGACCGAGGCGGTGCTCATCCCGGCGCTCCACATCGCGCAGCGCCTCTGGGGCGGCTGGCTCCCCGACGAGGCGATCGAGGCGGTCGCCTACGAGCTCGACCTGCCGCCGGCCAGGGTCTACGGCGTGGTGAGCTTCTACGACCTCTTCCACCAGCAGCCGGTCGGGCGCCACCGCATCCGGGTCTGCACCAACCTCTCCTGCCAGCTCCGCGGCGCCGACGAGATCATGGCGACGCTGCGCCGCGAGCTCGGCGTCGGCGAGGACGAGGTCACCCGCGACGGCCGCTGCTCCTACGTCCACTTCGAGTGCCTCGGCTCCTGCGACACGGCGCCGATGATGATGGTCGACGACACCTATCACGAGAACCTGACGCCGCTGCGGGTGCGGCGGGTGCTCAAGGACCTCAAGTAGTAGGAGCTCTGGCTAGAGCTCCGTTCGAGATCGACATGGCCGCCGCCTTCGAGCCCGTCCTCACACGCAACGTCGGCAACCCCGACGCCCTCGCCGTCAAGGGCTACCTCCGGAGCGGCGGCTACGACGGGCTGCGCCAGGCGCTGGCGATGGAGCCCGACCAGGTCATCGAGCAGGTCAAGGCCTCGGCCTTGCGCGGGCGCGGCGGCGCCGGCTTCCCGGCCGGCGTCAAGTGGAGCTTCATCCCCAAGGGCAGCGACCGGCCGAAGTACCTGGTCTGCAACGCCGACGAGTCCGAGCCCGGCACCTTCAAGGACCGGCTGCTGATGGAGACCGACCCGCACCAGTTGATCGAGGGCTGCGCGATCTGCTGCTGGGCGGTGCAGGCGGCGACCTGCTACGTCTACATCCGCGGCGAGTACACCAAGGCGGCCACGCTGCTCGAGCGCGCCATCGCCGAGGCCTACGAGCAGCGGATCCTGGGCGACTCGGTCCTCGGCTCGAAGTTCAAGCTCGACGTCTACGTCCACCGCGGCGCCGGGGCCTACATCTGCGGCGAAGAGACCGGGATGCTCGAGTCGCTCGAGGGCAAGCGCGGGCAGCCGCGCGTCAAGCCGCCGTTCCCCGCCATCGTCGGCGCCTTCGGCGCGCCGACGGTGATCAACAACGTCGAGACGCTCTGCTGCGTGCCGCACATCATCGTGCGCGGCGCCGAGTGGTTCAAGTCAATCGGCACCAACGAGCGCAACACCGGCCCCAAGCTCTACGCCATCTCCGGCCACGTCGGCCGGCCGGGCACCTACGAGCTGCCGATCGGCGTCCCGTTCCGCGAGCTGCTCGAGACCGCCAGCGGCATGTACCGCGGCGGGCGCCTCAAGGCCTTCATCCCCGGCGGCGCCTCGGCGCCGATGCTGACCGCCGAGCAGGCCGACATCGCGATGGACTTCGACTCGCTGGCCAAGGCCGGCAGCATGCTGGGGTCGGCCGCGGTCATCGTCATGGACGACCAGACCTGCATGGTGCGCTCGGCGGCGCGCCTGGCCAAGTTCTTCAACCACGAGTCGTGCGGCCAGTGCACGCCGTGCCGCGAGGGGACCAACTGGATGGAGCTGGTGCTCGAGCGGCTCGAGCACGGCGAAGGCAGCGAGCAGGACGGGCAGCTCCTGCTCTCGATCTGCAAGAACGTCGGCGGCAACTCGCTCTGCGCCTTGGGCGACGCCGCGGTCGGCCCGGTCAAGTCGCTCGTCGAGCGCTTCCCCGACGAGGTGATGCACCACGTGCGCGAGCGCGCCTGCCCGTTCCCCCACCGGCGCTGGTTCGCGGAGGAGTAGGAACACCAGGATGCCCACCGTCACGATCGACGACCGCACCGTCGAGGTCCCCGCCGGCACGAACCTGGTGCAGGCGGGGCTCAAGGTCGGCGTCCAGATCCCTCACTACTGCTACCACCCGCGCCTCTCGATCGTCGGCCAGTGCCGCATGTGCCTGGTCAAGGTCGAGGGCATGCCCAAGCTCCAGGCCGGCTGCTCGACGCTGGTGATGAAGGACGGCTTGGTCGTGCGCACCGACGTGCCGGAGGTGGCCGAGGCGCAGGCCGGGATGATGGAGTTCCTGCTCATCAACCACCCGCTCGACTGCCCGATCTGCGACCAGGCGGGCGAGTGCGGCCTCCAGGACTACTCCTTCAAGCACGGCGTCGCCTTCTCGCGCTTCCGCTTCGAGGACAAGCGGACCTACCCGGGGCGCGAGCGCATCCCGCTCGGCCCCAACGTCGTCCTCAACATGAACCGCTGCATCCAGTGCACGCGCTGCGTGCGCTTCACCCAGGAGGTGTCGAAGACCGGCGAGCTCGGCTTCTTCAACCGTGGCGCGCGCACCGAGATCGGCACCTTCCCCGGCAAGCCCCTGGACGGCGATCTCGCGACCTGCGTCGTCGACATCTGCCCGGTCGGGGCGCTCACCTCGACGCGCTTCCGCTTCGCCGAGCGGGTCTTCTACCTCGACAAGCAGCCCTCGCTCTGCACCGGCTGCGACGTGGGGTGCAACATCACCATCGAGCACCGGCGCGGCGTCATCAAGCGCTACAAGCCGCGCTTCAACCCCGAGGTCAACGACTACTGGATGTGCGACTACGGGCGCTCGAGCTTCGAGCGCTACCGGCAGCTCCCGCGGCTGGGCGCGCCGCGCCTGCGCCCGGGCGGTTCCGACAACGGCACCCAAGGCGCGAAGGCTTTCGCGCCGGGCTCCACCCAAGGCGCGAAGGCTTTCGCGCCGGGCTCCTATCAACCTGCCGGCTGGAAGGATGCCCTCGACACCGCCGCCCGCGGCCTGCGCCAGCGCACCGGCGAGGGGCCGATCGCCTTCCTCGGCTCCGGCTTCCTCACCAACGAGGAGGCCTACCTCTTCGCCCGGCTCGCCGACCTCCTGGGCTCGCCGCACCGTGCGGTGCCGGTCGACCTGGGGCCGCCGCGCACGATCCCGAATCCGCAGGGCGGCATCACCGGCCGCGAGGTCGCGCCCAACCGGCGCGGCGCCGAGCTGGCCGGGCTCGGGCCCGGCGCCGGGTCCCTGGCGCTCCAGGACCTCCTCTGGGGCGATGCCGCGGCCGGGTGCGCCGCGCTCGTCGTCTGCGACAGCGACTTCGGCGCCGCGGCGCACCGGCCGGAGGTCGTCGAGCGCCTGCGCAAGGCGGGGTTCCTGATTGTCTGCGGCTGGGCCGACACGCCGCTGGCGCAGGTCGCGGACGTGGCGCTGCCGGTCGCCCATCACGCCGAGAAGGACGGCACCTTCGTCAACGTCGAGTGGCGGGTGCAGCGCTTCGACCGCGCCTTCCCGCCGACCGGGCTCGCCCGCCCGGCGGTCGAGGCGCTCTCCGATCTCCTCGCCCGCTTCGACGCCCGCTGGGCGGGACACGACGCCGGCCGCACCTTCGACCTGCTGGCGCAGGAGATCCCCGCCTTCGCCGGCCTGTCGTGGGAGGAGCTGCCGGCGAGCGGCGCGCCGCGCGCCG
>JBIOUG010000130.1:0-4837 GCA_044866775.1 Thermoanaerobaculia bacterium | reverse complement strand
TCGGGGGATTGAGAGCAGGACGGCGACGCAGTAGAGCAGCAGGGTCTGGGGCGTGGAAAATCAGCCGACGACCCTTCGGGGGATTGAGACATTCCGCTTGGCGCGAACTGGTCTTACTCCGGCATCTCGGGTGGAAATCAGCCGACGACCCTTCGGGGGATTGAGACACTTTGCCGTAGATCGCGCGCTCTGCTCGCCCGTCGGTGCCGTGGAAATCAGCCGACGACCCTTCGGGGGATTGAGACCTTCCTTGCCGTCGGCGATGATCGGCTCCGCCTCCGACGGTGGAAATCAGCCGACGACCCTTCGGGGGATTGAGACAGTTTCCGATGGCGCGAGCTGTTTAAGCCTGCGCTCCCCTCCTTGTGGAAATCAGCCGACGACCCTGCGGGGGATTGAGACCGCCTCCAGGTCCGGCCTCTCGCCATGTGCGGCGCGCAGCGCCGTGGAAATCAGCCGACGACCCTGCGGGGGATTGAGACGGTACGTGCTGATGCTGTTCCTCTCGGGCGCCCAGCGTGGAAATCAGCCGACGACCCTGCGGGGGATTGAGACCGGCGGGGCGATGCCGCCGAGCACCAGTCGGCGCTTGCCGAGTGGAAATCAGCCGACGACCCTGCGGTACCCTGTTCCCTCTCTCCAGGTTGACGCTCCGATCAGAGGAGAATCCCGCTGACGAAGAGGAAGGGAGCGATGTCTGAACAGCGTCGGAGGGAAGAGGAAGGGGCGCCTTCCTGCAACGCCGCCGTCAGGCGCTCACGTCCTAGGAGCAGACGCCCGGCACGGGGGCCGGACCCCTACGGGCTCTCCGGCGCCGCCGTGATCCGCTCCGGGTGCGCCGCGACGGTGGCGCCGTGGCGGAGGTAGCGCTCGGCCTCCGCCTTCTTTCCTTGTTGCCGCAGGACGTTGCCGAGCTCGAGATAGGCGTCGGTGTGGGACGGCTCGATCTCGAGCGCCCGCCGCAGACAGGCGGCCGCCTCCTCAAGCTTCTCCAGCCGTGCTAGTGCACGGCCGAGGTAAACCCAGGCTGCCACCTGATTCGTTCGCAGCTCGATCGCCCGCCGCAGCTCGACGGTCGCGTCCTCGACATCTCCCCTACCCAGCAGCAGGTTTCCCAAGTTGTACCGCGCCTCGGCTCGGCTCGGGTCGCGGGCGAGCAGTCGGCGCAGCGTGGCGATCGCCTCGTCGCGGCGGTTCTGACCCGCCTGTGCCAGGGCCAGCCACTCCTCGGCGAGGAGCGGCGGCGACGGCCGGGCGAGGACCGCGGCGAGCGTCCGCTCCGCGTCGGCGAACCGCCGCTGCTGGAGCTGGCCGCGGGCGAGGTCGAGCCAGGGCTCGACGGCGTCGAGGCGCGCGGCAGGCAGCTTCTTCGTCAGGTGATCGACCGCCGCCCGCGCGCCGCTGACGCGGAGGAGCGCGACCGCGCGGTAGACCTCGGCGATATCGGCCGGCGGCGGGCTCGTGCCGGCGAGGAAGCGGATGTCGGTGAGCACCGGGTCGCGCTCGGCGAGCGGCGCGAGCAGCTCGGGTCCCGCGGGGCGGCGGCGGATCAAGTGGTCGGTCATCACCACGTGGACCACGTCCTCGGTGCGGCGCATGGGCATGTGGCAGCCGGCGCAGTCGGCGGCCGGCATCGCGGCGGCCGACGGTGGAGCGGCGCTCGCCGTTGCGGTGTTGCCCGCGTGGATCGTGGTCTCCCGAGCGCCGGTGGCCGCAGCGCTACCGTGCTTCTTCAGAGTGCAGGCCTCCGCCGCGTGGCAGGTCAAGCAGGCGGCGCGATAGTGCGCCGCCCGCTCCGGCGGCGGCACCTTGCGGTGCGGGTCGTGGCAGGTGAGGCAGCTCAGCTTCCCTTCGCTCGCCACCCAGCACTTGCTCTGCCGCAGCCGGTAGGGGTGATGGTTGATCTCGAAGCGCTCGGCCGGCGTCCGGCCCTCCTCCTCGACGTCCATCTGCACGCGGAAATCATCGAGCGCCTCGCCCGGCCGGAAGGAGTAGTCGCCGCGGCCGAAGCGGAGGACGCCGGGGAGCGCCACGGCGGGCTGCATGTGGCACTCGAAGCAGACGTCGTCGCGGCGCGCCGGCGGCAGGCGCGCCGGGTTGACGATCGCCGTCCGCACCAGCGCGGCGTCGTCCGTGCCGCCGAAGGCGAGCCGCACGTGCTCCGCCCCGGGCCCGTGGCAGCGCTGGCAGCCGATCCCCTCCGGCAGCTCGCGCGGGAAGAGCTGCGGCGCCTCGTGCGCGTCGCTCCCGGCCGGCACGTCGGGGTAGGCGTTGTGGCAGAACATGCACTCGCGCCGCACCCGCCGCACCACGCCGTCGTGGTCGGGCCGGTCGTAGCCGGGCGCCATGCCCCACCTCGCCTCCTGCGTGTACCAGGCGACGGGGAGTTGGTAGAGCTCGCCGGCCGGCGTCTGATAGAGGTAGGTGCGGGCGTGGTGCCCCGAGCCCAGGATCCAGTCCACCTGCTGCTCGAAGACGTTGATCGGCTTCCCTGCGGCGTCGAGCTGCCAGCGCCGGAAGCGCAGGCCATCGCCCGAGCGGAGCATCGCGAAGCGCTGGCGCGAGGGAGCGTGGACGAATTCGCCGCCGGAGAAGTCCTCGATGGCGCTCTCCGGCCGCGGCCGGTAGAAGGACTTCGCCATGCCGACCTCGCGGTACGTGGCCAGGACGTCGCGATGGCAGGTGCCGCAGGCACGGTCCTCGACGTAGCCGGGCGCGGCGCCGGTGGTGACGTGGTAGCCGAAGGCGGCTAAGGAAGAAACAGAGGATTCTGGTGAAGAAAGAACAGATTCGGGTGAAGAAGGACTGGGCGGCTGGGCGGCGGGTCCGGAGGCTTCTGGAGGTGATGAGGGAGGAGACGTGGGAACCGCCTGCTCGGCGGCCGCCGCGAGCACGACGAGCGCCGCCGCGCAGCCGAAGCCGATTCCGAGGAACCTGCAGGTTCTTCCGAGAGGCAACACAGTCTTGCCTTACCTGATCTTTCTCAGTTTCGGTACGTCCTCCGAAAACGCCCGGGACGTGGCCCGGGCGCTACACGCCCCTGCAAGTCCGTGACGTAGCGCCCGGCCTACGTGCCGGGCGTTTTCGCACCATCGCCCGCGTTCACCCCTCGGGATGGTGACGTAGCGCCCGGCCTACGTGCCGGGCGTTTTCGCACCGTCATCCTGAGCGAAGCGCAGCGTCATCTCCAGCTCGCGCGGTCCGAGGTCCAATAGAATCCCGCCGATGATAGCTCCCTCCGCGCCCCCCGCCGCCCTCCGCCGCGCTCGCTGGGCCTTCCTCGGGCGGGTGCCCTACGCCGAGGCCGAGGCGCTCCAGAAGGCTTTGCGCGAGGACGTCAAGCGCGGCGCCGCCGACGAGCACCTCCTGCTGCTCGAGCACCCGCACGTCTACACCCTGGGGCGCAACGCCAGCCGGGCCGACCTGCTGGCCGGCGAGGACTGGCTGCGGGCGCGCGGCATCGCGGTGGCCGAGTGCGACCGCGGCGGCCAGGTGACCTATCACGGCCCGGGGCAGCTCGTCGGCTATCCAGTCCTCAACCTCTCGCCCGACCGGCGCGACGTCCGCCGCTACGTGCGCGACCTCCAGGAGGTGCTGATCCGCACCCTCGCCGAGCTGGGCATCGCCGCCGAGCGGCGGGACGGGCAGGCGTTCATCGGCGTCTGGGCGGGAGAGGAGAAGATCGCCGCGCTCGGCGTCCACCTCTCGCGCTGGGTCACGACCCACGGCTTCGCCTTGAACGTCACCACTGACCTCTCCTACTTCGCCGGCATCGTCCCCTGCGGCCTGGCCGGCATCGGCGTGACGTCGATCGAGGGGCTGACCGGCCGCCGGCTCGGCCTCACCGAGGTGGCGGAGCGCGTGGCTCGGCACTTCGGCGAAGTCTTCGCCCGGACCATGGTCGCGTCGCCGCCGGCGCGGCAGAGCGCCTCGGTGTGAAGCCGGAGGCAGGGGGACGCGCGCGCGCGCCCTCGCAGCAGGTCGCGATCGGCCTCAACGCCGTCATCGTGGCGGTGACGCAGGAGGTGCCGCGCATCTTGACGGTGCGCGCCGCGGGCGGCGGTCCGCGCGCCGCCGGCGGGCGCGGCCGCGCCCCCCTCGACGCCCTCCCCTTCGGTCCCCTCGAGCCCGCGACCGACCGCACCCTGGAGCTGGCGCTCCGGCGTTGGGTGCGCGAGCAGACCGGTCTCGAGCTCGGCTACGTCGAGCAGCTCTACACCTTCGGCGACCGCTACCGCGATCCGCGCGAGGCCCGCGGCGACCCGCGCCTGGTCTCGGTCGCCTACCTGGCGCTGGGGCGCGAGCGCGAGGTTTCGGGGTCGGGCGCCGAGTGGCGCGGGTGGTACGACTTCTTCCCCTGGGAGGACTGGCGGGAGGGGCGGCCGGGGGTGCTCGAGGACGCGATCGCGCCGGCGCTCGAGCGCTGGGTGGAGGAGGTGGAGCCGGGCATGCGGCGCCTGCGCCGCGAGCGCGCGGACATCGCCTTCGGCCTGAGCGGCGTCGGCTGGGACGGCGACCGGGTGCTCGAGCGCTACGAGCTCCTCTACGAGGCGGGGCTGGTGGAGGAGCCATGGCAGGACCGGGCGCAGCTCGCGCCGCTCGGCGTGCCGGCGCCGCTCCCCGCCGCGGTGCCGCCGCCGCTGCTGCCGAGCCGCCCGATGGTGCTCGACCACCGCCGCATCCTGGCGGCGGCGCTCGGGCGGCTGCGCGGCAAGCTCAAGTACCGGCCGGTCGTTTTCGAGCTCCTGCCTCCGGCCTTCACGCTGCTCCAGCTCCAGCGCGTCGTCGAGGCGCTCGCCGGGGTGCGGCTCCACAAGCAGAACTTCCGGCGGCTGGT
>JBIOUG010000129.1:0-9521 GCA_044866775.1 Thermoanaerobaculia bacterium | reverse complement strand
GCGCCGCGCCCGGCACCGGCCGGCGCCGCCGCGGCGTCGCGGTCGAGGTCGGCGAGCGTCCGATAGATCTCCGCGCAGCGCCGGCAGACGACGAGATGGTCGGCCAGCCGCAGCCGTGCGTCGCCGGCGACCTCGCCGAGGACGAGAGACGCCAGCTCATCCTCGCCCGGGCAGGCGGGCGAGCCCTCCGGCAGGCCCGCGCGGTAGGCCCGCCGCCACGCCGCCACGTCGTCCGGCTGATCCCTCGTCGGCTCCGGCTCAGGGCTCATCCTTGCCTCCCTCGGTCGCGGCGGCCGTCTTCGCCGCCGCTCGCAGGCGCTCCAGCGTGCGATAGATCCGGTGCCGCGCCACGGCCTCGCTCCAGCCGTAGAGGCGCGCGACCTCGGCGTGATTGAACCCCGCGAGATAGGCGCGCAGAGCCCGCGCCTCGTCGGGCTCGAGCCGCGCCAGCACCTCGGCGATGACGCTCCGGCGCTCGGCCGGCTGCAGCTCGCCGGGGCGGGAGGCCGGCGGATCGCCGGCGGCGCCGGCGTCGAGCGCGAGGGTCTCGCCGCCCTGCCGGCGGACCACGGCAAGGGCCGTCAGGAGCGCCATTCTGTAGATGTAGGAGGCGGGATGCGAGATCTCTTTCCCGCTCCCCAGGCGCTTCCAGAGCGCCAGGTAGACCTCCTGCTCGACGTCCGGGACGAGGCTGTGGTGGCGGCGGCCGCACACCCGACGGATGGCGGAGGCCATCAGGCGCGCGTGGCGGCGGATCAGAGTCTCGAAGTCCCCCTGACTCGCCAATCGCGTTCTCCCGCCGTCGCCTCACGCGGGAGGATACATTTCGGGACTCTGCGCCGGCTAACACGGCGGGCGCCCCCTGCGAGGCGCCCGCCGGTCCCTCCCGAGCCGCTGTCTCCTTTACTCCCGCCGCACCGTCTTCGCGACGCTGATCTCGACGTTGCGCGAGCCGCCGAGCGTGTCGACGACCTGCACTACGTAGACGCCCGGCACCGCGGCGGCGCCGTCGGCGCCGGAGAGGGTCGAGCCGCTGACCAGCGCGCCGCCCGTGGCGACGAGACTGCCACTCGGGCCGAGGAGCTTGACGAGCAGCGGCTTGCTGCCGCCCTCGACGACGACCGAGATCTCCTCCGTCGCCGCGTCGGCGACCACCGTCGTCGTTGCAAGGCCGCCCGGCAGCCCGCTCAACAGCGCCGTGCTCGTCGTGGTGACCGAGCGGGTCAGCGCTGCCGAGGCGTCCGCGGCTGCCGGACGGCTGGCGGGGTCGATCTCGAAGGCGTCCAAGTAGGCGATGCCGCTGCGGTGCGCGACGACGATCTCGTGCGCCCCCTCGCCCAGGCCGTCGAAGGTCGCCGCGGCGCCGAAGGCCGGCTCGGCGGTCGTGCCGGCGAAGGAGACGGTCTGCACGAGCTGGCCGTCGATCGCGACGTCGGCGGTGCCGCCGCCCGTGGATGTGGCATAGAAGTAGGTCACCTCGTCGCCCGCGAAGACGAGCCGCGCGGTCGGGTTGACGCCGCCGCCGCCGTTCTTCGATCCGACACGGCGGTGGTAGGTGCCGCCCGAGGCGTCGGCGTCGTCCTTGCGGTGCCAGCCGCCCTGGTACTCGATCGCCGGGTCGGTGTCCTCGATGCGGATCGGCTGGGCGCGCAGCGCCGGACCGGCGGTCTGGCGGATGACGATGCCATCCATCCCGCTCGCCGGGGTGCCGAACTGATCGCAGGCGGCGTCGCAGGTGTCGACGCCGGCGGCCCAGAAGCCCTCCGCCATCGCCGGCACGTCCGCCGGCGGTACCACCACGTCCAGGAAGTCGAACATGCCGGCGCAGCGCCCGGGGCCGCAGGGGCCGCGGTGGATCGGCTGCGCCGGGTCGTTGGCGGTGGCGAAGACGAAGAGCGGGTCGTCGGCGAGCGCGTCGGTCGAGACGACCTCGTAGAGGTTCCAGGGGCGCTGGGCGTCGTTGCGGTCCGCCACCACGGTGCCCGGGAAGTGGATGACGATGCGGCCCTCGTCGCCGGCGTCGAGGGTCGGGAAGTTGACTTCCTGGACGCCGGGCGGCGCGATCATCAGCGGCGCGCTCCAGGTGCGGCCGTGGTCGCGCGAGATCGTCAGGTACGGCAGGCGGTCGTTCTCGTCCCACCAGGTCATGTAGAGGTTGTCGGCGGCGTCGATCGCGGTCGTCGTCTCGTGCTCGGTGCCGGGCAGCGGGATGTCGCGGTTGACGAACACCCGCTGCCAGGTGAGCGCGCCGTCCTCGGAGATCGAGATGCTCGGCAGGCCGCAGCGGCCCGCCGGCAGGAAGACGCGGCCGGCGCTGTCGGTGCGCAGATGCGCCGTCAGGCCGCCGCAAAAGCCGGGGACGCCGAAGAACGGCGCCGGGCTGTCGGTGTTGTCCGGCTCGATGCCGGTGTAGGGGAAGCCCGCCTTGGTCCAGGTCTGGCCGCCGTCCAGGCTGCGCAGGCAGTTGGTCGAGGCGACGGTGTTGTAACAGGTGTAGACGATCTCGGGGAAGAGCAGCGACAGGGCCTCCTGCCCCGGCGGCGGCGGCCCGGCGAAGATCGTCTGGTGGTCGGTCACCGCCGGCGTCACGTCGCAGACCACCGGGTTGCGGCCCCAGGTCTCGCCCTCGTCGTCGGAGAAGATGAGCCACATGCAGTCGGCGTCGTAGGTGTCGAGGCTGAAGACGCGGCCGCTGTTCTCCTCGACGTAGACCATCGGGTCGCCGTTGATCGGCGGCTCGCTCTGGAGCGGATCGGGGAGCGGCGGCGACACCGACTGCCAGGTGCGGCCGCCGTCGCGCGAGCGCATGACCAGGGTGCGCGGCAGCACGCCCTCGAGGAAGGCGTCGAAGGTCGCCGCGGCGTAGAAGCCGGTGCCGCTCTGGTTGACCCCGAGCGTCGGCTCGGCCGCCTCGCGGCCGACCGGGAAGATCGCGGCCGCGAGCGCCGGCCCGGCGAAGGAGGTCAGGGTATTGGGGTTGCTCGGGAAGTCCGGCCTCACGCCGGGGGCGATGCGCGTGCCGTGGTAGGCGCCCGAGGTGATCGTCGGCGGCGGCGGTACCGGCGTCCCGGTCTGCGCGACGAACGGGTTGATGCGCACGGGGAAGCTCGAGATCGTGCCGTTCGGCGGATCGACGGCGTCGGTCGTCTCGTCGATCAGGTCGACCAGCAGCTCGCCGTCCGGCGGCAGGATGGTGGCGGCGGGGATCGGCGCCGTGACCGCCGTCGGGTTGGTGGTGGCCGAGATGAACATCACCGCCACGGCCCCGGCCAGGGCGCCGTTGTTGGCGATCTGGGCGAAGGTGGTGGCCGGCAGCAGCGGGCCGGCCAGCTTGACCAGCGCGATGCGCCCGCGCGCCTGGGCGGGCCACTCGGCCAGGGTCTGGCCGTTGCGCACGAAGACGTAGCGCTGGGCCATCGAGCCTTCGGGCGGCGGCGGCGTGCCGGCCATCGGATTGAGGCCGAGGTTCTGCGGCTTGCCGTCGGCCGCCGGCAGGTCGGCCGCCGGCACCACCGCGCCGGTCGCGGCCGGGTCGACCGTGGACGGCTCGAGCACGTCCACCGACCAGCCCTGCCCGACGGCAGGGGCGGCGGCGAGGCCACCGACGAGAACCACGACACTTGCCAGGAGAGGGAACGAGCGGCGAACGCGGTCACCCATGACACGCACCTCCGCCTATCACGCTGCCATAGGGCGGAGGCCGCGCCTATCGGGTGATTCCCCTATCGAGGCGCGGAAAAACACCTCAGGGTAGAACTTACCCGCCGCGCTCCCAGGCACGGAGATCGAGACCGTGCTCCGGCGGCGGCGCGGCGGCCGGCGGCGGGGCGGGCGGCCGCACCGGCTTGCGGTCCTCCCAGCTCGCCGGTTCCAGCTCGACCTCCCAGAACAGCTCAGCGGTCCTCGCGGCGCTCCTCAGGGCGCCGTCGATCCGCGTCGCGCTGGGCTGGAAGATGAACGGGCGGCGGGGGTAGAGACGGTCGTTGACCCAATACGTGCTCCAGGCGTCGGTCGTCTCGATGAAGTGCTTGGTGAACTCGCCGGCCGTCGGGTACCTGCTCTCGACCTCCAGACAGCCGTGGATGCAGATGTCCACGTACGACTGCACCATCGGGAACTGCGGCGACGGCAGGTGCTCGTCGAGCCGATCCGGGGAGATGAGGTTGAGGTAGACCCAGAACGTTCCTTTGGGAGGCTCCGTCCTGCCGTCGAGCATGTGGATCTGGACAGGGTCGATCGTGCAGCGCTGATAGCCGGCGCTCTCGCGCGCATCGGTGGCCGCGAGCTCCTGCGGGGTGACCGGGTAGATCACGCCGTTGCAGTGCGCGGCGGGATCGTGGATGGCGCCGAGGAAGGTGGTCGTCAGGCCGCTCGTCGCGCCGCGCGCCCACCAGCCGCGGCGGATCTCCTTGACCTCGACCGGCCAGGCGTCGCGCGCCGAGGACGTCGTCGACTCCCGCGATTCGTCCTCGATGAGCGAGCCGTACCCGAAGATGAAGTCCTGGAGCGCGGCGGGCTTGCCGCTGCCGCTGATGTCGATGCACTTCATGGCTTACCCTCCTTCGAGAAAGCCGTCCTCTTCGGCTCTCACGACGATAACCCCCGGCGCAGGCACGAGCGACGTTTCTCTACCGGAGGAGCACTGGGGCGGCAGGGATCAGAAGGCAACATTGGCCGGCGAAGGTAGTCCACCGCTCAGCCAAGGTCCACTGGCCCCCGTCCCAGCTCGGCACGCTCGCCCCACCCTCCAACGGAATGCCATCCCGCATCCATCGGGCCGTGAGGGAGGCCAGCAGCTCGGCGGGGACCGGCGGGAGGGGTGGCGCTCGGGAGGTCGGCGCGGTCGCGATGGTTGATCGTCGCGCACGCGGACCGCGCCGAGCGGGTTCGCATCATCAGCGCGCGCGAGCTGACCCGGTCTGAACGGAGAGACTATGAAGAGAAGCTCCAGCCCTGAGCGCCACGACGAGCTGCGGCCGGAGTACGACCTGAAGGAGCTGCTCAAAGGAGGGGTACGGGGGAAGTACGTGGAGCGCTACCGCGCCGGGACCAACCTCGTCCTGCTCGACCCGGACGTCGCCAAGTTCTTCCGCGACGAGAAGGCAGTCAACGACGCGCTGCGGCTGGTCATCGAGCTGAGGAAGATCCCGGAGGGCAAGAGGCGGCGGCCGGCGGCACCCTAGACCTCAGCCAGCGTCCGCGAAGACCTGTTCGACGCTGTCCAGGACCTCGATCGGACCAACCCGCGTCCATGCCCTAAGCTCCTCTCAAATCTGCTGCGGAGCCTAGCACGGCGCGGAGTGCTGCCCGCTTCGTCCTGGACGCTGGGCGCCACCTCGCAGAAACCGACTAGACTCCTTTCATGCGCTGGCGCCCTCTGCTGCTATCCCCACGTCGCCATCCGCGTCAACAACGAGGACAGCGTCCTCCGGACCCTCGGCGACTCCAGGGCGCCCGCGCCACCTTCGAGCGCGCTCTGCGGATCCGTGAAAACGTCGTCGGGCCGGACCATCCGAACACCCAGCTCGTGCGAAGGAACCTCGCCGCTCTCGGCGGCGAGCCCTGAGCGGCTCTACCGCCTCCGCCGCACGATCCGCTCCAGCCTGCGCCGGTCCAGCCGCACTTTCGCCACCGGTTGGCCGTCGCGCAGGAGGACCGGCACGACCTCGCCGAAGCGGGCGCGGAGGGCCGGGTCGGCATCGACGTCGCGCGGCATCCAGGCGAGGCCGTGGGCGGGGAGGACTTCGTCGAGGAGCGCCGCCATCGCGTCGCAGAGATGACAGCCGGCGCGGGTCACCAGCTCGTAGCGGGGCGCGTTCCGTGGTCCAGTCAGATCACCTTCCCTCGAGGCGCGGAACGTTTCCCTCGGCGCGGGCGAGCGCTTTGCGCACACTGGCGAAATCACCGCCGCCGCGCGCGGCCTCTCGCGGCGTGCTCGGCAGCCGACCTCGGGCGCGGAGACCGTCTCCCCGCGCGCCGCGGAGCATCCCCGCTACGCCCTTTCCCTCACCGCCTCCTTGCGCAGGAACTCCGGCGCCTCGCCCGTCGCGGTCTCGAGCGGCGGGAGGTCCATGCCGCGGAGCATCTCTTCGACCGAGGAGAGGCCGACGGTGGCGGCCTTGACCTCGGCTTCGACGAAGTCGGGGTCGCGGCGGGTGAGGGCCTGCTCCTGGATGAGCAGGATGGAGTTCTCGATGCGGGAGAGGCGGGCGCGGAGGCTGCGCAGGTTCGCCTCGGCGCGGCCGAGGTTCTCGAGCCGCTTCTGGAGCACCTCGACGTTCTCGGCGAGCGCCGCCTTGAGCGGCTCGGCGGTCGTCTCGGCGTGCTCGCGCTCGGCCTTGCGCAGCGCCTCCTCGATCTCGCGCCGCGGCACGCCGGAGGAGAAGGCGTCGAGGAGCTGCTCGTAGCCGAGGGTGCGCAGGAAGACCCAGAGGAGCTTGTTGACGCTCTCGACCTGCTGGTCGTCGAGCAGGTCGCCGAGCCCCGGCTCCCCCGCCCGCGTCGCGGCGAGCGAGCGCTGCAGCTCCTCGCAGCGCTCGCGCACGGTGTCGAAGCGCTCGCGGCGCGCCGCGTTGAGCGCCTTGAGCAGCCGCTCGGCGGTCTCGGTCTCAGCGCTCTCCGCGCTCCTGCCGCCGAGGCGCTTGCCGCGCACCAGGTTCTGGAAGCGCGGGTTGTGCGCGAGGCCCAGCAGATAGAGCAGCTCCGCCGCGGCGACGAACGGCCAGACGACGAGCGGCTCCATCGTGACCAGGCCGGCGAGCACGCCGCCGGCGAGGAGGATCACGTTGTAGGGGACCTTGAAGGCCTCCCGGACGTAGTCGAAGATGCCGGTGCGGGGCGCCATGGCCCGGTCAGTCCGCCGTCCCCCCGGCGCCGCCGTCGCGCCCGAAGACCTTGGCCTTCAGGTGCGCCACCACCTGGCGGAAGTCGGCGCGCTGCTCGACCTCGATCGGCGAGGCGTCCGGCCGCGGCAGCTTGATCTCCTCGACCAGCCGCCCCGGGTCGGCGCGCATCAGGTAGACGCGGTCGCCGAGATAGGCGGCCTCGGGGATGCTGTGGGTGACGAAGAAGACCGTCGACTGCAGCTCCGTCCACAGCTTGATCAGCAGCTCCTGCATGCTGTAGCGGGTCTCGGGGTCGAGGGCGCCGAAGGGCTCGTCCATCAGGATGATGCGCGGCCGCACCGCCAGGGTGCGCGCGATCGCCACCCGCTGGCGCATGCCGCCCGACAGCTCGTGCGGATACTTGTCCTCGTGGCCGGCGAGGCCGACCTTCTCGATCCACTCGCGGGCGACGTCGCGCCGCTCGCGCCGCGGCTTGCCTTCGAGCTCGAGCCCGAACTCGACGTTGCCCAAGACGGTGCGGTGCGGGTAGGAGCTGTAGTCCTGGAAGACCATGCCGCGGTCGGGGCCCGGCCCCGCGACCGGCCGGCCGGCGAGGAGGACCTCGCCGCTGGTCGGCGGATGGTGCGGCTCGAGCCCGGAGATCAGGCGCAGCACCGTCGACTTGCCGCACCCCGAGGGGCCGAGGAGGACGACGAACTCGCCGACCGACGGCAGGTCCTCGACCGCGAAGGTGACGTTCTCGATCGCCGTCGTCCAGGTGCGGCCGCGGCGGAAGCGCTTGGTGACGCTCTTGAACTCGACGACCGGCGGCGGCGGCCCCGCCGGCACGGGCTGCGCCGCGACGTCGCCGGCGGCGGGCGCGGGAGTCTCTGCGGGCTGCGGCGGCGCCGGACGCGAGCTCATCACTCCTCGGCGTAGCGATACGGGAAGAGCCAGCGCTGGGCCATCAGCAGCAGCCGGTCGATGCCGAAGGCGAGGAGCGAGATGATGAGGAGCACCCAGTAGATGTGCTCGCGCGGCCCGCGCCGCTGCGCCACCTGGATGATGTAGCCGAGCCCGAACTTGGCGTCGATCAGCTCGGCCAGCACGATGTAGCCGAAGGCGATGCCGAAGAGCAGGCGCAGCGAGTTGACGATGTCGGGCAGCGCGACCGGGATCAGCACCTTCGCCACCACCTGCCAGCGCTTGCCACCGAGGGTGTAGGCGGTCTCGACGTAGCGCTCGTCGACCGCGGCGATCGCCCCGGCGGTGTCGAAGATGACGAAGCCGACGCAGGCGATGAAGATGAAGAAGACCTTCTGCGTCTCGCCGAGCCCGAACCAGACCAGGGTGAGCGGGATCAAGGCCGCGATCGGGACGTAGCGCAGGAAGAGGGTCATCGGGCGCAGCAGGGCCTCGACCGGGCGGAAGCACCCGGCGGCGATGCCGAGCGGCACGCCGACGAGTGTGGCGAGCCCGAAGCCGAGCAGGATCCGTCCCAGGCTCCAGCCGATCGAGCGCGTGAGCGCGGCGTTGAACCAGAGGCTCTTGAAGCTCGCCAGCACCTCGCCCGGGCTCGGCAGGCTGAGCGGCGAGAGGATCCGCTCCTCCGAAGGGCCGTAGGTCAGCGCCCACCAGACGAGCAGGATGAGCGCGACCGAGAGGAGCTGCAGCCCCCAGGCGACGGGCTGCGGGATGCGGCGGCGCAGCGCGGGCAAACCCGGCCCTCTCCCCTACTGCTGCTCGAGCGGGAAGACCTTGATCTCCACCCGCCGGTTGAGGGCGTGGTTGCCCGGCTCGAGCTCCTGCTCCCAGCCGACGCCTTCGACCGAGAACTGGTTGGGCTGCAGCTTGAAGCGCTTGACCAGCTCCTCCTTGACGGCGTTGGCGCGGTTCGTCGACAGCTCCTTGACCGCCGCGACCGGCACGAACCCCTTCATCGAGGCGTCGGTGTGACCCTCGATCGTGATCCGCGCCATGCCGAACTGCCCGGCGAGACGCCCGACGTCCTCGAGCACCTTCTGCACGTTCGGGTCGTAGAGCGAGCCGTCGGGGTTCTTGTAGAACAGGTCGTGCGAGTTCGGGTAGAAGTGGACGCGCTGGATGTTGGTCAGGATCTCCGTCGCCTCGGCCTTGATCGCCGAGACCCCCTTGGGAGTGAAGGAGACCGTGTACTCGTCGCGCGAGCTGGCGTAGGGCTCGACGCCCTCGAGCGCCTTGATGAACGAGAAGTCCATGACCTGGTCGAAGCGCACGGCGCTGCCGATCGAGCCGAGCTTGAGATACAGCGTGCTCGCGGTTTCCCAGATGCGCTCGAAGTTGGTCGGGTTGTTGGCGTTGAGGAAGAACTCCCGGTTCTCGGCGTAGTTGGTCGAGTGCGCGTCGCCCAGCATCGCCGCCGCCTCCTCGGGCGGCAGGCCGTAGGCCTTGGCCATCAGGTCGGCGGCGCGCTTGCGGTTGGCGTCGCTGGCCTTCATCTCCTCGACGGCGTCGAAGAAGCCGCGCACCAGGCCGTCGACGATCTTCGGGTTGTCGCGCACGAAGTCGGCGCGCGCGAACATGACGTCGGAGATGAGCTTGTTGGCGGTCGCCGTCGAGACCAGGAGTTTGTTGCCCGGCGCCTCGGAGAGCTTGTAGATGTCCGGCGCCCAGGAGACGCAGGCGGCGAGGTCGCGCTCGGCGTTGAAGGCGGCGGCG
>JBIOUG010000128.1:0-2062 GCA_044866775.1 Thermoanaerobaculia bacterium | reverse complement strand
CTAGGGAGGACTGAGAGGCAGTCGGGGGGCTACCGAAAACGCCCGGGACGTGGCCCGGGCGCTACGCCCGGCTCGGGTGGGTCGCCCTCGTGCATTGCTTCTTCACCCGGATCTTTTTCTTGCTTCTCCTCACAGCTCCGGCTCCGCCCCGGTGAGGCGCCGGAAGGCCTCGAGGTAGCGCTCGCGGGTGCCGCGCACGACCTCGTCGGGCAACGCCGGCGGCGGGGCGTGGTGGTCCCAGCCGGAGGCGTCGAGCCAGTTGCGGACGTACTGCTTGTCGAAGGAGACCGGCTCGGCGCCCGGGCGCCAGTGCGCCGCGTCCCAGTAGCGCGACGAGTCCGGCGTCAGCGCCTCGTCGATGAGCAGCAGCTCGCCGTCTGCGGTCTGCCCGAACTCGAGCTTGGTGTCGGCCAGGATGAGGCCGCGCTCCGCGGCGTGCGCGGCCGCCCGCGCGTAGAGCCCGAGCGTCAGGTCGCGCAGGCGCGCCGCCAGGCCGGCGCCGACGGCCGCCGCGACGGTGTCGAAGGTGACGTTCTCGTCGTGCCCGACCTCGGCCTTCGTCGCCGGGGTGAAGATCGGCTCCGGCAGGCGGCTCGCCCGCTCGAGCCCGGGCGGCAGCGGGATGCCGCAGACCGCGCCGCCCGCCACGTACTCGCGGTAGCCGCTGCCGGCGAGGTAGCCGCGGGCGACGCACTCGAAGGGGACCACCTGCGCCTTGCGCACCAGCGCCGCGCGGCCGGCGAGCAGCGCCCGGAAGGGGCGCAGCGGCTCGGGAAGCTCCTCCGGCCGGATGGTGAGCAGGTGATGGGGGACGACGTCCGCCAGCCGCTCGAACCAGAAGGCCGAGAGCTGGTTCAGGATCTTCCCCTTGCCGGGGATCCCGGGCGTCAGCACGAAGTCGTACGCCGAGAGGCGGTCGGTGGCGACGATCAGCAGCCGGTCGTCGAGGTCGTAGACGTCGCGCACCTTGCCGCGGCGCGGGGTGGCGAACCCCGGCAGGTCGGTCTGCCAGACGGCGTCGCCGGTCATCATCGCGCGTCCGCCGCGCCCGCCCTGGGCTCGCCCCAGTGGCCCGTCAGATGGCTCGCGAACTCCCGCTCGAGGAGCGCCAGGAGCCCGTCGTCCGCCAGCTCCTCGAAGCTCTCGGGCTCGAGCTCGGCGCCGTCGAGCACCTCGAAGACGGTCACCGCCTCGAGCCCCTTGAGCCGCGCCGCGCCCAGCTTGCGCACCCCCGCCGTCAGGCCGCCGTCGAGCGGCACGGCGACGTAGGTGCGGTGGCCGTAGGCGGCGCGCGACAGGCTCCCCGGCGGCAGCGCGTCGTCGAGCTGCGCCAGGAAGGGCGCCGTCGCCACGATGCCGTTGTTGACCAGCGTGCCGTCGCGGCTGATGTAGGCGTAGAAGGTGCGCGCCTCCTCGGCCTTGTCGACGACGTCGAGGTTGCGGCGCGCCAGCGGCTCGAAGAACTTGCGCACCGTGCCCTCGGGATAGCCCTGGTTGACGAGCAGGTTCTTGACCTCCTCGATCTCGCGCATCGCCTTGCCCGAGGTCAGGCGCGACAGCTCGATCAGGCCGTGGCCGAAGAACTCGTAGTGCTCGCCGACGCCGTCCGGGCCGCTGCCCATCGGGATCAGGCGGTACTGGCCGTAGTTGAGCGCCAGGCGCAGGCCGCGGTCGAAGGGGAACCCCTCGTCCAGCGCCGCGCGGTACTGCCGCTGCAGCTCGACCGCGGCGCGCAGCAGACGGCGGGCGTCGCGGCTCGAGTAGAACGCGCCGTCGCCCAGGTACTTCTCGAGCTTGATGCGCTGCGCCGTCGCGAGCTGGTTGACGCGGCGCTGGAAGCGGAACATGGCGCGGAAGCCCTCGTCCTGGATCTCGCTGCCCGAGCGGTGGAGGAAGGCGACCGTCTGCGAGAACTCGCTGATGTCGTAGATCAGCCCGCAGCGGTCGACGCGCGGGTCGACCACCCAGGGCTCGAGGAAGTCGAGCGGGCGGGTGGCCGGCGAGAGGCGCAGCTCGCGCGGCCGCCGCCCGCCCGGCGCGTCGAGGCAGGCCAGGTGCTCGC
>JBIOUG010000127.1:0-2090 GCA_044866775.1 Thermoanaerobaculia bacterium | reverse complement strand
TGACGTCATCCCGAGCGCAGCGAGGGATCCGGGCGGGGGTTCCCCTCGCCTGCTTCCTCGTCGCCCTGGTCGTGTCGCTCTGGGTCGCGAGAGTCGCGGACCCACCCGCCATCTTCCCGAAGTACCTCGATGCGGCGGCGCTCTCGCCGGCTCGGCTCGGCGACCGCCTCGGCGACTACAGCCCTCTCTACCTGGCCTTCACCCGCGTTGCCGCCCGCGGCGGCTGGCAGGGCGTGCTCCGCGTCCAGGCGGTTCTCCACGCCGCGACGGCGGCGCTGGTGGCGCTGGCGGTCGCCGCCCTTGCCGGTCCCGCCTGGGCGGCGGTGGCCGGCCTCGCCACGGCTGCCTACCGGCCGTTCCTGGTCTACGCCGGCGTGCACGAGCCGGAGACCGCGATCGTCTTCTGCCTGGCGTTGGCGGTCGCCTGCGGAGCCTGGGCGCGACGGCTGATCGTGGCGGCCGAAGCGGAGAAAAGCTCAGGTAGGGAGAACAGACTGTCCCACCGCAGCCGGTCGTGGCTGCCTCTGTCGCTGGCTGCGCTGTCGGGGCTGGCGGTCGCCGCCGCCGGCCTCCTCCGCCCTCATCACCTCCTCCTCCTCCCTGCCTGGGCCTGCTGGCTCGCCATCGTCCAGCGGCGCTCCGACCGTTCGCCGCCGCCATCCGCTTCCTCCCTACCTGAAGACGACGGCACTCCAGCCCCTCGATTCGCCGATCGGCGGCGCATCGGCTTCGCCGCGCCGCTCGCCGCCCTCCTCGCCGCCGTCGCCCTCCTCGCCCCGTTCGTCGTCTCCCGCTGGCGGGCAACCGGCTCGCTCGCCGTCATGAACCCGGGCCCGGTCTTCTACGAGGGCAACGCACCGGGCGTCACCGGCCTGCGGCGCCAGGCGCCGGCGGCGGTGCTGGCCCTCGAGCGCGCGCATCCCGAGGCCTCCGACTACGGCCACGTGGCGTACCGCCGCATCGCCTCCTGGGTCGCGGGTCGCCCGCTCTCGCCGGCCGCCGCCAACCGCTACTGGACCGGCCTCGCGCGGCATGGGCTGGCGACCTGGCCGAGGCGATCGGCCCGGCGCTTCGCCAAGAAGGCGCTCTTCGCCGTCATGCCGTACGAGGCGCACGACCTCGTCGTCGCCGAGCACCTGGACCGCCGCATCCGCCGCCGGCTGCCCTGGGGGTTCGCCTTGCTCGCGGCCGCCATTCCGTGGTTCGCGCTCGCGCCGCGGGCGCGCCGCGGCGATCTCGCCGGCCCGCTCGCCGTCGCCGGCCTGACCGTCGCCACCCAGATCGCCTTCTACGCCTCCGCCCGGCAGCGCCTGCCGCTGGCGCTGGCCCTCCTGGTCGTCGGCCCGGCGCTCCTCGCCGACCTCGTCCGCGGGCGGCTCCACGCCCGCTTCCCCCGGCCGCTCGCGCTGGCGCTCGGGCTCGTCGTCGCCGCCGCTCTCGCCGCTGTCTCCGGGCGCCGGGCGGCGCTCGACCAGCTCGCATGGGACGAGGTGCTGGGGCGGCAGCCGGCCTCGGTCCCCGAGCGGCTGGTCGCGCTCCAGGAGGGGCGCGCCGCCCGGCCGGACCTGCGCGACGAGGCCCTCTTCTTCCGCGCCGCGCTCGCCCGCTACCGCGCCGGCGACCTCCAGGCCGCCCTCCCCGCCTTCGCCAGCCTGGCGGGCGGCCGCCGCGACTTCACCGTCGACGAGGATCCCGTCGGCGTCCCCGAGTACTGGCTGGCGCGCGCCCTCCTCGCCGTCGGACGCCGGGCCGAGGCCCGCGCCGCGCTCGACAGCGCCCTGGCGACCCGCCCCGACGACCCGCGCCTCACCGCCCTCCGCACGCTCCAGACCGCCGCCGCCGCTCCCGCGCCGCCCCCCGGCGTCGACCCGGTCTCCGCCCGCCTGATCGCCGCCGACGCCGCCCGCGCCGCCGGCCGGCCGGCAGCCGCGCCGGCGCTCCTCGGCCCGCTCGTCCCCGGCTTCCCGGAGCTCGCTCGCGGGCGCCGCGCCATCCGTCCGCCGCCCTCTTGACGCTGGGTGGGTGAAACAAATGTATAATTCCGTTCACACCGTATAGCTCGCAGGTGGGACGCCCGGCGGCTCGCGCGA
>JBIOUG010000126.1:0-2189 GCA_044866775.1 Thermoanaerobaculia bacterium | reverse complement strand
CCGCGCTACCTCGTGCTGGTGATCGCAGGAATCCTGATCTTCGGGGGAGCGGCGGCCTTCGGAATAAACGAGGCAACCAAGGACGACGGCGGCGGAGCGACAGCCGGCGGGAGCGCCGCCGGCGGGAGCGCAGCCTCAGGGAGCGCCCAAGCCAGGGGTGCCGGTGCCCCAGCCAGCGGGCGCTCAGGCGCCAGGCGCGGCGAAGCCGGGCCAGGCCACCCCGCAGCCGGCGACGGCGGCGGAGGGTGCTGCCGGAGCGGCGGCGGCTCAGCCCGGAGGGGCGGCGAAGCCGGGTCAGCCGCAGACCGCCGGCGCGCAGGCCGGGGAGGCATCGCAGCCGGGTCAGCCGCAGACCGCGCGCGCGCAGACTGCTGCGGCGGCCGGAGATGCGCAGACCGGCGACGCGGGGTCCGGCGATGCGACGCCCGGTGAGGCCGCGCAAGAGGATGCAGCCGCCGAAGAGGGCCAGGGTCCGCGTCCCGCGACCGCCGTGGCGGCGGCAGCTGCCGGTGCCGGCGCGGCGGCTGCGACGCAGGCCAAGCCGGCGCAGGCGCAGCCCGGAGCCGACGGCGGCAACGCCGGGTCAGGCACCAAGGCGGCGGCGTCGGGAGCGGGCATCCAAACCGCGCCTCCGGGGCAGGGCGCCCAGGCCGCGCCTTCCGGGCCCGGTGGTCCGGCGACTCCTGCCGGCGGCCGTCCGGCGGGCGCCCCGCCCGCGGTGCCGGCCGGCGCTCAGCGCGCTCCGGTGCGGACCCCGCTTCCCCCGCGACCGATGCCTCAGCAGGAGACGGCCATCATCCCGCCGCCGCGTGAGCCCTGGTATCGGCGCCTGCTCGCGAGCCCGCGCTACCTCGTGCTGGTGATCGCAGGAATCCTGATCTTCGGGGGAGCGGCGGCCTTCGGAATAAACGAGGCAACCAAGGACGACGGCGGCGGAGCGACAGCCGGCGGGAGCGCCACACCCGCGGCAAGCGGCGACCAGGGCGGTGGTGGCGACGGCGACCAGGCCAAGAACCAGGCGCCCGCCGTGGATCCAAGCAAGGTGACCGTCGCCGTGCTGAACGGCACTACCGTGCCGGGCCTGGCCAAGCAGGTGGGCGACCGGGTCACCGCGCAGGGCTTCAACCTCGGCACGGTCGCGAACACGGCCGACCAGGAGCAGCAGCGCGCCGAGTCGGTCGTGCTCTTCTCACCGGGCCATCGCAACGAGGCCAGAGCGGTCAGCCGCAGGCTGTCGATCAGCCAGCGCCAGCCGGTCGACGCGGCCAGCCAGCAGCTGGCCGGCGACGCGACCGTGGTGGTCATCGCGGGCGCCGACCTCTCGCAGTAGGCGCCGCGGCACTCCCAGCAGCGGCGAACGGCCGAGGGCCGGCTCAGCCCTGGCGCATGCGCTCGCCGCCCGTCGCCACCGCGCGAGCCTTCTCCGCGAGGTGCGGCACGCCCAGCTCCTCGCTCTGCGCCGCCGCCTGCTCCAGCAGATCGCGGGCGCGCTCGTCGTCGGTGCCGATCAGGAGCTGGCCGGCGAGCAGGCGGGCGCGTGTGGCCTCGAGCGGCCTGTCGAGCGCTCGCCACGCGGCCTCCGCTTCGGCGAGCAACTCGACGCCGGCAGCGGGATCCTCGTCGGACACGCCGCGAGCCTCGAGTGCGGCCGCGCGGCCCACCGGGTAGTGCAGGCGCTCGGCCATCTGCGACGCCATCGTGGCCGCTTCCCTCGCCGCCTGGGCGCGGTGCGCCAGCGCAAGGATCACGGCTCGGGCGCCCGTGGCCTGGATCGACTGCGCGATCAGCCCGGCGCGCTCGCAGACCTCGATCGCCTGGTCGAGCGCGGCCGTGGCGCCGTCGAGGTCGCCCTGGTCGCGCAGCGCCAGCGCCAGCCCGAACAGCGCCTGGAAGGCGATCTCCGACCAGCCGACCTGCTCGGCCAGCTCGTGGGCGCGGTGGAACAGGACGGTGGCCTCGCCGATGCGGCCCTCGCGCCAGCGCAGGAGACCGCGCAGCGCGTACGGCAGGCAGAGCTTGCCGACCAGGCCCTCCCGCTCGGCGAGAGTGGCGCTCGCCTCGGTCGAGCGCTCGACCTGCTCCCAGTCGGCGCCGTACGCCGCGAGCTGGGCGAGCCACGCGTGCAGCTCCACCTGGGCCGGCAGCATTCCCACCTGCTCCGCGAGCGCCAGCGCCTCCTCGTACACGGC
>JBIOUG010000125.1:0-9996 GCA_044866775.1 Thermoanaerobaculia bacterium | reverse complement strand
TCGCGCGCCCAGCGCGACGGACTCCTAGCAATGTATCGAGGAGGCCCATCTGCTCGGCGCGAAGCGTCGCAGTAAAGCCACGGGGCGTCAACCGGCTCTGGAACGGCCCGCCGGCGCCGCGCGACCGGCGTCCCCAGCGCAGGACGCAGAGCCCTGCGAGGAGGCCGGCCGCCGCCCGGCCGCGCTGTTTGGCGCTCGCGCCAAGCCCTTGATCCCACAGGCCCAATAGGCCGGTGGCACCGCTCTTGTATTTTCCCTGCCACGCAGCCGGCGGAACCGCCGCCGGCCTCATCTACCGGGCGGCCGCGTGCACCGAATCGCCGACCAAGAGCCGCCCCGCCAGGAGGTCGTCATCATGCGGAGAACCCCGATCCTGAAGGCCACGGGCGCGGCGCTCGCGGCGCTCCTCGCCCTGTCCACCTTCGCCGGCTGCGCGGGCCGCGACGACGCTCCCCGCACCCGGCGCAACGAGCCCTACATGACGAAGCGCGACAAGACGCTCAAGGGCGCGGGCATCGGCGCCGCCGCCGGGGCCGCGGGCGCGGTCCTCGCCGGCAAGCGCGAGGCCGACGAGATCCTCGCCGGCGCGGCGATCGGCGCCGGCGTGGGCGCCGGCATCGGCGCCTACATGGACGCCCAGGAGGAGAAGCTGGCGCGCATCCCGGGCACCACGGTCGAGCGCGTGGACAAGGACACGCTGCTCGTCCACTTCGACAACGACGTGCTGTTCGACTTCAACTCGGCGACCGTCCGCTCCGACGGGCGCGAAACACTGGAGCAGGTGGCCGACGTGCTCGATGAGTACAAGAAGACGGCGGTCGTGGTGCAGGGGCACACCGATGCGGTCGGCAGCGACGCTTACAACGAGCAGCTCTCCGAGCGGCGGGCGAGCTCCGTCGAGTCCTACCTGACCGGCCACGGTGTCGACGGCCGGCGCATCACCGCCGAAGGCTACGGCGAGGCCTATCCCGTCGCCAGCAACGCCACCGACGAGGGGCGGCAGCTCAACCGGCGGGTGGACATCATGATCAAGGCGAAGGCTTAAGGGGCGCGGTGGAGCGGCACCCGCCGGCCGAGACCTTCATCCCTGCGCGGCCCACGCTGGCGTCGCTGCGACGGGCCGCGCAGGGCTGCACCGCCTGCGACCTCTACGAGAACGCGACGCAGGCGGTGGTCGGCGAAGGGCCGCGGCACGCTCGCGCGGCCTTCGTCGGCGAGCAGCCGGGGGACCAGGAGGACCTGCAGGGGAGGCCCTTCGTCGGTCCTGCCGGGCGCGTCTTCGACGAGCTGCTGGCGGCGGCCGGCATCCCGCGCGACGAGGTCTTCGTCACCAACGCGGTCAGGCACTTCAAATTCGAGCTGCGCGGCAAACGCCGCCTGCACCAGAAGCCGACGCTCACCGAAGTGCGCGCCTGCCGCCCCTGGCTCGAGGCGGAGCTGGCGATCGTGCAGCCGGAGGGGATCGTCTGCCTCGGCGCGACGGCGGCGCAGGGCTTCCTCGGCCCCAAGTTCCGCATCACGCAGGACCGCGGGCGCTTCTTCCCGACGCCCCTCGCCGAGTGGCTGATGGCGACCCTTCACCCCTCGGCCGTGCTGCGCATGCCCGACGAGGCAGCGCGGCGCGCCGCGCGCGCCCAGCTCCTCGCCGACCTCCAGGCGGTGGCGGAAAGACTGCACGTCGCCGTGTGACACAATCCGCGCGCATGCCGATCTCCTCCGAGGAGTTCCGCAACGCGCTCTGCCGGTTTCCGGCCGGCGTCACCATCACCACCATCCGCGTCGGCGACCAGGTCCACGGCTTGACCGTCTCGGCCTTTGCCTCGGTCTCCGCCGATCCGCCCCTCGTCACCGTCGTCATCGACCAGCGGCACAAGGCCTACGCCCTGCTCGAGGAGCCGGGGGCGGTCTTCGCCGTCAACGTCCTGCGCCAGGACCAGATGGAGCTGTCCAACCGCTTCGCCTGGCTCAAGGACGAGGACCGCTTCGCGCTCGGGGAGTGGACGACCGCGGTGACCGGCGCGCCGGTCCTCGCCGACGCCCTGGCCTGGCTCGACTGCCGCATCGCCGGCCGGCTGCTTGCCGGCACCCACACGCTCTACGTCGGCGAGGTCGAGGCGAGCGGCGCCGCCGAGCCGCTGGGGCCGCCGCTCGTCTACTGGAACCGCGGCTATCGCCAGCTCCTGCTGCACGACGAGCCGCCGGCGGCAACGGCGGCGCCGGGAGGCGCCGCGGCCGTCACTCGACCGGCTTCACGCCGACGGCGCGGTACAGGGCGGCCGGGTCGTAGACCACGCCGTCCTTGATCGTCAGCACCACGCGGCGGACGTCGGCGATCCGCGCCGCCGGGTTGCCGTCCACCAGGACCAGGTCGGCGAGCTTCCCCGGACGCACCGAGCCGAGCTGCGCCTCCCTGCCCATCGTGCGCGCCGCGCCGAGGGTGGCGATGCGCAGCACCTCCGGCGCCGGGATCCCGGCCTCGGCGTAGAGCTCCAGCTCGCGGTGCAGGGCGAAGCCGGCGGTGGCGTCGGTGCCGGCCACGATCGGCACGCCGGCGTCGTAGACGGTCTTGACCATGCGCAGCATGACGCGGAAGGCCTCGCGGTAGCGGGCGTCCATCCCCTCGGGCACCGGCAGGCCGCCGGCGTAGAGGCCGCGCCGGATCTGCGCCGGAAGGCGGTCGGCGGCGTCCGCCCAGCCGGCCGCGAGCTGGCCCGGACGGTCGTTGAACATCCCCTCGAAGGCGTTGACCGTCGGGTCCACAGTGACCCCGCGGTCCTTGAGGAGCCGGACGAAGGAGCGCACCGGCTCGGAGGCGAGGTCGAGGTCGGCGGCGTAGCGGCCGACTTCGGTGAAGCGCGCCGGCGTCCGTGTGTCCTGGACCTTGTCGAAGAGGAAGTTGAGCAGGAGGAAGTTGACGTGCTGGATCTCGTCGAAGCCGGCCTCGACCGCCTGGCGCGCGGTCATGAAGGCCGGGACGTGCCCGCTCACCCGCAGCTTGTGCTGGTGCGCGCGGGCGATGATCGCCGGCACCAGCTCGGGCCGGATCGAGCTGTAGATCTTGATCTGCTCGTAGCCGAGCGCGGCGTAGCGATCGACGGCCGCGTTGACCTCGGCCTCGCTGTCCACCAGCACCGTGGTCGGCCCGGCATAGGGGCCGGGGCCGTCGAGAAAGCCGGCCATCACCAGGCGCGGGCCGATGGCGCTCCCCTCGTCCCAGCGCCGCCTGAGGGCGAGGAGCTTCTCGGTGTCGTTGGCGAGGTCGCGCACGCTGGTCACGCCGGCGGCGAGGTGCAGGAGGCCGTCGGTCGACGAGACGTGCACATGCATGTCCCAGAGGCCCGGCAGGAGCGCCTTGCCGGCCGCCGCGACGACCTCGGCGCCGGCGGGGATGGCCACCTCGCCGTCGGGGCCGACCGCCGCGATACGGTTGCCCTGAATCACCACCGTGGTGCCCGGCACGGTGCGGCCGGTCTCGGCGTCGAAGAGGCGCGCGCCGGTGATCGCCAGCCCCTGCGCCGGCCGCCGCGCCAGCGTCCGCGCCAGCTCCGCCTCGCGCGCCGAGTCGCTCACCTGCTGCGCGGCGATCAGCTCGGGGAGCGCGCCTTCCCACCCCGCGCGGATGGTGGTCGACCAGCCGTCGTGGATGGCGAAGAGGGTGCCGTCGCCGTCCAGCCAGAGGGGCAACGGCGTGAAGCTGATCCCCGAGAGCAGGAGCTGGCGGACGGTGCGGCTCGTCTCACCCTGGCGTACCGTCAGCTCGCCCAGGCTCTCGATCCGCGCCTCGCCGGAGGGGAGGAGCGGCAGGCGATGCTCGGGCGCCGCGAGCACGGCCCGCGCCAGCACGGCGAGGATCTCGGGAGGGCCGGCCATCGGGATGTAGAAGGCCGGGCCGGCGGCGGCCGCCTCCCCCTTCTCGGAGCTGCTCGACCAGACCGCCTTGCCGCCCGCCAGCGTGAAGCGCTCGTCCACCGGGCCTTTGAAGTAGTCGAGGCCGGTGATCTCGAGCGCGACCGGCACGCCGCCCGCCCCGAGCACGAGCCGGGTCTCCTGCTTCGGCCCTCGCCCGCGGTCGTTGAACTCGAAGTGGTAGGTCCACTCGCCGGCGCTCACCCGCCGCGTCGTCTGCTCACCGGCCGGCCGGCCGCTGAGGAGGAAGGCGTAGCGGCTGTCGGCGGTTGAGGCGGTTTCAGCGGCAACGGCCGGCGCCGCGGCGAGAAGCCCGGCAAAGACGGCGGCGTCTAGAACGGCACGGCGACAGGACATTGGCATTGCGGTTCTCCGTACACCTCACCTACGCGGTCTTGACGAGCAGGTTTTGGCCGCTGGCCGGAGGTCGGCTCAGCGGGCGGCCTGGAGCGACGGCAGGTCGCCGTCGCGGCGCACCGGCACGGCGACCCGCCCGACCACCGGCACGTCGAAGAGGAAGTCGGCCACCAGCTCGTAGCGCGAGCGGTCGCGCTGCTGGCGCAACGACCCCCAGGCGCGGGCGAGGTCGGCGAAGCGCACCGTCAGCGGCAGCCGCACCGGGGTCTCGTCGCGGGCGGCGATCTCGAGCGCCTGGTCGGCGAAGCCGTCGAGGATGCGCTCGCCGTTGACCCGCAGCTCGTAGTCGATGCCGCCGAGCGGCAGCCGGATCGGGTTCGGGTTGTCGACCGTGAAGTCGAAGCGCAGATCGGCGTCGCGCAGCGTCACCCGCGTGACGTCGAGCCCGGTGACCCGCACTCGCGGCCGCTCGAAGATCTGTTCCAGCCCGAGGCCGGAGCAGGCGGCCAGGGCGACGAGGAGCACGACGAGGAGGAGCGCCGGCCGATGCTCCGAGTGAGTCTGCGCGCGAGTAGCCATACGTCACCTCCGGAGGCTTTGTGGCTTCAAGATCCGTGCCTCTCTCACCGTGCGAGCAGCAGCTCGAGCGTCCAGGCCGCGCCCGCCTTGTCGAGCGGCCGGTTGCAGTTGCCGCACTTGGGCGACTGGACGCAGGAGGGGCACCCTTCGTCGCAGGGGCAGGAGCGGAGCAGCTCGAGCACCCGCCCGAGGAGCTCCGGCAGCTCGGCGTAGGCGCGGGCGGCGATGCCGATCCCTCCCGGGTGCCCGTCGTAGAGGAACACGGCGCCGCTGCCGACCTGGGGGTGGAACGGGAACGACATCCCGCCGACGTCGCCGCGGTCGCAGAGGGCGACGAGCGGCAGCAGCGAGATCGCGGCGTGCTCGGAGGCGTGGAGGGCGCCCGCGAAGTGCCGGCCGGCGCGGCGCAGGGTCAGCTCGAGCGTGTGCGGCGCGACCCACCAGAGGCCCACCGTCTCGAAGACGACCGGCGGCAGCTCCAGCGGGTGCTGATCGAGCACCTCTTGGCCGTGCACCCGCTTGCGCTCGAACCCCACGACCCGCTCGGTGATGCGCAGCCGCGCCAGGCGCGCGGCGAGCGCGCCGCGCTGGCGCTCGCCCAGGACCTCCAACACCTCGGTGTCCTTCTCGGTCAGCGGCGTCGTGAAGTAGTCCACCTCGGCGGGGACGGCCAGCGCCCGCCGGCCGTCGTGGTCCAGCGCCTCGACCAGGTACTGGCGCCCGGCGTGGAGATAGACCGCCCCGGGGTGGCACTCGTGGAGGACGCGGACGCCGTCGATCGTGCCGATGGTGACGCCGCGCGGCGCGTCGACGATGACGAACCCCTCGCCGGTGCCGCGCAGCCCGACCTGGCGGTGTGGCCGCCGCACGGCGGCGTGGAGCTCGCCCGTGCTCTCGGCCGCGACCAGCTCGCCGCCGCGCAGCAGGTCGCCGACGACGGGCGCGTGCGCGCCGAGCCAGGTGCGGTCGCCGGCGGCGCCCTGCGGGTCGAGCGGCAGCTCGGCCGCGGCGCACACCAGGTGGGCGCGGGCGACGATCTCGTTGCCGGGATCGGTGATCAGCCGCTCGCAGGGCCGGGAGAGCAGCGCCTGCGGGTGGTCGAGGAAGTACTGGTCGAGCGCGTCGGGCAGCGCGACGAGCGCGGTCAGCGACTCGCGGCCGGCGCGCCCCACCCGCCCCGAGCGCTGCCAGGTGGCCATGACGCTGCCGGGATAGCCCACCAGGATGCAGGCGTCGAGGCCGCCGACGTCGATCCCCATCTCCAGGGCCGAGGTCGAGATCACCCCGTCCAGCCGTCCCGCGAAGAGGCTCGCCTCGATCCGCCGCCGCTCCTCGGGCAGGAACCCGGCGCGGTAGCAGGCGACGCGCGCGGCGAGCGCCGGCTGCTCGGCGCGCAGCCAGGAGTAGAGGAGCTCGGTGATGCGCCGCGCCTTGGTGAAGACGATGGTCTTGAGGCCCGCCGCGAGGAGGCGCGCGAAGAGCTGGAGGGTCAGCGTGTAGGGGCTCGCCGCCGGCCGGAAGAGGAGGAGGTGCCGGCCCTCGCGCGGCGCCCCGGACTCGGCGATCCAGCGAAACGGGCGGCCGGTCAGGAGCTCCGCGAACTCGCCGGCGTTGGCGGCGGTCGCCGAGGAGGCGATGAGCGAGGGGTCGCCGCCCACCGCGCGGCAGAGGCGCAGGAAGCGCCGTAGCACGTGGTGGAAGTGGCTGCCGAAGATGCCGCGATAGGTGTGCAGCTCGTCGAGGACGACCCACTTCAAGTCGGCGAGAAACGGCCCCCAGTGGACCCAGGAGCCGAGGATTCCCAGGTGCAGCATGTCCGGGTTGGTGACGACGACGCGCGGGAAGCGACGCTTGATGGTCTCGCGCTCGCCGCGCGGCGTGTCGCCGTCGTAGATCGCGCAGCCGGCCGCCTCGGGCCCGAGACCGCAGCCCTCGGCCAGGCGCTGGAACTTGCCGCGCTGGTCCTGCCCGAGCGCCTTGAGCGGGAAGAGGAAGAGGGCCCGCCCCGGGCCGCCGGCGAGCGCCTCCGCGAGCGGCGGCACCTGGAAGACCAGCGACTTTCCGGAGGCGGTTGGGGTGGTGATCAGCACGTCCTCGCCGCGGCGGGCGGCCGCGAGGGCCTCCGCCTGATGGCTCCAGAGGCCGGGGACGCCGGCGGCGGCGAGCGCGCCGGCCAGCGGCGCGGGGAGCGGCGGCTCGAGCGTGCCGGCGCGCGCGGCGGCGGCCGGGAGGTGGGCGACGTGGAGGAGCTGCGGCCCGAGCTTGGCGTCGCCGCGCAGCGCCTCGACCACCGCGGCGAGCGAGAGCGTGGCGGCCACTCCGCCGGTCGCCTCCGGCGCCACCGCCACCGCTTCAGCGCCATTACGGCCCATTTCCGCCCGATCCTACCAGCTCCCGCGAGCCGCGCGCGGGCCGTCGCAGTCGCACTACAATGCCGAGTGCCTTGAGCCCCTTCGCGCGCCGTCTCCTCGTCGTCTCCAACCGCCTCCCGGTCGTCCTCGATCGCACCGCTGCCGGCTGGACCCTGAAGCCGGGGTCCGGGGGGCTGGTCAACGCCCTGGCGCCGGTCCTCTCCCACCGCGGCGGGGTGTGGATCGGCTGGCCGGGCCTGGCGGTCGAGAAGGGGGGCGCGTGGGAGGGGCTGCTGGCCGAGGGGTTCCGCGAGCGCGGCTACGAGCTGGTGCCGGTGCTCTTGAGCGAGCGCGAGGTCAAGCTCTTCTACGAAGGGTTCGCCAATGCCGTGCTCTGGCCGCTGTTCCACGACCTGACCGGCCAGTGCGACTTCGACCCCGCCTACTGGTACGCCTACCTCGACGTCAACAAGAAGTTCGCCGACGCCGTCATCGAGCACGGCCTGCCCGACGACTTCATCTGGGTGCAGGACTATCAGTTGATCCACGCCGCGGAGCTCGTCCGCCCGCGCGCCGAGGAGCGGCGGATCGGCTTCTTCCTCCACATCCCCTTTCCGCCGCTCGACGTCTTCCTGAAACTGCCCTGGCGCGGCCAGATCCTGGGCGCGATGCTGGCCTACGACCTCCTGGGCTTCCAGACCCAGCGCGACAAGCGGAACTTCCTGACCTGCCTCCAGCACCTGCTGCCGGAGGTGACGGTCACGATCGGCGGCGCCGCCGACGTGGTGCGGGTCGGCGAGCGGACGATGCGGGTCGGGGCGTTCCCGATCGGCATCGACTACAAGGGCTTCGAGGAGACGGCGCGCTCGGAGGAGGTCGAGCACCGGATCGAGGATCTGCGGCGCCGCATCGGGCCCTACGACCTGATCGTAGGCGTCGACCGGCTCGACTACACCAAGGGCCTGCCCGAGCGCCTGCTCGCCTTCCGCAACGCCCTCGAGCGCTACCCGCACCTGCACGGGCACGCGCTGTTGATGCAGTTCGTGGTCCCGAGCCGCGAGGGCGTGCGCGAGTATCAGACCTTGAAGGCCGAGATCGAGCGCCTGGTCGGCGAGATCAACGGCGAGTTCTCGACCGCGGGCTGGGTGCCGGTCCACTACTACTACCGCAGCCTGCCGCGGCGCGACCTGACGGCGCTCTACCGCATGGCGCGGGTCGGCTTCGTCACCTCGCTCAAGGACGGCATGAACCTGGTGGCCAAGGAGTTCTGCGCCTGTCAGATCGAAGCCAACGGCGTCCTCGTGCTGTCGGAGTTCGCCGGCGCCGCCGCCCAGCTCCAGGTCGGGGCGATGCTGGTCAACCCGCACGACATCGAGGGCATGGCCGACGCTCTCAACGAGGCCCTGGCGATGCCCGCCGAAGAGCGCCTGCGACGGATGCGGGCGATGCAGAAGGTGCTGCGCGAGCAGGACATCTTCTGGTGGGTCGACGTCTACCTGCGCACCGCCTTGGGCGAGGCCCCCGACGACTTCCGCACCCCCAAGGAGTACTTCCCGCAGCTCGATCTGGAAGACGCTTGGATCGAGCTGTAGTGGCCGGCGACAGGCAACTCGGTCCCGCTGTCATCCCGAGCGTGAGCGAGGGATCTGGGGGGCAGGGTGGCGCGAAGTCCCTTGTACCCGCCCTGCCATCGGCGCTCGAGCACTGGCCGGAGATCGCCGCCCGCCTCGCCGGCGCCCGCCCCGCCCTCTTTCTCGACTATGACGGCACCCTCACCCCGATCGTCGCCCGCCCCGAGCTCGCCACCCTGAGCGAGCCCACGCGCGACCTCCTGCGCCGCCTCGCGTCGCGCTGGCCCGTGGCCATCCTCTCCGGCCGCGCCCGCGAGGACGTAGCCGCCCTCGTCGGCCTCCCCGAGATCACCTACGCCGGCAGCCACGGCTTCGACATCGCCGGCCCGGGACTGCGCCATGAGGTGGGGGAGGGGGTGCCCGAGACGATCGAGCGCGCCACGGCGGAGCTCCGGCGGCGCCTCGCCGGCTTCGAGGGCGTCCTGGTCGAGCCCAAGCGCTTCACCGTCGCCGTCCACTACCGCCTGGCACGGCCGGAGGATCTGCCGGCGATCGAGGCGGCGGTGGACTCCGTCCTCGCCGGCGAGCCCGGCCTGCGGAAGGCGCCGGGCAAGAAGGTCTGGGAGCTGCGGCCGGATATCGAATGGGACAAGGGCCAGGCTCTGCGCTGGATCCTCGCCGCCTGGGGGCCGTCCCTCTTCCCGATCTACACCGGCGACGACGTCACCGACGAAGACGCCTTCCGCGAAGTGGCCGGGACCGGCCTCGGAATCCTGGTGGCGGACAAGCCCAGACCTACAGCCGCCACCTACGGTCTGCGGGACACGGCGGAAGTGCGGAGCTTCCTCGAGCGCCTGGCGGCGCTCTGAGCTCAAGCCGCAGGCTCGAGGTTCTCGCGCAGGATCCGCGGATGACGAGCGGCAATGCGCAACAAGGCGATCGCCGGACCTTCCGGATGCCGCCGACCCTGCTCCCAGTTCCGAAGGGTTGGACGCTGATGCCCATGGCCTGAACGAACTGAGCTTGGGTGAGCCCGACAGAACCGCCATAGTGGACCTGCCCCGATTTGGTGGACAGTTTACGGCTTGGGTTCTTGGCTGCCGTCGGGGGTCCTGGGGGGCAGGAGCCCCCCAGCCCCACAGTCCTACGGAAACGCGTAGCGCGCCGCGGCTTAAGGCTCGCATGCTAGGCCGCCTTCCGGCGCTTCTCGAACTCCGCCGGACTCAGATAGC
>JBIOUG010000124.1:0-11514 GCA_044866775.1 Thermoanaerobaculia bacterium | reverse complement strand
GCGGCGGCCCTCGGCGAGCCGCTCCCGCTCCTCGAGCGCGACTTCACCGCCTGGCTCCGCCTCCAGGCGACGGCGAATCGGTGAGCAAGTGGTCGAAGACGACGCTAGCGGGCTGCCTTGAGCGGGCCGGCGGCGGGCGGCCGGCCGCCGCGCGGCGGTCGCCAGGAGCCAGGCGGCGCCCACCGTGCTCGCCCGCGAGGATGGCGGGCAACGAGCATGGCGGCGACCATCGCCGCGCCGTAGCTCGGCAAGGTCAGCGGGCCCACGCGCAGGAGGATCGGGTGCATCCGAGGCTAGGTCTGTAAGACGCCGGTCTTGAACTCCGGGATCTCCGGGTTGTAGGCCGCGGCGGCGAGGGAGCGGGCGAGGACCTCGCGCGTCTCCGCCGGGTCGACGATGGCGTCCACCCACAGCCGGGCGGCGGCGTAGCGCGGGTCCATCGCGCCGGCGTAGCGCTCTTGGATCTGGCGCAGCCGCTGCTCCTTCTCCGCCGCGGAGACCTCCTCGCCGCGGTTCTTGAGCTGGATGGCGAGGAGCGTCCGGCTCGCCTGGTCGCCGCCCATCACCGCGATCGACGCCGATGGCCAGGCGTAGAGGAAGCGGGCGCCGTAGGCCTTGCCGCACATCGCGTAGTTGCCGGCGCCGTAGGAGTTGCCGACGAAGAGGGTGAGCTTGGGGACGGTCGAGTTGGCGACGGCGTGCACCATCTTCGCCCCGTCCTTGATGATCCCGCCGCGCTCGGCCCGGCTGCCGACCATGAAGCCCGTCACGTCCTGGAGGAAGAGCAGCGGCAGCCGCTTCTGGTTGCACAGCGCGACGAAGCGCGCGCCCTTGTCCGCCGAGTCCGAGTAGATGACGCCGCCGATCTGCAGCTCGCGGTCGCGCTCGCCGGTGCCCGTCGCGCGCGCCACGATCGAGCGCTGGTTGGCGACGATGCCCACCGCCCAGCCGCCGATCCAGCCGGTGCCGCAGACGAGCGTCCGGCCGTAGGTGGCCTTGTACTCGTCGAGCTCGCTGCCGTCGAGCAGGCGCGCCAGCAGCTCGTGGGTATCGTAGGGACGGGTGCGGTCGACCGGCACGATGCCGTAGAGCTCGGCGGGCGGATAGAGCGGGTCGGCGGGCGCGCGGCGAGCGAACGGTGCGACGGCGCCGGCCGCGAGCTGGGCGAACTGGCTCCGGATCTTCGCCAGGCACGCGGCGTCGTTCGGGTGGCGGTGATCGACCACTCCCGAGATGTCGCACTGCACCACCGCCCCGCCCAGCTCCTCGTTGTCGATCTGCTCGCCGATCGCCGCTCGCACGAGGTGCGAGCCGGCGAGGAAGATCGAGCCCGTGCCCTCGACGATGTGCGACTCGTCGCTCATGATCGGCAGGTAGGCGCCGCCGGCCACGCAGGAGCCCATGATCGCCGCCATCTGGAACACGCCCGCGGCCGAGAGGCGGGCGTTGTTGTAGAAGATGCGGCCGTAGTGCTCGCGGTCGGGGAAGATCTCGTCCTGGAGCGGCAGGAAGACGCCGGCCGAGTCGACGAGATAGACGATCGGCAGCCGGTTCTCGAGCGCCATCTCCTGGGCGCGCAGGACCTTCTTGATGGCGAGCGGGAACTTGGCCCCCGCCTTGACCGAGGCGTCGTCCGCCACCACCAGCACGTCGCGGCCATGGATGCTGCCGATCCCCATCACCAACCCGGCCGCCGGCGCGCCGCCGTGCTCGGCGTAGAAGCCATACGCCGCCCAGAGCCCCAGCTCGAGGAACGGCGCGCCCGGATCGCAGAGCGCCGCCACCCGCTCGCGGGCGGTCATCTTCCCTTGCGCCCGCTGGCGCTCCAGCGCCGCCGCGCCGCCGCCCAGGCGCAAGCGGTCCTCCTCCGCGCGCAGGCGCTCGAGCGCGCCGCGCCAGTGTTCTTCCCGCCGCGCGAAGCTCTCGTCGCGCTTCAGCTTGCTCTCGAGGATCACCGGCGGATTATATGGGCCGCCTGGGCGCGGCCTGCGGCGCCGGAAGTGTCGCGACCGAACTTGACCCGCCTGACCCCGGAGGGTCGCCGCCGGCGGTACGACTCCGGCGGCGACCCTCCGAAGCCACACACCTAGCGTCCTTCCCCTCCGAGCCCGACGTTCAGGCCGACCGAGATGATGCCTGAGTGCAACTCCTCGCCTTCGACCGTGAACTTCTGCCCGCCCGGTCCCCGGATGTCCATCTCGTCCATGAAGGCCGTCGAGGCCCCGGCGGTGAAGCGAAGAGAAGTCCGGGACGACAGGTCGTACGTCAGGCCGGCACCGTAGATGGCGACCGGGCTGGTCGTCGTGGAGGTGCTCAACCCACCGACCCCTGCGATGTCGGTCGTCCGACCCTCGTCGCGCTGCAAACCGAAACCCAAGTAGAGGGAAGGCCTCACCCGCTCCTCGGCCCGGAAGGTGTACTCGATAGCTGGCGCGACCATCAGGCCGGGCCCGACTTCGAGGTCACGGACGAGCACCGGGCCCTCACGCAACGGCAGCACCCCCTGCCATGGATCCGGCCATGGGCGCGGGATCCACCAGATATCGATCCACCAGCACCACCGCCAGCTCCGGTTCGGACACCAGCGGGGGATGAACCCCACGCCCAGGCGGTTAATGTCGAACTCGTCGATGCCGACGTTGGCGAGCGCGAGATCGACCGAGAAGCGGGGGGCCTCCCGCAGCGCGCCGGTCTCGGCCGCCTCCTGAGCCGAGGCCGAGCCGGCGGCAGTGAAGAGGCCAAGCGCAAGAAGCCATGCTGCGACCTCAGCTCTCTTCAGTTTTTGGCGTGGCCTCGTCGCGGACCGTTCTTCGCGTCGGGTCGGTGCGTCAGGGCCTTGCTGAGAGTTCATGAGCGGTCTCCTTTCGAGGCACTCGTCGATGCGGCGCCTCAGTCCGGCCGAGTCCTTCGCGGGCCACGGTGGATTTCTGACAGGTGGATCAACCTCCGGGCCCCCCACAGCTCAGACAGAGAGGAGACTCCGGCTGGGGACGGACCCAAGGCTGGCAGGAATCCGGGACCCAGGTCTCGCGGTGGGAATCTTCGGGCGAGGCGGATAGCTCGAGCTGCAAGCGCTCGCACTGAACCTGAACCGGGCAGGTGGATCCCGGTCGAGCACAGGCCTCCGCGAGCGCGGAGCAGAGCGACAGCCTATGGACCTTGGGACGCACCGGCGTGGAGGAGGCAGTCGCGCCGAACCAGAAGTCCGCCTCCATGGGCTGCCCGCTTGGCATGGGAAGCTCGTCCCCGCTCGCGTCGAGGATGTCCATGACCTCGCTGGAGCTGAGCCCGGGGAAGGAAGCCCATACGACGGCGGCGATCGACGAGACGACGGTCGTGGCCACGGAGCCGCCGGTGAGCATCGCCGTGTGCTGGGCGGGGTCGAGGCATCTCACCACGGCCTTTTCGCCGTAGGCGGCCCGTCGCGGCATGCCGCCGGGCCGGGCATTCACCAGGGCGGCGCCGTCGGCTCCCACCCCGCCCACGGCGTAAAGGAGCGGTGGCTTCTTGGGCTCACCGCAGCTCTCGTCCCGCGGACCTCCTATCTCCCAAGCAGCCGGCAAGAGAGGCCCGAAGTTGCTGCAGGGCTCACCTTTCTCGTTGCCCGCCGCCGCCAGCATCAGGGCGTCGAAGCCGGCGGCGTATTGCAGCGCGCGATAGACCGCCGGGCATAGCCGTGTGGCGAGTTGCCCTGCCACTCGGGAACACCTACGTAGGTCGGCTGGGTGTCCAGGAACGCCAGCCGCACGCCATATGGCTCGGCGATCGGGAAGGGTGTCGCCGGCCCTGCCTGCGCAAGAAAACGCTGGGAGGAAGATTCCACGGCCTGTGCGTCCAGGTCTGTTTCGCCGGCGGTCGAAAGGGCCGCGCAGTCCTGATCGAGCCGCACCAGCTCGGTGTTCTTGGGCGGTGGGGGCTCGGCGTGCGCCAGCCACGCGTGCGCGACCTCGTACACGCAGAAGCGGCTGAGCTCCCGGATCACCTCGGGTCCGGGGACCGCCTCTTGCCTTGCGCAAGAGTCCTCCGACTTCTGCCAGGCAGGGCTCACCTGAGGAAACAGGGGCCGGACGGTCCAGCCCGGGATGTCCGGGCATTGGGCCCCAGGTCGGCTGATCCCGATCCAGCGCCAATCGGCGCACGCCTTGGCGTTGTCTGGACGCGAAGGTTGCGGAGGTTGCGGAAGTTGCGGCGGTCGAAGAGTCGTACACGCACTCATGCCGATCGCAAGCCAGACAGCAATCCAGAAGCGACTTCGTCTCATGGCTTCATCTCCTTCGAGTTCTTGACGTTCGGCCGGAGCAGGGCGGTTCGCGGCGTCGCAGAGATCCTTCGCCGCCGCGGCGTGGTTTCTGACAGCCGCCGCCCGACAGGGGAGTGCCCAGGATGGGCTGTCAGGGCTCGAAGAGGCGGAAGCCTGCCCAGTCCACTCCAGGATTCCGCCGCCAGGAGAGCTGGGTGTGCTGGAGCGCCACGGCGAGGTCCGGCTCACGGTCCCACTGCTGATAGAGATCGGTGAAGAACACGGGCACCGTGGTGTCGGGGGCGGACCGCGTGGAGGCGACGACGGCCTGCGAACCGGCGAGAAGAAAAGCGTGGGCGAGGCCGAGACTCTCGACAGGAGTCTCGGCGGACGACCGGCCGGTGTCGCATCCGGAGAGGACCACCCAGGCCGGCACCCGTTCGAGCGCCAGGAGGTCACCAAGGGTGAGTCGAGTCTCCTTGGCGAGAAGGAGGCTGCTCTCCCAGCCGCTGAACCCGGAGAAGATGCCGTGGCCGGCGTAGTGCAGGAGATCGGCAGCGGCCAACCGGCCCCGCACCGCCTCCGCCGAAGCATCCGAGCTCTTCAGCTCCTCGGTGACCCAGGGCCGGGAGCCGGATTCCAGGACCTCGCGAACTGCACGGGCTTCATGGAGCGCGCCCGGCAGGTCGCCCCGGGGATCCGCCACCAGGAGGGCGTGTCGCCCGGCAGGCTGTGCGGGGTTGCCAACAACAGGGAGATCCAGCCCATAGACGACGGGACTCCTCGCCAGCAGGACGTCTCCGTCGTACGGCAGCGCATGGAAGTCGACGCCTTGCAGAGGGCCGGTCGGCAGGATCCGAATGCGCTTGGCCTGCTCGATGGGGACGCGGAAGGGGAGCAGCAACCGCCGGGCCACCTCCTCGGACTGGGACAGGATGTCCAGCGGCAGCTCGAAGCGGTGCGCGAGGACGGATTTCCCGTACGCGGCGAAGCCCACCCAGCCTCGAGGGAGCTGATGATAGGCGAGGATCAGCTCTCCGGGTTGGAGTGCGGGCGGTGCCTCTCCCGGCTGCTCCCCGGGCTCTCCGAGGACCAGAAAGGCCTGGTCCAGGAGTTTATTCACGCCCTCCGCCGCCGCCTTTCTCGCGGCCTGCTCATGGCGGAGCAAGTGAAGCCTCGGAGACCGCTGTGACGGCGTGATGGCCCCGATCTTGCGAAGATTACCTTCGTCACTGCTGGCGGGCGCACGGCCCGCCGGCGCAAGCGTCCGCCACCGGACGATTGAGGCAAGGCGCAAAGGCATTCGCGCCTTAGAAAGGAGCAACCAGCATGCACGACGTCTTCGAGGGCCGGTGGAAGCAGCTCAAGGGCGACCTCAAGCGCACTTGGGGCAAGCTCACCGACGACGACCTCGACCGCGCCGAAGGGAATCGCGACAAGCTCATCGGCGCCCTGCAGGAGCGTTACGGCTGGGAGAAGGGGCACGCCGAGGGCGAGTTCGACCGCTTCCTCGAGTCGATCCGCACTCCGGCCCCGGCCGGACGCGTTTAGACGTTCCTCTCTCCGGCGGCGGTCCCCTGGCGGACCGCCGCCAGCCTTTTCTCCTATAGCATTGGCCGCATGAAAATCCGCCTCCTCGCGTTCGCCAGCGCCGGCGACGCGCTCGGCGCGAGCGAGCTCGACCTCGAGCTGCCGGCCGGCAGCCGCGTGGCCGAGCTGCGGCAGCGGCTCGAGCGCGACCATCCGGGGCTCGGTCCGCTCTGGCCGCGCCTCGCGGTGGCGGTGGACGGGCGACTCGCCGGCCCCGACGAGCCGCTGGCCGAGGGCGCCGAGGTGGCCTTGCTGCCGCCGGTGTCCGGCGGCAGCGGGAGCGGGCGGGCGGTGGCCGCGCCGCCGAGCGGGAGCCCATGACCGCGCGGGCGGCGCTGGTGACGGAGCCGATCGACGTCGCGGCGGCGGTGGCCGCGGTCGCCGGCCCCGGCCGCGGCGCCGTCCTCGCCTTCCTCGGCACGGTGCGCGACGCGCACGCGGGGCGGCGCGTCGAGCGCCTCACCTACAGCGCCTACCGGCCGATGGCCGAGGCCCGCCTGGCGGCCATCGTCGCCGATCTCGAATCCACCCATCCCGGCCTGCGCGCCGCCATCGTCCACCGCCTGGGCGAGGTGCCGGTGGGCGAGCCGAGCGTGGTCATCGCCGTCGCCTCCCCCCACCGTGCCGCGGCCTACGAGGCCAGCCGCACCGCCCTCGAGCGGTTGAAGGCCGAGGTACCGATCTGGAAGCGCGAGCACTACGCCGGCGGCGGCGCCGCCTGGCGGGAGGAGGAGGCGCTCACGCCGTCGGAGGACGCAACCCTCACGCGCAGCAGCACGACTCCCAAGGAGGATCGATGACGGGCAAAGCCCCTCGCAAGTGGCCTTCCGGTCGAACCGAGCAGGATCTCCGGCGGCGGCGGCACGCGCGGCCGTGGCCGTTCCTCGCCGTGCTGCTTTTGGCCGCCACCGCCTGGCTCGTGACGGCGAGCCCCGCCGAGGCGCAGCCGTTCGGCACCTGGCTCACCCTGACCGGTCACCCGACCCACGGCTACGTGCGGGTCCCGCACAGCGCCGCTCTGAAGGAGGTCATGGTCAAGGCGATCAACGGCTGTTCGCTCAACGACCGTCACTGGATCTTCTTCGCGGCGACGACCAACATCTTCTTCCGCCTGCAGGTGACCGACACCCTCGGCGGCGCGCAGAAGATCTACTTCAACTACGCCGGTCCGCCGGCGCCGGCGGTGACCGACACCAGCGCCTTCGCCACCTGTCCGTAGGCGCTCCTCAATTCGAGGCGGTCGCGACCGTCGCGGCCGCCTCGGCCTGCCGCGCGACGAGCCAGGCGCGGTAGCCGGCCTCCAGCTCCTCCCAGCTCCGCCCGAGGTGGCCGCGCAGCGCCTCGGGCTCGACCGGCCCGCCGCGGGCGATCTCGGCGAGGTAGCGGCGGAAGCCGGGGGCGAGCACGCCCCCCTCGCCGTCCAGCAGGTAGCGCACCCAGAAGGAAGACTGGGCGTAGTGGAGGCGGCCGCGCGGCGGCGTCACGAAGTCGCTCCAGTCGAGGCCGAGCAGCTCGGGGAGGGGCCGCAGCCGCCCGCCATGGACCGCGGTGACGAGCTGGTAGAGCGAGGCATGGGCGCCGTGCATCTCGATGCTCTCGCCGTCCCGCACCGTCTCGCCGCCCAGCGCCCCGGCCTCGAGATGGCCGAGCGCGTCGATCCGCGACTGCGCCAGCTCGTCGGCGATCCCCTCGTCGAGCCAGCTCGGCAGCGCCGGCCCGATCGCCCGCCGGTTGAGCAGGTGGGCCAGCTCGTGCGCCAGCGTCGTGCCGATCTCGGCGGCGCTGCGGCCGCCGTCGTAGAGCGCCGCCAGGCCGTGGGCGGCGTGGCCCGAGGCCGGGAGGCCGGCGATCCGCTCGTGCTGGTCGAGAAAGCGGCGGTAGTCCGCCTCGCGGGCGAAGAGCACCACCGCCTCGGCGGGCTCGCCCACCGGCGTCAGGCCGTAGCGGCGGCGATAGGCGTCCTCGAAACCGGCGGCGAGGCGGTCGAGCCAGGCCAGGCGCTCGCGGTCCGCGAGGTCGGTCAAGAGGGCGTAGGGGCCGAGCCGCCCCTCGGCGGCGCCCTCCCCCAGGGCGGCGCGCGCCACCGCGAGGCGCGCCGGATCGGGGCGCTGCGCCGGCAGCGGCAGCGTCGCGTCCGGCGCGCTGCCGAGCGGCGGCTCCGGCCACTCGCCTTCGAGGGGCACCCAGCCCGAATGGCCGCGGAACTCCACCTTCACCCACCCGGGGCGGCGGTCGACCACCTTCAAGCTCGCGTGGTGATCGAAGCGCGTGACGCGCGGGCCGCTGGCGCTCGGCGTGGCGCGCAGCGCCTCCCCCGGCCCGATCCAGATGCGCTCCGGCGCAGCCGGGGCCGCGGGTTCGCCGGCGAGCGGGAAGGCCTCGTCGCCGAACAGCTCTTTCCTGAGGCGCAGGCGGCGAGGGGTCGCGCCTGATGACGCGGCGTGCGGCAGGTGGGCGGCGCGGAAGCGGGCGGCGAACGGCCCGACGAGGGGCCAGCGCTCGGCGCGCGCCAGGAGAGGCGCTTCCGGATGGCGCGACAGCCACGCGAGTCCGGAGGAGCCCGCGATCAGCAGGACAACGAAACCCCAGGCGACGGCGGTACGAGGGCGCATCTGCCCGTTCATTCTAGAACCGTCGTTCAAGGCCCAGCGCCATCCTCGCCAGCGAGCCGGTGCTGTTCGTGGGCGCTCTCAGGCGATCGGCACGATCTTCGACGACGACTCCCTGGGCGACGACGAACCTTGCGGCAAGTGCGTTCCGCTCCCGTGAGCCGGGAGCCGGCGGCGCGTCAGGGGGCCCGGCGTCAGGTGCTCCCGGCGGGCTCCTGGTGACCCAGCGCCGCGAGCGTGCGGAGGATCTGCTGCCGGTGCTGGGCGGTGTGGCCGCGGATGCCCTGGGCGTAGGCCTTCCAGTCGAGGGGCTCCTGCCAGGTGATCGGCGTCGGCGGGCCGGACTCGGTCGCCACCTTGGTGACCATCGCCACCGGCGCGCGCACCGCGAGGGAGGTCCCGTCGCCGGCGCGGTCGATGACGCCGAGCAAGGTGGCGTGGAGGCCGCGCAGCTCGGCGAGCAGGTCGTCCCACGGGCGGTCGCGAGGCGCGGCGGACTGGAGGCTGGGCGGGATGACGTCGGTCACCGGTCTGCCGTCGAGGAGCGCCGCGATCTGGGCGATCGCCGGCCGGTGGCTCTCGACCAGGTGATCGACCACCTCGTGCACCGACCACCGGCCGGCGCCGGGGCTGGCGGCGCGCAGACGGGCGGGGACGGCGGCGAGGAGCGCCTCGATCTCGCCGCAGGTCCTCGCCACGTGCTCCCGGAGCTGGGCGACCGGCGCCTCCGTCCCCTTGCGGCGCAGGTAGTCGAGGGCGCGAAGCTGCTCGGGTGCGAGGTCCATGACGCTCCGGGTCACGCCGCGTAGCCGAGCACGGCGAAGAAGTGGCAGACCGTGCCGGCCAGCACCATGAGATGCCAGAGGAAGTGGGCGTAGCGCACGCGGTGGGCGGCGAAGAACGCCACGCCGGCGGTGTAGGCGATGCCGCCCGCGAGGAGCCAGAGGACGCCCGAGAGCGGCACGCGCTCGAGGAGCGGGCGGATGGCGATCAGCACCAGCCAGCCCATCGTCACGTAGAGGCAGGTCGAGACGATGGGCCGGTGCCGGCGCGCCAGCGCCTTCCATAGCAGCCCGAAGATCGCCAGCCCCCAGACCAGCCCGAGGAGCGTCCAGCCCCACGGCCCGCGCAGCGCGCCGAGGGTGAACGGCGTGTAGGTGCCGGCGATCAGCAGGTAGATGGCGCCGTGGTCGAGGACGCGGAGGACGCGCTTGAGCCGGCCGCCCGTGGGACAGGAGTGGTAGAGCGTCGAGGCGAGGTAGAGCAGCGCCATCGAGCCGGCGAAGACGCTCGCGCCCACCACCGCCGCCACGCCGCCGCGGCGCGCCGCCGCCGTGACCAGCACTGGCGCCGCCGCCAGCGCCGCCACCAGACCGATGCCGTGGCTGACGGCGTTGGCGATCTCTTCGCCGAGGGACTGCGGGCGCCTCTCCACGAACGCTCCCTTACGCCAGCTCGCGCCGGATGCGCTCCACCAACCCGCGGGCGGCTTCGACGTCCTCGCGCGCGCCCTGCTCGTCGACGACGAAGTCGCGGGCGTAGCAGGCCTCCTGCCGGAACTTCTGCAGCCGCGACAGCAACCGCGAGGTGCCAGGCTCGTAGAGACCCGGCTTGACGAAATGGACATTCCACAGGCGCTGCACGCCGTCGTGGGTGCGGGGCTCCAGCCCCTCGGCGTAGAGGCGTCCGCGGACGGCGCGGAAGACGGTGAAGTAGGCGCGCGATTGGGCGATGCGGGAGAGGCCCCCGCCCAGAAGCTGCTCGGAAGCGAGCAACTCCTCGTCCGCGAGCTGCAGCTCGGCCGCCGTCGACTCGCGTCTGCCCTCGGCGGTCACAGTGGGATCCCGTCGCGCTCGATGTCCATCACCAGGGGGCGCTCCTGCCGGCGCCACGTCTCGTACGTTGCGCGGTCGAAGACGGCGGGCGAGATGTGGAGGTCGACGGCGAGACCCACGTCGGTCGCGAGATCGATCACGTCGCGCTGGATGGGCCCGTCGACGCGCTCCAGAACGACGGCCACGTCCACGTCCGAGTCCTCGTACGCTTCGCCGCGCGCGAACGAGCCGAAGGGCCGTACGTCGAGCACGGCGTCGCCGAACCGGCCGCGAAGCTCGCGTGTGAACTGCGCGACGGCGGTACTGACCAGCGCCGGGACGAGCACCTCGCTCCTGGCCACAGAGGCATGGTAGCACTCGACTCCGTCGAGCCCGCCACCGCTTGCCGGCGGTTCACAGTCGGCTCCCGCCGCAAGTAGGCGGCCGCGCCAAGCGGGGCACAGGAGCGGTGGGCCCGGCGTAGCGGGCCCACCGGAACGTCTTGGCTTACTGCACCGGCAGGATGGTCGTGTTCGGGGTGTTCGCGTTGTCGAGCTGGATGGCGTCGAGCCCAACGCTGAACCGTCCCTCGGCGCTCATCATCACCTTCACCCAAGCCTGCGCGTCGTCGTCGCCGTAGCCGGGGATGAGCTGGCTGTGCTGGAGGTTGAGGTACACCCAGCCGAAGTCGAACGGCGTCAGCAGGTCGTTGGCTACACTCACCGCCTGCGCCTCGTTCGGGATGATGATCTCCTGCTCGCAAGTCGGGTCACCCGACGGGCAGTCCTCCTGCTGCACCGGGTTCTCCTCCTCGTCGAAGAGCACGATCTGCACCGCGTCGAGCGGATACCAGGCCGCCGTCGGGCCCGCCAGCGTGCAGGAGTAGCCCGCCGCCGCGTTGTCGCCCTCGCGCCAGATACAGTATCCCGTGCCGCCGTCGAAGGCGCCGCCGTTGATGAAGCGGCCGGCGAAGGTCGTCGCCAGCGGCTCGCGGTTGTTGGTCACACCCGCGGCCTCGTAGCGGCCGTAGAAGGTGTGGTCGCCGGTCACGAACGGGCAGCCGACCGCGGGTGTTCCGCCTGCGCCCGAGAACAGCGTCGGGCAGGCCTCGATGTGGACCAGCGTCTCGCCCTCGGCGAAGTTCTGCCCCGGGTTCACGTAGAAGTAGTCACCCCAGATGATGTTCTGGTCGGTGAGCACCGCGTCGTAGGCCGGGAACTGCGAGGGGAACAACAGGTTGCAGGCGTTGACGGTGTCCACC
>JBIOUG010000123.1:0-34118 GCA_044866775.1 Thermoanaerobaculia bacterium | reverse complement strand
ACAGTAGAATGGTGAGCCAAGGCCTGGATCCTCCTTTGTTTCCATGGGTTTCTCGGCAACTCCCATTCTAACAAAGGAACTCGGATTCAGGCCTTACTCACCCCTTGTTGGTGGGACAGCAGTGCCTCAAAACCAACCCTTCTTCTTAAAATACCCAATCAGCCCGATCGCCGTCGCAACCATCAGCGCCAGCGAGAACGGGTAGCCGTAGGTCCACCGCAGCTCGGGCATGTTCCAGCGGCTGACGTCGGGGTCGAAGTTCATGCCGTAGACGCCGGCGATGAAGGTGAGGGGGATGAAGAGGGTGGCGATGACGGTCAGCACCTTCATCACCTCGTTCATCCGGTTGCTGAGGCTCGAGAGATAGATGTCGACCATGCCCGAGGCCAGCTCGCGGTAGGTCTCGACGATGTCCATGACCTGGATGGTGTGGTCATAGGTGTCGCGCAGGAAGACGCGGGTCTCGGGCTGCACCAGGGTCGACCCCTCGCGGCCGAGGGAGTTGATGACCTCGCGCTGCGGATAGGCGGACCGGCGGAGCGCCAGGAGGTCGCGCTTGACCTCGTGGACCGACTGGATGGTCGCCTGCCTGGGGTTCTCGATCAGGTCGTCCTCGAGCCCCTCGATGCGCTCGCCGAGCCGTTCGAGCACCGGGAAGAACTCGTCGACCAGCGCGTCGATGAGCGCGTAGGCGAGGTAGTCCGGTCCCATGCGGCGCATGCGGCCGCGGCCGCTGCGCAGCCGCTCGCGCACCGGGTCGAAGCTGTCGCCCGGCACTTCCTGGATCGTGATGACGAAGTCCTGCCCGAGGAAGAAGCTGATCTGCTCGGTGCAGACGCGCTCGCTGAGGGTCAGCGAGCGCATCACCAGGAAGAGGTGGCCCGGGTACTCGTCGACCTTCGGCCGCTGGCCGGTGTTGATCACGTCCTCGAGCGCCAGCGGATGGAGCCCGAAGGCCTGGCCGAGGTCGGCGACGACCTTGGCGTCCAGCCCCTCGACGTTGATCCAGACGTGGTGCGGGCTGTCGCGGAACGGCAGCAGCTCGGCGATCGCGGAGATCTCCTTCTCCTCGAGGTGATCGGGGCCGTAGCAGATGACCTGGATGCTGACCGGCGTCGCGCGCGGCTCGATCGAGATCTGCAGCGTCCCGGGCGCGGTGCCGGGCTCGGAGTAGCGCTTGCGCATCACGCTCATCGCGGCCTCCTCTCGACTGCGAGCTGCGCCCACAGTCTAGCGTGGCATCGCGCTTGCTTGGCGTCGGTGCAACAGCCGGGGGGTCGTCACCGACCTCGACCCGCAGCAATCACGACCTCCCGCTCGGAGGCGAGTGCGGGCGATGAAAAGACGACCCCTTGGATTGCTGTCCCTTCGTACCCTGATCGCCGTTTCTTCCTTCCTCCACGTCCTGCCGCTCGCGGCCGCCGGCGCGGGCGCCGCCGGGCCGCCGCGCGATCGCGCCGGCGAGCGCAGCGAAGACGACCCGAGCCTCAGTCCGAGCGCCTGGCTCGAGGAGGTCGCGCCGCTGATCACGGCGCGCGAGCGCGCCGCCTTCCTGGGGCTCGCCGGCGAGGCCGAGCGCCAGGCGTTCGTGCGCCGCTTCTGGCAGGTGCGCGATCCCCACGCCACGACGCAGCGCAACGAGCTCGCGGAGCGCTGGGCCAGCCGCCTGCCGGAAGCGCGGCAACGCTGGACGACGCTCGGCGACGACCGCGCGCGCGTCTTCCTGCTGCACGGCGATCCGGCGACGCGCATGGAATCCGCCTGCGGCACGGCCACGCCCGCCTTCGAAGTGTGGATCTACGAGGCCGGCTTCCAGGTCAAGTACCGCACGGCATTCATCTTCACGACGCCGTCCGGCGCCGCCGAGGCCAAGCTCTGGCAGCCGGGCGGCGCGCTCGAGGGCCCGCCCGAGGACGCGGCCGCGGCCTGCACCAACGGCGCGCAGCTCGCGCAGGAAGCGCGCTGGATCCGCCTGCTCGGCGCCGCGAACTACCGCGCCGTCGTCGAGCGCGCGCTGACCGGCCCGCGCCCCGAGCCGGCCGACTGGACGGCGACGTTCGTCCCCTTCACCACCGACCTGCCGGAGGGCGCGCCGCTGCTCCAGGCCGGGCTCGAGGTCGAGTTCCCCGGCCAGGTGGACGGCAAGACCGTGCTCCGCGGCTTCATCGTCCTCTTGCCGGAGCCCGCGGCGAAGGGCGAGCGCGAGCTGCTCCTGAACGGCGAGGTGCTGCGCGGCGACATGCCGCTCGACGCCTTCCGCTATCGCTTCGTGCTGCAGCCCGGCGCCGCCGGCGGCGGGCCGGTACCGCTCGCCTTCGAGCGCTTCGTGCCGGCCGGCCCCTGCCACCTGGTGGTGCGGCTCGAGGAGCTGGCGGTGGGAACCTTCTTCCGCGACGAGGTCGACCTCGAGGTCCCCGGCGCCGGCGCCGCCGGCCCTATGCCGCTCGACCTCGAGCCGCCGGCGGAGACCGAGGTCGCGTCGCTCGGGCACGCGGCCGGAGCCGCGGTGGTGCTCGCCGCGCTCCCGGCGGTCGACGTCGCGGCCAGCCGGACGGCGGCGCCGTCGCTCGCCTCCGAGATCGCCGAGCTCTACGCCGAGGCGACGGCCTCGCTGGCGGCGCGGGAGCCGGCGGTGCGGCTGGTGGCGCCGGGCGGCCTCCTCTCCGGGACCGTGCTGCTCGAGGCGCGCGTCGAAGGCGCGGCCGGCGCCGCGGCCGGCGAGCCGATCGACCGCGTCACGTTCCTCCTCGACGGCCGGCCGGTCGTCACCCGCAACCGCGCGCCCTACGTCGTACGGCTCGATCTCGGTCCGGTGCCGCGTCCCCACCGTCTGGCGGCGCAGGGGTTGAGCCGCGACGGCCGGGTGCTGGCCAACGACGAGCTGGCGCTCAACGACGGCGCGCAGCAGTTCCGCGTCAAGGTCGTCGAGCCGCGCGGCGGGCGCACCTACGCGCGCAGCCTGCGCGCCCGCGTCGAGGTCGATCCGCCGGCCGGCCACAGCGTCGAGCGGGTCGAGCTGTACCTCGACGAGGGGCGGGTGGCCACCCTCTATCAGCCGCCGTTCGTGCAGCCGATCGCCCTGCCGCACAGCGGCGCCGTCTCCTACGTCCGCGCCGTCGCCTACCTGGTCGACGGCAGCGCCGCCGAGGACCTGGTGCTGCTGAACGTCCCCGAGCACGGCGTCGAGGACGCCATCGACGTGCGCCTGGTGGAGCTCTACGCCACGGTCATGGACCGCGCCGGCCGGCCGGTCGAGGGGCTCGCCGCCAACCGCTTCCGCGTCCTCGAGGACGGCGTGTCCCAGCGCGTCAGCCGCGTCGAGCGGGTCACCGACACGCCGATCCAGGCGGCGGTCCTCATCGACACCTCGGGCTCGATGCGCCATCACATGCCGGCGGCGCGCGCCGCCGCCCTCCAGTTCCTGCGCCAGACGCTGCGCGCCCGGGACCAGGCGGCGCTCATCACCTTCAACCGCGCGCCGCGGGTCGCGGTGCAGTTGACCTCCGACGTCGACACGCTGGCCGAGGGGCTGTCGGGACTGGTGGCCGAGGACCGGACGTCGCTCTACGACAGCCTGGTCTACGCGCTCCACTACCTGGCCGGCACCAAGGGGCAGCGGGCGGTGCTGCTGCTCTCGGACGGCCTCGACAAGGGCAGCCGCTTCGGTTTCGAGCAGGCCCTGGAGAGCGCCCGCCGCGCCGGCGTCGCGATCTATGCGATCGGCATCGACCTCGAAGGCGGCCACCGCAGCGAGGCCGCGAAGAAGCTCGCCCGCTTCGCCGCCGAGACCGGCGGCCGCAGCTACTTCCTCCAGGGCACCGACGGGTTGCCGGAGGTGTACCGCGCCATCGAGCGCGAGCTGCGATCGCGCTACCGGATCGCCTACCAGTCCTCGAACAGCAGCGTCGAGGACCACTTCCGGTTGGTGCAGGTGCAGCTCCCGGGGAGCGACCTCGAGCCGCGCACGATCAACGGCTATTACCCCTGATCCCCAATCAATCAGGGGGCGAGGTGCACGATCAGCCGCCGCGCGCCGCTCCGCCGACGATGCTCCCAGAGGAAGACCCCTTGCCAGGTGCCGAGCGCCAGCTCGCCGTCGACCACCGGGATCGCCAGCGAGGTGGCGGTCAGCGCGGCCTTGATGTGCGAGGGCATGTCGTCCGGCCCCTCGATCTTGTGGGTGAAGATGGGATCGTCTTCGGGCACCAGACGGTTCAGCCACCGCTCGAGGTCGCGGCGCGCCGTCGGGTCGGCGTTCTCCTGGATGGTGAGGCTCGCCGAGGTGTGCTGGAGGAAGAGCGTGCACAGCCCCTCGTCGAGGCCGCCGTCGCGCACCACCGCCGCCACCTCGCGGGTGATCTCGTGCAGGCCTTGCCCGCCGACGTCTACGGAGAGGCGCTTGATCATGGCGCTGGATGATCCCCGCCTGCCGGCCCCGCGTCAACCCGCGCGGCGCAGCGCTCCATATTCCCGTGTAAGTTGATGAAGTCAAAGCTCTTCCGGCACGACGCTTGCACTCTCTCGGGAGGCGTGAGCGGCCGTAACGCCGGCGGCTCCGAGGTGTGTGCCTACATCGCGAACCACCATGGGAGATCATCATGAGACATCGCGAAGAGGAGCGTGAGATCAAGCGCCAGCCCGGGCAGCCGTTGCCGGGCGAGCGCGGCAGGGAGAAGGGCGGCAAGCCCGAGATGGGCCGTGAGCACGTGGGTCAGGGCGGCGGCGAGGGCGGCGGCCAGGGCGGCAAGCTGCCCACCGGCCCCAGCGGCGCGTCGGTCGAGTAGCCGCGCCGCTCCAGGCTGACATGGGAGAGCCCCGCCGGCCCGGCCGGCGGGGCGCTCACGTTTCAGGCGGGCTAGCTCTCCGGCGCCGGCTCGGGCTCGCGATGAGCGTGGGACTGCGCGCTGCCGGCGGGGAAGATCCAGGCGATGGCGATGCCGGCGGCGGCGAGCAGGACGGTGGCGAGATAGATCGCCTGCAGGCCGCCGAGGAGCGCCGTCGCCGTCGCGCCCAGCGCCGCCGGCGGCAGGTGGGCCCGCCGTGCCGGGTCGAGCAGGGCGTCGACCGTGCCGGCGGCGCCCGCCGCTTCGAGCCGCATCTGCAGCAGCACGCCGAGCATGGCGACCGCCAGCGCCCCGCCCATGGTGCGGAAGAACTGGGTCGAGCTCGTCGCCACGCCGCGGCGGCCCCAGGGCACCGCGCTCTGGACGCCCACGAAGTAGGGCAGCGCCACGAACCCCATCCCGAGGCCGATCAGGAGCATCGCCCCCCACAGCCAGGGACGGGAGGTCCCGGCGTCGACCGTGGCGAGGAGGGCGCAGCCGGCCAGCACGCCGACGCTGCCGCCGAGCGCCAGCGGGCGGTAGCCGATGCGCAGCAGCAGGCGCCCCGAGATCGTCGAGGCGATCGGCCAGCCGATGAGCACGGGGGTGAGCACCGAGCCGGCGTCGACCGCGGTGCCGCCGAGAACGCCCTGGGCGAAGAGCGGCACGTAGGCGGTGAGCGAGAAGAGGAGCGCCCCGATCAGGGCGTTGCCGGCGCTCGCCACCGCGATCAGCCGCGAGCGGAAGAGGTCGAGCGGCAGCATCGGCTCGGGCGCCCGCCGCTCCTGCCGCACGAAGAGCGCGAGTCCCGCGATGCCCGCCGCCACCAGGCCCAAGGTGCGCGGGTCGGCGAGGCCCCAGAGCGCCGCCCCTTCGGTCAGCCCGACGAGCAGGACCGTGATCGCGAGCGTCAGCGTGATCGCGCCGCCCAGATCGAGCCGGTGGGCGCGGCGCGGCGGCTCCTCGCGCAGATAGCGGGTGAGAAGCCAGGCCGAGGCGATGCCGAAGGGGATGTTGACGTAGAAGATCCAGCGCCAGGAGAGGGCGTCGGTGATGAGGCCGCCGAGCAGGGGCCCCGCGAGGCTGGCGAGGGCCCAGGTGCCCGAGAAGACCCCCTGGAGCCGCCCGCGCTCCTCGAGCGAGTAGATGTCGCCGATGACCGTCGCCGCCACCGGCGTCACGCCGCCCGCGCCGAGGCCCTGGAGGGCGCGGAAGGCGACGAGCTGCGGGAACGAGGCCGCGAGGCCGCAGAGCGCCGAGCCGACGAGGAAGAGCGCGACCGAGGCCTGATAGATCGGCCGCCGGCCGTAGAGGTCGGCGAGCTTGCCGTAGAGCGGTACCGTCACCGTCGAGGCGAGGAGGTAGGCCGAGAAGGCCCAGCTATAGCGGCCGACGCCCCCCAGCTCGCCCACCGCCGTCGGCACCGCGGCCGCCACCGCGGTCGCCTCGAGCGCCGCCAGGAACATCCCCAGCATGAGCGCGAAGGTGACGAGCTGGCGGGGGCGTCCGGGCTGCAAGGTGTGGCAGATCCTAGCGCGAAGCTTTGGACGAGAGCGCAGACAAAAAGATCTGGGTAGGGAAGAAGCTGGTGCTCGACCCGCGTTTCCAGCTCGACTTCGACGAGGCGTTCGCCGACGGCCCGGCGCGGCCGCACGGGCTGGCGTTCAAGTAGGGGGATCAGGACGACGCGGCCGTCGCCGCGACATGGGCGCGGCGGCCGCGCGCTGACCCGGAGCCCCCGGCCGAAGCTCGCGCGCCGCGCCCTATACTTGCTTCGAGCGCGCAATCCTCGGTCTAGCCGAGCCCGCCGCCTGCCGCCATGAGCCTGAACCCCTTGCACCTCTGCGGGACGTTGCTGACGCTGGCCCTCGTCACGGATGGCGGCGGGCCGGCGGCGCCCACCGCCGCCGACCTCGCGTTGCCCGCCGCGGCGTTCGCCGAGATCGTCGAGATCAGCACTCGGGCGCTCGCGGTGGATGACGGGCGCGCCCCGGAGGGCGCCACTCCGCCGGACATCGCCGCTCTCCGCCGGACCGGCGTCAAGAGCGCCGCCCAATACCGCTATCGCATTGGTGGAGAGCGACCGGGGCGGTTCAAGGTGCGCGTGGAGGTGTTCCGCGACGAGGCGACCGCGGTGGCGCAGTTCCGCGGCCGACACCTGCCGCAGGCGCTGGCGATGACCGAGCCCTTCGCGGCGGGCGACGACGGCTTCATCTACCTCGACCAGTACGCCGGCTTTCGGGTCGGTCCGGTCGCCGTCGAGATCCGGGCGGAAGGCGCGAGTGGGCGGCTGCCCGACTTCGCCCGGAGCTACGCCTATTTCGTCGTCGCCCGGGTGCGGGGAACGGCCGGCGTCTCGCAGCCGCCCGAGAAGCACCCCTGAGGGGTTTTCCCCGGCCGGCGCTGAGGAGTTTCCCTCTAGCGGCAGCGGCGGCTTGCCCTCACTCTCCACGAGTGGCACCAGCGCGGTCCCATGGCGGAGCCGCGTGTTCCTGCGCCCAGGGTCCGGAGGAAGCAACATGACACGCACACTCATGGCGGCTGTCGCCTCACTCGTCTGCCTCTCACTGCCGGTCCTGGCGTCCGAGCCGCCTGCCCACGATCTCACAGTCCCGACGACGGTCGGCCAGACCGTCACCGTGGAATGGACCGGCACGGTGCCGCCCGGCGTCGTCGGCGCAGCCACCAATACCTGCACGTCCGATGTGCTGGAAGACCATCACCTCATCAACCTGACCGTGCCCGCGGGGGCCTATGACGGCGTGCAGGTCACGGCCGGCTTTCATATCGAGTGGGACGACGGCGGCCAGGACCTGGTCCTGACGGTGCTGTTCGACGGCGCGACCGAGATCGGCTCCAGCGACGGCGGCACGCCCGCAGAGAACGTGGTGGCCACCAACCCGCCCGACGGTACCTACACGGTCCAGGCTTGCGCGTTCCTGGCGAGCGTGCCCACCGGCTATCGCGGCCGGCTGACGCTGACGGCGACCGCGCCGTCCCAGAACCCGCCCGCGGGGACGGGCAACGCGACCGGCCGACCGCCCCGGTTCCAGCACTATGCGCCCGATTATCCCCGCCAGGGCTTCGGCATGTTCGGCGGCGAGGCCACGGTGGACGTCAACACGAAGACCGGCAGCATCTTCTACATGGGCTTCCTGGAGACCATGCGGCTGCGGGTCGACGACCGCACCTCCCCGGCCCTGCAGACCTGGGAGCTCAAGTCCGGCACGCTCAACAGCCAGGCCACCTTCGATCCCATCCTGGTGGGCGACCCGGACACCGGCCGGATCTTCGGCCTGCAGCTCATCTTCGGCGAGGGCCAGAGCTTCACCGAGTTCACGACCGACGACGGCGAGACCTGGAAGCCGAGCCAGGGCGGCGGCCAGCGTTCCGGCGCCGACCACCAGTCGCTGGGCATCGGGCCGTATCCGGCGGGCCTGCGGCCACTCACGGCCAGCTATCCCAACGCGGTGTACTACTGCTCTCAGGACGTGGCGTTGGTGTTCTGCTCGCGCAGCGACGACGGCGGCGTGACCTTTGGCCCCGGCGTCCCGATCTACACGCTGGCCGACTGCCAGGGCCTGCACGGCCACGTCAAGGTGGCGCCCGACGGCGCCGTGTACGTCCCGGTGGCCGGCTGCCCTTCGGGCTTGGTGAGCTCCACCACCAGCCAGCCGGCGGTAGTCGTCTCCCAGGATGCCGGCCTGACCTGGCACGTGCGCAAGGTCACCACCTCGGCGATCGGCGCGGGCGGCCATGGCTCCGATCCGTCCCTGGGCATCGCCAGGGACGGCACGGTCTACTACAGCTACGTGGACGGCAGGGACAACCACATCCACCAGGTCCGCACGCGCGATCGCGGTTTGAGCTGGGAGCGGGACGTCGACCTCGGCGCGCTCGCCAACATCACCGCCGCCCAGTTCCCCGCCGTCGTGGCGGGCGACCGGGACCGCGCGGCGGTGGCCTTCTTCGGCACCACCTATACCGGGGACGGCGTGGACACGGCGACCAACTTCGAGGGCACGTGGCAACTGTTCGTGGCAGCCACCTATGACGGCGGCCTCACCTACCACGTGGTGGACACGATTCCCGGCGACCCGATCCAGAAAGGCGGCATTTGCGCGGACGGCTTCTGCCGCAACCTGCTGGACTTCTTCGACGCGGTGATCGATCCGCAGGGCCGCATCGTCGTCGGCTACGAGGACGGCTGCGTCGGCGGCTGCCCGCAGGGCATGCCCGGTACCTTCTCGGACCAGGCGGTGATCGCGCGCCAGTCCGGTGGGCGGCGGCTGCTCGCGGCCCACGACCCGGTGGAGCCCACCCGGCCGGGAGGCCCCCGGATCGAGGGGTACCGCACGGCTGACTTCGCGCTGATCCAGTGGCCGGAACCCGACAGCGGCGCCTCGCCCATCCGGAGCTATCGCGTCTTCCGCGGCACCGCCGCCGGCACCGAGACCCACGTCGCCACCCTGCGCGCGACCAAGCGCGCCTACGTGGACACCAAGCTCGACCCCGGCACCATCTACTACTACCGGGTGAGCGCCCGCAACGGCGAGGGCGAAGGCGCGCGCGGCAACACGCTGCAGCTCGCGGTGGGCGACAACGCGCCGACGCCGGAGGCCGCTTGCACGCTGCCCGGCCTGCGGGCGGCGGTGGACCGGGTCGGCGAGCCGGAAGCGGCGCCCCTAACCCGCGACATCCAGGAGGTCTTCGTGGCGGAGCCGGAGGACGAGACGCTGTTCGGACCGAACAAGCTGGTGTTCACCCTGAAATTGGCGGCCCCGGCGCCGCTTCAAGGCGGCGCCCGCTTCCGCGTCTTCCTCTATGTCCCGGCCACCGGACGCTTCGTGCGCCTGAACGTCAGTCCCGGGACCAGCGGCAACACCTACGGGCACCTGGACCAGGATCCGGCCAGCGGCGCCCACAACACGCTCTTCCCCGACGGCACGCTGGACGCGGTCGTGTACAACCTGGACGGCACGATTCAGATCGTGATCGACAAGGACAAGCTGGGCGTCCGGACCGGCGAGACGCTCCTCGCGGTCCACGCCGATTCCCTGCCCAGCGAGACCGGGTTCAACATCACCCGCGAGGAAGCCGGCTACTTCGACTACAAGGTGGTCGGCAACGACTTCTGCTCGCGGCGCGGCATGGCCCCGTAGGCGACAGGGGTCGATCAGGGGCGTGCGGCCGTCGCTGTGCTGCTGCCCGGCGGCCGCAGGCTCACCCGGAGGAGGCCGGCGGCGATGAGGCCGAAGCCGGCGGCCTCCGCCCAGCCGAAGCGCTCGCCGAGGAAGATCGCGGCGAGGACGGCCGCGACCAGCGGCTGCATGGTGTTGTAGACGGCCACCAGCGCGGGCGAGGAGCGGCGGACCGCCCAGGTGTTGGCGGCGTAGGCGGCGGCGGTGGGGATCAGGGCGATGTACAGCGCGCCGAGCCAGGCGATCGGCGCGATGTGCACGCCCGGAAGAGCCGCGAGCGCCGGCCCGGCGACCACGAGCACGCCGGCGCCGCCGAAGACGAAGGAGCCGGCGATGACCGTCCGCCACGGCACCCGGTGCAACACCGGCCTTTGCAGCACGAGAAAGAACGAGTAGGCGAGGGCGTTGGTGAGGATGAGGGCGTTGCCGGCGAGCGAGGCGCGTCCGAAGGCGAGGCGCCGCGGGTCGAGCAGCACCGCGGCGCCGGCCACCGCCAGCGCGATCCCGAGCAGCCGCCGCGGCCCGATCCGCTCCACGCGCAGGAGGGCCGCCACGGCGACCGTGAAGACCGGCACCGAGACCATGAGGATCGCGGCGTTGGTCGCCGTGGTGTACTGCAGTCCGACGACGAAGAGCACCTGGTTGGCCAGCACCCCGAGTGCCCCCAGCACCGCCAGGTGGAGCAGCTCGCGCCCGCGCGGTACGAACCGGTCGTGCCGCCAGGCGTAGAGCGCCAGCAGCGGCGCCGCCACCCCCACCCGCACCGCCGCCAGCACCAGCGGCGGCATCTCGCCGAGCACCGCCTTGCCGACGACGTGAAAGGTGCCGAAGACGACCTGGACGACGAGGAGAGTGACGTGGAGGCGGAGGGCGACGTCCGGCGTCGGCTGTGGCTCGGTCATTTGGCGAGGTGAAGAGGAGAGAGGAGGGCGCTCGCGGGCGAACTGTACCAAGCCGGCAGGGGGATTCGGTGAAACACGATCTCCGTCGCCACGGAGCCCCTGCGAGCACGCACCTCCTTCGGTGGTTCGCTGGCCTCGACCCTTGTGCCCACCTGCTACAATCCCCCTGGCCGAGCCGCTTCCGGTCCGGTTCTCCCGAGGCCCTCGACATGCCCGAGACGGTGGAGACATCGATCCGCATCCGTCCGCTCGACGAGCTGGACATCGGGGCGATCGTGGGCATCGACGAGAAGATCGGGGGGCGGTACCGGCCGGAAGTCTGGGAGCGGCGGATCGGTTACTACATTCGGCGCGATCCCGAGGGCTCGCGGGTGGCGGAGGCCGACGGCAAGGTGGTCGGCTTCATGCTCGGCGAGGTCCGCTCCGGCGAGTTCGGGCTCGAGGAGCCGACGGGGTGGATCGAGGTGCTCGGCGTCGACCCCGACTACCGCACGGCGGGGATCGGCCGCCGGATGGCCGAGTCCATGCTCGAGCACTTCCGCGCCCAGGGGGCGACCACCGTGCGCACCCTGGTCGACGAGGGGATGGAGGACATCCAGCGCTTCTTCGCCTCGCTCGGCTTCGAGCCGGCGCCCCTCCGGCCCTTCGTCAAACGGTTGTAACGAGGACCAACGATGAGCATGCGCACCGCCAGCCTCCCCAAGACCTTCCACGACGCCGTCGAGCGCTGGCGCGACACCTATCTGCCCGACTACGACCTGCTGCTCGAGAACTGGGACCGCTTCTTCCCCAACGAGCCGCGCTTCCAGCTCTGCGCCTTCCGCGAGCTGGGCATGTGCTCGACGGTCGAGTGCGGCGAGATGACGGGCAAACCCAAGCCGACCCGCGCCGCCGACCTCCTGCCCGAGCAGGCGCACCACCTCTTCGGCGCCATCCGCGCCCAGGCCTCGACCGAGTTCGGCTCGATCCAGCAGCATCGTCTCACCCTCGCGCGCGCCCAGGAGGAGGAGGAGCAGTTCTGGATCCTGCGCATGATGGCCGAGGAGCTGCGCCACGGCTATCAGATGCTCCACCTGCTGGTCGAGGACGACTGGAGCTGCGTCACCGAGGAGTCGCGGGCCGACGTCGTCGAGGGCATCCTCGCGATGACCACCGGCTCGCACATCTTGGGCGCCTTCAACATCGACTTCGACTCCTTCGTCGACAGCGTCGTCTTCTGCGCCCTGATCGACCGCGTCGGCAAGTACCAGCTCGCCATGCAGCGCATCAGCGCCTACAAGCCGATGGCCGAGTCGATGCCGCAGATGCTGCGCGAGGAGGCCTTCCACCTCGCGGCCGGCGTGGTGCCGATGCGCCGCTGGGTGACCAAGGCCGCGCGCGGCGACGTCTTCATCACCATGGAAGCGCTGCAGAAGGCGATCAACAAGTGGCTGCCGCGGGCGATGGAGATGTTCGGCGACGAGCGCGGCGGCGGCACCAACGTGCGCTACGGCTTGAAACCGATGAAGAACGCCGAGGCGCAGCGCCAGTACTACGAGGAGGCCGAGAAGCTGGTCCGCGACCTCAACATGCGCTACGTGCGGGCGCGGGTCAAGAAACTGACGCTCGCCGAGGCCGAGAAGCTCCTCGATAGAATGCTCGAGGGCGAGGCGGTCGAGGGCGTCCAGCCCGAGGAGCTCCTCCGCCTGCCGCACCCCGACTACTTCCGCCGCCGCGGAGTGCCGGCCTTCAAGATGATCGGCTGGGACGGCAAGCCGGTCGCCGACTTCGAGGACTACGCCCGCCATCTGGCCGCGACCCTCCCCGAGTCCTACCTCGCCGGCATCGACTTCCGGGAGTACCTCGACGCCCTCGCCAGGGTGGAGCAGGGCGAGCTGACGATCGAGCAGGCCACCCACCAGACGCCGGCGCTGCGGCGCGTCGCCGGCGCCTGCCCGTGCTCGAAGGGAGTCCGCTGGGTGATCGACGAGCCGCGCCCCAGCGCTCCCGCCCCGGCCTAGCTCCACGCTCTCGCGCGCCGATGAGCCTGTTCAACCGCCTCCTCGTCGGGACCCTGCCGCTGGTCCCCAAGGCCGTGGTGCGCCGGGTGGCCTCGCGCTACGTCGCCGGCGAAGGCCTCGACGACGCGCTGCGCGTCGTGCGCGAGCTCAACGGCCAGGGGGCGATGGCGACGATCGACCTCCTCGGCGAGGAGGTCAGCGAGCGCGGCAAGGCGCTGGCCGCGGTCGAGGAGTACCTGCGGGTCTTCGCGGCGATCGAGCGCGACGGCCTCGACTCCAACGTCTCGATCAAGCTCACCCTCCTCGGGCTCAAGATCGACGAGTCCTTCTGCCGCGACAACGTGGCGACGATCGCCGCGGCCGCCCGCGCGCGCGGCAACTTCGTGCGCATCGACATGGAGGACTCGAGCTGCACCGAGGCGACGCTGCGCATCTACCGCGAGCTGCACGCCCGCTACGGCAACCTGGGGGTGGTGCTCCAGGCCTACATGCGGCGCACGCTCGCCGACATCGACGGGCTGCCGGCGGAGGGCGCCAGCGTGCGCCTGTGCAAGGGCATCTACGTCGAGCCGCGCGCGATCGCCTGGAAAGGCTACGAGACGGTGCGCCACAATTTCGTCCAGGCGCTCGAGAAGCTCGTCGCGCGCGACGTCTACCCGGCGATCGCCACCCACGACGAGTACCTGGTCTGCGCCGCGGCCGCGGTCATCGACCGCGAGGCCCTGGCGCGCGAGCGCTACGAGTTCCAGATGCTCCTGGGCGTCGACGAGCAGCTCCGCCGCATCCTGATCGCCGCGGGGCACCGCCTCCGCGTTTACGTCCCTTACGGCCGCGACTGGTATCCCTACTCGCTCCGCCGCCTGCGCGAGAACCCCGAGGTGGCCCGCCACGTCCTGCGGGCGTTCCTGCGGCGCACGCCCTAGATTGCCAACCCGGCGCCAGGCTCGGCGCCGCAAAAGCGTTGTAGAATAGGAACTTAGACATCCGGCTACACGGAACGTAGGGGATGGCGGAGCGGGACGAGCTCGAATCGACCGAGGAGAAGATGCAACGTGACACCGACGGGATCGACCTGTCGGCGCTGCAGGAGAGCAGCGGTCACACCCACACCTTCGAGTCGGTCACGCGTGAGCGGCCAAGCGGCCCGCAGGGGGCGCGGGTCGAGGCCAACGTCATCCTGATCGCCCACCCGGAGAGCCGGCGGCTGGGCTCGCGCTTCCGCCTCTCGCCGGGGGCGACGCTCGAGATCGGCCGCTCCGGCGCGGTGGCGATCAGCCTGCCGGAGGTGATGTCGCTCTCCCGCCGCCACGCCCGGCTGCGCTACATGGGCCCGCTCGTCACCCTCGAGGACCTCGGCAGCACCAACGGCACCTACGTCAACGGCCGCCTGATCGAGGGGCGGACGGTGCTCAAGAGCGGCGACCGCTTCCAGACCGCCGCCGTCCACTTCAAGTTCCTGCACGAGCGCGACGTCGAGACCGCCTACCACGAGGCGATCTACGACCTGGTGGCGCGCGACGGCCTGACCGAGATCTGGAACAAGCGCAAGTACGACGAGGAGATCCAGCGCGAGTTCGCGCGCGCCGTGCGCCACGGCCGGCCGCTGTCGCTGGTGCTCTTCGACCTCGACGAGTTCAAGCAGGTCAACGACAGCCACGGCCATCTCTGCGGCGACTTCCTGCTCAAGCACGTCGCCGCCACGGCGCGCGAGCTGGTGCGGCCGGAGCAGGTGCTGGCGCGGGTCGGGGGGGACGAGTTCGCGATCCTGGCGCCGGAGACCGGCGCCCACGGCGCGATGGTGCTGGCCGGCAAGCTCCGCGACCGCCTGCACGCGCTCGACTACCGCTACGGCGACCTGCAGGTGCCGGTGACCTGCTCGTTCGGGGTCGCCGAGCTGACGCCGGGCATGAAGGGCGCCGAGAGCCTCTACGAGGCCGCCGACCGCGCCATGTTGCTGGCCAAGCGTGAGGGGCGCGACCGCGTGGCGGTGGCCGAGCCCGACGCCGGCGCGGCGCCGCTCTTCTAATCAGAACCGCCAAACGCCCGGGACGTAGCCCGGGCGCTACGAGCCCGGCTGCGCCGGCGTCGCCACGTGCGGCGCCAGCAGGTGCCGCGCCATGAACTCGATCGCCACCGCCTGGAGGTAGTCGACGTTCGGCTTCTTGGCGAAGCCGTGCCCCTCGTTCTTGCCCACCAGGTACCAGACCGCGGCGCCGTTGGCCTCGACCGCGCGGACGATCTCCTCGGACTCCGAGAGCGGCACGCGCGGGTCGTTGGCGCCCTGCGCCACGAGCAGCGGGCGGCGGATCTTCCCGGCCTGGCGGCGCGGCGAGACGCGCTCGAAGAAGGCGCGCATCGCCGGGTCGCGCTCGTCGCCGTACTCCACCCGCCGCAGGTCGCGGCGGTACTCCTGGGTGTTCTCGAGGAAGGTCGTGAAGTCGCTGATGCCGACGCTCTCGTAGGCGCAGCGCAGGCGGTCGCCGTAGTGCACCAGGGTGGCCAGCACCATGTAGCCGCCGTAGGAGCCGCCGGAGACCATGACCCGCGAGGCGTCGAGGTCGGGCTGGGTCGCGATCCAGTCGAGGAGCGCGCCGATGTCCTTGACCGAGTCCTCGCGCCGCATGCCGTTGTCGAGCCCGCCGTAGGTCTTGCCGTAGCCGGTCGAGCCGCGCACGTTGGGGTAGATGACGGTGACGCCGAGCTCGCTCACCGGGTAGTTGGTGCCGCCGAGGAAGCCGGGGCGGGCCTGCGCCTCGGGGCCGCCGTGGATGTTGACGACCACCGGGCGCGGCCCGGGGAAGCGCTCGGCCGGCGCGCGGTAGACCCATGCTGGGACGGTGCGCCGGACGCCGGGAGCGGACTCGTCGAAGGTGGGGAAGCGGACCAGCTCCGGGACCACGAAGCGCGACGGGTCGAGCCCGCCCACCTCGCTCGCCGTCCAGCGCTCGAGCTTCTTCGCCTGCGGGTCGTAGCTGTAGACGTCGGAGGGCGAGCGCGCCCAGGAGACGCGGAACGCCATCTCGTGGCTGCCCGGGCGGAAGTCGAGATTGCCCGCGGTGCCGGCCGGCAGCTCGGGCGCCGGCAGCTCGCGCCCGCTCGCCGTCTCGAGCAGGTGGAGCTTGCTCGTCCCCTCCTCGTTGCTCAGGAAGGCGAGGAGCTGGCCGTCGTCGGAGAGGTCGAACGACTCGACGTCCCAGGCGAGGTCGCCCGAGAGGACCGTGTGCTCGCCGCTCGCCAGGTCGAGCCGCACCAGGCGCCGGAACTCGCTGTCGCGGTCGCTGGTGGTGTAGACGGCGCGGCCGTCGGGAGTCCAGCGGCCGCCGTCGTAGGCCACGTGAGGGCCCTCGCCACGCGGCGTCAGGGCGGTGACGGCGCCGGTCGCGACGTCGACGGCGTGGAGATAGGACTCGTCCACCGAGATGTTCTCGGAGAGCAGCAGGCGCTTGCCGTCCGCGCTCCAGTCGAGCGCCGACCAGTCGCCCGCCAGCTCGGCGCGCAGCCGCCCCTCGCCGCCGCCGTCGGGCTGCCAGAGATAGAGGTCCATGTCGCGGCCGTTGCGGGCGTTGCCGACGTAGGCGATCTGGCGGCCGTCGCGCGACCAGAGCCCGCCGAGGAACCGGTGGGTGCCGTCGGTGAAGCGGTGGATGCGGCCGGAGCCCCGGTCGAGGAGGTAGAGCTGGAAGTTCTCGGCGCCTCCCTCGTCGCTGGCGAAGGCGATCTGCTCCGGGTGCTGCGGCCGATAGCTGCCGCCGGTCACCCGGTCGGGCTCGAAGGTGATCTGCGTCCGCGCCCCCATCGGCATCGCCACCTCGTGAAGCTGGTTGGTCTCGGCGAAGCGGGTGGTGATGAGGATCGCGCGGTCGCGCGGGTGCCACTCCTGGAGCGTCGCCGCGCGCGTGTTCTGATACGGGCGCAGCGGCTCGGTCGCGCTCTTCGCGATCGCCGGCACGTTCTTGGCGACGATGGCGGCCGGGACGGGGATGGGGTCGATCGAGTCGCCGCGATCGGCCGCCGCGACCGGCGCGGCGTCCGGCGAGGCGGCGGCGGCGAAGAGGCACGCCGCGACGGCGACGAGCGGCAGGGCGAAGAGGTTGCGGCGCATGGTGGTCCTCCCGGAGGTGGTCTCGAAGGCGGGCGAAGTGTACCACCGGCGATCGGCGGCCCCCTGCGCCTCGGCCTGTTACGATCGAGCCCTGCTCGGACCTGCGATCGCTCGCGAGATGCCCGCCTGGCGCGGCTGGCTGCCGCTCGTCGTGCTGCCGGCCGCCGTCCTGCTGCTCTGGCCGCGGGAGTGGCCGGCGTGGTCGCGGATGTGGGCGCTGGCGGCGGCGCTCTTCGCCGGGGTCAAGTGGCTGACCTGGCGGCGGACGCCGGCGCGCGGCGCAGGCTGGCGGCGGCATGCGGGATACCTGCTGGCGTGGCCAGGGCTCGACGCAGTGGGGTTCCTGGGCACGCCGCGCGCGCCGCAGGCGGTGCGGCCCGCGCCGCGCGAATGGCTGCTCGGCGCCGCGGGGCTCCTCGCCGGCTGCGGCTTGCTGTGGGGCGTGAGCCGGCTGGTGCCGCCGGAGCACGCGGTGGTCCGCAGTTGGGTCGGGATGGCCGGCATCGTCCTCGTCCTCCATTTCGGCTCGTTCCGGCTGCTGAGCTGCGCCTGGCGCGCGGCGGGCGTCCAGGCGCGGCCGCTCATGGAGGCTCCTCTGCGCGCGGCGAGCGTCGGCGAGTTCTGGGGCCGGCGGTGGAACACCGCCTTCCGCGACCTGACGCACCGTTTCCTCTTCCGGCCGCTGGCGCGCCGGCTCGGGCCGCGCGGCGGGATCGCCGCCGGGTTCGTCTTCAGCGGCCTGGCGCACGAGCTGGTGATCTCGGTGCCGGCGCGCGGCGGCTACGGGCTGCCGACGCTCTACTTCGCCCTGCAGGGCGCGGCGCTGCTGGCCGAGCGCTCGCCGGCCGCCGCCGCGGCGGGCCTCGGGCGCGGCTGGCGCGGCTGGCTCTTCACGCTGCTCGTCGTCGCCCTGCCGGCCCCCTTCCTGCTCTTCCACCCGCCGTTCGTGCGCAACGTCATCCTGCCGTTCATGCGGGCGCTCGGTGCGGCATGATCCCTGAGCGCCCGGGAGGAGAGCGATGGACGAGCAGCTCCTGACCCAGGCGATCACCCTGGCGGGCGCCGCGCAGCTCGGCGTCCTGGTGGCCTCGTCATTGGTGCCGCGGCGGCTGGCCTGGAAGACCGCCCTCGCCGGCCTCCCCCGCCTGCACCGCCAGATGTACTGGGTCTACGGCGGCTACGTCGTGCTCGCGATCGTGGCCTGCGGCCTGATCAGCCTCTTCAACGCGCGCGAGCTGGCGGGCGGCGGCCGTCTCGCGCGCTCGGTCTGCGCCTACGTCGCGGTCTTCTGGGGCGTCCGCCTCGGGCTGCAGTCGGTCTTGGACGTCGAGGAGCACCTCTCCGCCTGGTGGCTGCGGCTCGGGTACCACACCCTCACCCTCCTCTTCGCCAGCTTCACGCTGATCTTCGGCTACGCCGCGCTGCGGCCGGCCGGCTGAGCGGCCGAGCGGTCAGGAGACCCCCTTGGTCTCCGGTCCGGCCAGACGATTGCGCAGGGCGAAGGAGACGACCTGGGCGCGGTTGTGCAGGTGGAGCTTGTCGAGGATGTTGCGGACGTGGAACTTGACCGTGTTCTCGCTCACCCCCAGCCGGTCGGCGAGGCGGCGGTTCGAGGTCACCCCCTGGACCAGGAGGTCGAGCACCTCCTGCTCGCGCTCGGTCAGCGCGTCGGGGTCGGACGGTTTGCCGGCCTGGCTCGGCCGCGCGAACTCCCGCAGCAGCTTGCGCGCCAGCGACGGGGTCAGCGCCGGCTCGCCCTGCGCCACGCCCTCGAGGAGGGCGAAGAACTCTCCCGACTCGAGGTTCTTGAGCAAGTAGCCCTGGGCGCCCGACTTGATCGCCTCGAAGAGGTTGGCGTCGTCGTCCGAGGCGGTGAGCACCACCACCTTGACCTCCGGCAGGTCGGCGCTGATCAGACGCGTCGCCGCGAGCCCGTCCACCTCGGGCATCATGAGGTCCATCAGCACCACGTCGGGGCGCAGGCGGTGCGCCAGCTCGACCGCCTCGCGGCCGTTGCGCGCCTCGCCGATCACCTCGTGACCGCGCGCGGCGAGGAGGCTCCTCAGGCTGTCGCGGAAGAGCGCGTGATCGTCGGCGACGAGGACTCGCATCGCTCCTAGCATCAAATCCTATCCCATCGTCCTCGATCGCCAGCAACAGGCCGCGGCCCGGATCGGCCGCCAACGGGTGGGGAGCCCGCGACCGCCTGGTAAGATCCGCTCTCGTCGATGGCTCCCGCCAACGCCCTCCGCTCTGCCGCGGGCCTCTGACCCACCGACTTTCCCGTGCTGCGCGAGCTCCACGTCAAGAACCTCGCCGTCCTCGCCGAGGCCCGCGTCGGCTTCGGCCCCGGGCTCAACGTGCTCTCCGGCGAGACCGGGGCCGGCAAATCGATCGTCGTCGACTCGCTGGCGCTCCTCGCCGGCGCCCGCGCGTCGGCGGAGCTGATCCGCACCGGCGCCGAGAGCCTGTGGCTGGTCGGCGTCTTCGAGGTCGCGGGGGAGGGGTGGCGCGGGGTGCTCGAGGAGGCGGGCCTCGAGGCCGAGGGCGACGAGGTGCTGGTGCGGCGCGAGATCGCGCGCAGCGGCAAGAACCGGGTGTTCGTCAACGACCAGCCGGCGACGCTGCGCCTGCTCGCCGACCTCGCGCCGTACCTGCTGCGCATCCACGGCCAGCGCGACGAGCTGGGGCTGACGACGCCGGACCTCCAGCGCGTCTGGCTGGACCGCAGCGGCGGCGAGCCCGCGATCCCGCTCCTCGGGCGGGTGGCCGACGCCTTCGAGCGGCATGCCCGCCTCGCCGCGCGGCTCGCGACCCTCGCCGGCGACGAGCGGATGCGGCGCGAGCGGCTGGAGCTGCTGCGCTTCCACGCCGCGGAGATCGACGCCGTGCGGCCGCTCGCCGGCGAGGAGGAGGAGCTGCGCGGCGAGCGCGACCGGCTGCGCCACGCCGAGGCGATCGCCCGCGGGCTCGGCGGCTCGCTGGCGCTGCTCTTCGAGGAGGACGGGGCGGCGGCCGACCGCATCGCCCGCGCCGAGGCCCTGCTCGCCGAGATCGCGGCCTGGGACCGCGAGGCCGGCCCGTGGGCGGCGGAGCTGGCGGCGGCGCGGGCGGGGCTGACGGAGGTGGCGCACGCGCTGGCGCGGCGGCTCGACGGCCTGGAGGCCGACCCGGGGCGCCTCGACGCCGTCGAGGAACGGCTGGCGGTGCTCGAGCGGCTGTTCCGCAAGCACGGCGGGTCGAGCGCCGCGGTGCTGGCGCGGCGGCAGGAGATCGCGGCCGAGCTGGCCGAGCTGGAGGGCGAGGGCGAGGGGCAGGAGGAGCTGGCGGCGCGGGCGGCGGCGGCGCTCGGGGAGTACCGGGAGGCCGCCCTGGCGCTGTCGCGGGCGCGCGCCGGGTGGGGCGCGGCGCTCGCCACGGCGATCCGGGCGGAGCTGGCGGACCTGGGGCTCGGCCGGGCGCGCCTGGCGGTGCGCTTGGAGCGCCGGCGGCGGGGGGACAGCCCGCTCCTCCTCGACGGCGAGCCGGTCGAGATGGGGCGGGACGGCATCGACCAGGTGGTCTTCACCTTCGCTCCCAACCCCGGCGAGGAGCCGCGGCCGCTGGCGAAGATCGCCTCGGGCGGCGAGCTGTCGCGCCTCTATCTGGCCCTGCAGATCGCCGCCCACGCCGCACCCGGCGGGGCCGTCCGCGGCGTGTCCCCGGACGGGGAGGAGACCCGCCCGGCCCTGGTCTTCGACGAGGTGGACGCCGGGCTGGGCGGCGCCGAGGCGGCGGCCCTCGGGCGCAAGCTGCAGCGGCTGGCCGCGGGCGGGCAGATTCTGGCCGTCACCCACCTGCCGCAGGTGGCGAGCCACGCCGACCTCCACTTCCGGGTGAGCAAGCGGATCGAGGCGGGGCGGACGCTGGTCGCGGTCGAGGAGCTGGGGCGCGCCGCCCGCGTCGACGAGGTGGCGCGCATGCTCGCCGGCAGCGAGGTCACCCGCCTCTCGCGCTCGCACGCCGAGGAGCTGATCGCCGCCGCCGCCCGCCCCGACCGGGAGGCGCGTCCCCGGCGCGCCGCGCGCCCGAGCGCCGGCCGTGCCGGCGGCGCCGGCGGATGACCACCGCGCCCCTCTGGCGCTGGGGGGAGCCGGTCGCGCCCCTGGCCGCCCTCCTCACCCGCGGCGGCGTGCTCGCCGTTCCCACCGAGTCGAGCTACGCCCTCGCCGCCGACCCGCGCAATGCGGCCGGGGTCGCCGCGGTTTACAGGGTCAAGGGACGCGCCGCCGGCAAGCCTCTCCCCGTCGTCGTGGCGGGGGTCGAGCAGCTCGCCGGCTTGGGGATCGACCCCGGGCTCCCTATACTGAGCGCTCTCGCCGCGGTCTGGCCGGCGCCGCTCTCCGTCGTGCTGCCGCTCGCGCGGCCGCTGCCGGCGGCGGCGGGCGAGCCCGGGCTGGCGGTGCGGGTGCCGGCGCACGACGCGCTGCGGCGCCTGCTCGCCGCGCTCGGGTGCGGCCTGACCGCCACGAGCGCCAACCCGAGCGGTGAGCCGCCGCTGCTGCGGCCCGCGGCCGCCGCCGAGCTGCTGGCCGGCGAGGATGCGGTGGTGGTGGACGGGGGGGTGCTCGCGGGCGGGCCGCCGTCGACGCTCGTGGCGCTCGCGCCCGCGGGGCTGCTAGTGCTGCGGCAGGGGGCATTCCCCGTCGCGCGCCTGCGAGAGCTGGGTCTCCGGCTGGTCGCGGACCGCCGGAGCGAATCGGAAGCCGAGGAAGCGCCATGAAACGCCGCACGCTGCCGCTGCTGCTCCTGTCACTCGTCGCCGCGACCGGCGCCTCTGCCGCGCCACCGCCCGCCGCCGCCCCGGCCCCCGCGCCGGCCGGCGGTCAGGCGACGATCGCGCTCGACGAGGTCCAGCCGGGACAGACCGGTTACGGCCTCTCGGTCTTCTCCGGCGGCCGCGTCGAGCGCTTCGACGTCGAAGTCGTCGGCGTCTGGCGCAACCTGACCCCCGACACCAGCTACATCCTTGCCAAGCTCTCCGGCCACGGCCTCGAGACGAGCGGCGTCGTCGCCGGCATGAGCGGCAGCCCGGTGTTCCTCGACGGGCGCCTGGCCGGCGCGGTCGCCTTCAGTTGGCCGTTCACCAACGAGGCGGTCGGCGGCATCACGCCGATCGAGTCGATGCGGCGCCTGAACGGCATCGCCGGCCCGGGACAGCAGACGGCCGCGGCGCCCGCCGGCGGCCCGGCCGTGCCGCTCGCCGACCTGCTGGCCGGCCGCCTGCCGGAAGGCCTGCTGCAGCGCGAGCTGGGGCGCTTGAAGCCGCAGCTCGCCGTCGGCGGCGTGGCGAGCCTGCAGTGGTCCGCGGCCGGCTTCGGCGAGATGTCGCAGGGCATCCTGCGGCAGGCGCTCGGCGGCGTGGCCCCCGCCGGCGCCGCGGCGGTGCCGGCGAACCCCGCGGAAGCGCTCGCTCCCGGCGCGGCGGTGACGGCGGTGCTGGTGGACGGCGACCTCCGCCTCGGCGCCACGGGCACGGTGACCGACGTCGACGGCGAGCGCGTGCTCGCCTTCGGCCATCCCTTCTTCGGCCTCGGGCCGATCAGCGTGCCGATGGCCACCGCCGAGGTCGTCACCGTGATCTCGAACCAGTACAGCTCGTTCAAGATCGCCAACCTCGGCGCGCCGGTCGGCGCCTTCGAGCAGGACCGCGCCGCCGGGATCCAGGGGCGGCTGGGCGCGGTGGCGCCGATGATCCCCCTCACCCTGACGGTGGCGGGCGAGGGGTCGCGCGTCTTCCACATGCGGCTCGCCGACCTGCCGCAGTTCACGCCCCTGCTGCTCGCCACCTCCGCCCTCGGCGGCCTCGAGGCCGCGACCTACGCCGCCGGCACCCAGGCGCTCGACATGACGGCGCGCTTCCGCCTCTCGGGTGGGCGCGCGCTCGAGGTGCGGCAGAGCTTCGCCGGCGACGGCGCGGCGATGCAGAGCGTCACCTATCTCCTGGCGGTCGCCTCGTACCTGGTGCAGAACCCGCTCGAGCGGGTGGCGCTCGAGGAGATCGAGGTCGAGCTCGGGCAGCAGCCCGAGCCGCGCTCGGCGCAGATCGTCGCGGTCCACGCCGAGCGCACGGTGGTGCGACCCGGCGAGCAGGTGGCGCTCAACGTCGACCTCGTGCCCTACCGCGGGGCGCGCTTCCGCCGCACCTTCCAGGTCACGCTCCCCGAGGACCTGCCGGCCGGCCGCTACTCGCTCCTGGTGGGCGACGGCAGCAGCGTCGACGCGGCGCGCTTCGCCATCGAGCCGGCCGAGCCGGTGTCGTTCGCGCAGGCGCTCGAGCTGCTCGGCTCGCTGCACTCGCGGCGCGAGATCGTGGCCCTGGGCGTCTTCAGCGGCGCCGGGCTGGCGATCGCCGGCGAGGTGCTGCCCCGCCTGCCGGCCTCGGTCCGCTCGCTCTGGGCAGGCACCCCGACCGGCGGCGCCGTGGCGCTCAGGCTGGCGGTGGCGCAGCAGCACCTCGAGCCGGTGGACATGCCGCTCGAGGGGCTCGAGCGGGTGGACCTCGAGGTGCGCCGCCGCGAGCCCCTCGCGGCGGACGGCGAAAAGAAGCCAGGGGAGGATGCGGGCGCCGCGGCGGCGCCGGACGTACAGGCGGCGCCGGCGGAGGCGACGCCGGCACCCGCCGAGCCGCCGCCCGGCGGCGGCGCCGGACGGGAGGACGGCCGATGAGGCGCGCCGCCCGCGGCATCGTGACCCTGGCGCTCCTCGCCGCCGCCGCGGCACCGCTCGTGGCGACCGAGGTGCGGGTCTTCCAGACGCAGACCCAGGGCGGTTTCCTGGCCGGCACGCTCGAAGGGCTGTCCGTCGATCCGCTCGGGCGGCTCGAGCTGGCGCACCGCGCCGAGCGGCTGACCGCGCTCGGGGAGCCGTTCCTGCTCTCCGCCGCGCCACTGAAAGACAGTTGGGTGGTCGGCACCGGCAACGCCGGCCGCGTCTTCCGCATCGGCGGCAAGGGGGAGGTGACCGAGCTCTTCGCCGCCCCCGAGCCCGAGATCTTCGCGGTCTGGAGCGACGCGGACGGCACCGTCTTCGCCGGCGCCTCGCCGGGCGGCAAGGTCTACCGCATCCCGGCCGGCGCTCCGGCCGCCAAGGGCGAGCTCTACTTCGACAGCGGCGAGACCTACGTCTGGGCGCTGGCCCGCGCCGCCGACGGCGCGCTGCTGGTCGCGACCGGCACGCAGGGCAAGCTCTTCCGGGTCACCGGCCAGGGCAAGGGCACGGTGCTCTACGACAGCGACGACACGCACGTGCGGGCGCTCGAGACGCTGCCGGACGGCGGCGTCCTCCTCGGCACGGCGGGCGAGGGGCTGGTGATCCGGCTTGACGCCAAGGGGTCGGTCCGCACCCTCCACGACGCCTCCCAGCCCGAGGTGGTGTCGCTCGCCGTCGCGCCCGACGGCACGATCTACGCCGGGCTCGTCGCCTCGGAGGCGAGCCTGATCGACGGCACGCGCGCCACGCCCATCGTGCCGAGCGCCGGCGCCGGGGCGTCGCCCGTCGCCGGCTCGCCCCAGGCGCAGAGCCAGGCGGCGGTCATCGTCTCCGAGGGCGAGGCGGCGGCGATGGTGGGGATGCGCAAGCCCGACGACAAAGGGCCGCGCAGCGAAGTCGTCCGCATCGCGCCGACCGGTCTCGTCGAGAGCGTCTGGAGCTTCACCGACGAAACCGTCTACGACCTGCTCTGGCAGGGCGACCGGCTGTGGGTGGCGACCGGTCTCGAGGGCAAGCTCTTCAGCTACGACGGCAGCCAGATGCTGCTCGAGAAGGACGTCGACGAGCGCCAGGTGGTGGCGCTGGTGGCCGGCGGCGCGGGCCAGCCGGGGCCGGCCTTCGCGACGACCAACGCCGCGGCCTTCTACCGGCTGACCTCGGGCACCGAGCAGACCGGCACCTACACCAGCGCCGCGCTCGACGCCGGGCAGGTGGCGCGCTTCGGCAGCTTCCGCTGGCGCGGCGAGGCGCCGCGCGGCAGCGAGCTGCGCTTCTCGTTCCGCAGCGGCGTCTCCGCCGAGCCGGACCGCACCTGGTCGCCCTGGACCGAGCCGCGCACCGGCCGCGAGGTGGCGCTGACCGGCGTGCCCCCCGGACGCTACGTGCAGTGGCGGGCGGAGTTCCGCGCCCCCGACGGCGTCTCGGCGAGCCTCTACGGCGTCGAGCTGTCCTACCGCCAGGAGAACCTGAGCCCCAGGATCGAGGGGCTGACCGCCCTCGACCCGGGGCAGATCCTGGTGCCCTCGAACTTCAATCCCAGCAACCAGGTCTTCGAGCCCGCCCACCCCAACCGCGAGGGGATCTTCACCACGCTCGAGGAGGCGGCCGCCCTCGACGACGGGCGGTTGAAACCGCTGTGGAAGAAGGGCTACCGCTCGTTGCGCTGGAGCGCCGCCGACCCGAACGGCGACGAGCTGATCTACGAGCTGTCCTTCCGGCCGGTCGATCCGGCGGGGGCGATGGCCGAGGGGAGCTGGCTGCCGGTCGCCAAGGACCTCGAGGACGACTACTACAGCTTCGACGCCACGGTGCTCCCGGACGGCGTCTACCGCTTCCGGCTGGTGGCCTCGGACCGCCCGAGCAACGAGGCGGCGGAGGCGCGCAGCAGCGAGCGGCTGTCGGAGCCGGTGGTCATCGACCACTCGCTGCCGGTGCTCGGAAGAGTGGAGCGCGGCGGCTCGCTCAGCGTCACCGTCAGCGACGAGCTGTCGCCGCTGCGCGAGGCGGTGTGGAGCGCCGACGCCGGCGAGTGGAAGCAGGCCGAGCCCGCCGACGGCCTGCTCGACGGCCGCGCCGAGGTCCTCCACCTCAACGTCCCCGGCGGCGCCTCGCTGGTCCTGCTGCGGGTGACCGACGCGGCCTACAACGTGGTGACCTTCGATCTGTCGCGCCACGCCCGATGAACCGCACGATCGCGATTTATCCCGGGTCGTTCGACCCGATCCACAACGGGCACCTCGACATCATCGACCGCTGCCGCCCCATCTTCGAGGAGGTGGTGGTGGCGGTGCTGCGCAACGAGGAGAAGCGGCCGCTGTTCTCGGTCGAGGAGCGGATGGCGATGCTCGAGGAGCTGCTGGCGGACCGCCCGGGCTGCCGCGTCGAGAGCTTCTCGGGGCTGCTCGTCGATTTCATGGAGACCCTGGGCGCGCGCACCGTGGTGCGGGGGCTGCGGGCGGTGTCCGACTTCGAGTACGAGTTCCAGATGGCGCTCATGAACCGCCACCTGAACCCGGGGGTCGAGACCGTCTTCATGATGCCGCGCGAGGACTACAGCTACCTCTCGAGCCGCCTGGTCAAGGAGGTCTTCGCCCTCGGCGGCGACATGACCGGGCTGGTGCCGCCGCCGGTCATCCAGCGGCTGGGACAGCGGCTGGGCAAGGCGGCGGCCGTGGCGCGGCGATGATGCCAGAGGCCCCCGCCCTCGCCGCGCCCCGCCCGCGAGGGGAGGAGCGCCTCGACCAGTTCCTGCTGCGCATGCCGAAGGTGGAGCTGCACGTCCACCTCGAGGGCTCGATGCGGCCGGCGACGCTGCTCGCCCTGGCGCGCCGCAACGGCGTCGAGCTGCCGGCCGACGACGAGGCGGGGCTCCAGCGCTGGTTCCGCTTCCGCAGCTTCGATCACTTCGTCGAGGTCTATCTCACCTGCTCGCGCGCCCTCGCCGAGCCGGAGGACTTCCGCCAGCTCGCGCTCGACTTCATGGCCGAGATGGAGCGGCAGAACATCCTCTACAGCGAGGCGCACTTCACGATCGGCACCCACATCGGGTACGGCCGCGACCCCGAGGAGATCCGCCAGGCGCTGGCGGAGGCGGTGGCGGAGGGGGAGCGCCGCCACTACGTGCGGCTGCGGCTGATCCCCGACATCGTGCGCAACGTGCCGGCGATGGCCGACCACACCCTCGAGTGGGCGCTCTCGGCGCAGGACGGCCTGGTCGTGGCGCTGGGGCTCTCGGGGACCGAGGCGATCTTCCCCAGCCATCCGTTCCGCGAGCACTTCGAGTACGCGCGGCGGCAGGGGCTGCACCGCGTGGCGCACGCCGGCGAGCACGCCGGGCCGGGATCGATCCGCGCCGTCCTCGACGTCTGCAGCGCCGAGCGCATCGGCCACGGCGTGCGGGCGGTCGACGACCCGGCGCTGGTCGCCGAGCTTGCCGGCCGCGGCATCCCGCTCGAGGTCTGCCCGACCTCGAACCTCTGTCTCGGCGTGGCCCCCGATCTCGCGAGCCACCCCTTCGACCGCCTCTACCGGAGCGGCGTCGCGGTGACCGTCAACTCCGACGACCCGCCGTTCTTCAACACCACCCTCTCGGACGAGTACCGGCGTCTGGCCGCGACCTTCGGCTACAGCGCGGGCGAGCTCGCCGGCCTCTCCTTGACCGCCCTCCGGCACGCCTTCCTGCCGGAGGAGGAGAAGGCGCAGCTCGCGGCCGAGTTCCGGCGCCAGTTCGAGCGGCTCGGGCGGGAGCTGCTGGGCGGGCCGGTCGCTGTCGACTAGAACACCGCCCGCATCTTCTCGAGCTTGTAGCAGGCGTGGCTGATCTCCGGCGGCGCGAAGCCCTGGTAGGGCGGCCGCACGATCGTGCCGTTGGTCGTCAGCGTGAAGAGCTGCGCGCGCGGGTTGGTGGCGCGGACCAGCAGCACCCACCCGGCCGTCGCTCCGGAGCAGTTGCCGTAGGGATTGCCGCGGCCGGAGACCTTCTGGAACCTGCCCCAGGATACCCCGATCCGCGTCACCCGGACGCCCGGGCTGCGGTCGGCGTTGACGACGGCGAAGATGTCCGCCCCGCCGGGGCGTGGGGTGAAGCTGGCGGTGGCCGCCCAGGCGGCCGTCGCGAGGACGAGGGCGAGCAGGACGACCAGGACCGGGAGATGAGCCTTGCGCATTGCGGACCTCCTTTGGAGCTGGCTCTCGGCGGGCCCCTCCCATCCCTCCGTTGCGGAGAGTGAGCAAGGACGGGGCCAGGAGGCGGCGCTAGCCGCGCCCCCGCAGCGTCACCGCCGGGTCCACGGCGGCGGCGCGGCGCGCCGGAACCCAGGCGGCGAAGAGAGCCACCGCCACGAGCAGCAGCGGCACGGTGGCGAAGGTGGCGCCGTCGAGCGGCGTGACGCCGTACATCTGGCTCTCGAGGAAGCGAGTCAGGAGCCGCGCCAGGACGAGGCCCGCGCCGATGCCGGCGAACGCCAGCGCCAGCCCTTCGCCCAGGACGAGCCGCAGCACGGCCGCGCGGGTGGCGCCGACGGTGACGCGGATGCCGATCTCGAGCGTGCGCGCGGCGACGCCGTAGGCGACGACGCCGTAGAGCCCGACGGCGGCGAGGACCACCGCCAGCCCGGCGAAGAGGGCGAGGAGGAAGGTAGTGAAGCGCGGCTGGGCGAGGGCGGTGTCGACGACCTCCGCCATCGTCCGCACCCGTGCGACGGGGAGCGCCGGGTCGAGCCGCCGCACGACGTCCCGCACCGCCGCCGCCATCGCCTGCGGCTCGCCGCGGGTCTTGAGCACCAGTGTCATGGTGCGGCGCTCCGAGCCGGTGGCGATCTGGAACTGCGACAGCGGCAGGTACATCTCGGTGCGCGGCGTCTCGACGACGCCGTTGTGGCGGACGTCCTCGACGATGCCGACGATGGTGAACCACGGCCGGTCCTGGAGCGTACCGAGGCGGAAGCGCTTGCCGAGCGGCTCCTCGCCCGGCCAGTAGCGGGCGGCCATCGTCCGGTTGACGACGGCGGCGAACGGCACCTCCGGCCGATCGGCGTCGCCGAGGAAGCGGCCGCGCAGGAGGCGCAGGCCCATGGTCTCGAAGTAGCCCGGCGTCACCACCTGCCAGTCGCCGTTGGGGTTGTCGGCCGGGTCGTACGGCTTGCCCTCGAGCATGATGCTCCAGTCGCCGATGATGTTGGTGAGCGGCAGGACGCGCACGGCGGCAGCGGACTCGACGCCGGGCAGCGCTTCGACCTCGGCCACCGACCGATCGAAGAACGAGGTGATCCGCGCGGCGTCGCCGTACTCCGCCTCGGGCAGCGAGAGCTGGGCGGTCAGGACGCGCCGAGGCTGGAGGCCGAGGTCGACCTGGCGGAGCTGCCAGAGCGTCCGCAGCATCAGGCCCGAGCCGATCAGCAGCGCCGCCGAGAGCGCGGTCTCGAGCACCACCAGGCCGCGGCGGACGCGCTGGCGGCGCCGCCCCGGCGTCGCCGCACGGCCGCCTTCGTTGAGCACGCCGGCCAGGTCGGGGCGCGAGATCTGGACCGCCGGCGCCAAGCCGAAGAGGAGGCCGGTCGCGAGGACGGCGGCGCCGGCGAAGAGGAGGGTCTGCGGGTCGAGCCCGACCGTCTCGACGCGCGGGATGCCGGGCGGCGCCGCCGCCGTCAGCAGGCGGATCGCGGCGAGCGCCAGCGCGAGGCCGAGCGCGCCGCCGCCGGCGGCGAGGAGCAGGCTCTCGGTCAGGAGCTGCGCCACGAGGCGCCGCCGGCGGGCGCCGAGCGAGACGAGGACCGCCACCTCGCGGCGGCGCCCTTCGGCCGAGACCAGCAGCAGGTTGGTGACGTTGACGCAGGCGATCAACAGGATGAAGGCGACCGTGCCGGTCAGCACCCGGAGCGCCGGACGGATGCGGCGCGTCACCAGCTCGCTCACCGGGACCGCCTGGCGGTCGAGGCGGCGGTTGCGGTCCTCGTAGACGTTCTTCGCCTCCACCCACCGCCGCCAGATCCCCGCCAGCTCCCGGCTGGCCTGCTCCGCCGTCACGCCGGGACGCAGCCGGCCGAAGCCGTAGATGTAGCGGTCGCCCCAGTCGTCGAACGACTCCGGGGAGACGGCGAGCGGCATCCAGAGCTCCGCCGGCTGCTCCTCGCGGAAGTCGAGCGGCAGCCGGAAGCCCGCCGGCATGACGCCGACGATCGTGTACGGCTCGCCGTCGAGGCGGACCGTCGAGCCGACGGCGGACGGCGCGCCGCCGAACCGGCGCCGCCAGAGACCGTCGCTCAGGAGGACCACCTTGTCCCGGCCCTGGACCTCCGCCTCGGCCGTGAACGCGCGGCCGAGCTGCGGCCGGACCCCGAGCGCCGCGAAGCCGCTCGCCGTCAGCGCCGCGCCCGGCACCCTCTCCGGCTCGGCGCCGCCCGTCAGGTTGACCGCGAAGTCGGTGTACCCGGCGAAGTGCTCGAAGGCGCGCGCCGTCTTGCCGTACTCCACGACCTCCCGCCACGAGAGCCAGGTCTCGTCGTCGGGCTGCGCCATGTCCCACACCACCGCCACGCGCGCGGGATCGGCGTACGGCAACGGCCGCAGCAGCACCGCCCGCACGACGCTGAAGAGCGCCGTCGTGGCGCCGATGCCGAGGGCGATGGTGACCAGCGTGACGGCGGCGAACCCGGGCCGCTGGGCGTAGCGGCGGAGCGCGAAGCGGAGATCCTGGACGAGGTGCATGGCAGGCGCCTCCGGATAGAGAGCGATGCTGCCGTGGATACCGCGGAGGCGTCGGAGGGTTACAGCCGCGCGCGGCACCCTGCCGCCGCCTCGCGAAGCGTGCGCTCTCCAAAAGTTTGGATCTTTCCCGAAAAGTTCGCTGCGCGCTCTATAAGTTTGGATCTGGAGCGAGAAGTTTCGTGCGCCGTCCAACGGCTTGGATCTTTCGCGAAAAGATCGCTGCCTGCTCCGTAAGTTTGGATCTGGAGCGGCAAGTTCGTTGCGCGGCCAAAGAGTAGGGATCTGGAGCAAAAAAATCGGTGTGCCGTCCAGGAATTTGGATCAGGAGCGCCCGCTGTCCAGCCGTGACGAAGTACAGGAGCCTCCTCACCGGCGTCGACAATCGTCATCCAGCCGAGAGAAGCGGCGACGGGTGTAGGGACAACGACCTCGGGAGAGGCCAGTTGGAGAAGATCGAAAAGTCCAGCTCTGGCGAGGAAGATCAGCGGTGAGGCATGACGGTGGGGCGGTCAGCCACGCTCGAGCTCGCGCTCCAGATCGTCGAAATCCACCACGAAGGCGTCGGGGAGATGGCCGGCGGCGGCGCCGTTTCAGCGGTCCAGGGAGCCGGCGGGCGCCACCCACTCCACCGGCTGGCGAGTGACGGACGCAATCCGATCGTAGTCGCCGTCGTAGTGGAGCACCGCGAGGCCCGCGGCCTCGGCGGCGGCGGCGATCACCAGGTCGGCCGGTTTCGCCCCTCCATGCAGACCCGACGCTGCCATCGCGCCTGCCACTTGAAGAGCCCGGTGCATGACATCGGCCGTGATCGGCGCCTCGGGTAGGGCCCGGCGCTCCTCGATGACATCGGCGCTGCAACGCCGTTTGCCCGCCCCCGGGCCGGCGTGACAACCTAGAGGATCTGCGCCGGCCGGCGCAGACCCCGGCCGGCTCCACCGCCTGCGAGAGAGGACGCCATGAGCACCGCTTTGAAGATGCCCCTCAACTGGTATACCGGCGGGGCTCCGGACCGCGACGTCGACGAGACCGAGGAGTGGCTCGAGGCGTTCGAGGACGTCGTCCGCGTCGAAGGGCACGCGCGCGGGGAGTTCCTGCTCAAGAAGCTGCTCGAGAAGGGGTACGAGAAGGGCGTCCGGCTGCCGTTCACCGGCAACACGCCGTACGTCAACACCATCCCGGTCGAGCGCCAGCCCGCCTATCCGGGCGACCGGGCGATCGAGCGGCGCCTGAAGAGCATCATCCGCTGGAACGCCATGGCGATGGTGGTGCGCGCCAACAAGAAGTACCCTGGGCTGGGCGGCCACATCTCGACCTTCGCCTCCTCGGCCACCCTCTACCAGGTCGGCTTCAACCACTTCTTCCGCGGCCGCGGCGAAGGCGGCTTCGCCGGCGACATCGTCTACATCCAGGGGCACGGCTCGCCGGGCATCTACTCGCAGGCCTTCCTCGAAGGGCGGATCTCGCTCGAGCAGATGGAGGCCTTCCGGCGCGAGCTCTCCGGCGCCGGCGGCCACGGCCTGGCCTCCTATCCTCACCCCTGGCTGATGCCCGACTTCTGGGAGTTTCCCACCGTCTCGATGGGCCTGGCGCCGATCAGCGCCATCTACCAGGCGCGCTTCAACCGCTACCTCGAGGACCGCGGCCTGCTGCAGACGGGCGGCCGCCGCGTCTGGGCCTTCCTCGGCGACGGCGAGACCGACGAGCCGGAGAGCCTGGGGGCGATCACCCTCGCCGCCCGCGAGGGGCTCGACAACTTGACCTTCGTCGTCAACTGCAACCTCCAGCGCCTCGACGGGCCGGTGCGCGGCAACGGCAAGATCATCCAGGAGCTGGAGTCGACCTTCCGCGGCGCCGGCTGGCACGTGATCAAGGTCATCTGGGCGCGCGAGTGGGACGACCTGCTGGCCCGCGACCGCGACGGCGTGCTGCTGACGAAGATGAACGAGACGCTCGACGGCGACTACCAGAAGCTGTCGGTGGCCAATGGGGCCTATATCCGCGAGCACTTCTTCGGCCCCGATCCGCGCCTGAGGGCGCTGGTCGAGCACCTCTCCGACGACGAGCTGGCCAAGCTGCGGCGTGGCGGCCACGACTACCGCAAGGTCTACGCGGCGTACGCCGCGGCCGTGTCGCACACCGGCGCGCCGGTCGTGATCCTGGCCAAGACGGTCAAGGGCTGGGCGCTGGGTCCCGGCATCGAGGGCCGCAACGTGACCCACCAGGCCAAGAAGCTGACCCAGGACGAGCTGAAGGTCTTCCGCGACCGCCTCGAGCTGCCGATCCCCGACGAGCAGCTCAAGGATGCCCCCTACTTCCACCCCGGGCCGGATTCGCCGGAGATCGCCTACATGATCGAGCGCCGCCAGCAGCTCGGTGGCCTGGTCCCGCGGCGCGTGGTGAAGCCCAAGCCGCTCCCGCAGGCGGCGGATGCGGCCTACGCGGAGCTCTTCGCGGGAGCCGATCGACCGGCGAGCACGACCATGGCCTTCAGCCGCCTGCTCCGCAACCTGACCCGCGACCCGGCGCTCGGCCGGCGGATCGTGCCGATCATCCCCGACGAGGCGCGCACCTTCGGCATGGATCCGCTCTTCAAGGAGGTCGGCATCTACAACCCGCTGGGGCAGCGCTACACCGCCGTCGACAAGGAGCTGCTGCTCTCGTACGTCGAGGCGACCGATGGACAGATCCTGGAGGAGGGGATCACCGAGGCGGGCGCCATGGCCGACTTCACCGCCGCGGCCACCAGCTACGCCACCCATGGCGAACCGATGATCCCCTTCTACACGTTCTACTCGATGTTCGGCTTCCAGCGCACCGGCGACCAGATCTGGGCGATGGGCGACGCGCGCGGGCGAGGGTTCCTGATGGGCGCGACCGCCGGACGCACGACGCTCACCGGCGAGGGCCTCCAGCACGACGACGGGCACAGCCACATCCTGGCCAGCACCGTCCCCAACGTGCTCGCCTACGACCCCGCCTTCGCCTACGAGCTGGCGATCATCGTGCGCGAGGGGATCCGCCGCATGTACGGCGAGGCCGGCGAGGACGTCTTCTACTACCTGACCCTCTACAACGAGAATTGGGCGATGTCGCCCAAGCCCGATGGCGTGGAGGAGGGTGTGCTGCGCGGCCTCTACCGCTTCCGGGCGGCGGAGAAGGGGTCGCGCCACGTCCAGCTGCTGGGTTCCGGCTCGATCCTGCACCAGGCGCTTCGCGCGCAGGAGCTGCTCGGCGAGCGCTATGACATCGCGGCCGACGTGTGGAGCGTCCCGTCGTTCCAGCAGCTGCGCAACGACGCCCTCTCGGCGGAGCGGTGGAACCGCCTCCACCCGGAGGCCGAGGCACGGATACCGTACGTAGTGCAGCAGCTCGGCCCGACGGCCGGCCCGATCGTGGCCGCCACCGACTACCTCAAGTCGCTTCCGGACATGGTCGCGCGCTGGATCGACCGGCCCTTCACCGTCCTTGGCACCGACGGCTTCGGTCGCAGCGACACCCGCGAGGCGCTGCGCATGCACTTCGAGGTGAGCCCCGAGCAGATCGCCTACGCGGCGCTCCACGGGCTGTGCCTGACCGGCGCCGCGGACCGCGGCGAGCTGGTCAAGGCCATCGGCGAGCTGGGGATCGACCCGGAA
>JBIOUG010000122.1:0-2193 GCA_044866775.1 Thermoanaerobaculia bacterium | reverse complement strand
ACGGTCATATGCCCAAGCTCCGCCCCCAGGCCGTGGGCGCCCCGGAAGGTGCGCCCGTCGACCACTACGCCGCCGCCCACGCCGGTGCCGAGGGTGAGCATCACGAGCTGGTTCTCCCCCAGGATGTGCGCCTCGGCGAGGGCCGCGCAGTTGGCGTCGTTGTCGACGACCACGGGCAGGCCGAAGCGGCGGTCGAGCTCGTCCCGCAGCGAGACGCCGGTCAGCGGGATGTTCACGCTCGTGACCACCGTCCCGGCCGCGAAGTCGATCTGGGAGGGCACACCCACCCCGATGGCGTCGGGCTCCCCCGCCTCGCGGATCACCTCGCGCACCACGTGCTCCACGCCGTCGAGCAGCGCGTCGGCGCTCGCCAGGACCGTGGGGTGCTCCTTGGCGTGGGAAGCCCTCACGCCCTCGACGGCGGCGGCGGCGACCTTGGTTCCTCCTACGTCAACTCCCAGGACCACTCCCAATTCCTATCTCCGGGATCAAGGGCCTGCAAGCTTGGCGCATCGGGCTCTGCTCATACGATGTGGGTGGCCCATGCACGACTCGGGACGGGTAGAGCTGCTCCTCGAGCGCGACCGCGAGCTTGAGTCGCTGCGCGCTGCGCTCGCCGACGCCCAGGCGGGACAGGGCAGGCTGGCGCTGGTTGAGGGACCGGCGGGCATCGGCAAGAGCGCCCTCCTGGCGGAGCTCCGCTCCACCGCCCAGGAAGACGAGCTCCGCGTGCTCTCTGCGCGCGCCAGCGAGCTCGAGCGCGAGTTCCCGTTCGGCGTCGTGCGCCAGCTTTTCGAGCCGGCGCTCGCGGCCGACGGCGTGAGCGAGCGCTGGCTCGCGGGAGCCGCGGCTCCGGCGCGAGCGATCTTCGAGGCGACGGGCCTCGGCTCGGACAGCATCGGCTCGGATGCCTCATTCGCCGCGCTGCACGGCCTCTACTGGCTCACCGCGAACGTCGCGGCCGATGACCCCGTGCTGCTCTCGATCGACGACCTGCACTGGTGCGACAGGCCCTCGTTGCGCTTCCTCGCCTACCTGGTCCGCCGGCTCGAGGACATGCGGGCGCTGGTCGCCACCACGCTGCGAAGCACCGACCCCGGCACCGACCCGGGTCTGATCGCCGAGATCGGCCAGGACCCCGCCGTGCGCTCGGTGCGGCCCGGGCCGCTGAGCGCGGCGGCCGCCGCCGAGCTGGTGCGCGGCCGGCTCGGCGAGGAGGCTCACGACCAGTTCTGCGCCGCCTGCGCCCGCGCCACCGGCGGCAACCCGCTCCTGCTGCGCCAGCTGCTCACCTCCCTCGAGGCCGACAACGTGACGCCGGACGTCGCGAACGTCGACGTGGTCGCGGACATCGGGCCGAGGGCGGTGTCGAGGACGGTGCAGCTCAGGCTGGCGCGCCTGCCGGACGAGGCCGTGAGCGTCGCGCGCGCGGTGGCGGTGCTCGGGGAGAGCGCCGACCTGCCAACCGTCGCCGCGCTCGCGGAGCTCGAGGCGGAGCAGGTCGCGACGGCGACCGCCGAGCTCGGGCGCGCGGAGATCCTGCGGCCCGAGCCGCCGCTCGGCTTTGTGCACCCGCTCGTGCAGGACGCCGTTTACCACGACCTGTCGCCCGCCCACCGCGAGCTCATGCACGGCCGGGCCGCGGCCGAGCTGCGGGCCCTGGGAGCCCCGGCGGATCAGGTGGCGGCGCACCTCCTCTCGATGCCGCGCCGCGGCGAGCAGTGGGTCGTCGACGTGCTCGACGAGGCGGCCCGCATCGCCGCGCGCCGGGCGGCGCCTGACAGCGCGGTCACGTACCTGACGCGCGCGCTCGAGGAGCCGCCCGCCCCGGAGCGACGGGGCGCCATCCTGCTCGAGCTCGGCACCGCGGGGACGAACACCTACGCGCCGCTCGCCCTGGAGCACCTCCGCGAGGCCTACGACGTGCTTGACGACCCCCGCGACCGCGGCATGGCAGCGTTCCTGCTCGCCCGCACCCTGAACTTCGCCGGCGACCCAGACGACGCGGCCGCCTTCGCGCGCCAGGCCGCGGACGACCTGCCCCTGGGATTCGAGAGCGAACGCCGGGCGCTGGAGGCGGTGGAGCTGATCACCGTCTACTTCGGCGCCGAGGTCGAGGGCGCGGCGGAGCGGCTCGGCCGCCTGCACGAGCGCGACTTCGGGGACACCCCCGGCGAGAAGATGCTCGCCGCG
>JBIOUG010000121.1:0-26941 GCA_044866775.1 Thermoanaerobaculia bacterium | reverse complement strand
GCGGGCGCTCGCGGTCGAGGACGACCGCGCGGCCGGTGGTGTTCTCCAAGCGGATGGCGTCGAAGAGGTGCTGGACGATGCGGCTCATGTTGAGCGTGAGCATGATGCGCCGCCGTAGCGCGTCCTCAGCGTAGACGCGCGGCGCGATCACGATGCGGTCCGAGGCGAGGAAGCGGTCGACGATCCGCACGAGCTGCCCGAGCAGCAGCTCACGGCTTCCCGGCCAGCCGGGCTTCACCTGGTCGAAGACCTCGGCCGCCGCCTTGAACGTGATCGTCTGCAGGCGGTTGCGCCGGCCCAGCTCCTGGAGCTCGATCTCGGCGATCCGCGTCGGATCGGTCTTGCCCTCGACGGTGGGCGCGATCTCGGCGAGCTGGATCGTGTCGTGGGCGGCGAGGTGGAGTGGCTGGACGGCCGCGAGGTCCAACGCCAGCCGCATCCCGTAGACCTGATCGATCCGCACCACGTTCGGCCAGTCGATCTCGTACGGCTTCCTCTCCGGCACCGCTTCGATGCGCGTGCGCGGCTTCGGTGGAGGAGGCGGCGTCCCTTCCGTCGCCTCGTGTGGCAGGAAGGTGAACGGGACACCGAAGATGTTCACGTACTCGGGCCGGAAGAATCCATCCGGGCCGAGGTCATAGCTCGTGCGGCGCAGCCCGCGGCCCACGACCTGCTCGCAGAGGAGCTGGCTGGTGAAAGCGCGCAAGCCCATGACGTGCGTCACGGTCTTCGCGTCCCAGCCCTCGGAGAGCATCCCGACCGAGATCACGTTCTGGATCTTCTCGCCCGGCCTGCCGGGCCGGCCGACGGTGTCGACCTGCTGCCGCAGCGCCTCGGCCTGTTGCTGCCTGGTGAGCTTGCGGACCGGCGCTCCATTCTCTTCTTCTTCGCCCCCGTCCTCCTCCTCCTCGCCGCCCGAAGGTTCCACCGCTGCCGCGGCCGCCGGCGCCTCCTCGCGCTCCTCGGCCATCTCCAGCACCTTCGAATCGATGTGGAGGAGCCGCTCCGGGTCGCCCAGCTCCTCGATCAGGATGCGTTTCTTCGCGAAGGCCGTGTGAATGCGCGCCGCCGTCTCGGTGCGGTTGCAGACGGTGATCATGACCGGCGGCGTCTGTGCTCCTTGCTCTTCCCATTCCTTCGCCGTCTCGAGCCAGTCGCGCCCGAGCAGGTAGTAGGCGTTGGTCACGAGCTGCGGCAGCGGCTCGACCGGCGTCGCCTTGCGGTTCAAGTCGTCGGCGACGTGCGGGTAGATGTGGAAGAGCTTCGAGCGGTAGCTCTTCGCGTCCGGCACGCCGTCGTCGCGGATGACCACCCGCGGCGTCTTCACGAGGCCCGACTCGATCGCGTCCGAGAGCCCGAAGTCGCTGGCGATCCAGCCGAAGAGCGCCTCCTCCTGGCTGCGCTTGCCGGACGGGACGAAGGGCGTGGCCGAGAAGTCGTAGGCGGCGAGGATGCCGCGCGCGCGATGGATGCGGTCGAGGCCGCCGACCCACTTCGTCGCCTCCTCGACCTCGGCCTTCGACACGCCCGCCACCTTCTGCCCGGCCGGCACGCGCCAGGCGTGGTGCGCCTCGTCGTTGATGACCAGGAGGTTGCGCGCGCCGGCGAGGTCGCCCAGCACCTCGCGCACGTACGCCTCGTCGCTCTTGGCGCCGCGCTTGTCGACCGAGCGCCTCTTGCGCAGCCGTTCCTCGCTCTCCCAGCCGAGCGCGTGCCAGTTGCGCACCAGGACCTTCCCTTGCCGCAGCCGCTCGTGCAGGGCCGACGGCACGACGTCGAAGGCGTCGTAGTAGTTCTCCGGGTGCGCGGGCTCGAGCACCCGCAGGCGGTTCCGCACCGTCAACCCCGGCGCCACGACGAAGACGTGCTTGGCGAAGCGGCGGTCCTGCGGGTCGGCGACCTTGTTGAGGATCTGCCAGGCGATCGCCATCGCCATGACGACGGTCTTGCCCGTGCCCGTGGCGAGCTTGACGCAGAGCCGCGCGAACGCTCCGCCGTCGCCCGCGAGCTCGATCCCCTGGCGCTCGGCGGCCGGCGCCTCGGTGAGCCAGATGAGCGTCTCGGCCGCCTCGAGCTGGCAAGAGAAGAGGCGCTGGCCCTCGCCCCGCTCCGGGTCGCGCCAGTGCTCGAGGAGGCGCATCGTGGTGCCGGTCGCGCCCGGGTAGCCGGCGGCCCGCCAGCCGGCCACGCGCTCGCGGATGCGGTTGACCTCCGGCAGCTCGACGAAGATCCCCGGGTCGTCGAAGGAGTCCTGCCCCGGGGTCGCCATGACGTAGCCGGCCGGGCGGCGGCCCGCGCGCTTCTCGAAGCGCCGGCTCTCGCGGTCGTAACCCCAGTGGTGGCGCGGCTCCTCGAACGGCGAGTTGATGATCAGGTGGTCGATGCCTTTGGGCATCAGTCGACCTCGAGGATGCGCAGCGACTCGATGCCCCGGTCGTCGACCACCTTGATCGCCACCTTCTGCCCGGGCTCGGCGGCGAAGGGGAGCGAGACGGTGCCGCGGTAGGCCTCGATCGCCTCCTCGTCGATCTCGGCGCGCAGGCTCCTGGCGAGTCGCGTCCACCCCTCGTCGTCGCCGGCCATCGGGAAGAACACCTGGCGCGGGAAAAGGCTGCGGTCGTCGTAGTCCGGGTCGAGCATCCAGAGCGCGATGCGCCGCGCGTCGCCCGACTCGATCTCGCCGGTCTTGGTGTTGTAGTAGTCGAAGCCGCGCACCTCGATCTGCCACTTCCCTGCGTGATCACCGGAGGCGACGCGGCGCAGCTCGACGTCCGGCTGGCCGACGAGCCAGAACGATTCGTTGCTCGCGCGCTTCTTCTTGAGGTCCGCGGTCAGGAGGTCCGGGTTCATCTGCACCTTGAGGAGCGTCATGCCCGCCTTGACGGGCGTCAACTGGTCGATGTCCTTCGCCGCCTCGGGATCGAACTGGAAGGCGGCGAAGACGAGCAGTGCCGGGCGCGAGTAGAGGGAGCGAGCTTCCTGCCACGCCCGCTCGACCTGCTTCTGCTCGAGCGGCGCGTGCTCAGGGCCGAAGGAGATCACGACCCGCTGCGCCTCGGAGGCGGCGCCGCCCTCCGCGAGCGTGTCCGCCCCGGCGTCGTTCGGCCGCGTCTCGGCCTCGGCGTGCAGCCAGCGTGTGCCGGCGAGCGGCTCGACGCGCGAGAACAGGATGCGCTGCCCGGACTTGCCGCGGATCCCGGTCTTCAGCAGCTCCTCGCGCCACTCGGCGTGGCGGAGCGTCGCGCCCGAGCGGGCGGCGGAGGCGTCCGGCGGCGGGCGCATCGGCGCCTCGTCCGCGCCGTCGAGCGGCTTGACCACCGGCGCCGGCACCGCCTCGACGGTGAAGGGGCCGGTGACGCGCGTCCGGCCCCTGTCGATCGCCGGCTGGTCGTAGAGGGTCTCCTGATCGGCGTACTTCGCGATCGCGCGGTCGATCGCCTCGCGGCTCATGCCTTCGCGGATCTCGGGGTTGTTGGCGATGGACTTCAGAGTCACGTGGGGACGGTCTTGTAGACGAAGCCGCTGCCGACGCCCTCGGTGGGGTGGGCCAGCTCGTAGTAGTCGTAGAGCGCGGTCATGAGACGCTGCTTCGCGAGAGCGGTGGCGACGCGGGAGGTGTCGCAGGTGATCCAGCGGCGGCCCCACTGCTCGGCGACGAAGGCGGTTGTGCCGGAGCCGCACGTGGGGTCGAAGACGAGGTCGCCGGGGTCGGTGGTCATGAGGAGACAGCGGTCGAGCACGCGCAGGTTCGTCTGGACCACATAAACCCGAGCTTCTGCGAAGCCGCTGCTGCCTGTATCGATCCAGAGATTCGTGATCGGAAATACCGGGAAGTCGTCGAAAAAGCGCTTGTAATAGAGCCGCTTGCCGATTCGCATGATGCGGTCCGAAGCCGCGAGGCGGCGCAGCCCTTCACTCGTGGTCTTCCAGTGGGAGTTCGGCGGCGGCTCAAATGTTTCTCCACGATACTCGAATGCTTGTGACAAGGCCGCGCTGTAACCCGTGGAGGCGAGGTTGTCTGGCCTCAAGAGCCTTCCCGAATCGAGGGAGTCCGACGCGGAAAGCGGGTGAACCTTCCAATCGTCCGTCTCGATCCAGACATACTGTCCAGCCCCCTCGCCGCCTGGTGTCTTTGTCAGATAGAGTTGCCGGTACTTCACTTGTTCTCGGGATCGCGCGTACCAGAGCAGATAATCAGATACCGTCGCCACTACATTGACCCGTGCCGTGGGGCTGCTTGCACCTGAAGTCTTGCGGAACGAGATCAGGCCGCAGAAGTTCTTCTCGCCAAAGACCTCGTCGAGCACCTCGCGTACGTGATGGAGATTCTCATCGCTGATCTGAACAAAGCAGCTTCCGCTCTCGTGTAACAGCTCCCGCGTGACCAGCAGCCGATCTCTCAAATACGCCAGGTAGGAGTGAATCCCCAGCTCCCACGTATCCCGAAACGCCCGGATCATCTCGGGCTCCTGCGTCAGGTCCTCGTCCTTGCCGTCCTTGACGTCGCGCCGGTTGACGAACGGCTGAAAGTTGGACCCGTACCGGATGCCGTAGGGCGGATCGATGTAGACCATCTGCACCTTGCCCGCCATCCCCTCCTTCTCGAGCAGCGAGCTCATCACCAGCAGCGAGTCGCCCGCCACCAGGCGGTTGCTCCAGCCGTGGGCGTGCTTGTAGAAGTCGAGCGCTTCGCGCAGCGGCCGCTGCTCCTCGGGGCGCTCGAACATCGAGAGCTGCTCCGGACCGCGCGCCGCCTGGCCGTTGCGCTTGCGGACGGCGTCGAGGATCCGTTTAGGATCGATGCGCTCGTGGACGTGCAGCGACACCGTCGGCACCTCGAAGCTCGTGTGCTCGGCCTTCCCGGCCCAGACGAGCTGCGGGTCGAGGTGCGGATCGTAGGCGTAGGTCTTTTTGCCCTCCTCCGGCTCGGTCTCCGGCTTCACCAGCCCGACCGGCGGATTGTTGAGCCGCGTCTCGCCCGTGTGCTCGTACTGCTCGATAGGCTTGCGCGAGGCTTTCGTCCTGCCGGTGTCAGTTTGCTTCCTGCGCGGCATCGGGCTCGGTTCTCCTGAGATGAGCGATGCCCCGATTCTACATGGGGCCGTGCGCCGCTATCGGGAGGTAAACACACGCAGCTCACGGAGATCGATGAGCGCGCCGGCGCGCACTAGGAAATCGAGCCCGAGGATGCCATCGGCGGGGAACCCGTAGTCCATCGCGCCTACCTCGACCTCGAAGTCGGAGATCTCGAGCTCGCCGATGGCCAACAGGTCCAGGCGCTTGGTGAATACGAACTCGGTTCCGCCCACGCCGCGGATGCGGCGCAAGGCGTCAAGAGGCTCCGGCGCGATTCCGATCTCGAGCAACCGGTCGGCTGAGAAGATGGTGCCGGCCGAGCCGGTGTCGAGGATGATGTCCACGAGGTGAAGGCTTCGGGCGCGGAAGCTCAGCAGCGCCTCGACGTAAGCTAACCCGTGCTCGAGCCGGATCCTCATCCAGCGGTGCGCAGCCCCAGCCACGTCCGCTCGGTGATGTCCGGCTCCTCGCGGTCGCTGTGGAGGACGTAGAGCTCGCGCTCCGGTGCCTCGCGGTGCAGTCTGAGGTAAGCGCGGAGAGCGGCCTCGCCATCTCGAAACGCGTCGACGACCGCCAGCTCCTCGAGCTCTCGCCGCCCGAGCTCCGACCGAGCCTGGAGCGCCTCGACCACCAGCCACTGGTGAGGGTAGTGCCCGCGGATCTCAGTCCATCTCATCTAGAACCCCGCTTCCCGCCTCGCGCCTCGCAACTGAGGCGTAAGTATAGTCGACTCTAATCACGGAGCACCGCCCCTAGCCGACCACCGTCTCGATGCCGAGATCGCGGAAGCCCTCCGCGAGGCGAGGCCCGCCGAGGAGCAGGCCCACCCGGTAGCGTCCGGAGGGCAGCGCGGCCTTGTCGATCTCTGCCTTGAACCCGGGATCGGTCCGCTCGAGGCCGTAGCGATCGGCGACGTCCTGGCGCTGCATCCGGGAGCAGGTCAGCGCGAAGCACCCCGTCGCGGAGCTCAGGACGAGCTGGATCCAGTCGCCGCCGTCGCCCTCGTCGTCGCTCAGGAACCCCCAGCCGACCACCGTCAGTCGTGCGGGACCGTCCTCCACGCTGTCGAGAAAGGCTTCGACGCGCGGCGACTCGGCCGGCGGCGGGCAGGCCGCCAGGCCGGGCGCCGGCGGCGGTCCCGGCGAGGCCGGAGCCGGTTGGGGGCGCCGCGCCAGCAGATAGAGGTTGTCTCCGCGGTCGTCGAGCTTGCCGCCGGCCCGCTCGAGGATCTTGCGCAGCTCGCGCGGCCGTCGCGCCAGGGTCGCCGGCGCGCCGCTGTAGTCGACCGCCTCGATCGGCACGTGCTCGTAGTCGAAGCGGTCGCGCGTCTCGGCGCGCCGCACCTCGAAGCCGTGGAGGATCAGCAGCCGCTTCATCTCCGCCAGGGTGAACTCCCGGTTGTGGCGGCCGTGGACGCCGTTGTCGGGATGATAGAGGTCGAAGAGGTTGTAGCCGTCGAGCAGGACGGCGAAGTTGCTCAGCCGGGCCGCGTTGGGGAGAGTGACGATGAGATGCCCGCCCGGGGCGAGCAGGCGGCGGATCTTCCGCAGCACCGGCAGCGGGTTGACCACCAGGTGCTCGAAGGTCTCGCAGAAGAAGACGAGGTCGAAGCTGCCGGCGGGATACGGGTAGCGCGGGACGACCTCGAGGTTGAACAGCGGGTAGGTGAACTCCCACTGCTCGCCGAACCGCCGGCTGCTCAGGCGATGTGTGGCCGAGCCGAGCCGGCCGGAGAAGATATCGTGATCGAAGAAGTTGGCTCCCTCGAGCGCGGCCCCGGGGAAGAGCCGCCGCAGCAGGAGATGGAAGAAGTAGGGGTTCGCCCCCAGCTCCAGGATGCGGGGACCGGCCGGCAGGGGAACGAAGTCGAGGGTGTGCACGAAGCGCTGCAGCGCGTCGCCGACGTAGCGCGCCGTGAAGTCCGGCGGCGCATCCTCGAGGACCAGGCTCGTCAGGTACTCGCGGACGGCGGGCGCCGCGGCGCGCAGCCGCTCGCGGAAGCCCTCCTGGTCCGCCGCCGCCGCGCTGGCGGCCAATCGGTCGAGCGTGCGGCGGGTCTCCTGAGGTTCCATGGGACCACCGGTTTGCGCGGGCCCTCAGTATGCAAAGTAGCCCACGACGTCGAGCACGAGGTGGACCGAACCCGAGACCTGGTTCGCGCGCGCGGTCACGGCTCCCGCCGTGCCGAGGGCGACCACCGCGTTGTCGGCACGGGTCGAGCCGGTCCGGTAAGCGACGATGATGCTCGCCGGGGCGGCCGTGCTGGCCGCGAAGACTTGGAGGTTGCCGTCGGCGGTAGGGCTTACCGCGGTGACGTTGAGGGCGACCGCCACCGCCGTTGACGGGATGCCGCAGGTGCCGGCGAGCGGGAAAGTGCGCTCGGCGTTGGCCGCGAGCGCGGGGCCGCCCTGTGGGCCGTCCGGCCATCGCGTGTCCACCACGCGGCACGGCGCCAGCGTGAAGTAGTCGCCCGGCTGGTCGGGCCCCCTGATCTTGACCAGGAAGCCGCTCGCGTCCGAGCCGCCACCGCCGGGGCCGGGGTTGAAGGTGGGCAACCCTCCCATGCCGTCGCCGTCGGGGAAGGTGTTCCCCTTGGCATGGGTGTGACCGGCGACATAGGCGGCGCCGTCGCCGTCCACGGCGATGCCGGCGGCCGTTTCGCCGTCGACGACATTGCCGCCGATGTAACTGGCCCAGAGGAAATGCGTGCCGGTGGCCGCCACCTTCACGACGAAGCCGTCTTCGGGGCCCCCGTTGTACGTGGGGTCGGGGCCCGAGAGGCCACCGAAGCCGTCGCCATCGGGGAAGGTCGACTGATTGGAGCTGGTGCGGCCGGCTACGTAGGCATTGCCGGCGGCGTCCAGGGCGATGTCCCCCGGGTCTTCGCCACCTCCGCCGCCGACGTAGGAAGCCCAAAGGAGCATCGTGCCCGCGGCGTCGACCTTGGCCACGAAGACATCCTGGAGACCGCCGTTGAAGGTCGTGTCCGCCCCGGAGAGGGCTCCGAAGCCGTCGCCGTCGGGGAAGGTCGACTGATTGGAGCTGGTGCGGCCGGCGATGTAGGGATTGCCGGCGGTGTCGACGGCGACGTCGAAGGCCTCATCGGTGCCGGCGCCGCCGACGTAACCGGCCCAGAGAAACGCCGCGCCAGCCGCATCCACCTTGGCGACGAACGCGTCGGATGCCCCGTTGTGGGTCGTGTCCGGTCCCGTGAGGGGGCCGAAGCCGTCGCCATCGGGGAAGGTCGCCTGAGTTGAGAAGGTCCTGCCGGCGAGGTAGGCGTTGCCGGTCGGATCCACGGCGATGCCGGAGGCGGTTTCATTGCCGGCGCCGCCGACGTAACTGGCGTTGAGGAACCCCGTGCCCGCGGCGTTCACCTTGACGAAGAAGCCGTCTTCGTCGGCTCCGTTGTAGGTCGTGTCCGGTCCCGTGAGGGCGCCGAAACCGTCGCCGTCGGGGAAGGTCGTCTCGGTGGACTTGGTGCGGCCGGCGACGTAGGCGTTGCCGGCCGCATCGAGGGCGATGCCGAGTGCCGAGTCGGAGCCGGAGCCGCCGATGAAGCCGGAATAGAGCAGGGAGGTACCCGCGGCATCGATCTTGGTGACGAAGCCGTCGAGACCTCCTCCGTTGAAGCTCGTGTCGGGCCCTGAGACGACCGGGAACCCGCTACCGGCAGTCTGTCCGACGACGTAGGCGTTGCCGGCCCCATCCACGGCGATGTCAGACAACCAGTCGGACACGGCCGTGCTGCCGCCGAGATAGACCTTCCAGAGAATCGCGGTACCCGTCGAATTCACTTTCGCGACGTAGCGATAGATCGTAGGGGAGCCAGGGGGGGAATAGCTGCTCGTGCAGAGCACATAGGCGTTGCCCGCCCCATCCACGGCGACCGCCCCGCAGCCCTCGGAGTCGAACTCCGGGTCGGCCGAGAACATCGCGAAGAAACCGGCGTAGACGAAGACCTCCGGGTCGATGAGCAGCGGCAGGCGTGGGTCGTAGGCGCCGAGGTGAAAGCCGTAGCTGCCGCCGGCCGCATCGAGGTCGTAGGCCGTCGCGATCTCGACCTCGCGGCCGCCCCGCGCCTGGAAGGAGATCGGCCGCGCGTCGTGAAAACCCCCCGCCGGGGTTTCGACCACGAGCTCCCCGCGGGCGTTCACCGCCAGCCGCGTGGCGCCGCGATACGCCAGGCGAATCTGGCGCGGATCGGCTCCGGGGTGCACCATGAGCTCGTACTTCAGCCGCCCGGCGGCACCCGAGAAGATCAGGTCGATCCCCGGCCAGAGGTCCTCATAGACCACCCGGGAGTAGGTGGGAACCCCGGTGATCCAGGTCGTCGGGTGGCCGCTGAAGTAGCTGATCACGGCCGGCGTCATCGCCTCGGCGCGTGGCCGGGCACCGGCCTGGGCCCCCAGGAACTCCAGGTGCAGGGCGTACGGTTGCTCGGCTCCCCGCGCCGTCAGGTGGAGAAGGAACGTCAGCCCCTGCGGCGTGAAGGAGAGGGTCCTGCGGCGGCCCTGGACGTAGTAGGCGACGTGCGGGTCGGCCTGGCCGCGGTTCTCGACGAAGTAGAGCGGCAGGCGCGCCGGCTCGGCGTCGAGCCGCACGCCCCGGGCGCCGGCCGGCGAGGCGCCGGCGGCGAGGCCGAGGAGGGCGACGATCAGGGCCGTCCAGACATCGCGACTGCGCATACGACCTCCGCTACCCCAGCGATCGCAAACCTATCACTCCGGCGGCAGCGCGGCGTTATCGCGCCGCTACGCGGCCGCCGGCGTCGATCGCGACGAGTCTCTTGACGGAGACTCGCAATGAGGTCACGCTACGAGCATGCGCGCGGTCACCATTCGCGAGGCCAAGGCCCATCTGAACGAGCTCGTGGAGGCGGCGGCGCGAGGAGAGCAGGTGGTGCTGATGCGCGGCTCGAAGCACGTCGCGGCCATCGTGCCCTTGTCGGCCGATGAGCTGGAGCTGGCGCCTCGGTTGTCCGACCCGCAGGCTGAGCGCCTGTGGGCGCAGCTCGCGGCCGAACGGCGCGCGGGCACGCTGCTCGACTTCGCGGGGCCCGAGGAGGCCGTGGCGCATCTGGCAGGGCGCCCGGCCAGGCGATCGCCCAAAACCGGCCGCACGGCCGCGAAGCGGCGCCGCCCCGCCTGATGCGCGTCGCGCTCGCCGAGCGCTTTCTGCGCGACGCCGGCGGACTCGCAAAAGACCAGCGCGCCGCCTTGTTCGAGGTCCTTCTCGCGCTGCCGAAGGCGATCGGTCAGCCGCACCTCCACCAGGGCCTCGGCATCCGCAAGATCCACGCGAGCGGCATCTGGGAGGCTAGGGTCGGCCTCGGTCTGCGCATCCTCTTTGCGCTCGAGCCCGACCGGCTCACACTGGTCCGCGCCGGCACGCACGACGAGATCCGCCGGTTCCTGCGCGAGCTGTGAGGCCGAGCGACAAGCTATTGCCCCGCTTCTTGTCTGCTGCTCAGTAGAGAAGGGGTGGATCCCGAACGGCGCCGGGAGCCGGGGGCCTTCGCCGGTCCGCTCTCCCCTAATGCCATCGTGCTCTTTCGGAACGAGCCTGGCGATGTCCGGACTCTAGTCGCCCGGCCGGCGTGCACGCGGTGTAGGATTCCCGCCTTGAAGCTCGCTCTGTTTCTGACTCTCGGCGCCTTCGGCGCTCTCTACGTCGCGGCGCTGGCACGGGCGGTGCTCCGCTCGCGGCGCGCCGGCGCGGGTGGCGACCAGGCGGCCAAGCCGACCCTCTTCGAGACGGCGCTCGGGTTCGTCACCGCGTTCTTCGACACCCTCGGGATCGGCTCGTTCGCCTCGACGACCGCCGTCCTCAAGCTGCGCCGCCTGGTCGCCGACGAGAAGATCCCCGGCACGCTCAACGTCGGGCACACGCTCGCCACCGTCGCGCAGGCCTTCATCTTCATCGCCATCGTCTCGGTCGACATCGTGACGCTGGTGCTGATGATCGTCGCCGCGGTCCTGGGCTCGTGGTTCGGCGCGGGGTTCGTGGCCAGGGCGTCGCGGCGCAAGATCCAGATCGGCATGGGCTTCGCCTTGCTCGCCGCGGCGACGCTCTTCCTGCTCCAGATCTTCGAGCTGACGCCGCCGGGCGGCGCCACCGAGGGCCTCGCCGGCTGGCGGCTGGCGGCCGGGCTTGCCGGCAACTTCACGCTCGGGGCGCTGATGGAGGTCGGGGTCGGGCTCTACGGCCCGTGCATGATCCTCGTCAGCCTGCTCGGCATGAACCTGCGCACGGCGTTCCCGATCATGATGGGCTCGTGCGCGTTCCTGATGCCGGTCGGGAGCCTCAAGTTCATCCAGAGCGGGCGCTACAGCCTGCGCACGACGCTCGGCCTGACGCTCGGCGGCATCCCGGCCGTGCTCCTCGCCGCCTTCATCGTCAAGTCGCTGCCGCTCGGCGCGCTGCGTTGGCTGGTGGTCGTGGTGGTCCTCTACGCCGCCCTCTCGATGCTCCGCTCCGCCGCCGTCGAGGCGAGAGCACGGACCGCGCCGGCGCCCGTCCCGAGCTCGCTGCCATGGATGGATGAGTCTCTTGACAGAGACTCGCAATGAGGTCACGCCCCGGGCATGCGCGAGGTCACCATTCGCGAGGCCAAGGCCCGTCTGAACGAGCTCGTGGAAGCGGCGGCGCGAGGGGAGCAGGTGGTGCTCATGCGCGGCTCGAAGCATGCCGCGGCGATCGTGCCCCTGTCGGCCGATGAGCTGGAGCTGACGGCTCGGTTGTCCAACCCGCAGGCTGAGCGCCTGTGGGCGCAGCTCGCGGCCGAACGCGGTCGCACGCTCCGTCACGCCTGGCAGCTCAGCGTTGTCTACCCGCGCTGAGCAGGGTTGCCGGGCCGTTCCCTCCTAAGCGGAAGAGTCCCCACGGATTGGGGCCGCCGTGGACGGAGATCTGAGTCACGTTCTTGTGGTCCTCGCGCAGCGTAATGGTGACGATTCTGCTCTCGGGCACGTCGAACGGCTTGCCCTCGATGATTCCGATGGCCTGATCGGGTGCGCTGCCTTTGGGCAACAGCCTGATCATCACCCTCTTTGCGCTTCCTCCCAGAGTCAGCTTGATCTTGTCGCCCTTCTTGAAATCGATGGGCGCCGAGAAGTCAATCCAGCCGGAGCCCCATTCTGGTGAAGCTCCGAGACTGCCTTGGAGAGGCTCCGCCGACGCAGCATTCGGCTGCAACGGCATGATGGTGGCGCTGATTACGAGGAGTGCCAGTAGGGTCTTCATGAAGAGTCTCCGCCTATCGTTGGTTTCGCTGGTCGACGATGAGCTGCTGTAGTCGCTGAGTCATCTCTGTCGACAGGCGCTCGGTGAGCTCGATTGCCTCCATCCCGCCGAGCACCTTGTCGCCAGGCCAGAATGTCGAGGACGACGCGAGCGTCTGCGATGCTATCCAGAGGCGTCGACCGCGATTGTCGTAAAGGCTGATGGTCATCGAGACCATCGCTTTTTGGCCGATGTCCGGCCGTTCGTTTTGGTACTTGTGAACGCGGCCGATGAGAACGCCGAACGAGTCGGTCTGAGCAAGCCCGGCCACCATGCGCAGGGCCGCGGCTTCAATGTTCGACTCCTCGTCGGGAGAAAAGGGGATCGTCCGCGCGTCGTAGAGCGGAGAGAGCTTGGTGGCGAAGATGTCGGCGAGGCCATCGAGGTACTTCCCGTCCGTTGGGCCGCCGTAGTTGACAAGTGTCGCAGTGAAGGTCGGGACGTACACTTGGTTGATTGCTCGGCTCCCGGCGGGGTCGATCACTTTGACGAAGACCGGATCGCCGCGCACGTTCCTGAGCGGATGCGTCTGGAACTCAACGTCTCTTCCTCGAATACGAAGGTCGATCACTCCCAGGCTCGAGAGGAAGATGACGAGAAGAGCCAGGATCAGGAGGATGAGTTGGAGACGGCGATCAAGGAGAGCGTCGTACAGGGTTCGGCCGACCTGTTCGCGGTGCTGTGACTTGCTTGGTGCCGCGTGAGCTGCCTGTTCTCGTTTGCCGCGCATGTCTATTGGTCTCTTTGAGGGCCCAGCCTCGCGTGCGGTTTGCAGAGCGCGGACTCGAACCGCTCGTCGACGACCAGCGCCGGCAGCGCGTCCTCCGACACCGGAGCCGGCGCCTGGGTTCCCAAGGAGGCCGCCGGCGCAGCGCAGGTCACGACGAACGGCCCCGCGAGCCGCGCCGAGAACTCCTCGCCGGCCGCGGTGACCTCGCCGACCAACTCGCCCTCGCGCAGGCGCAGCTCGAGCGTTCCCGACGGGGCGAACGCCGCATCGCCCCCTGGGACCGCCACCTGCACGCTGGCCGTGCCGGGCTCGAGGAGGCCATCCACCAGCTCGGCCGTGAGGGTGCGCGTCTGCAGAAACTCCAGGGGCGCCAGCGCACGCGCGGCCCACGTCCGTCCCGAGCCGTCGGCGGCCGCGACCGCGACCTCGATCTCCGGCGCCCCCTCCGGGTCGAAATACCTGATCTCCACCCGCGCCGCGGGGCCGGAGGCGCGCACGCCTCCGGCCGTGGTGACCACGAAGGGATCGGGTGGCGCGGGCAGCTCGCCGCCGGGTCGCGAGGCCGACGGGCAGCCGCCTCCGGCGGCGGCTGCCACGATCATCAGGCAGAGAATCCGCGTCAGAATGGCCTGACCCTCCTCGTCAGCAGTTCACCCGGACCTTCATCGCGCTCACGGTCGTGTTGTCGCCCTCGAGGATCTCGGCGATGGCCCGCGGGTAATCCATGTCGACGTAGACGTAATAGGTGCCGTTCGGCAAGGACGACGGAACGCGGAACGGCAGGTCGTAGGTGCCTTGCGTGAGCGCGGGGAGCGAGTGCGTGAAGGTGGCGGCGACGTTCGAGCTCTGGGAGTAACCCGACTGCGGTGCCGTCGTGCTCAGCCTGACCCGCAGCCTGTAGGTGCCGGAGGCGCCGTTGCCGGAGTTCCCGAGGTAGACGCGCGTGGTCCGGCTCGCGCCGCGGCAGACGGTGACGGTGGTCGCCGGATCGAGACGCTGGACCGACCCCGCCACGGGTCCCAACGCCGAGGGCAGCAGGTTCGGGCGCGAGGTCGAGAACCCGTAGACCGCCCGCATACCGATGGTATCGCTCGGCCACACCGTGGACGGCTCCCCGCCGCCGGTCACGAGGTGGGGCGGCGTGGTGCGCATGACGGCATGGACGTCCTCGTGCAGGAAGCCGAAGAAATGCCCGAACTCGTGGACGAAGGTGCTGCGGCCGGTGGTGCCGAGGAAATTGCCCCACTGGGCGTTGAAGCTCAGGTCGTTGGCGATCATCACGTCGGCCTCGTCGATGTCGTTGCTGCCGATGAAGCAGAGGCCGAGCTGGAGGATCGTCAGTCCGTTGCTGCCGTCGATCGCCGAGCGGTTGACGAGGCCGACCTCGTTCTGGCCGTCGCCGTGGCCGATCGAGCAGTCGCTGGTGGCGTTCATGAAGAACCCGTCCACTACCGTGGAGAGTCTGTCCCACTGGCGGACGCCGTTCCAATACGCGCTGTTGACGTTGCCGGTGTCCGCGATGCTGCAGCGGTTGCGATGGAGGTTCACCGTATCGCGCCACTTCACCGGGCTGCCGTTGCAGGTCCTCCAGGACGCCGCCTCCGCGCCACCGGCGGCGCCGAGGGCGGTCAAGAGGCAGGCCAAGGTCAGGGTTTTCGAGCTGGTATTCATCGTCGCTCCTCGTCTCACTGGTTGGGATTGGAGGTGTCGAGCTCCGGGCCGCCGTCGCGGGCCGCCGCGGTGCTTGCGGGCGCCGCCGCGCGGACCGGCGGCGCCGTGCGCTGCGCGCGCCAGGTGAACTCACCGGCAGGGCGGTCGTAGAAGGCGCCTTCGACGGCGAGGCCCTCCTCCGCCAGGGTCGCGCCGAGCGCCTCGACGAAGCTCCAGCGGTCGAGCGGCGCGCGGGCAAGCGCGGAGACGCTCTCGTAGAGGGCCTTTGGCGCCGTGCCGTCGAGCTCCGGGCTCGCGAAGAGCGCCGCCCCGACCTCGACGCCGCGCGGGCCGACCGCGGTGACCGCCTGGCCGTCGGACTTGACGAGCACCTCCGCGTCGCCGAGCGTCTCGACCCGCAGGGCCAAGTCGCCGACGACCGGCGAGACGTTCCATGCCGTGTTGCGCAGAAAGACGACGTAGCGCCCGCCGCGCACGAACACCGGCAGCTCGGCGGCGATCATCAGGCGGCCGTTGGGGAGCGGTCCGCCGAAGTGACGGATCTCCACCGTCTCCGGCACGGAGCCGAAGTGGGCGTAGACGTCGGACAGGATGACGCGCGTCCACGGCCCCGCCTCGTCGCTGTAGTCGTACCGGATGTCGCTGACGACGCCCTCGACGACGGCCGCCGTCTGCCTGACGGCGCTCGCGAGGTCGGTGATCGGCGCGGCTTTGCGGGCCGTCGCCGGCGCTTGGTGATTGGCGACTTGGGCCTGGGCCACCTCGAGGCGCACGGCGGAGCCGAGCACCAGGGCGGCCATGCTCCAAATGATGGTTCGACAGATCCGATGGGTGGTCTTGCTTTGCGTCATGTGTTCCCTCCTCGGCGCCGCCTGCGGCGGCGCTCGTGGAGGAAGACGCTGGCCGCGGCGCTTGTCCCTCACCTCAAGCGTCTCCCGCGGTCGAATGCACCTATTGACAGAGCTTGATCGCCGTCGGAGGGCGAGGTCGCGCGGCCCCCGCCGAGCGCCGTCGCTCACAGCGACTTCAGGAACTCGACCAGGTCGGCCTTCTCCGCCGGCGTGAGCTCGAGCCGCTTGACCCGGTCGTAGTGCTCGACGACGTCGAGGAGGGTGGCGAAGCGGCCGTCGTGGTAGTAGCCGCCTTTGCTCCGTGACCAGGCGCCCTTGAGCGGCGTCGTGCGGTAGCGGCCGGTGGGGGAGCGCCGGGCCTGGAAGTCGTCGATGCCGATCTCCTCGGCGGTGTGCAGGTTCAAGCCGGGTTCGGTGTAGAGCGGCGGCACGTGACAGGTCGCGCAGGCCGCCTTGCCGGCGAAGAGCGCGCCGCCGCGCCCGGCGGCCGCGGCGTCGAAACTGCCGGCCGGCGGCTGCGGCGCGCGCAGGGCGAGCTGATAGACGTGGAGGTCGGCCAGCTTGTCGCTCACCGCGTCGACCGGGTCGCGTTTGTCGTCCAGGTGATGGGCCGCGGCGAGCGGGAACCTCTCGGCGTCGGCGAGGCGCGGGTCGACGAACGTCCCCTTGCCGTTCATCTCCAGGTTGGCGACGAAGGCGTTCCAGTACGGCACCGACCCCCAGCCGGTATAGGTGTGGAGGTTGACCCCGGCGAGGCCGTAGGCCGGCGGGATGAGCACCGCCGCGGTCTTGCCGTCCGGGCGCAGCCCCTTGCCGTCCAGGAAGAGCGAGGCGTCGAACCTCCCAGGCCCCCAGCTCGCGAGAACGGTCTTCACCGTCGGCACGTCGGCGCTCAGACGGTCGGCGAGAGCCTGGAGGTTGGGCGAGAGGCCGACGATGGCGCCGACGTTCAGGTCGCGGTTCGGCCAGCCGTCGAGGCGGTGGCCGATCCCCGGGGCGACCGAGTCGTCGACCGTCGAATGGCAGAAGGCGCAGGTGATGCCGAGTGACTTGAGGCCGCCGTTGGCCGTCTCGGTGGGGTCGAAGACGCCGCGCACCCCGACGACCGCATCCAGCCGCAGCAGCGCGATCGTCGTCGCGGGATCGTCGAGGTCGGCGGTGGCGAGAACCGGCGGCGGCACGGCGTCCGCGTCGACCTTGAGACCGACCGCCAGGGCCGTCCGCGGCGTGACCTGCGCGACGGCTTCGTGCAGCCGCAGCACGCCGCCGAAGAAGCCGTGGCTGCGGAACGGCGACATGCGGAAGACGAAGCGCCCGCGCTCGATCATCGCCCGCGCGTCGTCGTCGACCTGACGATCGATCGCCGTCGCCGCGCGCAGCGCCGGGACGGCCGTGTCGCCCTCCGCCGGCGCGGCGACGCTCCGTGCGACCGCGCCGTACGCGCCGAGCGCGAAGCCTGCCGCAACGATCGGAATCCACAACGCTCGCCTGCGTCCGCTCATCTCGTCTCCCTCTGCCGCTCGGGTGCTGCGAGTCCCGGGTCCCCATCCGGCAACTCGCGTCGGCGGCTATGAGGAGAGAGTCGCGAGGGGCGATTTGGTTACAGGGCTCGCGGCCGCTCGTCAGCGACACCATAGATTCGTGAAGACGCATGCCAGAGGCTGCGCGATGAGCCGCGTCGGCTGTGCGTCGGTCGGCCAACTTTGGGCTCCTCGAGCCAGGAGGTGAACCGCATGATCCGCTCTCGTAGTGCCCTGGTCTTCCTCGTTCTCGGCGCGGCGCTCGTTCTCGCGAGCCCGGCCACGGCGGGCGCCGGCTCCGAGGAACCCGCCGCTCTCGCCGTACACGTCGCGAGCCCCTGCGCGCCGAGCTCGAGCTTCCTCGCCGAGAACGCCGATCCGGATCAGGAGCAGCCGCCGGCCCTCTCGGAGCTCCTGGACGATCTCGTGCCCGCGCCGCGTCCGATGGGATTCCAGGCCTGGCCCGGCTGCTGGCAGTGCTGGTACGGCGCGCCCTGCTGCGGGTGCGATCAGGAGACCGCGATCATCTCGTGTGACGACTACTGCGGCTGCTGGTGAGCCCGCGGCGTCGACCGCGACACGGGCCACGGCTTCGGCACGCCGGTCGACATGCAGCTGACGGGCCCGCCGCAGCCCGCCCCGCGGCGCGCTCGACGGTCTCGTTGGAAGCCCGACGGTAATATGCCGCCGGGCGGGGACTCCTTGGGGAACAAGGCGATGCCTTCGCACGCAGCCTTGTTCTGGACGCGAGTCCAGGAGGTCCCCCGATGCGCCGATCTCCCGTTCGGGCGGTGTTCCCCGTCGTCCCGGCCGCCGTCCTGATCTTCCTCGCCTCAGGGCTGCCGATCGCCCGGCCCGCGCTGGCGGCCGAGGCGCCGGAGCTCGCTCGCTACGCCAAGTACGCCGCGATCTTCGAGCAGGCCTATGCGCTCCATCCGGAGGTGCCGCGCGGCCTCCTCGAGGCCGTCGCCTACCGGAACACGTACTTCGTCCCGCTCCAGCCCGCCGCCCCGCCCGCCGGGAGCGAGGGCGCCGAGCCCGAGGTCCACGGGTTGATGGGGCTGATCTCGGACGGCAGCGGCGTCTTCACCAGCACCCTGGAGGAGGTCGCCGCCCTCTCCGGCGTCGCGGTCGAGGAGATCCGGAACGATCCAGCGGCGACCAACGTCCTCGCCTTCACGAGCGCCTACGCGGTGCGTCGTGCGCAACTCGGCACCTCGGGGACGACGATCGCCGAGCACCTCCCGGTCCTCGTCTCCCTCAGCGGTTTCACGCAGCGGGTCCTCGGCCAGTCCTACCCGCTGGACCACTACGTCTACTCGGTCCTCGAGTTCCTGCGCTCCCCGGACTTCCAGAGCCTCTGCGGGTTCCCGGCCTACGACATCGACCTCGAGGCGATCTTCGGCGCCGAGCGCCTCGCCTTCCTGCGCTCGGGACAAGTCACCTTCACCAGCGGCGGCAGCTCTCTGGCGCAGGCCGGCACCGCCGAGGCCGCGGACGACCCGAGCGCGACCTTCATGTCGGCCGGCTGCGACGACGTCAAGACGTTCGAGCGCGGCGGCGGACCCACCCACGTCGCGATCCACGTGGCGGAGAACAACTTCGAGCGGGCGCTGACGCTCTATCTCCGCTGCGGCCGCCAGGAGTCGCCCCACTATCTCCTCTCGGACGACGGGGCGACGATCGTGCAACTGATCCGCGAGGCGAAGGGGAGCTTTCACCTCGACACGCCGGATGCGAACCGGGCCGCCATCGGAGTGACCCACGCGGGCTTTTCCAACGCCGGGAGCTTCTCCGGCGGCATGCTCGCGGCCTCGGCCGGACTGGTGCGACGGATCGGCGGCCGCAACGGCATCGACACGGGCGCCATGTACACCGAGCTGGGGAGCGGCCTCGAGTCGCGGCCGTTTCCCCTGCCCGACTGCATCGCCGTCAAGGGGCACGACCACTTCGAGTTCCAGTCCGGCCACGACCCGGGGCCGTTCTGGCCCTGGGCGGGCTACTTCACGGCGGTCAACGGGGCGCCGCCTCCCAGCCACGCCCCCCGCTGCCTGGCCGAGAACCTGAACACCTGCTCGGGCGCCATCACCGACGACAACGCCTCGATCTTCGGCAACGGGTTCTACGGCGACCAGGCGCGGCAGATCGCGACCATCCTGGCTCCCCCCGGCGCCGCCGCCATCCGGCTCGACTTCGAGAGCTTCGCGATGGCGTCAGGCGACTGGCTCTACGTCTACGACGGCGCCTGCACCACCGACCGGCTGCTCGGCGGCTGGTCGGGCCAGCACGCCTGGGCTGCGGGCTTCCCGGTGCCGTTCACGCCCCCCGGCAGCATCGTCTCGGGCGGGCCGCAGATGACCGTCGAGACGCGCACCGATTGCGCGATCGGCGCCCCCGGGTTCGAGGCGACCTGGACCTCGCTGCGGAGCGACGGCGAGCCCTTCTGCTGTCCCGTGCCGCGCCATTTCAGGGTCACCGATCGCCGACAGGCCGGAGTGGTCTTGGCGTGGGACGCCGTCAGCGGCGCCACGGAGTATCAGGTCCAGTGGCGGCGCCGCTCGTTCGGCGGCGACACCGCCTGGTCGAATCCGCTCACCGTCGCCGGCACCAGCACCCCGGTCGACGGCCTCGAGCCGGGCACCGTCTACGAGTTCCGGCTGCGCAGCCACTGCGGCGGCGGCGACTACTCCGGCTACAACTACGAGTCGGGCTCGACCTGCCGCGCCGACGGCGGCGACCCGCAGCCGTGCTCCGAGTGCGTGCCGCCCACCAACTTGCAAGACGACGTGATGACCGCCTCCCGCGTCCGGCTGACCTGGGACGCCGCCCCAGGGGCGGTGAGCTATCTCGTCCAGTACCGCGTGCTCGAGCCGCCGCCGCCCGAGGGCTACCCCGACACGCGGCCGCCGTGGTCGGCGCCCATCCCCACCGACCGCACGCGCCTGGTCCTCGAGAACCTGCAGGCCAGCACGGACTACGAGTTCCGCGTGCAGACCGTCTGCTCCACGGCTCCCGAAGTGAAGTCCCCGTTCAGCCTGCCGAAGTACTTCACGACGTTCCGCTGCCAGAATCCCGGCTTCCTGGTCCTCAACGGTCCCAACTTCGAGGTGCTCTGGGAGGACTACACCACCGCCAAGATCCGCTGGCCCGACCTCGACGGCCGGGACAACCCGGACGATCGCAGCGAGGTCGACGGCTACATCCTCGAGTACAAGGAGCGCGACCAGGACTGGCAGCAGGCGGTCCCGGTGTCCGTCGACACGGACCCGTTCGACAACAAGGTGACCCACACCCTCTCCCGGCTCGTGCCCAACACGGCCTACCAGGTGCGCGTCATCACCGTCTGCGCCGCCGCGGCGGAGCCGCCGAACCAGTCCGACCCGACCGACCCGCTGGACTTCACCACCCACTGCCGGGCGCCGGGCGAAGGGCACGCCGCCGCCCCGCCGCCGCCGGACGTGACGGCGCAGGCCGACGTGGCGCTCGTGGAGTGGGGGGAGACCGAGATCCGCTCCTACGAGCTCGAGCACAAGGAGCAGAGCGACCCCGTCTGGACCCGGGTGCCGCAGATCGGCGGGGTGACCAACTTCCTGCTCGAGGACCTGGTCACCGGTCACGACTACGACGTCCGGGTCCGCACCCGCTGCTCCAGCGAGGACGTCTCGCAGTGGGCCGCGGCGCAGTTCACGACCCCCTGCGAGCCGCCGTCGAACCTGCGGCTGGTGGAGGCCGGACCCAACTTCATGGAGGTGAAGTGGGATCCGCTGGCGGCCGACCGCACGAGAGTCCTGTGGAAGCCGCGCTCCGAAGGCGCGTTCGACTCCGATCGGCTGCTCAGCGTCAACCGCTCCTACATCATCACCCACTGGTTCAACGAGAACAGTCTTCGCCAGTGCACCGAGTACGACGTCGAGCTGAAGAGCGTCTGCCCGCGAGGCGACAGCGAGCCGACGGCCGGGAGGTTCTCGACCCTGTGCCCGTGCGCCAACCCGATGGTCCGGCACGGCGAGCTGTGCAGCAAGCTGTTCATCCTCCAGGACCGCACGAACTTCGGCACGACGCGGCCGGTGGACGTGCGCTGGGCGACGCGGACGCGTCTCGACAACGATTGGCTGGTCGAGATGCGGGAGTGCAGCAGCTACACGAGCTGCAGCGGCGCCTTCACCGACCTCGGCAACTTCCGCAAGCGCAAGAAGGACAAGGCCTGCGAGAACTTCGCGCACATCGACTACTACGCGGACTCGACGCCGGGCCTGACGACGTTCCACTACTACCAGGTCCGCGCCCGCATGCTCTGCGACAACGGCCTCTATACAGAGCCCCTGGACGAGGTCTACCAGATCGTCCCGGTCTCCAACTTCGGCGTGCGCAGCGTCGCATCGTCGAGCGTGACGGTGGGCTGGGACGCGGCGCCGGGCGCCACGGGCTACGTCCTCGCCTACGGCCTCCCGGACCAGGAGGCGCCGCAGAAGATCATGCTCGGGAGTGAGGCGCAGAGCGCCCAGCTCACGGGCCTGCAGGAGGGGCAGCTCTACGAGGTCGAGATCACGCCGCTGCTCGCCGGCGGGCCGTCGGTGTCGTCCTATCTCGAGGTCACGCCGCAGGCGCCGCCGTGCAGCTACACCCTCGATCCGCCGGGCGCCAACGTGCCGCCCGGCGGGTCCACCGGCAACGCGATCGCGGTCGCGACGCAGGAGGGCTGCGGCTGGTCGGCGCACAGCAACAGCTCCTGGATCATGGTCACCGCGGGGCAGGGCTTCGGCGGCGGCACCGCGGTCTACAACGTGGCGCCCAACACCAGCGGGACGGTGCGGTCCGGGACCATCGCCATCGGCGACCAGACCTTCTTCGTCTCGCAGGAGGCCTGCGCCATCGTCCTCCAGCCCGGCGAGCGGAGCTTCTCCTACACCTCGGACAGCGACGTCATCAACGTCTCCGCCCCGGGCGGCTGCGCCTGGACGGCGATCGCCAGCGCGCCCTGGATCACCATCACCGCCGGCGGCGGCGGCAACGGGAGCGGCACGGTCAGCTACTCGGTGTCCGCCAACACGACCACGACCTGGCCGGTGTCGCGCGCGGGCACGGTGACGATCGGCGGCCAGACCTTCACCATCACCCAGGCCGGCCAGCCGAGCTGCGAGCTGTCGATGGGTATGTCCTGCGATCCCAACGGGCTCACCGGCTGCTCGGCCGCCTGCTTCACCGCCAGCGGCGGCACCAAGACCGTCTACCTCTGGCTCTCGCGGCCGGACTGCGACTGGACGCCGCAGTCGAACGCGCCGTGGCTCCAGATCACCAACGTCAACGATCCGGGCGGCAATCCGCGCACGTTCACCTACAGCGTCGAGCCCAACACGGCGGGAGAGACGCGGGTGGGCGGCATCTTCACCAACGGCCTCCAGCACCGGGTGACCGAGGGCGGCACGAGCGCCGAGGCCTCCGGCCGCGTCACCGACGCCTTCGGCCGGGGCGTCGCCGGGGTCACCATCAGCTTCGGCGCGTTGATCGCCTACGGCAGCCCCGCGGCGGTGACCACCGCCGCCGACGGCTCCTGGAGCCAGTCCGGGTTCCTGCCGTGCAAAGGCAACTTCGCCACCGCCAGCCTGACGGGCGCCACCCTCACGCCGTCACGGCGGTTCTTCAGCCCGGGCACGGCGAACAACGACTTCAGCACCGACGGCGCTTCCGGGGGTGGGGGAGGCGGGGGCGGGTGCAGCGGCTCGATCGCTCCCGGTGGCGCGGCGGTCGCCGGCTCGGGGATGAGCGGCGGCAGCGTGACGGTGAGCGCCGCCTGCTCCTGGACGGCCGCCAGCAGCGTGCCCTGGGTCACGGTGGTCTCCGGGGCGAGCGGCTCGGGCAGCGGCACGGTCGTCTACAGCGTCGCCGCCAACCCCGCTCCGTCGTCGCGTACCGGGGCCGTGACGGTCGCCGGCCAGAGCTTCGTCGTGACGCAGGAGGCGGCCTCGCCCTGCGCCGCCACACTCTCGCCGGCCAGCCATTTCGTCCCCCAGGGGATGCTCGACAGCGGCGAGATCGCCGTGACCGTGGCCGCCGGCTGCCCGTGGACGGCCGCCGGCAACGTCTCCTGGCTCACCATCCTCGGCGGCGGCAGCGGGTCGGGGGAGGGGACCGTGGTGTACGAGGTGGCCGCCAACCCGAGCACCGCCGAGCGGACCGGCACCCTCACCGTCGCCGGCCAGACGTTCACCGTCACCCAGCAGGGCGCGCCGTGCACCTACGCGCTGGCGCCGGCCAGCCAGTCCATGGCCTCGGGCGGCGGCGGCGGCAGCGCCAACGTCACCGCTCCGGCCGGGTGCTCCTGGACGGGGGCCAGCAGCGTGGCGTGGATCACCGTCAACGGCGGCAACGGCGGCACGGTCAGCGGCAGCGGCAACGGGACGGTCACCTACACCGTCGCCGCGAACGCGAGCACCGCCTCGCGCACCGGCACCCTCACCATCGCCGGCCGGACGCTCACCGTCAGCCAGGCGGGCGTGCCCTGCAGCTACACGCTGTCGCCCACCGGCGCCTCGGTCGCCAGCGGCGGCACGAGCGGGAGCACCGTCTCGCTGACCGCGAGCCCAGCGAGCTGCGCCTGGACGGCGGCGAGCGGCGCGTCCTGGATCACCATCACGGCGGGCGCGAGCGGGTCCGGCAACGGCACGGTCAGCTACAACGTCGCCGCCAACACGTCGTCGTCGTCGCGCACCGGCGTGCTGACGATCGCCGGCCAGACCTTCAGCGTCAGCCAGGCCGCTTCGCCTGCCTTGCCGGCCGCGCCGGGCGGCCTCGGCGCCGTCGCCGCGTCACCCACCCAGATCCAGCTCGCGTGGAAGGACAACAGCAGCGACGAGACGGGGTTCACGATCGAGCGCAGTACCGGCGGCAACTCCAGCTTCACCGTGATCGCGACCGCCGGCGCCAACGTCACGAGCTTCACCAACTCGGGCCTGGCCCAGAGCACCAGCTACACCTATCGGGTGAAGGCGACCAACGCCGCGGGCGCCTCGGCCTACAGCAACCAGGCGAGCGCCACGACGCCCGCTTCCGCTCCTCCGGCCGCGCCCAGCAACCTGATGGGGGAGGCCTCCCAGAGCTGGTACGGGATCGATGTCTGGTGGTCCGACAACAGCACCAACGAGACCATGTTCGTCCTCGAGAAGCGGCGCAGCGATTCGTTCCCCTTCGTCGACGTCGCCTATCTGCCTGCCGACACGATGGGGTACTCCGACGCCGACGTCAGCCCCGGCGTGACCTACGTCTACCGCGTGCGGGCCTACAACAGCGCCGGCTACTCGGCCTTCTCGGCCGAAACCTGGGTCGCTTATGCGCCGTAGGGTGTCGGCGATGTCGAGCGCTTGATCGCGAAGGGCTGACCGACCTCGATGCGATGCTACCCTGTGGCCCGCGATGGAACTGCTGGAGGGCTCGCGCACCCGGCAGCTCGACGAGCTGCTCGTGGCCTTCGTGCGCGCGCCCGAGCCGGAGGCCCGGGAGGCGCTCGGGCGCCTGCTCACGGTCGAGGCGCGGCCGGTCATCCGGCGGATCCTGCGCCTGCGGCTGGGCGCCAGCCCCGAGGCCCACGACCTGGAAGGCGAGATCGTCCTCCGCCTGATCGAGCGGCTGCAGCGCCTGCGCTTCGATCCCGGCGACGAGGGCATCCACGACTTCCGGGGTTACGTGGCGGTGGCGGCCTACAACGCCCTCGCCGAGCGCGGCTGGCGCGGCGAGCGCTCCCGCAGCCGGAGTGACGACGAGGCGCTCGGCAACCTTCCCGACGGCAGGCCGGACGCGGCGTCGGCCTTGGAGCGGCGGGCCGACCTCGTGCGCCTCTGGGCCGAGATCCGCCGGCTTCCCGCGCGCCAGGCGACCGCGCTGCTCCTGAACCTGCGCGACGACCGGCGGCGCGACGCGATGGCGCTGTTGCCGCTCACCGGCATCGCCACGCTGCGGGAGATCGCCCATACGATGGCGATGCCGGCCGAGCGGCTGGCCGAGATCTGGAATCGGCTGCCGCTCGAGGACAGGGCGATCGCGGACCTCCTCGGCCTCACCCGGCAACAGGTGATCAACCTGCGCAAGTCGGCGCGCGAGCGTCTCGCGCGGCGCCTGCGCTCGTGAGCTTCCGAGGCGTCACGTGACCAGCCACCTTTCCAGCCGGCAGGTCGAGGGCTACCGCCAGCGCTCGCTGTCGCCGCGCGAGCTGCTGGCGGTGGACGACCACCTCGCCGGCTGCGCGGACTGCCGCCTGCGCGTGGCGGAAGGCGAGCCGCTCGCGGCGGCGCTCGAGGTCTGGGAGAGCCTGGGAGGGGAAACCGGGCAGTCGGTGGAGCTCGACCGGCGCAGCGCCACGGCGCGATGGCGGCCGGCCCGTTGGACGCAGCCGGCGCTCTGGGCGGCGGCGCTGCTGCTCGCCGTCGGCCTCACTTTCTGGCTCGCGGTGCCGCCGCTGCGGCGCGAGGTCGACTCGCTCCGGGCCGAGGTCCGCCGCCTCGAGCGGCGGAGCGCGGCCGTGGAGCGGTTGGCGAGGCCGCCGGAGATCGCCGATCTCCTCGCCGCCGGCGCCGTCCTCCGCGGGCCTGCCGCCGCCGCCGCGGAGCTCGCGCCGCGGAGCCCCGTCGCCACCGCCGTCCGCGACGGGCGGCCGACGTTCCGCTGGACGCCGCTGGCGGGAGCGGAGTGGTACCGGGTGGCCGTCTTCGATCGCGACTTCCGCGCCGTGGCGGACAGCGGCCCGCTGTCCACGACCGAGTGGACGCCGGAGCGACCGCTGCCCGCGGGCGCCGTCTACGCCTGGCAGGTGAAGGTCCGCCGCGGCGGCGCGGAGCTGACCGCTCCGGGTCCGACGGCGCCGCAGGCCCGCTTCCGGGTGCTGCCCGCCGATCGCGCCGCCGCGAGCGCGCGCGCCGCCCGCGCGACCGGCGGCGCGCACCTCGCCCTCGGCCTTCTCTATGCCCGTGCCGGCCTGCTCGACGACGCCGAGCGCGAGCTGACTGCCGCGCTACACGAGGACGCGGGCTCAGAGGAGACGCGGGAGCTTCTCGCCACCGTCAGGAGCTGGCGGCGCATGCCGCCGTGACGCCCGCCACCGCGACGAGCGCCGCCGCGGCCGAGCGCGTCGCTCAACCGCCGTCACCCACCAGGCCGAACGCCGCCCAGTAGAACGGGTGGCGGTAGCGCTCCTGCCTGCGGATGGCGAGCGCCGCCCGCCGGAGCGCCTCGGCCTTGCCGAGGCCGGCGAGCCAGCCGCGGTGGAGAGCGACCATGAGCCGGCCGGTGCTGGCGGAATCGACCTCCCACTGGCTGGCCACGGTGGCGGAGCTGCCGGCGGCGGCGAGCGCCCAGGTCATGCCGATCATGCCCTCGCCGGCCCGCGGCCGGCCGCGCGCCGTCTGGCAGGCCGAGAGGACGACCAGGTCGGCGTCCAAGTGGAGCCCGAGGATCTCCCAGGCCTCGAGCAGGCCGTCCTCACGCCGGTCGCCGGCGGTGCGGGCCAGGACCAGGCTCGAGTAGAGGGGGCTCTGGTCATCCAGCAAGGCGTGGGTCGCGAAGTGGAGCACGCGGTGGCTCCCGCTCTCGGCCTTGACCCTCGCCTCCGAGGCGCGAGCCGCCGTGTAGACGGCGCTGCGCCGCGGGCCGTAGAGCCGCCTCAGGGACCGGACCTCCCACTCCGCGGCCGGGAGCGCCGCCTGCCGGGGCGCGGCGCCGCGCGCGCCGGCGAGCTCGAGCGTTCCGGGGCTCGGCTCGGGATTGCCGACCGCCAGGAGCGAGCGGCGGCGGCGTCCGGCGGTGGCGGATCGCGCCGGCCC